>NZ_JAAKGU010000005.1:0-389343 GCF_011043685.1 Paenibacillus apii | reverse complement strand
GCTCTTCATAGGAACCGATCTCTGCGATTGTCCCCTCATCCACGACCACAATCCGGTCAAAATCCTTGATGGTCGATAACCGGTGGGCGACGGCGATCATCGTCCGGCCTTCAAAGAGGCGATCCAGCGCGGTCTTGACCTCTGCCTCGGAGACGTTGTCCAGCGCGGACGTTGCTTCATCGAGCAGGACGATTTTTGGACCCGAGATCATCATGCGGGCAATCGCGATTCTTTGCTTCTGTCCGCCTGACAGCTTCATGCCGCGGTCGCCGACCAGAGTGTCATAACCCTGCGGAAGCTGAAGGATGAATTCATGCGCCATGGCCGCTTTCGCGGCCTGCTCAATCTCTTCGTCCGACGCCTCCGGCCGTCCAAAGCGAATGTTCTCTCTGACAGAGAAGCCAAACAGATACGACTCCTGAAAGACATAACCAATGCTTCCTCTTAAATCTTGAAAAGACAGCCGGGTGATGGGGACCCCATCCAGCTCGATCATGCCTTCCTGAGGATCATAGAAGCGGTTAATCAGCTTGAGTAAAGTTGATTTTCCGTTGCCGCTTGTGCCGACAAAGGCCAGTCTTTCACCGGGCCGGATGTCGAGCGAGAAGTCTCTGATGACCGGCGGGCGATTCGGGTAATGGAAACCAACACTTTTGAAAGTGATTCGACCATTTATCGTTCCCAAGGGAATCGGATGCTCCGGTTCCTCTACAAGGGGCTTCAGCAGCATCAACCTGCGAATCGGATTGGCCTGTTCCAGCATCATCCCTTGCTGCGCAAGATTGCCGATCAGCATAGATAATTTGAACATGACGACAGAGTAAATGAGGAAAAAGGAAAGGAAAGCGCCTACAGTTAACGTCTGATTACGAATAAACCAATAGCCGAATATGAACAGCGCAACCGCGCCGGCGTCGAAGAACACCCTTCGGATGCTCCAGCGGGTATGTATGAAGAATACCCATTTCAAGGTGGTGTCCGTGACGGTCTGATACAACCGAAGCCCACGCTGCAAATCCCAATTCTCAGCGGAAAAAGCCCGAAAGTCGCGGATGCCTGACACCGATTCATGGATTTTGCGGTTATAATCCATCCGCTGTTCATTCATGCGCTCATTCCACTCAGCGGTCTTTCGGTCAAGGCTCGGCCCTACGGCATAGTAGATCAGGAAGAACGGAACGGCAACCAATGTCAATTTGAGACTGCCCGACACCATCACGGAAACGGCGAGAATGACGAAGAGGGCAAGCTCCAGCATGTCAGGAAAAAAGCTGGTGTACAGCTCCTGTACCGCGTGCACCTGATTGTTCATCAAAGAGAGCGTTTCGCCTACGGGACGCTGTTCATAGTAGGAAAAGCCAAGCTTCCGCAGCTTCTGAAGCACGGAGAATTGCAGGTCGCGCGCGGCTTTGCTTCCGACCGCTCTTTGAAGCAGATTACGAAGCAAGGAAGCGCAGACGGAGAGCGCCACGATTCCAACGAGCAGGAGAAGCATACTTGTAAAAGCGTTTTTATTCTTAGCCGGAATGATGCTGTCGACCAGATGCTCGATCATCTTGGGGATCACCAGCTCTCCCGCGGCGGCAATCAGTCCGCACAGCACGATCAGCGTAAGTTGACCCGCGTAAGGACGGAGATAGGATACCACCCACAGATACAGCTTGAAACGGCGCTCCTGGGGATGATTGGACTGGTTTACAGTCACAGCTTCAGAAACTTGACTCAAGCATCAACACTCCTTACCTATTAAATAATTCCAAATTTGGTTGCGCATACATTGAGTGCAATTTCACAATATACGATAGTTTTTTTGTTCGCAACTAATTTTATCGGTTGTTGTACTTTAATTTCATCTGATCAGATGGAAATATATATTCCGGCAGTCCAATTTTGCTGCTAAACGATAAAACGCCGTTTCCAAAAGGTCACCATTCCATATTATATTTTATATTTTTAAAGCTGGAGGGTGATAGAAAATGGGTGTAAGTCCACTTTGTAACCGGTTCGCGGAGATTTTTGGTGCAGAAGCTCAAGTCGTTAATGGGGTATGTGTAGCAACTAAATTACGCACCAATATTAAGGTGAAAATATTAGGAAGACGTTCCAAAGGCTTGTTTACCCTTCCTTTCGGCATTTCTTTCGAGAGTGTCGGCAAAGATGGCAGAGCATTATGTCTTGGGGAATCCGTTATTCTTACCCGGGAAATTAACCCATTTATCTCCCGGCTCCGTAAAGCGGGTATTAAAGTAACAGCCCTTCATAACCACTGGTTATTTACCAACCCGAACATTTGGTACATCCATTGGGAAGCTATCCAACCGCCGCTGGTATTCGCCAGAAATGTGCGGAACGCGTCCGGTGTTCTGACGAACAAGCCCGTAGGTCCATTTTTGTGCAAGTCTTCTGATAAAAAAAAGAAAGTAATATTAAGGCCAACATTGGCAAGCTGACTTGTTTCATAGAATACTGACCATATTGGCTGCGAAACCGCCACACACACTTTAGATGTTTGGCGGTTTTTGTATACGGAAAACCCCCAGTTCGACTGAGGGTTCACGAAACCTTAAAGCTATAAGCAGTCATCTTATGAGATTTTGAAAGGCGTCCTGATAGGCGGCCAATTCCACCTCGGTAAACGGTGAAGCGCTGCCTTGGGTATTGTTCCGGTTTGATGGGTCTGTCTGGTTGTTGGAGGGGAAAAGCTGCACCTGTTTTACACCTATACGCTGGAGCAGTCTGGCGAATCCTTCCGCATCCTCCGGACGGTCGTTCAATCCGGGAATAAGATTAAGCCGCACCTCAACCTCGCTTGGACTCGAGAGAGAGTTCCGCAAATTTTCAATAATGAGATCATTGTAAACTCCGGTTATTTTTCTGTGCGCTTCACGTTCATAGTGTTTTACATAGAATATAAGATGATCAATCAGGGGGAGCAGCTTGGCAAATTGACCCTCTGGTACATATCCGGTAGTTTCAACGGCCGTATGTACTCCGAGATCCTTCAAGCGTGACAGCAGTTCATAGACAAAGGTATGCTGCATCATAGCTTCTCCGCCAGTCAACGTAACCCCGGACGCAGTCCTTTCGGCGGGATCAAGATTATCGAGGCATAACTCCAATACCTCCTGAACGGTATATATCCGTCCGTCTTCATAGTGTTTGGCTCTGATCGGGTCCCACAACAGCCTGACTTCGGGATTGCGGAACTCCGGATTGGGGCACCAATTGCAGTACAGAGGGCAGCCCTTGAGGTAAAGAATCGTTTGAGTACCGGAACCGTCAGGGGTGCTATGTTTCTGAATTTCACGAATGCAAGCGCTTACGTTTCTCGTTATCAAAGAATATTCCTCCTTAAAATGATGACAAGCGTGGGCTTAACATTCACTGCAACTGATCACAAAAATCCCTGGACAACCCAAACTGCGCGCACGTCCGTTATTTAACCAAAATTCACAGCACATAACCCTGATAAAATGAAAATAATGTGAAAATTAGAGCAGCAGCTCAGCATTTGTTTCTAACGATCCATTGAAAGTATGATTCGTCGTTCCAGGAGGAAAACGGTTTGTACGAAGATTAATACAATATATTCACCAGCCCGTGAAATATAAATACAAGTTGCAAGTATCTGTCTGAAACATTAAGCTTAAGAATTTCGTCAAAGAACTGAGGTGATTAGGGATGAAAAAGATCAGGCGATTGGCACGGATATCACTCGTCCTTGGTCTTGTGCTGATGGGAACTGCCTGCGGCACGGCAGAGAAAAGGGCAGTTGAACAGCATGCTGCTTCAGAGCCGGTTACTGAAAAAGCGGCAGAACCCTGTTTCGCAAAAATTGAGTGGGTTGATTTTTTGATGATCAATGACATTAGGTATGCTCAAAACTACGATGGAACGAAAGTAGTGAAACCAGAGCTGCTTGGTGCCGAAGTGGGACGAGTGAAGTACATGTTGAAAGACAATGCTTGTACGGATCATGTTACAAAGAATGGAGATGCGGCTTTCCTTCCAGCTGGGACCGTCATCTACGCGTTAAAGGGGTACAATCCGGAATTCCGGGTCGTAGCAAACAACAAGGTCTATGAAGCAACGGAAAATCCAAATGCGGTAACGATGGGGGATTTGCTGGACATCGAAGGGAAGGTGCAAAAAGTAAGCTTGGAAAGCGCCAGAGACGGCAGTCAAATTGGAGACTTTAGCAAGGAAGCATCTTCAGAATTCATACGTGAACTACTGATTCTGAAGTATGTGGGTTTCGATGCTGTTTATGAGCAAATAAAATACGATAATGGTGTTTTCCTGCGAGTGCACCTTAAGGATGGAACCTCGTTGCGGATTGTTTACTATCCGAAAGGTAATGGATTTTCGTCAGGCGCCTTTGGAACTGAAGGACTAAGAGCGTTGATCATGTCTCAAAGAGCCCAAATTAAAGCGGCTGCGGGCTTATAAGGGCTATGCGGGAACCAACGCCAACTTTCCCGTTGGCTCGTATACCAAAGAGAAATAGTCCCGGCGGCTGTACAAAAAAATATCTGGAGAACGATGGGGGCTGTCCCTGAAGTAGTGTTTAACTACTGAAGGACAACCCCAGAAAGTACATTAGCTTCTTGGTATGATAGGTAGAATAATTGAAGAAGGATGTTCTGCATCATGAAAGATGGTTTGCCGAGCGACCACTACATCCTTCGCCTGGTCCTCCCCAAAATTTCGACCAGTGTTGGAATTTCGGTCCCAACGCGGGAAATTACTGCTCGTTATATCCAAGCGGATCCGATGTCCTTGTTTGAATAAATTGCTTGTTGACCATAAATCGATTTCATATAAATATGTTTTTCCAGGCTCGATTAAGCTCGGAGCTTCTCCTTTAGCAGCATTCCGAAAGCGGGCGCGTATAATTCCATCTGTTATATTTTGTGCATACCCATCGGGATGAACATTTACCAATCGCGCGACAAAGTCTGTATCTAACGCGCTTGAGCTTGCCCATAGTTTCACTTTAATCGGTCCTGTCACTTCCACATCTTCTTCTAATACAGGAGTTGTATAAACTAATACGTCATCCCGTGATTCAATCTCTCTCTGATCGAATGCACCACTGTTAAAATCGGGTGGCATCATGATCGCTCCGCCTTTAGTGATGACTGGATTCAAGGGATCATACGTATAATGATCGGGTTCCTCTTGATCTGGTGAGATTGTGCTAAGTACTCCATCACCTTGAAGCGTATTCGCATGTCCTTGACTATGCAAGTAGTATGGAATAAATTTTGTCCGAGCAAGCGGCCATTCATATTCATCGCGCCAAATATTCTCACCCATCACAAATAGCTTGATTGGTGCTTCACTGATGATACCGGTGTCCCTTCCTTTTAAAAAATGATCAAACCATCGCAACTGAAGTCCGACCAAATCCACAAAAGCGGAATGAGCAGCCAAGCCGAAATTTATTTCGCCAGCTTGATGACTGTGATCCAAATGCTGCCAAGGACCAATGACTAATTTGCTCTGTCGAGCTTCCGGACTACCGCCTTTGTTACGCATTTGCAAAAAGTTTTCAATGGTTCCTTGTAAGAATATATCGTACCAACCGGCAATGTTAAGTGTAGGCACTATGAACTTGTCATATTTCCCTTTTAACGATAACGCATCCACATAATCTTGATCCATGCCGCGCTCAAAAAGTTCAAGTATGGAGGGAGCCACTTTGTTACGGGCAAATAGCGCAAAATTTTTCAGTGGAAGTCCTTTAATCTCCGTTTTTAGTTGATCAATATCTGAAATTAACTGCTTTGAGGCGATAGCTCGTTCTTGTTCATCCGGATAAAGTCTTGAGAGTGTGTCCAGATACATCCCTAATTGCCAATACGACAATAATCCTAGTTCAAACGCTCCTCCCCGGTACATTAAGCCATCAAAAGGGTCACTCCAAGATAATGCAGGAGCTGCTACTTTCAAAAACGTTGGATTTTGAATCATCCCTGCCCACTGTGTAAAAGCGTAATAAGATATCCCAAACATACCTACCTGACCATTACTGTATGGAAGTTTGGCAGCCCAATTGATGGTATCTTGACTATCCGATGTTTCTTTATTTGCGGAGAGGATAGGGTCCCAGTCTCCTTCCGAAGCAAACCGTCCTCGTGTATCTTGAATAATAACCACATACCCGGTTTTAACCGCGCGCGGAATATCGTTGAAAATGTATGGAACATTGTCTTTTCCATAAGGGGTACGAGTTAGCAGAACAGGCCAAGTGCCATCACCATAAGGTCGATAAATATTAGCTCGCAACACGATCCCATCTCTCATTTCAACGGGAACATTAAACTCTGCAATCATCTGTTTTTCCAATGGGTTTGCCATTCTATTCAGCTCCTTATTTTTTTTCTTTCTAACACTAGACTCGCAGCTGTGAGTGCAACACCCGCTGTAGTAACCAACGCCGCTGCTAATGGCAATGCCGCCAGGCCGAATAAAGGATGTTCGATGATCATTCCTCCCAAAAATGCCCCAAGCGCATTCCCCATGTTAAAAGCAGCCACGTTCAACCCAGAGGCAAATTGAGGCGCATCGGAAGCTTGATCTAAAATGTGCATTTGCAATGGAGAAATAGATGCAAACGCTGAACCCCCCCAGATAAAGATCGTGATGATTGCCGCCATTACATGGTGGAGGGTAAAAGTTAAACTGGTTAAAACAACTGCCAGTAGAATTAAGACTCCGAGTAAGGTGGGCATCAACCAGCGATCGGCCAGCTTTGCTCCCGCAATGTTTCCAACTAAAGAGCCGATTCCATAGACGAGCAAGATTGCAGAAACATCCTGTGAAGAGACTCCCGTGATTTGCTCCAACATGGGAGTAATGTAAGTTAAGGCAGTAAAAACTCCGCCAAAACCAAAGACGGTCATCATAAGCGCCAATAATACTTGGGGGCGACGCAGCACACCGACTTGTTTCCGTAGTGAAGCCACTTGTTCTTGTTTCACCGCGGGAACCAGTAACGCGATTGCCAAGAATGCAATAGCCCCAATCCCCGAAATCACGTAAAACGGCATTCGCCAGTTGTAAGCAAGTCCCAGAAACGTGCCTAAAGGCGCCCCCAATACGGTAGACAAAGTCAAACCCGAAGCCACTAATGCAAGTGCACTTGTCTGTTTATTTGGAGGAGCCAGCTTGGCTGCAACGACATAGCTCTCTCCAAAAAATGTTCCATGCATAAATGCACAAATAATCCTGGCGATCATCAAAAAGGTATAATTCGGCGCCCATGCGCAAAGAAGATTTCCGATTGCAAATCCCCCAACAAGAAATAAAAGCAAGTTTTTTCGAGAGATTCTCGAGAAGATAATCGATACGAGCGGAACGCCTATGACGACTCCTAATGCATATCCTGTGACTAAAAGACCCGCTTCAAAAAGTGATACTTTTAAGTCCTCGGCAATCGTAGTCAAAAGTCCCATGGGTACTAATTCTGCTGTGCCGATTCCAAAAGAAGCAAGGGTTAACGCCCAGAGCGCAATTGGCATACGGTTCATTGCATAAACCCTGCTCCCAAAATGGGCATCTGACTCTCGGTTACATACCGCAATTTGTTGCTTTCTTGAGGGGATATATAAACTTCCCTGCTCGGCATTTCCGGGCTAATCCGGTAGCCGTTCTCCTCAATCCAGGCTCCAAGATCAATGCTCACCGGCGTATCCGCATCTGGACGGCTCATATGGGTCACCGACGCAACGGTCATTTCCGGCAGCAGCTTTGTCTGAAAGCGGGCCGTGTCCTGCAGCTTGCGCGGGATTGGGCAGGCGATTTCCACATCGATGCTGCTTTCACACTCCGGACAACCATGCCACATCACCATATGGGTAACAGGCAGCGAAATTCCATTCCAAGTTAAATATTCGTCGATTTCTTCGAACAGCCCGGGAATACTCGCTCTGCTCGTGGTCGCTTTAAGCGTTGCAACCATTAAGGGCTCGACCTTCTTAACCACAACCTCATACCGTGAAAGACCGTCGCTTTGCCGTTCAATTTGTTCCAGTCTGAACTCAATACGCCTCAAACGCTCCGTTTCCGACTGAATCAGCGAGTGCATCTCCGCCTGTTTAAGCCGAAGCATTCCGCGAATTTCTGCAATAGACACGTTATCTTTCAGAAGCTGCTTGATTTGTTCAAGTGTAAAACCAAGATCCTTAAACGCCAGAATTCGATGTAAATGGAGCAACTGTTCGCTCGTATAATAACGGTAACCGCTCTGCTGATCTGTGTAGGCAGGTTTGAGTAGTTCAAGTTGGTCATAAAATCTCAAAGTTTTTGCAGGAACTTGGCTTAACTTTGAAAATTCGCTGATTTTAAACACGGGATTCACTCCTTTCATTACTCGAATTATAAACCTTCCATATGAATGGAAAGTCAAGCAATAAAAATGTTGCTAGTTTCCCTAGAGGAATTAATGTTCTGCGATTGAGCTTATTGATTATAAGAATAGGCTTTCTGGATTTAACTGGATGGATAGGTTATCCTGTTGTGGAGGAGGGTGATTAACCATGGAGCTTCATTTAGAAGGAAGAACCGCGCTTGTCACCGGTTCGACGGAAGGAATCGGCAGAGCGATCGCCGAGGCCTTGTCCAAGGAAGGCGTATCTGTACTGATCAACGGACGCAATGCGGATAAGGTGTCTAAAGTTGTACAAGAATTAAAGGAATTGTATCCTTATGCAAATCCTCAGCCTGCCGCCGCTGATCTGGGGACGGAAAGCGGCTGTCAAGAACTGATTAATCGGGGATTTGACATTGATATCCTCGTCAACAACTTGGGGATTTTTAAGCCGGCGGAGTATTTCGAAATCCCGGACGAAGAGTGGTTTAAATTTTTCGAGGTGAATATTATGAGCGGAGTCCGGCTGACGCGGCACTACCTTCAGCAAATGCTGCAAAAAGATGAAGGAAGAGTCATCTTTATCGCCAGCGAAGCCGCCATTATGCCTTCTCAGGAAATGGCTCATTACAGCGCAACCAAAACGATGCAGCTGTCGCTCTCCCGGAGTCTGGCCGAACTTACCACAGGTACCCGCGTTACTGTCAATACCGTTATGCCGGGTTCGACGCTTACCGAAGGGGTAGAGACGATGCTCAATACCTTATACCCGAATGAGGGTCTTAGCGTAGAGGAAGCGGAGGTCAAGTTTATTAAGGAAAATCGGCCGACTTCCATTATCCAACGCCTGATCAGACCCGAAGAAATCGCTAATTTCGTCACCTTTTTGAGCAGTCCCTTGTCCTCGGCAATCAACGGCGCGGCATTGCGGATTGACGGAGGTTTGGTGAGAAGCGTCTTTTAATCCTATTGGAACTCTAACTCGCAGAAAGGATGAAGGCAATAATGGAATTTGTACAAGTTTCCGATACCGGACTTAAGGCCTCCCGAATTGGTCTGGGTACTTGGGCTATCGGCGGCTGGATGTGGGGCGGAAGCGATGATGCGGAGTCGATTCGTACGATTCACGCCGCATTGGACCGCGGAATTAATCTGATCGATACGGCGCCCGTGTACGGTTTTGGCCATTCTGAGGAAGTTGTTGGACAAGCGGTTCAGTCCTATGGGAAGCGGGATCAAATCGTGATCGCGACAAAAGCGGCGCTGGAGTGGGTCGACGGCAGCGTTCACCGCAACGCAACGAGACAGCGCATCCTGAAGGAAGTCGAAGATTCTCTTCAACGTTTGAAGACCGACTATATTGACATTTATCAAATTCATTGGCCGGACCCGCTGGTTCCTGTAGAAGAAACGGCGGAAACGATGCGGCAGTTGTTGGAGCAGGGGAAAATACGTGCCATTGGTGTCAGCAATTTCTCCACAGAACAAATGGATGCTTTCCGAAAAATCGCGCCGCTGCATACGGACCAGCCTCCGTATAATTTGTTTGAGCGCGAGATTGAACAGGACGTGCTGCCTTATTGCGCGGAGCATCAAATCACTACGCTGCTGTATGGAAGCTTGTGCCGCGGCTTGTTAAGCGGACGCATGAAGGCGGATGCGGAATTTACAGGCGATGATCTGCGGAAGGTAGATCCGAAGTTTCAAGCCCCTCGTTTCGGGCAGTATCTCGATGCCGTGCAGAAGCTTGATCAGTTTGCTCAGGAAAATTACGGGAAACGTGTCATTCATCTGGCTGTCCGCTGGATTCTGGCTCAACCCGGCGCAGGCGTAGCGCTCTGGGGCGCGCGTAAACCGGAGCAATTGGCCCCGGTCGATGAAGTGATGGGCTGGTCGCTGGATCAGCAGGCTCTGGAAGAAATCGATCGGATTGTTGCGGAAACGGTAAAGGAGCCGGTCGGCCCGGAATTTATGGCGCCTCCCAGCCGGTCCAAGTAAGGATCAGGAAACTCCTCTTTTTGAGAGGAGGGTTATGTTGCGCTTTAAGGCGCATCACTGGACACGGCAGCATCGAAACGATGCTGCTGTGTTTTTTCATACGGACAGGGTTCTCGTAGTTGCCAAAGTGGATAAACGGCAGATACGCTTGTTTTATTCAACAAGTTCTTGTGTAATCAAGCTCTGATGAGGCTAAATGGGATTATGCATAACGTTAAGGGCAGTTTTTTATGCGCGTGACCAAAAACAAAAACTTTAGATTGATTATTAAAATGAAATGATATTAAAATACACATCAACAGTCACATTATATTACATGCTTTAGATTGAACTCAATTAATAATAGTAAAGAACGAGGTGGAGCGGTCATGTCAGAGAATCAGAAGAAAGAGCTGGAAGAAATGGAGCTTCCCCGCGATTGTACATTTTCGCCCGAGGATTGGCGTGTGCTGTCCCAATATTGGTATCCGGTTGCCATTGCCGATGAAGTGAAGGATAAACCGGTAGCCGTGAAGCTATTGGATGTGAAGCTTGTTGTTTACCGCAGCAACGGGAAGGCGGTTATCGCCCGTGACCTCTGTTTTCACCGGGGAGCGCCTTTAAGCATGGGTTGGGTAGAGAACGGGGAAATCGTCTGTCCGTACCACGGCTTCCGATATAACTGCGAGGGCAAATGTACGGCCGTTCCGGCACATCCAACCGCCAAAATTTCGCCCAAATTGAAACTCAACGTCTATCCTGCGGTCGAGCGCTACGGCTTGATTTGGACCTGTTTGTCGTCGGCGCCGGAGCAAATCCCGTCCTTCCCGGCATGGGAAGATCCCGATTACCTGAATATCCTTCCTCCCAGCTTTGATATTGCAGGCTCCGCCGGACGGCAGATGGAAGGATTTCTGGATGTGTCCCATTTTGCCTATGTGCATACCGCAACCTTCGGCGACCGCAACAACACGGAAGTCCCTCAATACAAGGTGAAGCGCGAGGGGAACGAGCTGGTGGCCGAGTATTGGAGTACGGTCAGCAATTACGGTAAAGGCCAGGAAAATCCCGCACCCGAGGGCTTTCAGTGGCTTCGCGAATTCCGCGTATTCCCGCCGTTTGCCGCTTCCCTTACCGTATATTTCCCGAACGAGGGAAGGCTGCGGATTTTAAACTGCGCCTCGCCGGTATCGGCCCGCTATACCCGTTTGTTCTGCCCGATCTCAAGAAACTTTGACAAGAACGCTCCGGTTGAGGATGCGATCAAGTTTAACCTGCAGGTCTTCCAGGAAGACCGGGCGATGGTGGAGGCGCAGACACCGGAGGATCTGCCGCTCGATTTGCAGGCCGAAGCTCATATTCCGGCAGACCGCACATCAATTTCTTACCGGCAGCTCCTTAGCGAGCTCGGGCTCGGCAGACCTTACACATCATAGGCCTTTGCAGGCAATGAATTTAACGAATGAATACGGACGCTTGGTCATAAGGGGAATAGCCTCCGGCCGGGCGTCTGTTCTTTTATGGGATCGATCTTGTTGAAAATCGAAAGTTCATGTTAAGTAAAATTACGCAAGTATGTGAAATACGATGAAAAATCCTTGTAAATTCCTTTCTCTATTAAAATAATATAAATTAAGTCACATCCTTATGGGAAATTCTGCTTTTATAATATGAGTTATCTATCAATAGAGGAGTGGGATTTCATGAGTAAATACGTATTGGTTAAAAAGGATTCTTGCATCGCCTGCGGAAGCTGCGGTTCCTCGGCTCCGGAAATTTTCGATTTCGACGATGACGGTCTGGCTGAAGTAATCTACGAGGGCGATAACAACAAGGGCGTAACGCTCATCCCGAGCGATCTGCTGGAAGAACTGGGCGATGCGGTTGACAGCTGTCCGACGAGCTGTATCAAAACGGCTAAAGCTCCGTTTGCATAAACTCCTTGCAGACATCATTCCTTGCACCAAATCCTCCTTGGGTTGCTTGTTCCGCTTGAAGCGGACAACCCGGGGAGGATTTTTTATATGCGATTCTCCCGGGTTCAACCCTTCCGCGTTTCAAGCAGTCTTAAACGAGAGCATGCAGCCGCGGCCGAGCCTCCTTTATGAAAGCCTTTTATTTTCCCCATGGAAACGATTTACGTTAGTAATATGTAATTAAAACTGACATTAATGCTGACAATCTTATTAATCCGATCTAAGTTCGTCCATGGTCGATTGACCTTGTTCTTTTTTTGGAAGTATGATGATACAAAATTAAACATAATATGCAGACAAGTTAGTAAAGATGACGAAATATGTAAGAAAAAACTTATAAGGAGGGAGAAGCGACCATGTCAGAATCGGCTTTGTTGAAGCATCCTTGTTATAGTGAAGAGGCGCATCACCATTTCGCGCGCATTCATGTAGCGGTAGCGCCTAAATGCAATATTCGCTGCAATTACTGCAATCCCAAATTCGACTGTGTCAATGAGAGCCGTCCCGGCGTTGTCAGCGAGGTGCTCTCTCCGGAGGAGGCGGGCGAGCGCGTCGCCCAAGCGATGGCGCAGCTGCCCAATTTGACAGTGGTTGGGATTGCAGGCCCCGGCGACCCGTTGGCCAATCCTGAGGAAACCTTCCGTGCCTTTCGTATCGTTGCGTCGCTTGATCCCGATATTCATTTGTGCTTGAGCACAAACGGGCTGGCGCTGCCGGATCATGTGGAGGAAATCAAAGAGCTGGGCATCCGGCATGTGACAGTCACGATGAACGCCATTGATCCGGACGTCGGCGCCCTCATCTATGAAAAAGTCGCATATAACGGGCAATTATACCGTGGCCGGGAAGCGGCTGCTCTGTTGATCGAACGGCAGCTTCGGGGAATTGAAATGCTGGCTGAAGCGGGAGTGCTGTGTAAGGTGAATTCCGTGCATATTCCCGAAGTCAATGGTGAGCATCTGCGGGAGGTTACCCGTAAAGTGAAAGAACTCGGAGCTTTCAGTCATAATATTATGCCGCTGATTCTATCACCCGGCAGCTTCTTTGAGAAAAAAGGCTTTCGCGCCCCGACGAGCGAGGAGTCGTTTGAAGTGCAGCAGGCTTCCGCGAGGATTATGAAGGTTATGCGCCACTGCCGGCAATGCCGGGCCGATGCGGTGGGGATGCTGGGCGGAGACATGAGCCAGACGCCTGAAATGCTGCCGGTTGCCCGTTATTATGACAAGGCGGCCCGGGATGCGCATCAAGAGCAGATCTTGAGTAAGATGAAGCATCGCAGCGCTGAGCCGGAGGGCGACTGGAGCCAGGTTGTCCGGGTGGCTGTTGCGACCAGAGGTTCCGGCGAAGTCAACCAGCATTTCGGGCATGCCAAGGAATTTTTGGTATACGAAGTGAACGATTCGAGCGAATCCAGGCTGATTGGTGTCCGCAAGGTACAAGCCTACTGCAATGGATTGGCTGAGTGCGGCGATGACGGCAGCGGAGCGGCCCGGATCTTCTCCGAAACGGTTCAAATGCTAAAAGATTGCAAGCTGCTGCTCTGTTCCGGCATCGGTAAGGCTCCAGCCAGCAAAATGAAGGCCATCGGCATTATGCCGATAGTCTGCAAAGGGGATATCGGCGAACAGCTTGCGCAGAATGCCCGTTATATGAGCTATTTTGCCAACAGCTGCAATTAAACAATAGAGAAATGATTGCGAATGCGGGTACAATTGTACCCGCTTTTTGTACAAATATAAGCCTGAAACTGCCGCGTTTCCGAGCCGGAGATACCCGCAAAAGCGGCGCCGTCAATGAGAGGAGGATGTTTCATGCCAAAAGGAAAAAATAATCCGTTTGTGGAACCCGACTGCGAGCATAACGGCCAGGAAAAGAAAGGTTGTGTGACGCCTGGGCCCGGTGAAGTTTCACGCGGCTGTCCGTATGCCGGTTCCCTGGCAGCGCTGATGCCGATTGCAGACGCGGCACATCTCGCGCATGGGACAGCCGGCTGTCTCGAGAGCGGTTGGGGAAAATCTGGAGACCGGGCTTTCTTCGGCAATCTGTCCGGATTCGGTTTTTGCACACAGTTAAATGATCAGGATATGACGATGGGCGGAGAGCGCAAGCTGCTGCATTCCATAGGGTATATCGCCGAGAGCTATAAGCCCCCTGCGATATTCGTATACGCCACGTGCATAACGGTGCTGGCGATGGAGGATCTGGACTCCGTCTGCGAAGAGGCGGAGGAAATCTGGGGAATACCGGTCATACCGGTTCATAGCCCGGGCTTCAGCGGAAGCAGCGCCAATATGGGCAGGAGGTTAGCCGGCGAAGCGTTAATGGACAGAGTTATCGGCAAAGGAATGTTGAAGCGGGAGAAGGCCGCGGAGTTCAATATCAATCTGATCGGGGAGTGTGGCGGCGCGGAGGAAGCGGAGATTATCGAAGCGCTGCTTGCCAAGGCGGGAATCCGTGTCCTGTCCAAAATAACGGGTCAAAGCGGTTATGAAGAAGTGAGCTGCGCCCATCTGGCTAATGTCAATATGGTGGTGTGCAGCCGATCAATGATTACCTTGGCCCGAAAAATGAAGGATAAGTACAACATCCCCTATTTTGAGGGCTCTTTTTACGGCGAGCGGGAAATCCGGTTCACCATGCGGCAGATCGCATTTCACTTTGGGGATGCCGATCTCGACAAGCGGCTGCACCGCTATATGCGCAAGGAAGAAGAGCGTCTGCGTTCGGAGCTGGCCCCCATCCGTAGAGCGCTCAAGGGGAAGACGGCTGTCTTATATACGGACGGGATGGAAAGCTGGACGTATCTCACGATGCTGCAGGAGCTCGGATTTAAAATTGCTGCAATCGGAACGAACCGGAATGCTCAGGAGGATATGTCCCGGATCAGGGAAAGGGTGAATGAGGGGACTGCCATAATCAATGACTGTGACGACGGGCAAATTCTGCGCTGCTTCCGCGAGCGTAAGGCCGATCTGATGATTGTCAGCGGGCGTAACGAATTTGTGCCTCTCAAAGAGAGAATTCCGTTTCTCAGCATCGCCGGGCATCGCCGGATTTCCTACGCCGGATACGCGGGGGTTCGCCATTTTGCACGGGATTTGCTGGGGACACTGGAACAGCCGGTATGGAAAATGAGCGGCAAGTGCGCGCCTTGGGAGGGGTGAGCCATGCGCTGGCCTCGGGAGAATGCAAGCAAGCCGTTGTCTGTCAATCCGTTTCGGGTTAGTCAGGCTGTCGGGGGCGTGATGGCCCTTCAGGGTTTTTTTCGTTCATTGCCCATCATTTATGGAGCACATGGCTGTGTGGATGCGGTGGGGGAGCTGCTGTCGCGTCATTACCGGGAACCGGTAGCGCTGCAAAACGTCACGGTGCAGGACTCGAATTTGATATTTGGCGGAAGCGAAAGTGCCCAGGATGCGCTGGAGCTCGCGATTTCCAGCTTTCAGCCCGAATTGATCGTTCTGATCGGCACTTCGCTAACTGAGATGGTAGGCGAGGATCTGGAGAATGACGTGAAGCGTTTTGTTGAAAAATGCGGTCAATCAGCCAGGGGAAGCTTGATCCTGTCGCTGTATATGCCGGACTACGAAGGCTCGCTGGAAACGGGGTTTGCCCGCATGACGGAACGGATTGTGGAGGCAGTGACCGAACGAACGGGAGGGACCGCCCGAAAGAAACGCCGCAATCGCATCAATCTGCTTGCCGGGCCGCACCTGACGCCGGGAGATGTCATGGAGCTTAAAGAAATCATTTCTTCCTTCGGACTTGAAGTCATCACTCTGCCGGATTTGTCATCGTCTCTTTGCGGACATCTGCTTATTGGAAGCAGCAAGCTGTCGAGAGGCGGTGTGCCGCTTGATTATTTGGACAAGATGATGACGTCAAGCATTACAATTGCAGTCGGAGGCTGTATGGAAGGGGCTGCCCGTTCAATCGAACGGTCGTCCGGGATTCCTTATCGCGTGTTCCCAAGTCTCATCGGCCTTCAGGCATCGGATGATTTCTTCGATTTTTTGCGGAAGCAGAGCCGGACCGAGGTGCAGGTGAAATACCGCTGGCAGCGCCAGATCCTGCTTGACGCCATGCTTGATGCGCAGGCGGCCTACAGGGGCAAGCGGATCATAGCCGCATTGGAGCCGGATCATCTGCTGGGGCTGTCTGAATGGCTTGGCGAAATCGGGGTGGAATCGTTTCAAGCCGTGGCTCCGTGCGCTTCTCCGGTGCTGGAATCCATCAAGGGAGGCGCGCTGATCGGAGATTTGGAGGACTTGGAACGGCTTGCCGCCGGAGGAGCAGATCTGTGGATCGGCAGCTCGTACGGAGAACAGGGGGCTCTGCGCAGCGGCATTGCATTCGAGCCGATGGGCTTTCCCGTTTTGGGCAGACTGGGAACTCCCCTGAAGATAAGTGTCGGTTATCGGGGAACCACGGAATTGCTGGGCCGGATCGGCAATGCGCTTTTGGACGCGGAAAGGAGTGTGCGCAAATGAAGATCGCATTCGCTTCGGGGGACGGGAAGCGCATTGATGCGCATTTTGGACAATGCCGCTATTTTTCAATATTCGAATTGAACGGGGATAAGTACCGGTGGCTGGAATCGCGAACCATCCGTGTTGAAAGCGACTCGGATGAGCATGAGAACCGGGTGGCCCGCCGGGCAGAAGCGATCGGGGACTGTACGCTGCTATTCGTAAGCAGTATCGGGAACGACGCCGTCCGGCGACTGAGAAAAGAGGGGATTATGATATTGAGGGCGGAGCCGGAATCGGAAGTCATTCCCCAGATGGAAGGGCTTCTGAAACTGTTGAGGGAGCGCCCTCCGCTGTGGCTGCTCAAAGCGGTGCGACGGGCGGGTGAAAGATCCGGCTAACGGATTGACTGCGCGGTTGAGAGTCTATAATAAGCCTTGCCTGGTGATCTGCAATCCTTGGAGACTTGCAGAACCTTGGCGGGCTTTTTCTTTTTTGCACGAGAAATGGAGGGAGAGGGAGGCGAATAAGGGGCGGTTGAAGCAGCAGGAGGTTTTTGTGAAAGCGTTATGAAAACATAAGAATAAGCAGTTATTGATATTTATGTAATATAAACTTACATAAATCTTGAATATCCTGTTTTTGGAGAAGGGAATTATGCCGAAATGATTGATGGTTTGTCGTCTGGCAGGCTAACATGGTCTTAAGGCGCACGAAAAATAACAACAAGAGTTAGAATAATTAACACAATGATTGGAGGTCGGGGGAAGGGATTTGCAATCCGTAAGCTTGTTTGCACCCAGGCACAGCATACGAGATGGAAACGGCAAGGTTGTTGGATAGGATGGGGTTCTTGATTAAAAAGAAAAGATCCGAAAAATGAGAGGAGCTATTTCAAATGACAAGAAAAATCGCGATTTATGGTAAAGGCGGAATCGGTAAATCCACAACTCAACAAAACACGGCTGCGGCAATGGCCTATTATCATGACAAAAAAATCTTCATTCATGGCTGTGACCCGAAAGCCGACTCCACCCGGATGATTCTGGGCGGCATGAACCAAAAGACGCTGATGGATATGCTTCGCGATGACGGCGCGGAAAACATCACCACCGAGAAGGTTGTAAAATCCGGCTACCTGGATATCCAATGTGTTGAGTCCGGCGGTCCGGAACCAGGCGTAGGCTGCGCAGGCCGCGGCGTTATCACCGCCATCGACCTGATGGAAGCCAACGGAGCTTACACAGACGACCTTGACTTCGTATTCTTCGACGTACTGGGCGACGTTGTGTGCGGCGGTTTCGCCATGCCGATCCGTGACGGTAAAGCTCAGGAAGTATATATCGTAGCATCCGGTGAAATGATGGCCATCTACGCGGCCAACAATATCTGTAAAGGCCTTGTGAAATATGCCAAACAAAGCGGCGTGCGTCTTGGCGGCATCATCTGCAACAGCCGTAACGTTGATAAAGAAAGAGAATTCCTGGAAGAATTCACTGCCGCTATCGGAACTCAAATGATTCACTTCATGCCTCGTAATAACATCGTACAAAAGGCCGAATTTAACAAAAAGACGGTTGTCGAATTCGATGCGGAACATGAACAAGCTCATGAGTATGGCGAACTGGCACGCAAAATCATTGAAAATGAAATGTTCGTTATTCCTAAGCCGCTGAGCATGGACCAACTGGAAGCCATGGTTTCCAAATACGGTATTGTCGACTAAAAAAGGAGGGACGAAGCTATGCCACATCATCGGTTTGAATGCAGTGAGTGCATCCCTGAAAGAGAAAAGCATGCCGTTGTCAAAGGCCCGGGCGAGGACTTGACGGACGCCCTTCCTCTTGGATATCTGAATACGATTCCGGGAACGATTTCCGAACGCGGCTGCGCCTACTGCGGAGCCAAGCACGTAATCGGTACACCAATGAAGGACGTTATTCACATCAGCCACGGACCGGTTGGTTGTACCTACGACACCTGGCAGACGAAGCGTTATATCAGTGATAACGATAACTTCCAGCTGAAGAACACGTTCGCAACAGACGTTAAGGAAAAGCACATCGTATTCGGTGCGGAAAAGCTGCTGAAACAAAATATCATTGAAGCGTTCAAAGCATTCCCGGACATCAAGCGTATGACCATCTATCAAACTTGCGCCACCGCCCTGATCGGCGACGACATCGGCGCCGTTGCGGATGAAGTCATGGAAGAAATGCCCGATGTGGATATCTTCGTATGTAACTCCCCGGGGTTTGCGGGACCCAGCCAATCCGGCGGTCACCACAAAATCAACATTGCTTGGGTCAAAAATAAGGTTGGAACGGTCGAGCCGGAAATTACAAGCGACTATGTGATCAACTATGTCGGCGAGTACAACATCCAGGGCGACCAGGAAGTGATGCAGGATTATTTCAAGAGAATGGGCATTCAAGTTCTCTCCACCTTTACCGGCAACGGTTCCTATGACGATCTGAGAGCGATGCACAAGGCTCACCTGAACGTTCTGGAATGCGCGCGTTCCGCCGAATATATCTGTAACGAGCTGCGCGTGAAATATAACATTCCGCGTCTTGACATCGACGGTTTCGGCTTTGAGCCGCTGTCCTCTTCCCTGCGCAAGATCGGGATCTTCTTCGGCATCGAAGACCGCGCCCAAGCGATCATCGATGAAGAAACCGCCAGATGGAAGCCTGAACTGGATTGGTATAAAGAACGTCTGAAAGGCAAGAAAGTATGCCTGTGGCCGGGCGGCTCCAAGCTGTGGCACTGGGCGAACGTTATCCATGAAGAAATGGGCGTAGAGGTCGTATCCGTATATACAAAGTTCGGCCACCAAGGAGACATGGAGAAGGGGATTGCCCGCTGTGAGGAAGGTGCGCTGGCGATTGACGACCCGAACGAATTGGAAGGTCTGGAAGCCATGGAAAAACTGAAACCGGATGTTATTTTTACAGGTAAACGTCCGGGCGAGGTTGCCAAGAAAGTCCGTGTGCCTTACCTGAATGCGCATGCTTACCACAATGGACCTTATAAAGGCTACGAAGGCTGGGTTCGCTTCGCACGCGACATCTACAATGCTATTTATTCGCCGATTCACCAGCTGTCGGGCCTGGATATCAGCAAGGATGAAATTCCTACGGATGCAGGCTTCCGCACACAACGAATGGCGTCCGACGCAGGCCTGAGCGAAGATGTGAAGAACTCCGAAACACTCAGACAATATACCGGCGGATTTGACTCCGTGTCCAAGCTGCGGAACAAGACTTATCCGTACCTTGAGCAGCGGACCGTCAGCGTAGAAGCTTAAGGAGGAATGGATCGCAATGGAAGAGAACGTGCTGAAAGAACGGGTCGCCCAGCTGGAAGACCATATTTTGAAAAAATGCCTTTGGCAGTTCCACTCCCGCGCCTGGGACCGGGAAAGACAGAATGAGAACATTCTGGGCAAAACCATGCAAATTCTGTGTGGCGAGCCGATTGCGAAAGAAACGGCCGAAGACAGATGCTACTATGCCGACGCCGTGTGTCTGGCGGATGCTTATAAAGAGCGGTTTGATTGGATCAATACACTGAACGTGGCCGAAATCAAAGAGGTTATGGCCGCGCTGAAAGAACGGATTGACTACGTGACCATTATAGGGTCGCTGAACGAAGAGTTGACCGTTAAACAATACTAACCCCGAGAGGAGCAATACGGATGTCTTGTGATTTGAAACCCAAAGATCGCGCCGGTGTGATCAATCCGATTTTCACATGCCAACCAGCCGGCGCGCAGTTTGCCAGCATCGGCATCAAAGACTGTATCGGAATCGTCCATGGAGGACAAGGCTGCGTCATGTTCGTCCGCCTGTGGTTCTCCCAGCATTTCAAGGATAATTTCCTCATGGCTTCCTCTTCGGTGCACGAAGATGGCGCGGTATTCGGCGCACTTGACCGTGTGGAAACGGCGGTTGACGTATTGTTGATGCGTTACACTGATGTGAAGGTTGTGCCGATTATCACGACATGCTCGACCGAAGTTATCGGCGATGATGTTGACGGCGCGATCCGCAAGCTCAACGCCGGACTTCTGAAAGAGAAGTATGCGGACCGCGAAGTGCATCTGGTTGCCATTCATACACCAAGCTTTGTGGGCAGCCATGTAACAGGCTACGATGTGGCGCTGGATGCTTTCGTCCAATATTTTGCCAAGAAAGGCGAGCCGAACGGCAAGCTGAACCTGATCACCGGCTGGGTTAACCCGGGTGATGTAACCGTGCTGAAAGGTCTGCTGTCCGCTATGGATATCGACGCCACCGTATTGTTTGAAATCGAAGAATTCGATTCGCCGCTGATGCCGGACAAAAGCGGAGAGTCCCACGGCACCACGACCATCGAGGATCTGCAAGGAACGGCCAACGCAATTGGTACCATAGCGCTTAACCGCTATGAAGGCGGAAAAGCTGCTAAATATTTGGAAAATGAATTCGATATCAAGGCAATCGTCGGACCGACTCCGATTGGTATCCGGAACACCGATACGTTCTTGCAAAATCTGAAGAACATGACGGGCAAACCGATTCCGCAATCACTCGTGAAAGAACGCGGTATCGCGATCGACGCGATCACCGACGTCACGCACATGTTCCTGGCTGATAAGAGAGTTGCCATTTACGGACACCCGGATCTTGTTATCGGACTTGCCGAATATTGTCTAGACCTCGAAATGAAGCCTGTTCTTCTGCTGCTGGGCGACGATCACGGGGGCTACAAAACTGATCCCCGGATCAAAGCACTTCAAGAAAATGTAGAGTTTGATATGGAAATCATTATGAACGCTGACCTGATGGACCTTGAAAGCCGCCTGAAGAACGGTCTGGAGCTGGATCTGATTCTGGGCCATTCCAAAGGCCGGTTCATCTCCATCGATTACAACGTGCCGATGGTTCGCGTCGGATTCCCGACTTACGACCGTGCCGGACTGTACCGTCATCCCGTTGTCGGCTATAAAGGCGCCATCTGGCTTGCCGAAGAAATGGCGAACACGCTGTTCACCGACATGGAATACAAGAAGAACAAAGAATGGCTGCTGAACGTCTGGTAAGGATCATGCAGTCAGACGAATAATCTGCTCTGATCAGGATTTCATGAATCTGCCGGACCCGAGGCTTGCGGGGTTCGGCAGTATTTTCAATATAAGGGGGAGATCCGGCATGTCTTTGACGGTTAACGAGTATGATCTGGAGACATTTGAAGAGAAGTACCGGGACGCCCTTGCCTATCACTGGCGCGCAGAACAATTTCAACGAGCGAATCAGCGGTACAGTCTCGTATTCAACGTCGCCTGTGTTGCGCTGGAGAGCTACCTGGTAGCCATGTGTTATCTTTACGACTCTCCGCCCTTAAATCATAACTATATATGTCTTATGAACGCTTTGGAAACCGAGGTGGATTTTCCGAAGGAACTGAACAAGGAGATCCGGTCGCTGGATTTCATTTTCGGCATTTGTTCGCTTGACGATTATTTTCACGGCACACCCGAACCGGAGGATGCGGATAGGGTTCTAAATATGTGCGCCTCGGTACGCGAGCTGTTTGATCAAGAGAGGATTGCGGAGGTCCGAGCGGCTTTTGGCGAAGGTGCGGCCGGGAAGACCGATTCGCCCGCTGCGGGTTGAATTCCGCTCTCTATAAGCCATTTGGATGGAAAGAATGAGGAGGGAGAACGTGCGGCTTCATTATCTGCAGCATATCGAGCTTGAACACCCGGGCAGTATTCTTGAATGGGCTACTGCGAATGGCCATAAGGTCACACATACCAGGTTTTATAATGGTGAGCCGCTTCCGGCGCTTGTGAGCTTCGACTGGCTGGTTATTATGGGTGGTCCCATGAACATTTATGAGGAGGACAGCTACCCTTGGCTGGCGCAGGAGAAGGAATTGATCCGGGACGCGATTGCCGCGGGCAAAACCGTGCTGGGGCTGTGCCTCGGCGCCCAACTGATTGCCGACGTGATTGGCGGCAAAGTTACGAAGAACGGCCAGCCGGAGATCGGCTGGATTCCGATCCGGTGGAGCGACGAGGCGCTAAGCAACCCTCTGTTCTCGTTCTTTCCCCGCGATTCGGTGGTGTTCGAGTGGCATTACGACACGTTCAGCGTTCTTCCGCCGGGGGCGGAGGTTCTGGCCGGGAGCGAGGCGTGCAGCCATCAGGCTTTTGTATACAAAGAGCATGTGTTCGGATTCCAGTTCCATCTGGAGAATACGCCTCAGCTTCTGCAGGGCTATATTGATGAAGGCGGAGGCGAGATGATTCCCGCCGCTTATGTGCAATCGCCGGAAAAGGTGCTGAGTCACCCGGAATTTCTTGCGCAGAACAACGAATGGATGGCTGAATTTCTTACAAGACTGGCGGACACAGAGCGTGCGGCTCAAGAAAGGAAGTATATAATCGGATGATGGAACACGTAAGCTACAAGGCAAGAGACTGTCGCGACCCGGAAAAAATTGAACAATTTCTGTCCGAGTCCCGGGTGGGCATTGTCGGCATCGCGGGCGATGAGTATCCCTATGCCGTTCCCGTCAATTATGTCTGGTATGAGGGGGCGGTCTATTTTCATGGCATGGGTTCGGGTAAAAAGCTGCGCCTTCTCGCAGATAATCCGTCCGTCACCTTCACAGTATACCGCGAGAACGGAACGATCTCCGATTCCGTTCCCTGCAAGGCGGACACCTCTTATATGAGTGTGATGCTATTTGGAAAAGCGGAGAAAGTAACGGATATCAACGAGGCGACCGGAGTGCTGCAGAAGATTCTCGACAAATTCACCCCCGGTTTCTATAAGCAGGGGATTTCCGGGAAAATGGTTGAAGGATACCGCTCGGCGATGGACGGCAACGCAGTGGCTGTCGTGCGGATAACCCCTGTGCATATTACGGGAAAAGAGAACGATGCGGTTCCTGACTTTCCGGCGGGTCAAGGTCATGGTCATCCGCCGGTCACGGGGACATGATGGCCAAGCTCATTGATTATACGGTTGACGAAGCGTTCCGGCGGTCCGTGGATCTCGAGGAAATCAGCAGGCTGGCGGAGATATTGCAGCGTTACGACCTTGCTGTATTTGATGTGTATATCAGGCATATCTATTCTTACCGAAGAGTGATTGCGGACAGGAAGCTTATAGACCGGATTCGTGTCCGGGTTCGGCCCGATACTGCCGATTTATCCCTTGCCCGTTCGATGGGATTTTCCAAGGTGGCGATTCTGTGGTCCAATACGCTTGACCGAATGTCTTTGTTCAAGCTGGAGGGAGCTCTTGTGACCGCGCAGGAGTTCGCGCAGGAGATCTATTTATATGTGGAGGATTTGGCGCCAGCCCACACCGGCCGCTTTGATGCTTATTGGCCGCTGGTGGAACGCTATGGAATCGAACGGCTCGTTTATTGCGACAGCAAAAGCAGGCTTGATCCCTTGACCGCACGAAGCTATCTGACCGAACTTGTCGGGCGGGCTACTTGTCCTATAGAGTTCTGCGCTACCAACAGGCTCGGTTTGGCGACTGCCAACACTCTTGCAGCTCTGAAAGCGGGCATGGATTATATCGGAGTCTCCGTATCGGGAGTAGGTTCCAAGGGCAAGGCAGCAATGGAGGAAGTGCTGATGGCCGTTAGGGTGCTTTGGGAGAGGACTCAGGGGCCTTTCACCGGGTCGTTGGCTGCCGACTGTGAAGCCGTTCTATCGGCCATGAACATTCCCGTCCCGCCCAGCAAGGCGGTAATCGGGAGCGGGGTTGTCGCGCATGAATCCGGCATCAAGTCTTCAGAGGAGGCGGTGCTTCTGTTGGAGAGGGCACGTAGGCTGGCAGAATACCGGGAGCTGTCGGCAAATGATATCGAGCTGATGGAGTTGTACACCCGGAGGAATGACTCTGAGTAGGGCATGCGTGCAGCTTCATCCGGGACCGGTTGGAAGACCGGACTCATGCATACATAATTTTGGAAGCCAGAAGAGGAGGGAAGCAGTATGCCATCGGGCGTTCAATTCGAGCTGGTGGATACCACACTTCGGGACGGCGACCGGGCGGGTGCCGCCTTTTCGCTCGAAGAGAAACTGCGTATCGCAACAGCGCTAAACCGTGCCGGAATCCGCTGGATTGAGGTCGGCGTTCCGGCTTTGCGGGAACGGGAAGGCGAAACGCTGAGACAATTGATGAGCCTTTCCCCCGGCTCCGCGCTTATTGCGTGGAGCCGGGCGGAACCGGAGGAAATCGGGAGCGCGATCTCCTGCGGTTTCTCCCATATTCATATCTCCCTGCCGGTTTCCGATGTGTATATCGGGCAGAAACTGCGGAGAAGCAGGGAATGGGTGCTGAGGCGGCTGTTTCAGGCGCTGGAATATGCCCAAAGCAGGGGCTGCACCGTCTTCGTCGGAGCGGATGATGCTTCCCGGGCAGACCCCGATTTTCTGCTGCATTATGCCGAGATGGCTGCAAGCTTCGGGGCGGCTCGTCTTCGCTATGCCGACACTACGGGGTGCCTGGACCCTTTTGAAACGTACCGCCACATTCGGTATTTGACGGATCGCTGTGCTCTGCCGGTTGAATTTCAAGGTCATAATGATTACGGACTGGCTGCGGCGAATACGCTGTCAGCCTTTCATGGCGGCGCGGCATTTGCCAGTGTGACCGTTTCGGGGATCGGCGAAAGAGCGGGCAATGCTTCCATTGAAGAAGTTGCGTCATCCATGGCCTATTTGTACAAGCTTGGAACAGGGGTCAGAATGGATGCCCTGTCCGAATTGAATCAGCTTGTTTCTGCGGCCGGCGGCAGGCCGGGACATCATTACCGGTCGGTATTCACGGCGATTAACGGCTAACGCGGATTGTTTGGATGCGTCCTCCGGCGAAATCGACGCCAAGCTGGAAATTGAAGGCGAGCATATGATGGGCAATGGTATGGGTATAGGCATGTATAAGCCAACCAAAATGCACTTTCCGGATGTTTACTGATACCCTTAAGGGTAGATGTATGTTTCGGGAAGTGCTTTTTTTGAAGAAAATTTTAACGCTTTCATTGACAACCTGTATATACAGGTTTAATATAGGGGCATAAACAACCTGTATATACAGGTTGCCTAAGAGGACCAGCGCAATTAGCTGAAATGTTTTACGAAAACGCTACAATAAATTGTTATAGGAAATTGGAAATTCAGTGGGAGGGGATCATGCTGTGAGTGCAGGAACCAAACAGGAGTGGTGGCGCCGCTCTACCGTTTATCAGGTATACCCGAAGAGCTTTAAGGATACGACAGGCAGCGGACAGGGTGATATCCGGGGGCTGCTGGAGAAGCTGGATTATTTAAAGGATCTTGGCATCGATATTATTTGGCTGCAGCCGGTATATGTTTCGCCGCAAAATGATAACGGTTACGATGTAGCCGATTATTGCGAGATCGATCCGCAGTTCGGCACGATGGCCGATTTCGACGAGCTCGCGGCCGAAGCCCGGCGCAGAGGGATGCGTCTGATGCTCGACATCGTTGTCAACCATTCCTCGACGGAGCACAGATGGTTTCAAGAAGCCAAGAAATCCAAAGATAATCCGTACCGCGATTATTATATCTGGAGAGATCCGAAGCCGGACGGAAGCCCCCCTAACAACTGGCAGTCCAAATTCGGCGGATCCGCCTGGCAGTATGATGAAGGGACGGGACAGTATTTTCTTACGCTGTTCGACAAGACGCAGGCCGATTTCAATTGGGAAAATCCGAAGGTGAGGGAAGAAGTCTACGATTTGATGAGCTTCTGGGCGAACAAGGGTGTAAGCGGCTTCCGGATGGACGTCATCAACCTGATCTCCAAGGACCAGCGCTTCCCGGACGATGATGGCAGCGTTCCTCCCGGAGACGGAAGGAAGTTCTACACGGACGGCCCAAGGGTCCACGAATACCTTAAGGAAATGAACCGGAGAGTGTTCGGTCCCGATACCGTAACGGTTGGCGAAATGTCCTCAACGACGATGGAGCACTGTATCCGCTACTCCAATCCGGAGGAACGGGAGTTCTCGATGACCTTCAACTTCCATCACCTGAAGGTCGATTATCCGGGTGGACGGAAATGGGAGCTAATGCCATACGATTTCGAGCAGCTGAAAGCGCTGTTGTCGGATTGGCAGGTCGGCATGCAGCAAGGGGGCGGTTGGAATGCTCTGTTCCTAAACAACCACGATCAGCCGCGGGCATTGTCAAGGTTCGCCGATGACGGCAAATACCGGACGGAAAGCGCCAAGATGCTGGCGACGACGCTTCACGGTCTTCAAGGAACGCCTTACGTGTTCCAGGGAGAAGAAATCGGGATGCCGAATCCGCACTGGAACGACATCGGTGAATTGCGAGACATTGAGTCCCGGAACATGTACGTTATTTTGCAGGAGCTGGGAAAGACCCCGGAAGAGGCGCTGGATATTATCCGCGAACGGTCGCGTGACAATTCACGCACGCCGATGCAGTGGGATGACAGTCCCGAGGCGGGCTTTACAACCGGAACGCCGTGGATTAAGGTGGATGAGCGTTACCGCGAGATTAATGTCAAGAACCAGCTCAGCGATCCGGATTCCGTATACAGCCATTATAAGAAGCTGATTGCGCTTCGCAAGGAAGTCGACGTCCTGACCGACGGGCAGTACGAGCGTCTGGACGAAGGGCATCCGCAGGTATTCGCTTATGCTAGGATCAGCGACAAGGAGACCTTGGCGGTTGTTTCCAACTTCAGCGGCAAAGACGCGGTTTTTGAATTCCCGGAAGCCTTTGCAGCGAAGCTTGAGGGAGGCGGAACGCCGCAGCTGCTGGCCGGCAACACGAATGAGGCGCCAGAGCTGAAAGCACGGATGGAGCTGAGCCCTTACGCCTCCTATATGTGGATTATCCGATAAATCCGTTTAAGTTATAGTTCAGAAGGGAGCGAGAACGAATGGCCATTGATAGAGCAAACGTAGAGAAGATCATCAAGGCTGTCGGCGGTGCGGACAACATCGAAGCCGCTACGCATTGTGTCACGAGGTTGAGATTTTCCCTGGCGGACGAGAAGAAGGTCGATCATAAGCTGCTGGAGCAAAATGACTTGGTGAAGGGACATTTCTCTTCCCAGGGACAGTTCCAGGTTGTCATCGGACCCGGTCTTGTGGACAAGGTCTATGATGAAATGATCGCCATTACCGGGGGGCAGCGTTCCTCCAAGGATGAGGTCAAGAAGGCGGCGGCCAAAAAACAAAACCCGTTGCAGCAGGCGATCAAGACGCTGGCGGATATCTTTATTCCGATCCTGCCGGCCATCGTGACCGCGGGTCTGCTGCTCGGCATCAATAATATTCTAACGGGCCCCGGCATCTTCTTCGAAGGACGGTCCCTGGTGCAAGAGTACCCGGCATGGACGGACTTCGCCGGCATTATCAACCTCATCGCCAATACCGCATTCACCTTCCTGCCCGCGCTTATCGGCTGGTCTGCGGCGACCCGCTTCGGCGGCAGTCCGCTGCTTGGTATCGTACTCGGCCTGATTCTCGTCCATCCGGATCTGCTGAATGCTTGGGCCTACGCCCAGGCTGCGCAGGAAGGCAAGATTCCGCATTGGAATCTGTTCGGCTGGCAGTTTGAAAAAATCGGTTACCAGGGACAGGTGCTCCCGGTTCTTGTATCGGCCTACCTTCTTGCCCGGGTCGAGAGATTCCTGAACAAGAAGGTGCATGACTCTATCAAGCTGCTCGTTGTCGCTCCGGTGGCCCTGCTCGTAACGGGCTTCCTGGCCTTTACAATCATCGGACCGGTCACTTTTGCAATTGGAAACGCGATCACGAACGGATTGGTGCATGTGTTCAATACGCTGCCGGCTCTTGGCGGCATTCTGTACGGCGGAATTTACGCGCTGCTCGTCGTAACCGGCATGCATCATACATTTCTGGCCGTTGACGTGCAGCTTATCGGCAGCAAGGGAGGAACCTTCCTGTGGCCGATGCTGGCGCTCTCCAATATCGCTCAAGGCTCGGCGGCGCTCGCTATGCTGCTGGTATTCCGTGAGCAGAAATCGAAAGGCCTTGCCGTTACTTCCTCCGTCTCCGCATTTCTCGGAGTAACCGAGCCGGCCATATTCGGGGTTAATATCCGCTATAAATATCCGTTCATCTTCGGGATGATCGGCTCCGCGATCGGCGGACTGGTGCTGACGATCAATCACGTTCTGGCATCGTCGATCGGCGTCGGCGGCATCCCCGGCTTCCTGTCCATTTATCCGAACCAGTGGGGCGTCTTCTTCGTCGGCATGGCCATCGTCCTTGTCGTTCCGTTCCTGCTGACGGCGGTTTATGGCAAAGTAGCCTCCCGAAAGGCGGGTCCGGCCGATACGAACAACGAATCCGCGCCGGTTCAAGCATCCTCGGGGACTGCAGCAACGAACGAGACGGCCGCCACAGCAGCCGTTTCTGAAGCGGCTCCGGTTGTCCCTGCAGGAAAAGCCGTTAACGTGCTGGACATTCAAGCCCCGCTTGCCGGGGTAGTCGTTCCGCTGGAGAACGTGCCCGATCCGGCCTTCGCTGAGCGGCAGATGGGCCAGGGCATTGCTATCGATCCTTCGGATGGAAAGGTTGTCGCTCCGTTCGACGCCAAGGTGGTGCATATTATCAAGAGCAAGCACGCCATCATTCTGGAGCATGCCACCGGCGTCCAGGTGCTGATTCATATCGGCATCAACACGGTGTCGCTGAAGGGAGCACCTTTCACGCTGCATGTCGGCATCGGCGATGAAGTGAAGGCTGGCCAGCTGCTGATCGAGTTCGACAGAGAGGCCATTCTTCAGGCAAGACTGCCGGTTATTACACCGATCATTATTCCAGACGGGCAGCCTATTGTTGGGCGGATAACCGAAGAGCCTGCGGGAGCGAAGGTTGCCGGCCGGGATATCGTGCTGAAGATCCAATTGTCTCCCCAAGGAATCTAATAACCGAACCGGAGTTGGTATAAAAACAAAAGAAGCACAGTCCAGGGGGCTGTGCTTCTTCTCATCTTCGGGTTATGCTATAGACAGGATGGTGATAACCGGTGAACGCCAATATTTATTGGACGATTTATAACGATTACGCGGAGAAAATTCAGAACGGCGACATTTCTGCCGGCGCCAAAATTCCATCAGAGAGCGAGCTGGCGGAGAGCTACGGAACCTCAAGAGAAACGGTGCGCAAGGCGCTGGGTCTGCTGGCGCAGAACGGATATATCCATAAAGTTAAAGGCAAGGGGTCGTTCGTCCTCGATTTGGGCAAGATGAAATTCCCCGTCACAGGCCTGATCAGCTTTAAGGAAATGTCGGAGAAAATGGGCCGGAAATCCAGGACGCTTGTCTATAAGACGGAACTTGTTCCCGCATCCCGGACCATTGCCGCTCACTTGGATCTCAAAGAGGGGACGACGGTATGGGAAGTGATCCGGTCCCGCGAGATTGAAGGGGAGCGGGTCATTCTGGATAAGGATTATTTTGTGCCGGAAAGGGTAGGGACGCTGACTCCGGAAATCGCCGCAAGGTCGATCTACGATTATTTGGAGAACACATTGAAATTATCAATCAGCTATGCCAAAAAAGAAATATCAGCCGAGCCAGCCACCCCTGAAGACCGGACGCTGCTCGACCTGAAAAACCTGTCCCATGTCGTTGTCGTCCGGGGCTACGTGTATTTGGAAGATACGACGCTGTTTCAGTATACGGAGTCGCGGCACAGACTCGACAAATTCCAGTTTGTCGACTTTGCCCGCAGGGCGCATTAAGTGACTTTTTTCCCAAACTGTTTATCGTATAAGTCCTTGTAAACTCCGTTCTTATCCAGCAGCTGCTGATGCTTGCCTTCCTCGGCAACCCGGCCATCCTTGATAACAAGGATGTTGTCGGCGGACATAATCGTGGACAGGCGGTGGGCGATGACGAGGCTGGTCTTGTTCTGTAGCAGAACATGCATCGCCTGCTGCACATAAAATTCCGAGACGGTGTCAAGGGAAGAGGTCGCTTCGTCCATAATGATGATCGACGGATTTTTCAGCAGCACCCTTGCGATGGACAGGCGCTGTTTTTCTCCGCCCGACAGCTTGATCCCCCGGTTCCCCACAACCGTGTCGTAGCCGTCCGGCAGCTTCATGATAAAATCATGAATATAAGCGGCCTGGCAGGCCTGAGCGATCTCTTCATCGGTCGCTTCTTCGTTCGCATACAGTAGATTCTCGCGGATCGTTCCGTTGAACAGGTAAGTATCCTGGGTGACCAGACCGATGCTGGAACGCAGCGATTTCAACGTAATTGAAGCGATGTCTCCGCCGCTTATGCGGATGCTGCCCGAATCGGCATTATACAGCCGGGGGATGAGGTTCGTGATCGTCGTTTTTCCCGCTCCGCTCGGACCGACGAGGGCGGTCAGCGTGCCCGGCTCGGCCTTGAAGGAAATGTCCCGCAGCGCCGGCTTATCCGGCTGATAAGCGAAGCTGACATTCCGGAATTCGATGGCGCTTCCTGCTCCATTCAGGGAGTCGGCCCCCGGAGCATCGACAATCTGCGGCTCCATGTCGAAGTAATCGAAGATGCGCTCGAACAGGGCGACCGACCGTTTGATGTCCACATACAAATTCGTAAGCTGTCCCACGGGAGAGTACAATCTGCCGAGCAAGGACACAAAGGCGATAATGGCACCGATGGTGATCTCTCCCCGAATGAACAAATAGCCGCCGCAAAGGTAAATCAGCATGGGCCCGATGGAAGCGAAGGTATTCACCAGCATCATAAACCAGCGCCCGGCCATCGATTCCCTGATTTGCAGTCGCGTCGTCTCCGCGCTGACCGCTTTGAAGCGGTCCCGTTCCTGATCCTCCTTCGTAAACAGCTTCATCAGCATATAGCCGCTTAGACTGAGCGTTTCCTCGATAATGTGGTTTTGCTCGGAGATTTTCTCCTGCGTTTCTTTCGCCAGCTTCCAGCGGACGCTGCCCATTTTGCGGGTAGGCGCGACGAACAGGGGAACCACGAATACGCTGACCAGGGCCAGCTTCCAGTTCATCCAGAACAGCGTCCCCGCCGTCGTAATCAGCATCAGCAGATTGCTGGCAAAATTCACAATCGTTCCGCTGAACACCCCTTGAATCCCCGAAATATCGCTGGTCATCCGCGTAATAACCTCGCCCTGCTTCACATTCGAGAAGAACTGTAGCGGCATGCCTTGAAGGTGCCGGTACATCTGATTTTTCATATCAAAGATGATATTTTGCGAAATAAAAGCATTCAAATAGCTCTGGAGCACCCCCAGCAAGCCTGAAGCAACCGTCGCAGCAAGAGAGCCTGCAACCAGAAGAACGAGCAGGCGCAAGTCTTTGTCCGGAAGCGCGTGGTCGACGATCTGCTGAATGAGCAGAGGCGGCAGCAAGCCTAGAACGGAGGTAGCAGCGAGGATGGCCAGTACGACAAGAGTCTGCTTCCAATAGGGGAGAAAATAGCGGGAAATCCGCAGCAGCATCTCTTTGGAGAGGTCGGGCTTTTCCTGTGAGTCATCGAATTTCATTCTTCCGAGCGTGTATCCGCCATATCTTGACATATTGAATCACCAACTTTTTTTGATAGAGTTACAGCTTATCCAGCAGCCGTTGATGCATGTCCAGCAGGGTTCCGATTTCTTCAGCCGAGAACTGCCGCAAAGCTTGTTCAAGCGCCAGACGTGATTGATCTTCCCGGTCGAAGCGTTCGCACAGCTCTTCACCTGCGGGGGTAAGGCGGAGCAGCGTTTCTCTCCGGTCCTGCCGGGAGGTTTCGCGCACGGCCAGCTCTTTTTCAACGAGGGCGTCAATGTGCAGGCTGACCCTGCTCTTCGGCACGCGCAGCCGCTCGGTTACTTCTTTCTGGGTAAGCCCGGGAACGGAACGGATCAACCGGAGAATATCGAGCTGGTGGACCGTAAGTCCGGCTTCGGCGGCGCTTTGGTGGGCAAGCCTCTTGAGCTGTCTGGCAACGGAAAAAAAGGAATGGTAAACCTCTGCGGTATGACGGGGATCGTGCATTATGGTACGCTCCTCATTAGTTATCATAGTAAACAGTTTATAATAAAAACTAACTGAATGCAAAGCGAAGAGGCGGGAAGTGACTGCCGCCTACCATAAAATAGATGTTGATTATTTCCATAACAGGAATTTAAAATGAAGAAACAATAAATATTTTGGGGAGTATGCATGAGAAAAAAGATATTGATTGTTACGTTTGTGATTCTTTGTATTCTGTCTATTATCCTGATTTCGATTCCAAGACAAAATCCAGGTACTTATGTCTCTCGTCTTTGGCAGAACGGCAGTGACTGGGGAAACGTGAAGGTTCTCGATGTTCAGCACTTATCCGGTTATTCCGTTGTACATATCCAATATGAAGCGAAAAATCGATTTCAGCCGCCTGCCCGATGGGTTGTCAAAGATCGAACAAAGTTGAAAGATATGCCGCCGGGGAATTCATTTTCGCAATGGGAGGGGTATGTCTATCTTGTAAAGCAAGGACTATACTCCTGGCGAGTTATTCAATGAGGGGAAGTTCTGGAAACTTAAAGATTGATGAATTTTGCACATTCCCCCTCCCCCTCATATTTTCTACATATTTTAGCGTTAAAATGAAATCAAACAAGGGCGCTTCATCCCATCTTGGGAAGTGCGCTCCGCCGCTCTCTAACCAGAAATCCGGCTTACAGAAAAAGGAGGCAATACAAATGAAGAAGAAATTATGGATTGGCATCGGCGCGATCGCACTGACGCTTGGTATCGGCACCGCCGTATATGCCGCTGACACCGGCAACCCTGCATTTGAGCAGATGCTCCCCTTTATTAAAAAAATGCATCCGAGCCTGACCGACCAGCAGCTGAATGACATGTACAAATCCTGTGGAGAACAAAAAGGCAATATGGATAATATGATGAAATCCGGTTCCGGAATGATGAAGAATATGGGGAGCATGATGAACGGAAGCTCCATGATGTAAAAAGCTAAATTGTGACGGGTAAACGAGAATGGCGTGCGAATCGGGAGATTCGGCACGCTATTTTTTTACGTTGAATAGAAAGATTGTCTTTGTTTACTTTCAACTTACGTTACAAAACTTTCCCTTTTCTATACATAAATTAGAAGATAGTATTAGGTTATAATTTCAAAGGAGGGGACTTTTTGGAACGGAAATTACCTTTATTTATTGTTACCGGGGCGAGCGGTGTAGGGAAAACAACGGTCATGGAGGAGCTGCGAGTTCAATTGCCTGATTTTGTGGTATTCAGCACGGATATTGATAATTTTGGTACGACCGCTTCCAAGTTGGAATACCAGGATCGCTATAACTTGCTGCTTCATTTTGCTAGCGCTGTTGCCAAATCCGGAAGAGGAACGATTATTTGCGGGACGTTTATGCCCTGGGATGCGGAGAAATGTGATGTGTATCAAGCGTTTAGTGAACTTTGCTTTATTAACTTACATTGTGATGACAGCACCCGTAATCAACGTCTTCGTAACCGGGAGGATAAAGCGATGTGGACGGATGATATGTTAAAACAACATGAACAATTTGCCCAGTGGCTTCTCGACAATGCCGAAACCGCATACAACCCGCCGATGCCTACAATTGTCACAACGTCCACTCCACCAGCTGAAGTCGCGGAGCAAATAAAAAGATACGTTATGCAGAAATGGAATGAGCGGAATGTTACTTAAGCGATAAACAAATGAAATTTAACCTTTGACGGCGAAGCGGTCCATTACGAATTGCTATTGGATGATTTTAATTCACGATTTTCTTAACAATCTGAAATCTGGTTGGATTCTCGATCCAGATGGAAACCCCGTTCAAATAAATTTAGCTTAATTATACTAACGGGCAGTTGGTTACTTAAAGATTTCGTGAATATACGTTAAATAGTGTATTTTAAGAAGTTCGTAAATAAGATTTTAGACGACATTAATGCAAGTAATGGAATACACAAAAAATTTCGGGAGGAATATATGTCTAATAATCTTAGATTATATAGAGGATCTAATGAAGAAGCAGATTTTGTAAGAAATAAACTCATTGAATATAATGCCGTACAAGTTCCAAATGGCATCTACGAAGAAGTCAATCTATGCTTGAAGAATGATAACGGAGATATAATTGCAGGTCTTAACAGTGCTGTATGTTGGAATTGGATGGAGATTGATATTCTGTGGGTTGAAGAGAAAAATAGAAAAATAGGGCTTGGTAAAAGACTTATAGATGAAGCAGAAAAAATAGCGAGATCAAAAAATTGTACATTTATTAAGTTGAATACATTCAGCTTTCAAGCTCCTGAGTTTTATAAGAAATATGGTTATAAAGAAATTGCAATTATTGAGAATGCTCCACTTGGAAGTAATCATTATTACTTCAAAAAGGACTTGAAATGATGTAAGTATCCCGAGGAAGGCATTAACATCGTCTAACATAATATTCACACAGCGGGCCGGCTGGCGCCGCCCCTTGGTTCGCCCGATAAGGATAGAGCCGTGGGTAAATTCAGGCGAACAACCCTGCACCGGCTAAGATAGGAGGTATCTAAGCCGGTGAGGGTTCGTGAATACGAGAACGTTAGATGAAATACCTCCAAGGATTTAAAACATTAATAATCATCATATATTTTATCTTTGTATTCTGAAAGGAAAATGACATCAATGATTAAATTAGTTTTATTAAGTGATTTAACTGATGAAGAAAATAAAGAAATTGACCGTAGGTTGTTGAGTTTATTTGATGACGTTAACCCTTCAATCGGCTATATACCTTCATGTTCTGATTTGAATGGAAAATACTTTAAAAAAATATTAGAATATTACAACAAGCTTGGGATAGCAAAAGTAGACTATTTTGATTTGGATTTAGAGTACGATGAGCAGACATTTACTAATATATTTAATTACGATGCGATTCATTTATCGGGAGGCAATACTTTTTATTTTTTAAACCTTTTAAAGAAAAGAGATTTAGTGGAAACGGTGCGTAAGTATGTAAATAATGGTGGAATCCTAATTGGGGTAAGTGCCGGAAGTATTTTGACAACAAAAACAATTGAGATTGCAGGGTATGGAGAAGATGTAGACCAGAACAATGTTTGTATTGATGATTTGAATGCCCTGGGATTAGTCGATTTTGAGTTCATGCCTCATTGGGATGGATCGGAAGAAATAATAAACTCACTTAGAAATTATGCAAGAGCAAAAAACACGATTATCTATGCATGTAAAGATGGTGATGGAATTGTTATAGATAATTCAAAGATTGAACTAATTGGTGATATACGTATTATAGAATGAGTCCGATTTGATTAGCTGATTCGAAGAAGGCAGGTAAATCGCCTAACACCGTGTTCCCACTGCGGATCCTAATGGGTCCTTGGTCTGCAAGAGGATTTTCGAAAAAGTGGATCAGCAGACACACCTGTACCACCTAACCGCATCGCGGCCGGCCCTAACGGTCCTTACGGTGGGGAGGCGTCGGGAACACAACAACGTTAGGCGAAATGACCTAAACCATGAAAGGAGAAAAATATGTCTCAATTCCCCATATTAGAAACAGATAGATTTGTACTAAGACAGCTTAATCAAGACGATTCAAGAGAAATATTTCAATATTTCTCTTTGGATGAAGTTACGAAATTTTATGATCTAGAAAGTTTTACGAATATTGAACAAGCAGAAGAACTAATTCGTAGATGGAATCAAAGATTTGAAAAAAATCAGGGCATTCGCTGGGGAATCACTTTGCGATCGGAAAGCAGAGTAATTGGAACATGTGGATTTCATGGATGGATGAAAAATCATTATAAAGCTGAAATTGGATATGAACTAATACCAGAATATTGGCGGCAAGGTTATATGACTGAGGTGATTCAGAAGGCAATTGAATTCGGATTTAACAATCTTGGATTAAACCGTATTGAAGCATTTGTGGAACCAGAGAATGTGGGATCAAGAAGGGTGCTTGAGAAAATTGGATTTCGTGAAGAAGGGACATTGAAGGAACATTTTTATTGGAGGAATCGGTTTGTTGATACTGTCATATATGCATTACTTAAGAAAGATTATAAAGTGCGTTAAGTAGTGGGATTAATCAAAGAAGAAGTTACTTCGCCTAACACCGTATCTACGCTGAAGAGCCTGCGGCTCCTTGGTCTGCAGGAGTTGGGTTCGAGGAGGCCGGTTCAGCAGACAACCCTGCAATTTTGAAAACAGGCTGTAAAGTAACGGCTGTTGAGCTTGCTTGATGAAAAATTAGCTGAGTTTACAAAACAAAAGTTTTCACAATATTGGTTACCACAGGATATTGGTTTTACCAAAGTGCATAGTCTGTTAAAACACGGTGGTGCAGTTGCATTATTTATTTACGATACTATGGATTTATATTTAGGAAGAAATATTAACTAACAAAATAAGTATTTCCTTATGGCTAGTGGTAATTTCCGTGCACCACATCGCCTAACAAAGCTTCTTCGCAAGGGTGAGCAAAAAGAACGCTAAAAGTCATGGTAACAAAAAAAGAATATTAAGGAGTTAGTTGCTTTGAAACAAACATACAAAGAGTTTTTTCAAGACTATTATAAATCGTATAATGAATGCCTGTCATTATGGCCAGTCCCATACCAAACCGTTGATGTAACAACAAGTTTTGGTGACACACATGTTATTATATGTGGTTCAACTGACAAACCTCCATTAATTCTTTTGCACGGTTTGGGATTTAGCTCAACTATGTGGTATCCAAATATTGAAGGGCTAAGCCATGATTTTAAAATCTACTGTATTGATATAATTGGAGACACTAATAAGAGTGTCTTAAGCAGAAAGCCTGCTAGCAGGGTTGAATTAGCTCAATGGTTACATGAGGTTATTGTTGCACTTAACATAGACAAACCTAATATTGTAGGTTTATCTTATGGTGGATTTATTACACTTAATTTTGCTTATTATTACGCTGAATTCGTGAATAAAGTTATTTTACTTTGCCCCGCGGCAACTATTAAACCCTTTAAAATACAATTTTTTATCAGAATCTTCTCTCTATTATTGTTTTCCAAGGGTAAAGTGCTTCAAGGTTTCATGGACTGGATGTTTGGAGACCGGTACCAAGTTAACCCTATATTTCTAAAACAATTTGAAACAGGGGTAAGGCTAAGGCGATCATTAAGAGGAGAACGTACCAAGACTAATTTTAAATCTAAATCAACTTGGCCGACTGTTTTTACTAAAGAAGAGTTAAAAGAAATAAAGCCGAATGTATTATTACTAGTGGGAGATAAAGAGGAGATTTATAATCCTAGGAAGGTCATCGCAAGGGCGAAAAAATGGATTCCAAGAGTTCAAACCGTTCTTATTCCTAATGTCGGACATGGAATGTCTATGGAACAACCTGAATTAACTAACAATTACATAGTGAACTTTATAAATAATACATTAACAGATTTTAAGAGTGGTTCTTAGAAGTCTCCGACATTATCTAACACCCACGCTTCGGGCCTGACGGCCCTTGGTCTGCCAGAAGTAATACATGGAAGTAGAATCAACAGACAACCCTGGAGGCTAAGTCCGTCGGACCCGGGGCTGGCGCCCCTTAAGCCTCTCGGGTTCGTGAATGCGGAAACGTTATGCGAAATCAACGAAAGACTATAAAACCTATAATGAGGCGTTAAACATGGATGTAATGTCTTGGATCAAGTTAAATGTAGATACAACACACAATAAAATCGATGTGATCGTTAAATTTATATTTTCAAGGAATATCAATGAGACTTTTTCGTTTGGATTAGGTAACATGCTTGAGGTCTATGATATTAGCTGCAATCAATTCCCATGCACTTGGGAAACTAAAGATGACCTGGAATTGCCTTTCAGATTAGGGTTGCAGCAAATTAGTGTTGATTTACCGATGGAGTGCAATGTAATTGAATTAAGGTATTCAGGCAAAGTCAATGGATGGTCTACTAATATTGGACCAGATTGTGTTATGCTAAACTATTATTCTGCTTGGTATCCGATTTTTCTGACTAAAACCCGGATCAAGTTCAATGTTGAAATTGATGGATTACACGGCTTTCAATTGGTTAATAGCACTTATGATGAGGATAAGCGAGTATGGATTTACGGGACAACTTGTTTTGATTGTAATATTCTTGCTCTTGCTAATGGTGGCTTAACGGTACGTACAATGAATGATGTAACTATATATATCCACACAGGCCCATCCTTTGATAGAGACAATGAATTTGAAATTGCCCGTATTGCAGAGGAAATCATAAAGTTCTTCTCGACTTCATTGTTTCAAACAAAGATCACAAAAACTTTTAATTTAGTTATTGGTGTTACAAGCATGATTGAAGGAGAAACCATCGGGTATTGCCGTAATAATCTAATTGTTATGGGTAGTATTGAAGTGGTAAACAGTGAGGTTGCCCGTTTATTTGCTCATGAAATGGCTCATTTTTGGTGTCATGGTGCAGATAGCTCAACTTGGGAAGACTGGCTGAATGAAACGTTTGCCGAACATTCAGCATTATTATTTATTGAAGACAAATACGGAGAAGAGGCATATAACAACCGGATTCGCTACCACAATGAAGAAGCAGATGCAGCACCTGCGATTCGAACCCCAGATGGCAGAAGACCCCATGGAGTTCATTCGAAGGGTACAGTAATGATCCAAAATTTACGGAAATTATATGGAAGAGATAAAGTCTTTGAGTTAATAAGAATTTTTGAAGTTTTGAATCCGAAGACGACTGATCAATTTGTTACAGAGGTTCGAAATAAATTTGGAGATGAGATCTCAAATTATATATTTAAACACATTACGTAAACTTACTTAGTTAAAGTTCTTTATGGGTAACTCGGGGATGTCGTTGGCATCGCAAAACACCACATTCCCGCAGTAGATCTGACGGCCCTTGGTAACCAGAAGCATTTCAGAGATGCAAATTCAGGCGATACACCCGCACCACCTAACCGCGTCGCGGCTGATTGGGAGTCAGCTTCACCCTTGAGTCTGTGCTTCCTTAAGGTGGTGGGGCGTCAGGAATGCAAGTACGTTATGTGAAATCATTATAAGCCGAAAGCTATTAAAATATTAGGATGAGATGAAATGAGTAAAAGCTGGTCGTTCGAAGATCCAGAAAATTTAGCTGTATTTACAACGAGGGAAATCTTAGAACGAGTAAAACCTATAAAATACGTAAGTCATGATGAAGAAGATGGAGCCTGGCAATTTCACACGGGTGAACATACAAAAGAAGAAGATGCGAGAATTATTACATTAGAAGAGGCTACAAAGATCGATCCGAGTATTTTTGAACTAGCAAATTTGCCACTTGGCTGGATTGCCTTTAGGAGGGATAAAACAGAGGAATGGACTAGAGAAAAATATTAAATGGATTGATAAAGACAAGGGATAGACAACCCTAACGGGTTCGTGAATGCGGAAACGTTATGCGAAACCAACGAGAAACATTTAAACACATAGATTACTGGAGGAATTTATATGAAAGATATTATCCCCAACAATTATTTTTGGCAAGATGGGGTAATCAGATTGCGTGCAATACAACCTGAGGACTGGGAAGAGCACTATAACAATCGTTTTGATACACCCGCTCGAAGGTTAGTTGATTATGAAGTAGAATTACCCCCTACAATGGTTGAAGCTAAACGTTTTGCTGAAGAATTTGCAGATTTTTCGACTAACCAGGGTAGGATAATGTTTACTATCGAGAATTTTGAATGCGAAAACGTAGGAGGAATTAATCTTAATAGCATTGACGAAAGAAATGGAACTTTTAGTATTGGTATACAGATAAATCGGGATCACCGAGGTAATGGTTGTGGTACTAGAGCCATGAGAATTCTATTAAGATACGCATTTTTCGAAAGGAGACTTAATAAGTTTAATGTCTCTATTCTTGAAGGGAATGACGCCTCAGAGAAGATGATGAAAAAACTAGGATGTATTCAAGAAGGAATTCGTCGGCAAGTTGTTTATACCAATGGCAAATATCTAAATGAAATTCTCTTTGGAATGACTAAAGAAGAATTTGAACAGATGGAAGACAAGGTTTTAATTAAGTAGTTCAAAGAAGTCGTTGGAATTGCAAAACACCACATTCACGCATCGGAGCTACCGCCCCTTGGTTGTCAGATGTATAATCATGGAAGAAGCTCAGACAACAAACGCCCTTAGCCTAAGATAAGAGCTATCTAAGGCTGGGGCGTTTCGTGAATAATAGTATGTTGGAGAAGGAGTTGGGGAAATGTTACATTTAACTTGTACATATTTAATTGTGAAAGATATGGAAGAATCGATTTCATTTTATGAAACAGTCCTAGGGATCAAAGCACAATCAAGGAACATAAAGAGATGGGCTCAATTTGATTGTGGAAATACAATAGCATTATGGAATCCTGAATATGATCTCGAGCTAATTAGAAACAATGATGATTTAGAGGAGCATTTCAACAAGGAGTATTTATTGTTTAAGCAAAATAACAAAATAAATTACGGAAATAATATCATACTCAATTTTAACGTACCAGATCTTAAAAATGAATATGAACGTATCAAAGCTTTGAATATTGGTAGAGTAACAGAAATTTTGTACATAAATATAGTTCAACCCTACTATTGCTTTATACTTGAAGATCCGGATGGAAATATGCTTGAGATAACTGGACCATACAACAAATAATAGAAAAGAAGAATATTGTAAGATTCGAAGAAGGCAGAGACATCACCTAACATCGCATTCAACGCTGCGGGCCGGGCAAGCCAACTCTTGGTCCGGAAGAGACATTTCGAGGGAGCGGATTCACCGGACACATTCAATCGGCTGAGTGGCGGAGCCACCCGGCACTACGTGCCTTAAGCCGATTGGACCTCGTGAATACTGGAACGTTAGGTGAAAGATCAGCATTAAATTCGTTATGAGTATATCATCCGCAACGTCCTGTTGCTCGAATTGAGGAAAAATAATGAAAAATACAACGAATGTTTACTTTGTTAGGCATGCTCAATCTGACCACACTGTTCATAATGAGGAATTGCGACCGTTAACAGTGAAAGGCTTAGCAGATACAAAATTAGTTACAGTGGTATTAAGAGATAAAGATATTAGTGTAGTTTTCTCAAGTCCATATCAAAGAACAATGGATACAGTTAAAGACCTAGCAGAATATCTAAAGTTAAAAGTCAAATCAATTGACGGATTACGAGAGCGATTTGTCGGAGAATGGGTTGAGGATTTTAAACAATACTCAAAGAATCAATGGGATGATTTTGATTATAAGCTTGATGGTGGAGAATCATTGAGGGAAGCGCAAGAACGGAATATGAATGCACTATTGAAAATAATCAGGGAGAATGAAGGTAGCAATATAGTGATAGGGACACATGGAACAGCATTAAGTACAATCATTAATTACTATAACAAAGATTATGGATACAATGATTTTTGGAATATTATCGATCGTATGCCATATATAGTTCGCTTTCAATACCAGGGTGAAGAGGTGATATCAATAGAAGAAATAGAAATACAAGACTAATTTGAGGGCCGACATCTTGTCTTAATTCCAGGATGACCGATCCATCACATAACATTGCATTCAGCGCTGCGGGCCCTGACGTCCCCTTGGTATGCGAAGCTAGAGAGAGGAGGTTATGGCAGCAGACAACTCTGAGAGGCTAAGTCTTCGACCCGGCGCTGGCACACCTTAAGCCTCTCGGATTCGTGAATGCAATAATGTTATCGAAATCGAAGAAAGGAGTCAAAATGGAAATAACATTTAAAACCATTTATCCAAGAGCAAAACTTAGTTTATTCATTATGCTGATGATTGAAGGATGTCTATGCGTCGATCTATTAATTGGCAAAAGTAATAGTTTTACATACTTAAATGGGTTTATGATGTTCATCATTTTAGCTTATATAATTGCGATAATTAAACGACAATTTTTCACAAAGATGAGCATTACTTTAGGAACGGATTACGTAATATCTTCTAGTAATAAGAAGTATGATTCATCTCAGATTGAATGTATCTATATGAGTTACAGGAGGCTCGGCTTTAAGGTCAAGGGTAAGCGATTGGTTCCGATGGAACTATATTTTTATTTTGATAGGAGCCAGGAAATAAAAGGATTGGAGTTATTGAGAGAATGGGCAGAACATAACAAAAAAGAAGTGAAGAATAGATTCTTTCAAACATTAATGTAGCATACATAATCACGAGGTTGAGTCTTCGACCCGGCGCTGAAGAGTCATGATGAAGAACAAAAAATTACATAATTTATGAAAGGATGATCTTTTATGCAAATCAACTTCTATGATTTAGATATTATAGATGATGTGAAACTAAAGTATGCAGTGATTCTAACGAGATACAATAACCAGTGGATTTTTGTAAGACATAAGGAAAGACAAACGTGGGAGGTTCCTGGAGGAAGAAGAGAACCGAACGAACCAATTGAAGAAACCGCGAGGCGTGAACTCTATGAAGAAACAGGTGCTCAATCCTTTAGTCTACTTCCATTGTTTGTGTATTCGGTGAAAATCGATAATGGTGATGAATCATATGGCGGTTTGTATTACTCGGAAGTTAAAGAAATTGGCCAAATACCACCAGAGAGTGAGATTGGAGAAATAATTTTTATGAAAGGATTACCAAGTGATTTGACCTACCCAAGTATACAACCGGAGTTATATAAAAAAGCTCTATTAAAATTAAATATAGGACATCAATAGTAAACGAACAGTTGCCTTAGGCCAAGTAATACGGAAGGGACGAAGAATAATGGAGGTGTGTGTATTTGCAGTTTAAAGCAGTAATCTTTGATAAAGATGGAGTTATCATTGATACACAACCCATTCATTATAGAGTATTTTGCGAATTCTGCGACAAATTCAGTTGGAACATTACAAAATCTGAATATGAATCCTATATAGGAACGACTTCGATTGAAATGTTTCATAGAATTAAAAAGCGATATTCATCAAATATTGATGTTAGTGAATTAGTAGATATGTTCCAAGATCGATACCTAGCTATTATTGAGTCTTCGAAAGATGAACGTCCCATATTGGGTGTCGATATACTTATTAAGCAATTGTATTCAAAAGGAATTCAGTTAGCGGTTGCATCATCTGCGACGAGAAGGAAAATTGAATTTGTATTAAACATGTTTAACTTAAGTGAATATTTCAAATCAATAGTAAGTGGATATGAGGTTGAGAAATCGAAACCATCGCCTGATATTTTTCTAAGAGCTGCTAAGGAATTGAATATTGATCCGGAAGAGTGCATTGTTATAGAAGATTCTACTAACGGAATTTTTGCTGCCAAGGCTGCAGGTATGAGATGTATAGGTTATCAAAATCCGCTAGGCAAACAAGATTTATCTTTGGCGGATTATACCATTAACAACTTCAACGAGTTGATAGAGAGTCAATTTAGTAAATGAATACAGAAACGTTATCGAAATATTATGCAAAAAAGGAGACAAAAGATGAAAAAAACAAAGTTACTAATTTGTTATATTAGTTTTGGTTTGATATTACTTACAAGTTGCTCCGAAGATAGCAATAAGCTTGAAACCAGTTACAATAACGGCGAAAAAATAACCATTAATAGTGATAAAACGGAGCAAACAAAAGAACCATCCCAATCCATGTTTAGAATCGACATGCAGGTCCCCAAAACTATCAAAGTTGGAGATTCATTTGAGGTGAAAGGATTTTTGATAAATACAAGTAATACCGTTTGGAGTATTTTTCATGGTGCGGATATATTTACTTATGCCATTTATGATAATAAGGGAGAACTAATACCAAGACATGAGGATACGATAGCAGTTAACGATATAGGAATTAGTACAACACTTAAACCAAATAGTAAATACAAGTATGATGGGCAAGAGCATGTTAGTACTAAACTATATAAATTAACAGTTAATAAGCCTGGTGAATATAAGATTATTGGTCAAGCAGAATTCAACATTAATTACAATAATAAAGATTACGAATTTCAAATTAAGTCAGAACCTCAGGAAATCATTGTAAAGAAATGATTTGTTAGTAATTCAGGAAGGGCATGGATATCCGATAACATTGCGTTCAAAGCAGCGGGTCAAAACAAGCTCGACCCTTATGTCCGGAAGAGGATTTCGGGAATAGGATTCACCTAAATATTAAACCGGCTAAGTGAAAAACATATTTCTCGAATGGAGATAAAACGATGATCATTCGTACAGAATCAGCAGCAGATTTTGAAGAAGTGTATAATCTGAATTTCTTGGCATTTGGAAATCGTGAAGACGAGTCCAAATTAATTGAAAGAATAAGGAAATCAGAGGGATTCATTCCTGATTTGTCGATTGTTGCTGAAATTGACATGCAAATAGTGGGTCATTTATTGCTTAGTAAAGCAATAGTGGAAGATGAAGGTAATAGGCATGAAGTAATTGTTATCAAAAGCAAGGAATTGGAAGTCAATTAATATATGAAGGATTTAATAGATGTATAGCATTGGGATTTAACATTATTTTATTGATAGGTCATCCAAGTTACTATCCGAAGTTTGGATTTAAGGCGGCTAGAAATTATGGATTGGAACTAAAACAATTTAATGTACCTGATGATGTATTTATGGTATGTGAGCTAAAAGAAGGAGAATTACAGAATATAAAAGGAGAACTTAAATATCCAGAATCATTTTTCTAGCTGAAATTAAAGAAGCATTAACTTCACCTAACAATAAAGTGACTTCAGATCGGGGAGGTTCTTATGGTTGATAAAGACTTTCTCTTAAAAGTATATGGCCAATGTTATGATGCTGAAGCCGGCCCATGGAATTTATCTAAAACGAGCTTGTATTTAGGATATTCAATCAGGAAATTTTTTGAGGATAACTTTCAGGTTAAAGAGAATATGAATGTCTGCAATATCGGAATAGGTGCCGGAGACTGGGACAGATACTTGTCTTATCACATTGGTTTAAAAGGTACTCTTACAAGCGTTGATATTGACCCTTTATGTTGCAGACAGTTAATGGAACGAATGGAAAATGAGAATAATCCAAATAAAATTAATATTATATGCCAAGATGCTGCTACTATTAATAATATGAATTCAATGTACGATTTGGTTACGATGATAGGGAGTACCCGATTAGAATCAGGATTATATGATGATATTCTCTCAAGCGCTGTTAACATGTTGAAGGACAATGGAGAATTATACTATATGACGCTGGATAAAACAGAAACAATGAACGATTTTGTACAATTTGCAGTAAAAAAACAATTGCTTCTCGAAAACTATTTATTCGAATATAGCTATGGTTTTCACTTGAGATATTGGAAGGCTGTTAAATCCAAAAGCACTATTTATGCAAAAAGCTATTAGTGATTCGAGGGACTCGCTGACATCCGATAACAACACATATACACTGCGGAGTCTGATGGCTCCATAGATGTTTCATTTTTTAAGATCGGAGAGATTAAGTATGCCAAGAGTTAAAATTGATATTAGAGAAGGAAGATCTGAAAAACATAAGATGAATTTGTTGGCGGCTGTTCATGACGCATTAGTTGAGTCAATTAAGATACCCGATGATGATCGTATACAAATCTTACATGAACATAAAAAATCAAATTTTGAAATACCACCAAATAAAACTGGTGAATTATTTACAATCATTGAGATAACCCTATTTTCAGGACGGTCAGTGGAAGCTAAAAGGAGTTTATACAGAACTATAACGGAGAAGCTTGAACCCTTAGGAATATTGAAACAAGATATTATGATTATATTACTTGAACAAACTATGGAGAATTGGGGAATACGTGGGTTGCCGGCTAGTGAAATAAATCTTGGATTCAAAATCGATGTATAACATAGAGCGGACCTTAAGCCATAGTGACGTCGTGAATGCAGTTACGTTATGTACTGTCTCCCAGCAAATGAATAGCGAAGTTAATTCATAGAACAGAACTAACGAGGGGGCGAGCAGAATGGATCTCGAAGAATTTTATCAGTGTTTATCAGCCGAAGATAGAAATATATATTCTGAGATTGCTGATTATGCAATCAAACTTGGGTATAAACCTAAGAAGGCAAAAACCCAGGCGATAAATTACGTGTTCAATAATAACAAGACTAAAAAACATTTAATGAAGTTTTCAATTGAAAAAGGAAAACCAATACTAAAAATGAAATTTTATGCTTCAAAAGATTACTCCTACATTTTTCATGAAAGTGTAAGAGCCGTCATGGAAGAATATAACTATAAATATACTGGATGCTACAATTGTGGGAAGTGTAAAGATGGCTTGGAGGGATATGTGTACATATATTCGGATGGCCGTAAATATTTTAGATGTGGCGGAGAATTAGTAAGTATACAGCCAATATCACATAAAGTAATTCCGGAAATTAAGGAACTGCTAAATACTCAACATCGATATTATTTATCCAAGGCTCAGAAGGGATTCGCAGCAGATGCCCAATAATACATGGCCCGTTTCTACACCCGATAAACATAATATGGATCTAGCCTGCATGGAAAAATTTGATAGAGCAATAAATAAAACGAAAGTTAAGAGCTGTCTGATTCTAAAGGACGGTACATTAGTCTATCAATATTTTAAAAGCAATAAGATTAGAGACAACCTTGGGCGGATTAATTCATGTACCAAAAGTATCGTATCCGTATTAATCGGGATCGCGATAGAGGAAGGATTTATCCCTTCCGTTGACATGACCATGGAGCGTTATTTTCCTGATATTGTGAACAATCAAGCAGACTCGCGTAAGAAAGATATTACCATTGAACACCTGCTGACGATGAGCGTCGGGATAGACTGGCCGGAGTTCGGCGAATGGAACTATATGCCCCCTATGTGTACACACGATGTCGTGAAATTTGTATTCGACAGGGAATTGGCGGATGATCCGGGGATACGAATGAACTATAACTCGGGTTGTTCTCACGTGCTTTCCGCTGTTTTAATGCAAGCCACCGGCATGAAGACATCCGTATTTGCTGACAAGCATTTATTTCAACCTTTAGGGATAGAGGATTACCGCTGGTTTGAGGATGCAAAAGGCATCAGTTATGGATCGGATGGTCTTCGGTTGCTACCCTATGATATGGCCAAAATCGGTCAGTTGTATTTGCAGGAAGGCATCTGGAAAGGCAAGCGGATCGTACCTGCAGAGTGGATAAGAAATTCAACGGAGCCCTGTTTTTTAACCTATGATTATATCGGTCATTACGCTTATCATTGGTGGGTAACCAAGGTACATCCGGATCAGAATGATTTTACTTTAAACAACAGGATGTTTTTTGCAATGGGAAGAAACGGGCAATTTATTATTGTCATTCCGAGCTTGCAAACCGTAATCGTGTTTACTAGCACGCTGGATAATACCATCAAGCCTTTGGATTTTGTGCGTGAATTCATTGTTAAGTCGATGAGAAATTACTGAGGGAACGAAAAAAGGAGTCATCCATTCATGATTATCTTATTAAGTGGTAATAGCTGTACCGGTAAAACCTTAATGTCACAAAAATTATTAGAGAAGTATCACATCCCTTACCTTTCTATTGATCACTTAAAGATGGGGTTATTTAGAGGAGATAAGAATTGCGGGTTCACACCGCTTGACAGCACCGAAGTAATTAGTGAAAAATTGTGGCCGATCATTAAAGGTATTATTTTGACTAATATCGAGAATGAACAGAATCTAATCATCGAAGGTTGTTATTTATTACCTCAGCATGTTAAGGAAATCGAAAGCGCTTATCCTGATAAAATCATTACCGTTTTTCTTGGTTTCTCTACAAAATATATAAAAGAAAACTTTTTAAATATCACTAAATTTAGAAATGCCATTGAAAATCGTAACTATCCCGAAGGGAGAACGATCGATGAATTTATCAATGAGCACGTGGAATGCAGAATCAAATGCTTGGAACATGGCATGATGTATTTTGAAATTGATCAAGATTATGAAGAAGAAATTAAGAAGGTTTATGATTATATAGATTTAAAAATGTTACAGAAGGAGGCTTCAAGATGATAAAGCAAGAACAACCACAAAAATACCACGTGCTGGCACGAGGAGTCATATTAGCCGATAACCATATTTTAGTTGCCCATTGCATAGGAATGGATAACACATTTTTACCAGGAGGGCATGTTGAATTTCATGAAAGTATTAGAACCACTTTGTATAGAGAGATAAATGAAGAACTTGGTTTGAAAAGTGAGATCGGCCCTTACATAGGAGCAGTAGAGGCTGAATACGAAGATGGCGGGACATACCATCAAGAGATAAGTCATGTTTTTATAACTAAATTAGAAAATGCAGATCATCGAAAGAATCCTGCATCAAAAGAGAGCCATTTAGAATTTTACTGGATACCTATAAATGAGATGGATAGTCATAATCTGCTCCCTCAACCAATGAGAAAGATCGTTGAAAACTATATAAAGGGTATTGAAGGGCCCTATTTTGAAAGTACATTCGAAGAGGTTTAGGACATGAAGGAATTCTATGCTTATCACATTGTTACTCGGAAAAAAATGAGTCTTGGGCAGATCATCAGCTTTGACAAGAACCAAAACAATACCTTATATCGTTTCTTTTTTGAGAGGGAACAATTGAATTCCAAAGGCGAAGACTTTATTCGGATTTTGCAAGGTCATTATACAAATGAAGGCTTAAACTTGAATAATGAAAATGCGGATGTAGCTATCAAGTATATGGACCAAACAATCAGAGCGATTAGAGAAGTGATCGTAGAAATGGTTAGACTGCAAGAATATCCTGAATATCCTTCAAGATTATCTTGCTTATACGCTGCCAAGAGCTATGAAGACGCTTTAAAATGGAAAGATGTATTTCAATCTTACAATCGGAAAGTATTACAAATTGTTAAACTCCGAGTGATTGGGAACTCTTTTGAGGGGGATGGAAATCTTTTGCCGAAGGAAGACGGGGCTCCTTTCTCTCGAAAAATTGAACAAGCTAGAGCATATTGGAAGGGAAATGAAAAAAACGAACTTCCTGAGCTTTTGATAAACGGACAAATCGAAGTGGCAGAAATTATTGATGATTTCTCAACGCCACCTTTATAGGAGTGAGGAGTTTGAGAGGCGGAAACCACAGAACAGAAATTAAAGCTCTTCTTTTCGACTCAGGCAGAGTGTTGAATAGACCCGCAAGTGGACATTGGTTTATAACTCCGAATTTCTTCAATGTCATTGATGAACGGAGTTTCAAATCTATCGACAAACATTCGATCAATAATGCTTTTCATACAGCAGGTAAATACATATCGGAGCAGAGCTTAATTAGAAATAAGGATGAGGAGTATGTACATTTCGTTGAATTCTATCGCATCTTTTCAGCTGAATTACCCCAATTGGGTATGGATGACAAACATGTAAAATCTATCGCAGAAGATCTCGTACATAATAATAAAAAATATACATTCTACAACGATGCCATCGAACTCATCCCGAAATTGAGTGAAAAATATAAACTGGCGGTCGTTTCTGATGCATGGCCATCATTGGATCATGTTTATAGAGAATCCGGGTTAAGAGATTATTTTTCATCCTTCATTATTTCTTCCGTATTGGGTGTAAACAAGCCACATGAGTTAATGTATAAGACAGCTCTTGAAGAACTTCAGCTATCCCCGAGTGAAGTCTTATTTATTGATGATAACATTCGGAACTGTGACGGAGCTAAGGAACTTGGAATCAGAGCATTTCTGTTATGCAGGGACTGGAAGCATTACATCTATTATAAAATCACATGTAAGAATTATCCTGTTATAAGAAATATAAACGAACTCATTAAGAAGATAAGGTAATTAAGCAACGCAATAGAGTCGCTTAAGCGATCTACAGCGTTGCTTCTTTTTTTGTAAAACCTTTGCACTGCATGGAACGATGCTTATTATTGATCCCCGTTTCTTTTCCGGTAAAAGGACGGGTTAACGCCGTCTATTTTTTTGAAAGCATTGCTAAATGAACAAATATCCGGAAACCCGCAATTCTCGGCGATCAGCTTGAGCGGTTCGTTCGTAAACTGAATCAATTCCTTTGCTTTTTCGATTCGCTGAAGCAGGTGAAATTGGATGGGGCTCATCCCGAAGGTCTGATTGAATAGGGAGATCAAGTAGTATTTGCTAATTCCGGAGATTTTGGACAGCTCATCTAAGGTAACCTTCCGATCCGTGTTTTGCTTGAGGTGAATTCTAAGCTGCTCCATTTCGCCTATATTGGATACCAGGTGAGGGTTGCTGTTCCAATAGCTTTCTCGCATGAGTGTATTTAACAGCTGAAGGAGCATGCCGTTGATATTGACTTCGTAATAAGGCAGCTTCATTTCAAATTCCCGGATGATTTCAAAGATTAATCTTTCAATAGCGGAGGGATTCCTTAATCGGATATGGCTCCGCAGGGAAGGCGAGAGCTGGCTTAATTCATCGTTTCGGATCCACTTCAATTCATCCGCAGTCATATCTTCAAGCTTCTTGAAGGAAACCTTCACGTCCTGGCTGTCCTCCTTATAGAACAGATCAAAGTGCAGGTGCGGCTGACGTACTAATTCGCTCCCCAGCTTTCGAATCGAATGCTGTTGCCGGGGACGGATCAGAAACAGATCTCCCGGTTGGCCGACCCATACATTATTCTCGACCGCAACTTGGATCCGGCCTTCCTTCACATAAAGCAATTCATAGTCAAATAAGACTCTTTCCTTCAAATGCCAAGAAGAAGGGATGTAACTATCCATAGCTACTCGAATGTACGGAGATAACTGCTGAATGTTCAAACAAGACCCCCCTTTATCACTTTTCTAAAAAGCAATATATGACAAACAATAAAAAACTTTTCCCAAATACAAAGTCTTTTCCATAGTATATCATTAAATTGTAAAGAGGAAAGCGCTTTCAATAATCCAATACTTGGGGAGCTTCACAATCAAAATTAGAAGATACAGGAGGAATTCACAATGAACGCATGGCAGCCGAACAGCCCATTGGGAGGATTACCTTTAATTAAGGATGCACGAACTCTCCGCGAGTCCAGCTGGGATCGTACCGGAGGCAACAGGGATTTCAAGGTGGTTGAACCCGGAGAAACGTGCACCATAGCAGATATTAAGGGAGCAGGATCTATTAAGCATATCTGGCTTACGACCCGCTGTTACGCCCCGCAATATTTACGGAAGCTTGTGATCGAGATGTATTGGGATGGCGAGGAGAATCCGAGTGTTCGTGTGCCGCTTGGCGACTTCTTCGGAATCGGACATGCCACGTGCAAACATTTCGTTTCGCTGCCCCTTAGCATGGTATTTGGCGAAAAGAGAGGTCCCAAAGGTCCTTTCGCAGCCGCAATGAACAGCTACTTTCCGATGCCCTTTGGCAATGGTGCCGTTCTAAAGATCATCAATGAAAGCGAATCGAGAATCGAGAACCTCTTTTACTATGTCGATTACGAATTAACGGATGAACCTCTGACCGATGATGTAGGACGATTCCATGCGCAGTGGAGACTCGAAAACCCCTGTGAAAAAATCGTCCACCCATCTGACATTGAAAATCCTGCGCCGTGGGATCTGCCGGGTATCAATTTGACCGGTGAAGACAACTACGTGATTCTCGATGCGGAAGGGAAAGGCCATTATGTAGGCTGTGTGCTGAATATCGACAACTTTGACGCTTCGAATCAGGAATTTACATGGCCCGGTGAAGGCGATGACATGATCTTTATCGATGGTGAAGTTTGGCCTCCGTCTCTGCATGGAACGGGTACGGAAGATTACTTCAATGCGGCTTGGGGCTTTCCAAGCGGTGAATATGCGGCTCCCTATCATGGCATCTCGTTAGGAAGCGACCTTCAGGAGCATTTCGGCAAGTGGAGCTTATACCGGTTTCATATCGAAGATCCTGTTCGTTTTCAGAAATCAATTCGAGTAACGATCGAACATGGACACGCCAATGACCAGGGCAATGAATATTCCAGTGTAGCCTATTGGTATCAGCAGGAGCCTCACAAACCGCAGCCGGAGCTCCCTCCGCTGGAGAAGCGGCTGCCTCGCAGATGGCCGGAACACGGTTTGTGGGACCGGTAATGTAACAGCAGGAACGGACGGCAGTCATACTTGAATAAGGGATAACAAACCAAGGGGGGATCTCTTCATGAAGGTACAAGGGAAAATGTGGGCCGCAATTTTAGCGGGGTGTATGGTTTTCTCATTGGCTCTGGCAGGGTGCTCAAGCAGCAATTCTGCCCAAACCTCAGGAAAGTCCTTGACGATACTAGTGGAGGGAGGGAGTCCTGCCAACACGGTTGCGACTCAAACTGCCGAAGAGTTTAAGCAGAAGACCGGTTATGAAGTCAAGATCGAGACGGTTCCTTATATCGGTGTCTATGACAAATTGAATGCGGATATTAAGGCAAAGAAAGGCTCCTATGATGTTGCGACCATTGATATCTTGTGGTTTCCCGCCTTGGCAAAGGGGCTGGCTCCGATGGATGATCTGATGACGGATAACGTCAAGAATGATCTCTTCCCCAGCTTGATTGACGGAGGCACAGTAGACGGGAAAGTATTGGGTATGCCGGTATGGACGAACTCGAAGGTGCTGCTATACCGCTCCGATCTATTCGAAGATCCCAAAGAGCAGGAAGCATTCAAGGCCCAATTCGGATATGATTTGAAGCCGCCTGCAACATGGGAGCAGTACAGGGATACCGCCAAATTCTTTACCCGCGATACCAATAAAGATGGTGTAACAGATATGTACGGCACAAGCGTATTTGGAATGAATAACGGCGATTCCGTTGCAAGCTGGCTAGATCATGCGGCACAAGCGGGAGCCAAACCTTTGGTTGTGGGCGAGGACAATAAAGCCTTGGTCAACACAGAGCCCTATGTGAAAGCACTGGATTTTCTGACAACTTTGTTAAACAAGGATAAATCCGTTCCCGAAGGCGCACTCAACATGGCCTCCTCCGAAACCTCCGAAATGTTCTGGAACGGTAAGCTTGCCATGATGCTGGCATGGGGACATTTCTTCGTACCGTCGAGCGACCCGGCCAAGTCCAAGGTTGCAGGTAAAGTAGGCGTAGCTCCGATGATTGGCGGAGAATCCGGAGTGGGCGTAGTCCCCGGTCCCTGGTATCAAGTCATTCCGAGTTCATCGAAGCAGCAGGATATCGCCAAACAATATGTACAGTTCATTTATGAGAAGAACGAGCTCTTTATGAAGGCACTAGGAGTGGCTGCACGTAAATCGGTCTTTGAAAAATACGGTAAGCAGCCTGAATATGCGCACCTTAATGCACTGCAAGCCACATTGGAGGCGCCTCAGACTCAGAATCGTCCGATTCTGGTCCACTGGAATGAGATTGAGAGTGAAGCTCTTGTTCCCGCTATCCAGGCAGCGCTGTCAGGGAAGGAATCACCGCAAGCGGCATTGGATCAAGCGGCGGCAACGATTAATGAAATTCAAGGTCAGTAAGAGTTGATCGATAATGCAAAAAAAGCAGGGGGTAGGACTGTACTATCCTCTGCTTGTTTCCATATTTTGTGGAAGGGGGATGTAAAATGACCAGTAAGGATCGGAGAATATCCTTTCTATTTTTCTTACCGGCTGCGGTTTTTATGATCCTGTTCTTTGTGTATCCGCTGTTTCTGCTGGTAAGAAATAGTTTTCTGGAAAATGAAGAGCCTTATGGCTTTGTCGGTCTGGAGCATTACAGCAATGCGATAACCTCGCAAACCTTCAGGCAGTCCCTGTTTAACACCGCCCAATTTGTTGTGGGAGCCGTAAGCATTGAACTGCTGTTGGGTATGATTCTTGCCCTCTTGTTAAGCACCGGATTCAAGGGTAGCAACCTTATTCGTACCCTCCTATTAAGCCCGTTAATGATATCCCCTTTGGTAGCCGGATTGATTTGGAAATTTATGTTGAATGATCAATTCGGCATTCTGAACCGTTTTTTGTACCAGATGGGATTATTGTCAACCCCTCAAAGCATCCTTTGGCTATCCGACAGCAAATATGCGCTCTTGTATGATCGCAGATATTTGGCTTACCACTCCTTTTATGATGCTGGTATTATTAGCTGGTATTCAGGGCATTCCGGAAACCTTGTATGAAGCCGCACGTATTGATGGGGCCAGCAAGGCCCAGAGCTTTTGGCAAATTACGCTGCCGAGCTTAAAACCTGTGATTCTTGTAGCTGTAGTCGTCCGAATGATTGATGCGGCAAGATCCTTCGATATTATTTGGGTTATGACTCAAGGAGGCCCGAACAACGCATCCTCTTTAGTGAGCACCTTCATTTATAAAGCGATTGCCAGGTACAATCAGGAGGGGTATTCCAGCGCCATGGCGATCATCTTCATGCTCATTCTATTAGGAATTTGTTCTTTCTTTATGAAATATTTCTGGAGTCCAGCCAAGAAACCGGCCCGGGCAGGAAGGGGATAATCAGTATGATTGAAGTCTCTGTCAAACAGCAATATTTCACAAGCACTTTTGTACGGAAGCATAGACTGCGTCACCTTCTTTTTTTTATTGTGGCCTGCGGCTTCTTATGCCTGTCTTTATTTCCTTATCTTTACTTGCTGTTTAGTTCATTCAAGACGCCAAGTGAAGTCATATCATCCAATCCTGCCTTTTTCCCATCCCGGTATACCTTGGATAACTACCTTGCCATGTTTCGTCAATTATCAATCGCTACTTATTTCGGCAATAGCTTCATAACCGCTGCTTTTGGAACCCTGTTGAGCGTATTTCTGGGAGCCATGGCGTCTTACGGATTAACCAGATTTTCATCCAAAATCGGCAATTTATTCCTTGTCTTTACGCTAGGAGTTCGGATGATTCCGCTTATAAGCGTAGCGATTCCCTTGTACCGTATTATTGGCGAAATTGGTTTAATGGACACCAAATTAGCGCTTATCTTGATTTATACAAGCATCAATATCCCATTTGTCATATGGATGATGCTTGGTTTTTTCGATAGCTTGCCTAAAGAGCTGGATGAATCTGCACGTGTAGACGGATGCGGGATGCTGGGTGCTTTTATCCGCATTATTCTGCCGATTTCATTACCGGGACTCGCGACTACAGGCATTTTCAGTTTTATGCTGTCCTGGAATGATTTTTTATTCGGGTTGCTATTTACGAGCACTTCAGCCAAAACGGTTCCTGTAGGCATCTCGGAATTTTTAACCGCTTACAATTTGGACCTCGGTCCTATGACGGCAGCGGCAACCCTGTTCAGCTTACCTGTCATGCTGCTCTCCTTCTTCATGCAAAATTATATCGTTCGCGAAATGACCATGGGTGCCGTTAAAGAATGAGCTGACTAAATCGAGCTCCCGCTCAGGAGTTAATGGAGGCAATAGAGATGAGCTACGACCACAACACTTATCATAAGTTCATGCTGGCAAAAGCCGACAAATCCGTGGCCGCAATGAAAGCTCACGCATTAAAGGACCCGATGCGGTTGAAATACCATTTCATGCCTCAGGCCTACTGGATGAATGATCCGAACGGACTTATTTATTTTCGCGGTGAATACCATATGTTTTATCAGCATCATCCCTATTCTTCCGGATGGGGAGCCATGCATTGGGGACATGCGAAAAGCAAGGACCTCATTCATTGGGAGCACCTTCCGATCGCACTGGCGCCAAGCGACAGCTATGATTTGGACGAAAGAGGCGGGTGCTTCTCCGGCAGCGCCGTGGAAAAGGACGGTATATTGGCCCTTATTTATACCGGAACGATTATCAAAGAGGGACGTGTCATCCAAACACAGTGCATGGCGACAAGCAGTGACGGGATTACCTTTAGCAAATACGTAGGCAATCCCGTGATCTCGGCTCCTCCCGAAGGAAGCTCTTCAGATTTCAGAGACCCGAAGGTATGGAGGCACGGGGATAAGTGGTATATGGTTGTCGGATCCGGTAAAGACGGCAAAGGCAGAGCCTTATTGTACTACTCGAACGATTTATATTCGTGGGAATATGTGTGCGTATTGGCTGAGAGTGACGGTACGATGGGTACGATGTGGGAATGTCCTGACTTTTTTCAGCTTGGCGATCGGTATGTGCTCATGTTCTCTCCTATGGGAAATGGAAACAGACAAACGGTTTATTTGATCGGTGATTTTGACTATGGAACGTGCACATTTATTTGGGATAAATACGAAGCCATAGATTATGGATTTGAATATTATGCCCCGCAGTCCTTTCTGGATGGGGAAGGAAGAAGGCTGATCATAGGATGGCTCAATGCATGGGAGTGGATGCCTTGGTTTAAAAGCTTCGGTCCTCCCGGCCTCCATAACTGGTGCGGTGCCATGTCCTGCCCCAGAACAGTCGAGCTGGGCGAACAGGGATATTTGAAATTTGCTCCGGCCGAGGAATTAAAGTCGCTGCGAAAGGAATATTTCCATCTTGAACGTACTGTCTTTGAAGATGAAACCATACTGGAAGTCCAGTCCATTCAAGGAGTTTGCCTGGAAATATGCGCAGAGTTTGACTTGTTAGACTGCCAAGCGGATGTGATCGGTATAAAGCTGAGGTGCTCGGACGATGGGGGGCAAGAGACGGCCCTGACTTATTCCCTGCAATCAGGGGAGCTTTCGTTCGATCGAAGCCGCTCGGATGGATGGAGCGAGGGAGTCAGGACATGCCAACTGGACCTTAAAGGGAGGGATACTTTGAAGCTGCACATCTTTGTAGATACTTGTGTGGTCGAAGTATTTGCGGATGACGGGCGCTTGACCATGACTAATAACATTTTTCCCGATCCGGATCATGTAAAGCTTAAGCTATTCAGCTCCGGCGGTAAGGCGGAACTGGTATCCCTTGATATTTGGAATCTTTAATAGCTGAATAAGGACACGTAGGCAGCCGGTCAGTATGATCGGCTGCCTTTGTTCACATAACGGGCAGAATACATTAATAAGGATTGTGGGCTTTTACGATAAAATAATCATGGTAGGAGGGGAGAAAATTGAGTGAAAAAAGAAAGTTGTTATTACCAATTTCAATAGGTTTGAACATGTTGCTTATCGCAGTTATAGCTTGGGGATATATAAAGATGAATTTTGTAAATGAGCAGATTCTCCATAGAGAGGTACAGCAAAATTTGGTTGAATTGGAAGGTGTAATTGCAAATCAAAGTGAGGATAATTGGTCAACACCCAACTTGGTAACGACTGAATTGGGAGATGTATTAAACGGAATTTGGCTTGGTATTACTACTGGTGAAAAATTAGGAACCCTTTCAAGTAGTGATAAGGAAATTCTTAACCACTTGTATAATAAGCTAAATCAATATCCAAAGGATGAACTTTATCGTTTCAGTGATTTAACAGAAGAGGATAAAGAGATTTTTGAAGAGCTGCGAGAAAATCTGCGTAATGCAGGTTTGGGAATGAATATACAAGTTAGTGGTAATATGAAATATTTTATAAACCAAGCAGATAAGTTAGAAAAAAGTATCAAGGCCCTATATAAGTAAGAAATAAATGTCCTCCGTCGCTGCCCCACTTGCCCATGTGTATTATAATGAAAAGAATGTATTTGCATTTTCATAAGAATGAAAGAGGAGAGCAAGGACCATGGGCAAGTACCGTACTTATCTTTTTTTAATTTTGGCTAATTTGTTCTGGGCGGGGAATTATGTGTTCGGCAAATATGTAGTGGCGGAGATGACGCCGGTGCAGATGACGTTCTCGCGGTGGCTGATCGCCGTGTTTCTGCTGTTTCCGATCGCGCATCTCGTGGAACGCCCCAAGTGGAGGAGTGTTTGGGCCAAGTGGAGGATATTGCTGGTTATGGCCTTATTGGGCGTGGTCGGCTATAACTTCCTGCTGTATGAAGCGCTGAGATTCACGACCTCGATGAACGCCGCGCTGGTCAATGCGATGAATCCGGCGCTGATCGTGCTGTTCTCTTCCTTTTTTCTCCGGGAGCGAATAACGCTTGCCAAGGGTGCAGGACTGCTGGTGTCGCTGCTGGGCGTATTGCTGGTACTGACCAAGGGGCAGCTGCAGCTGATTTTTCAGACCAAGTATAATATTGGCGATTTGCTGATGCTGGCTGCGATTCTCGTCTGGACGCTGTATTCGATCTTTGGACGGAAAATGGGAGGGGTGCCTCCCATCTCGGCGACGGCGGTATCCGCGCTGCTGGGGCTCATTCTGATCCTTCCGTTTTTTCTCGCATCGGGCATGAATCTGCCGCTGAGCCACCGGGCAACCTTGGGCATTCTGTATATCGGCATTTTTCCATCCGTCGGATCGTTTATTTTCTGGAACGCGTCGATCCGCGAGATCGGGGCCAGCCGGGCGGGGATCTATCTGAATCTGATTACGGTATTCACGGCCATTCTCAGCATGCTGCTCGGCAATCCGGTGACGCTTGCGCAGGTGCTCGGCGGACTGCTTGTGTTTGCAGGGGTATACATAACCGGGAAAAAAGGCAAAGAGCGGTCCTAATCCAGAAAATCCGAAAACAACAGCGACCGGAACTCCAAGCATTTCTCGCAGTCCGCGACAATCCTTATTTTAGAACAAAAGTTCAGTTTATGTAGCGCTTACCTCGCTCGTTGTGATAAACTGAACCTGTATGTCGACATGTATTTTAAGGAGTTAATCTGATGATCGATCCGAAGCTTAACATAGGGTTGGGAGAGCAGCTGACCGATATTTTGCGGATGAAGATCGTCGGCGGCGGGTTGGAGAACGGGCTGAAGCTGACGGAAACCGCGATAGCAAGCGAATATGGATTAAGCCGCGCTCCGGTGCGCGAAGCGTTCCGCAATCTCGAATACGAAGGTCTGATGGATATTACGAAGCAGGGAGCTGTCATTAGGGTTCTGACGGAAAAAGAGGTCAACGAATTCTACAATGTCCGCTACATGCTGGAATCTTTTGCGCTCAGCCACATTCCGCCCGAGGCGCGGGATTCCGTGATCCGTTTCATGGAGACTTCCGTCGACAGAATGGAGCTGGCGCTGGGCCACAAGGATGCCGATGAGTTCGCGGCCCAGGATATCGCGTTCCACACGAAGCCGTTCGAGGTCATCGACCACAAGTTCATCAAGCTGTTCTGGGCGAACATAGACAAGCTGTGCCGGGCCATTCTGGTTGTGGGAACGCGCCGCCAGTTTGACAAGGGAGAGTTCGAATACAAACGTCAGGTGGTGGGCAAGCACCGCCAGATTGTGGCCGCCTTGAAGGGTGGTAACAACGAGGAGATTCTGGCCGCACTGCGCAATCACTTTCACTACAACAGCTGGATCGATAAAAAAGAATTCTGATGAAAACCGATTTCTGAGGCAGGTTAGCCGCTTCCCCTGAGCCGATTGGTGAGGGGGATTTTTCTTTGTCTCAAGTTGTCGACAGAAATACTTGTTGACAATTATGCGCTTTCATTTTAAAATTCGGTTGTAGGCAGTAGTCAGACAGTCCAAAGCCTTTGTAAGGAGGAGAAGATGGAGCTGAAATTTACCGCGCCAAGCACGCCGGGACTGCACCGGGTTGTAGGACCCGGGAACAGCCGACTTGAGGTTCTGGAGCTGTTCGTGCTGAACCTGCCCCCGGGCGAGGCGCAAATCATTGAACTCGAAGGTAGCGAAGCAAGCCTGGTCTGCATCGAAGGCAAGCAGCGGGCTCAGTCCGCAAATAGCGACTACATATTGCTGCCAGGAGACGGGCTTTATATCCCGCGAGGCCAGACGGTCAGGATTGAAGGCGGGACAGAACCTTCCAGGCTCGTTATGGCAACGGCGGAAGCGTGGAGCGACGCGGAATTTATTTATGCGGATTACGGCGCCGCATACCGGGAGAAGGAAATCCACGGGAGATACAATTATACCCGCGAGATTACGAACCTGCTGACCCGTTCCGACCGGGCGAGCCGTATCGTTACAGGCATTACCTCAGGACAGGACGGTGCCTGGACCAGTTGGCCGCCCCATCACCATTCCGACACGCTGGAGGAAATCTACTTCTATTTCGATATTCCCGCTAACGGCTTTGGCATTCATGTGGGAATGCTGATGGATGGAACCGAGCAGGCGGAGATTGTCCGTTCGGGCGATGCGGTCATCATTCCGAACGGATATCATCCCACGGTGGCGTCGCCGGGCGCCCGAATGAAATATGTCTTTTTTCTGGGAGCCAAGGGTAGAGAAGAGGATCGCCGGGCTTCGTCCGAAGATCACCCTTTTTACAGGTAACCGTCATTGGATTAAGCGTGTGCTGTGCAGCACTTAATCCAACAGCAAAGAGTTGAAAGCGTAATCATTAATCGATTCCAAACCGGTGCATTGAGTATACATTAAGCCGGGGAAGAAGACGGGGAGGGTCAGCCATGTATTTCGGTAGTATTGAAACCTTGGAACAAACAAAGCGGCAGTATCCGCCGGCCATTGCAAGAGCTCTTCAGTATTTAAAGGACAACCGGGAGCAATTTCTGTCCATGGACGCCGGTGTGTATCCCATTGAGGGGCAGCAGATCTATGCTCAGGTCGTCAGTCTGGAGACCAAGAAGAAGGAGGACACCCGGCCGGAGGTTCACCGCAAGTATATCGATGTGCAATTTTCCGTGGAAGGCAACGAACGGATCGGGTTTGCGGCGGACACGGGAAACAATGCTGTAGATGAGGATTTGGCGGCGGAGAAGGACATTATTTTTTACAAGCAGGCCCAGAATGAAATGGAGCTTCTGATGCAGCCGGGGCAGTTCGCTGTCTTCTTTCCCGAGGATGTCCATCGTCCGGGCTGTCAGAACGAAAGTCAGGCACATCTGCGCAAAGTGATCGTCAAGGTAAGCACTGAAGCCTTGTAACTAATCTGGGGAGGCGTTAGAGGACATGATTTTTTCCAACATTGAAACCGGAGAGGCCATCGAGAAAAAGTATACGGAGCCTGTAGTCCGGGCCATCCGGTACTTGCAGGAGCATCAGCATGAATTTGCGCATATGGAAACAGGCATTTATCCGATTGAAGGCGATGATTTTTTTGTCCAGGTCTTCGATGTCACCACCCGGGAAAAGGAAGAGGCCAGACCGGAAGTGCACCGCAAATATGTAGAACTGCACTATTCGGTAGAGGGGAAAGAGCGAATCGGGTTTGCGGTGGATTTAGGCAAGAACACGGTGACGGAGACGCTGCTGGAGACCAAGGATGCGATTTTTTACGCCGAGGTTGACAGGGAGGTGGAGCTGGTACTGGAGCCGGGGGATTATGCGATCTTTTTCCCCGAGGATGTTCACCGGCCGATTTGGGAGCACGGCGGCAGGGCGGAAATTCGCAGAGTAGTCATTAAGATCAATGAAGCCATTTTGTAATCGTTAATTCGCTTGAAAACTTCCTATAACAAGGGGTGTCAGTGAGATGAAAAGCGAAACTCAGACCATACCGAACAGCCGTTGGAAACGGATTTTGCCTCCGCTATTGATTGTGTGCATTATTTCATTTATGGACCGTGTGAACGTGAGCTTTGCCATATCTGGCGGCATGGATAAGGAACTTGGCATGACGGCCGGTATGGCCGGCTTCGCGGCGGGAATATTCTTCTTTGGCTATTTGTTCCTGCAAATTCCCGGCGGACAAATCGCTGCCAAGAGGAGCGGCAAAAAGTTCATAGCCTGGGTGATTCCCTTTTGGGCGGTTGTTTCCATATTGAGCGGCTTGGCAACGAGCACGACTCAGCTGCTTGTGCTTCGGTTCTGTCTCGGTGTGGCAGAGGGCGGAATGCTGCCGGTTGTCCTGACGATGTGCAGCAACTGGTTCCCTAATGAGGAAAGAGGCCGGGCCAACGCCATTGTGCTGATGTTTGCGCCGATCGCGGCGATCATCACCGGCCCTATCTCGGGATTCATCATTTCTTTGTCCGGCTGGCGCGAAATGTTCATTATTGAAGGGATTGTGTCGCTGGTCGTGCTTATCCCCTGGCTGCTCATGGTCAGCGACCGCCCGCAGCAGGCCAAATGGATCAGCAAGGAAGAGAAAGATTACATTGTCGGCAAGCTGGAAGAAGAGCAGCTGGCGATCGAGCAGGAAAATCAGGTGAAGCAGGCATCGATCAAGGATCTGCTGCCCAATAAATCCATGTGGAAGCTCATTGCTCTGAACTTCTGCTACCAATCTGGCGATTACGGATTCTCCATGTGGCTGCCGACGCTGCTCAAGAAATTGACCCATAGCGGAATGGGGATGGTGGGACTGTTGTCCAGCTTGCCGTGGGTCGCTTGTATTGCTGGGATGCTGCTGTTCTCCAACCTGTCCGACCGGACCGGACGGAGAAGGGAATTTGTCATTATTCCGCTGCTGGGATTCGCGCTGTGCCTGCTGTTGTCTGTAACGATTAAAGGAAATGTTTGGTTCTCATACATCTTTCTTATTGGCGCCGGATTCTTCGTTAAAGCCGCCGGGGTGGTGTTCTGGGCGATCCCTCCGCGTTTGTTCAGCAAAGAAGTCGCTGGCGGAGCCCGGGGAGCCATCAACGCTCTCGGGAACCTGGGCGGATTCTTTGGGCCCTATATCGTCGGTTTTCTCATTCAAGCATTCAATTATAATGTAGGGGTATACAGCCTTGTAGGTCTGCTGGCCGTATCCGCGCTTATTACCGCCACGCTGCCGAAGACGGTTCAAAGCATAGCGAACGAGAAAGCGGCCTAATTCACAATAGAGAAAGCGGCGGCTTAAGCCGTAGCAGGCTCATGCCGCCGTAAAATATAGGAGATGGAGGAATCATACGATGGATTTATCTGATTTTTCACTGGAAGGCAAACTGGCGGTCGTTACCGGAGGCAACAGGGGACTTGGACAAGGCATGGCGGTTGCGCTTGCCAAGGCCGGAGCGGATATCGTATCCGTTCAGCGCAGCGGGGAGAGCCCGGAAACCGCGGCTTTGACGGAAGCGCTGGGCCGCCGCTGTTATGCGGTCTCCTGCGATCTGGCGGAATTGAAGACGGGGGAAGAGCTCGCCGCGGCGATTGAGGAGCAGTTCGGTCCGGTGGACATTCTGGTCAACAACGCGGGGATACAGCGCCGCCATCCGGCGGAGCAATTTCCAATCGAAGACTGGGATCTGGTGATGCAGGTCCAGCTTCGCTCGGTGTTCATGCTCTGCCAGGCGTTCGGGAAACGGATGCTGGAAAGAGGCTCCGGCAAAATCATCAATATCGCCTCTCTGCTGTCTTTCTCCGGCGGCTTGACGGTTCCCGCCTATGCTGCGGCGAAGGGAGGGGTCGCCCAGCTGACCAAGGCATTGGCCAATGAATGGTCCTCGCGGGGAGTGAATGTCAATGCCATTGCGCCCGGGTATATGGCGACGGATATGAATACGGCCCTGATTAATGATTCGGTCCGCAGCGGGCAGATCATGGACCGGATTCCGTCGAAACGCTGGGGTTCGCCGGAGGATATGGGCGGGACGGCCGTCTTTCTCGCTTCCGAAGCCGCGAAGTATATTCACGGACAGATCATCTGTGTGGATGGAGGCTGGATGGCAAGATAGCCTGCGGATATTCTGTCATGCAGTTGATATTTTGCAATAATACTTAAAAATTTTAATAAACTAAAAGGAGTGGATCATTCATGTCCAAAGCCCGTGTCTATGTTACATATCCGCTGGGGGAGGATATTCTGGCTCTGCTGCGCGAACAATGTGAAGTGGTGATGAATCCTGAGGAGCGGAGCCTGAGCCCGAAAGAGCTGATTGAAAATGCCCGGGGCTTCGACGCTGTTCTGACCGTGTCAGTAGGAGTCAATGAGGAAGTGGCCAGCGCGCTTGCTTCGAGCTGCAAAATCTTTGCCAACTACGGCGTCGGCTACAACAATATTGATGTCGAAGCCGCGTCAAAACACGGCATTTATGTCAGCAACACGCCGGATGTTCTGACGGATGCGACGGCGGATTTTGCCTTTGCCCTGCTGCTGTCCGCCGCGCGCCGGGTGGTCGAATGCGATTCGTATGTGCGGGCCGGCAAGAAGAACTGGGGCCCCATGAATCTGATCGGCGCCCAGGTCAGTGGAAAGACGATTGGCATACTCGGCGGAGGCCGGATCGGCAAGGCCGTGGCGAAGCGCGCCCAGGGCTTCAATATGCGGATACTGTACAACGATCAGCGGCCGAATCCTGATTTTGAGGCCGAGACGGGTGGAATATTCACGGATAAGAATACGCTGCTGAGCGAATCGGATTTCGTATCCGTTCATGTGCCGCTGCTGCCTTCCACCCGCCATCTGATCGGAGCGGAAGAACTGAGTCTCATGAAGACGAGCGCTATCCTGATCAACGATTCGCGGGGACCCATCATCGACGAGCAGGCGCTGGTGGCCGCGCTTCAAGGCGGCGTCATTGCCGGAGCGGGCCTCGACGTGTTCGAGTCCGAGCCGGAGCTTGCGCCGGGACTGGCTGAGCTGCCGAATGTGGTACTGGCCCCCCATGTGGGCAGCTCCACGACCGAAGCCAGGGTAGCCATGGGCGAGCTGTGCGCCCGGAACATCTTTGCGGTGCTTGACGGCGGGGCGCCGGTCACCTGCGTTAATCCGGAAGTTGGCGTGAAGGCCTAAGCAGGCACTCGCCTTGCATTGACGAAGTCTTTCCGGGGCAGCCGCTCCGGAAAGACTTCCGTTATGTCCGAGTTCGATACTAATAAACAGGGGGCTGGAGATCGAATGAGCAAGCAGCAGGTAGGAGTTGTCGGATTGGCCGTCATGGGCAAGAATCTTGCCCTGAATATAGCCGGGCACGGTTATTCCGTGGCTGTATACAACAGGTCGAAGGGGAAGACAGATCTTCTGCTGGCAGAGGCTGGGGAGAAGGACATCAAGGGCGCTTATACCATGCAGGATTTGGCGGAGACGCTGGAGCGGCCCCGAAAAATTCTGCTGATGGTAAAGGCCGGGCAGCCCGTGGACGAGGCGATCGCTCAGCTGCTGCCTTATCTGGAACCCGGGGATGTGCTGGTTGACGGCGGCAACTCCTTTTACAAGGACACGATCCGCAGAAGCCGCGAGCTGGAAGAGCGGGGCATTTATTTTGTCGGCACAGGGATATCCGGCGGAGAAGAAGGCGCGCTTAAGGGACCGTCCATTATGCCCGGCGGCAATTATGAAGCCTACCAGCTGATTGCGCCTATACTGAACGACATCTCGGCGAAGGTCGAGGGCGAACCCTGCTGCACGTACACAGGCGGCGACGGGGCCGGACATTTTGTCAAAATGGTTCACAACGGGATTGAATATGCCGACATGCAATTAATAGGAGAAGCTTATGTGCTGATGCTGCGGCTGCTGGGTCTGTCTCCGGCCGACATCCGGCAGGCGTTCACCGAGTGGAATGAAGGAGAGCTGAACAGCTACCTGATTGAGATTACGGCAGATATCTTCGGGAAGACGGACCCGGACACAGGACAATATCTGGTGGATGTGATTCTCGATTCCGCCGGGCAGAAGGGAACGGGCAAATGGACCAGCCAGAATGCGCTGGATATAGGAACCCCTGTCCCGACCATTACGGCCGCGGTGTTCGAGCGTTATCTGTCCGCTTTGAAAGAAGAACGCGTCACAGCGAGCAAAGCTTTCAACGATCCGGCTCTGAGAGAATCTGAAATCCCCGCCGGTTTCATCGAGTCGATTCGAAGAGCTCTATACGTCAGCAAAATCTGCGCTTATGCCCAGGGCTTCAGCCTGCTTGCGAAAGCGTCGAAGGAATATAACTGGAATCTGGACCTTGGCAGTATTGCCATTATATTCCGGGGCGGCTGCATTATCCGGGCGCAGTTCCTGAATAAAATCAAGCAGGCTTATGACCATAATCCTGATTTAACCAATCTGCTATTGGATGATTATTTTCAGCATATTATCGGCCGGTACCAGCAGGATTGGCGGGATACGGTAATGGCTGCCGTCGGGCGGGGAATTTCGGTTCCGGCTTTCGCCAGCGCCATCTCCTATTTTGACAGCTACCGGACGGAGCGGCTGCCGGCAAATCTGCTTCAGGCCCAGCGGGATTACTTTGGTGCGCATACGTATGAGAGAACAGATAAAGAAGGCATTTTCCATACCGAATGGTAAAATAATTATGATTAAGTAAAGTCATCCCTACCGGGGACGGCTTTTTTTCTGCGGTCTATGGGTCAGCGCGGTCAACACATTTTCCACATAACCTCGTTTTATAATGAATTTATTCTTTTTCATATTATAATAATGACGGGAGAGATGATGGATGAATTGGTCTTCGCTGTTGACGCTGATCTGTCCGCTGATGATGGTGGTAATGATGCTCGGGATGAAAGGATCGCACGGACACGGACATGGCAAAAAGAGTTCTCATTCGCACGGCGTTTCCTCAGCGGATTCCGGCATTCGGCTGGAGCTGGATGAGCTGAAAGCGCAGAATGAGCAATTGAAGCGGGAGCTTGATACTTTAAAATCCTACCAAAAAGCGGAATAGCATAACAATTGCGGCGTAGGCAACCGGGAAAAAGAAGGTGACGATCATGGCGCGGCTCCGTGCGCTTGTTGTAGACGATGAATGGAATATGCGAAATCTGCTGCGTATTTATTTGATGAAGGAAGGCTTTCGGGTAAGCGAAGCCTCGACGGGACGGGAGGCGCTTTCGCTTATCGGCAGCGAGCCGTTCGATATCATGCTGCTGGACGTGATGATGCCCGATATGGATGGCTGGCAGGTATGCCAGGCTGTCAGGGACAAGAGCAGCGTGCCGATTCTCATGCTGACCGCCCGTTCGGAGACGAAGGACAAGATCCGGGGGCTGGAGATCGGGGCGGATGATTACCTGACCAAGCCGTTCGAGCCTGAGGAATTGGTGGCCCGGATACACTCGCTTATCCGCCGGGCGAATCTGGCGCAGTATGCGGCTCCGAAGGAACGGGTGCTGGAGTTCCCCGGGCTGGTCATCCGTCCGGATGCCCGCGAGGTGTCCGTTATGGACAGCAGTGTTGAGCTGACACCGAAGGAATTCGATCTGCTGGCCGTCCTGTCCGGCAACCTGCAGCGCGCCTTCAGCCGGGATGAGTTGGTGGAACGGCTGTGGGGACTGGACTTCGAGGGCGAAACCCGGGTTGTGGATACCCATATCAAGAATATCCGCGAAAAGCTGCAAAAAGCCGGTCTCGGCTACAATCCGGTTCAGACTGTCTGGGGAGTGGGCTATAAATTTCAGGTGCCCGGTGGAGTCCAATGAAGAATAATCGAATCGGACTGAAGCTCGGCCTGATCATTTCCGGCCTCTTTCTCGTCGTGCTGCTGTTTCTGGGCGTGGCTGTCGACCGGATGTTCACCAGCTTTTATTATGCCAATATGCGGACGGAAACGGAGGACTTGGCTTCCCATTTTACCGTTATGGCCGAGTCTTCGGAGAATGATACGATGGGCATGATGGGAACGTTCGCCGAATTTTCGGGCGTCGGCATTTATAATGTGAGCCGGGAAGGCAACGTGATGATGCACTCGGGCGTCGAGGGCCACGGGTGCATGTCTTTTATCCGGAGTTCGGACCTGAATGCGATTTTTTCTGGGGAAAAGGTAAGCTATCTCTATAAAGATCCGGCTGGCACGCGCCATTTCGTTTCGGTCGAACCGATCATGAAGGATGGGCAGGTCGTCTCCGCCCTGTATATCGTGGCTTCAACCGAAAGGATGGACGAGTCGCTGGCGGGAGTACGGAAGCTGCTGATACTCTCCGGCATCGGCGCGTTCCTGCTCGCTTTGGGAAGCACCTGGATTATCGCCCAGTTTCTGTCCAGGCCTCTTCTGCAGATGCAGAGGGCTACCCGGAAGATAGCCGCCGGAGAGCTGGAGACGAGGGTGGATATCGGGAACAGGGATGAAATCGGCGCGCTCGCCGGAGCGATTAACGATTTGGCGGTCGATCTGCAGCGTTACCGGGATTCCCGGCAGGAGTTTTTTGCCAATATCTCACATGAGCTTCGGACGCCGATTACCTACCTTGAGGGGTATGCGAACGTGGTCAAAGAACGCCTGTACGAGACGGAAGAGGAAAAGGACCGGTATCTTGACATCATCTACATGGAAGCGCGTCGCATTCAGCATCTTGTGGATGATCTGTTCGAGCTGGCCAAAATGGAGGAAGGCAAGATCAGCCTAGCGCCGGAATGGGTCGATTTGGCGGAGCTTGCGGGGCAGGCGGTCGAGAAGACGAAGCTGAAAGCCGGGGACAAAAACCTGGAGCTACAATATACGGTAGAAGGTAAGCCGGTACCTATGTATACGGACGGCGCCCGGATGGAGCAAGTTGTGCTGAATCTGCTGGAAAATGCAATCCGGTACACCGAGCAGGGATCGGTCCGCCTCCGGTTGTCATTTGAGCCGGGTGCGGTTAAGCTGGCCGTACAGGATACGGGAATCGGAATCCCCGAAGACGAGCTCCCTTATATATTCGAGCGGTTTTACCGGGTGGAGAAATCCAGATCCCGCAGCCATGGCGGCACAGGCCTTGGGCTGTCTATCGTTCACAAGCTGACGGGACTGCTCGGCGGAACCATCACGGTCACCAGCAAGGTGGGGGAAGGAACCTGTTTCGAGCTTCATTTTGCGCTGCGGCGGGAGGAACGTTAATGAAGAAATTCGAATGGCTGGTCGCGGTTCTTCTGATCGGTATGGGCATAATGTGCATGAGCGTATCGGCGTTCTCGTTCCGCAGCATGCCTCTGATGCATTTTGGGGAACGCATGACGCGCGTATTTGCCTGCATCGGGATGCTGGCAGTCGTTCTGCTGCTGCTTCTCGGCTGGTCATCGTTCAGGAAGAAGCGGTGAAACGGGCGGAAAAAGGTTTACCCCGGCATGCCGATCGCTTATTCTTATAAAAAAGAAAATGCAGCCGGTCCGCGGTGGTTCGCTGGTTATTTCGTCAGCCGGCGTTCCGTCCAAGCGGCCGTTTAATCAATAGAAAGGAGGACCCGGCGATGGCCTGGTCTTTTTACCGTCTGGGGGATTCGGCGGTGCTGATTGAATTCGGCTCCGGCGTTGACGAGAAGCTTCACCAGGAAATAAGAGCCATTGTGCGCCGGATTGAAGGCCGTCCGTTCCCCGGCTTTATCGAATGTGTTCCGGCATTCACTACGTTGTGCGTCTATTATGATCCGATGGGGCTTCGCCTTCCAAAGCGAAAAATGACGGCGTATGAGTATGTTTGTTCCCTCCTGCGGGAGATGGAGAAGACGGTCGGTGAGGACAAGGAGGTCCAAAGCGCGCAGGTCATCGACATTCCGGTCTGCTACGGCGGCGAATTCGGTCCCGACCTTGGGATTGTGGCGGAGCTGAACGGGTTAACCGGGGAGGAAGTCGTTTCAATTCATTCCAGCGCCTCATATCTTGTGTATGCCATCGGCTTTGCGCCGGGGTTCCCTTATCTCGGAGGCATGCCGGATCGCATTGCGGCCCCGCGCAAACAGACGCCAAGACTCAGCGTTCCCGCCGGTTCGGTCGGAATTGCGGGCGCCCAAACCGGCATTTATCCCATCGAGACGCCCGGAGGCTGGCAGATTATCGGCAGAACGCCGCTCGCGCTCTTTCGGCCGGAGAAGTCGCCGCCGACCCTGCTTCAGGCAGGAGACTATATCCGGTTTCGTCCGATCGGTGAGGAAGAATACCGGAAGTTGCGGGGGATGGAACCATGAGCATCTATACACATAAACCGGGCCCGCTAACGACGGTCCAGGATCTTGGCAGAACGGGCTATGGAAAATACGGCGTGATCGCCTCCGGAGCCATGGACCGGTTTGCCCATCGCACGGCGAATTGGCTTGTAGGGAACAATGGCGGCGCGGCGGCGCTGGAGATCACGCTCTCGGGCTTCGCCGCCGAGTTCCGGCAGGATCACTGGATTGCGGTAACGGGGGGCGATATGGCTCCCGTTATCGACGGCAGCCCGGTGCCAATGTGGCGTCCCGTATTCGTTCGAAAAGGCAGCAGCCTTGTGCTCAAGCGGCCGGTCTCCGGCTGCCAGGCGTATGTGGCGGTCTCCGGCGGACTGGATGTCCCCGAGGTCATGAGCAGTCGCAGTACCTACCTGCGCGCAGGAATCGGCGGATTTGGCGGGAGGCCGCTGAAAGCGGGGGATGAGCTGGTCGTAGGCTCTGCTTCGCTGCGGGACCCATATCCAGTTCCGGCTTCGCTGGAGAGCAGGCAGAGCAAGACGTCGACGATTTCAGGGGCGGCGGGGAAACAGGGCTCCTTCTATGCGGTCCACTGGGCCATTCCCTGGTCGCTGCTTCCGGCTTACAGCCGGAAGCCGGTGATCCGGGTGATCCGCGGCCGTCAGTGGGACGACTTCACCCAAGCCAGCCGCCGGGCTTTTCTGGAATCCGCTTTCCTTGTGACGCCCCAATCGGACCGAATGGGCTACCGCTTATCCGGCCCGTCCCTTAAGCTGGAATCGCCGCGCGAATATTTGTCGGAGGCCGTGGCGGTCGGAACGGTTCAGATTCCGGCTGACGGCCAGCCGATTGTGCTGATGGCCGACCGGCAGACACTGGGCGGCTATCCGAAGATCGCGCAGGTCATCAGCGCGGACCTTCCGGTATTGGCCCAGACCGTGCCGGGAGGACATGTCGCGTTTCGGGAGGTCACGCCGGAGGACGCGGAATCCCTGTACCTGCGCGAAGAACGCAAGCTGAAACGGCTGGAAATGATGATCCGGCTGAAGCTGAAGGAGGGTTATCATGCTTGAGGTAGATTTGAATTGCGATATGGGAGAGAGCTTTGGCGCGTATACCATTGGCGCCGACGAAGCATTGCTTGCGGCCGTCACATCGGCGAATATCGCCTGCGGGTTCCATGCCGGCGATCCCGGTGTCATGCGCAAGGCGGTTCGGGCCGCAATCGCCGCTGGCGTGAGCGTCGGAGCGCATCCGGGCCTGCCGGATCTTGTGGGCTTCGGGAGAAGGAATATGGACATTTCTCCCGAAGAGGCGTTCGATCTCGTGACGTACCAGATCGGAGCCTTGGACGCCTTCGTCCGGCAGGAGGGTGGCCGGCTTCATCACGTGAAGCCGCACGGCGCTCTGTATAATATGGCCGCGGCCTCGCGTCCGCTTGCCTGTGCCATCGCCGCCGCCGTCTACCGGTTCGATCCATCTCTGGTGCTGTACGGCCTGTCGGGAAGCGAGCTGCTCGCCGCCGGCCGCGAGGCGGGACTCGCCACGGCAAGCGAAGTATTCGCCGACCGGACGTATCAGCGGGACGGGTCGCTGACGCCGCGCCGACAGCCGGGAGCCGTCATTTCGAACATGGAGCAATCGGTCCGCCAGGTGATCCGCATGGTCAAGGAAGGGACGGTCCTGTCTTTGGACGGAGCAGAAGTCCCACTTGAAGCGGATACCGTCTGCATCCACGGCGATGGTGCGGGCGCGGCCGCTTTTGCCGCAGAGCTGCGCCGCCGGCTGAAAGCGGAAGGCATTACCGTGAAGGCGAAGCGGTAGCTTTAGTCCGTCAGGATATGCCCCGGAGGGAGTGCCGTCCCGGTAAAACCCGCCAGATGGCGGGCTTTGAAGCCGATCGGCCTGCCGCTGCCGGCGAGAATCATATTTTTCAGGCTGGAGGCGCCTTTTTCAGGGAGAATGAATGCTTCCGTATGTGGGAATACCGAAGTAAGTGTTGTGTGAACTGCCTGGATCAGCCGGTCATTCCCGCCTTTTCCTGTCAGGTTCATCAGCATCATCCCTTCGGGATCCAGCTTCGTCCGGACGAGGCGGAAGAACTCCTGCGAGATCAAATGTCCGGGCGTGCCCTTGTCGCTGAATGCGTCCAGAACGATATAATCGAAAGCCCCCTCCTGCTCTAGTTCAAGCGTGCGGCGACCATCGCCGATCCTCACCGAATCCCCGCTGTATCCGAAATACGTTCTGCTGATTTCCGCGATCTCCGGGCCGATCTCCGCGGTGATAATTTTTTTGCCGGATAAGTGACCGGAAATCGTGCCGACCCCATGCCCGATGATGAATACGTCCTCGAACGCCGGGTTGTTCCACTCCATCAAATGAAGGATCGCTCTCGGATACTCGAACATGATCCGCTCCGGGCGATTAAGGTCCATCGCTCCCTGAACCGCTTCCTCCGAAAATTGCAGCAGCCGGAAGCGCCCTCTCTCACCGTACCATTCATCCGTATCGAATACCTTAATATCATGCCCGTCTCCGCGCGTCTTATATAGCAGCTCCAATCTTCCCGTCCCCTTGCCGTTCTTTTTCTATTTATGATAAGGGATAACGGCCGTGAATCAAAGTGCCTTACGGGTGCCGGTTTCCAGGCTGCATAACAGGAATGTCCAGCTCCAGAGAACAATTAGCATGTTTGTAAAAGACATCATCGGGTAACTATAACTATGTGGCAAATAAGTAAAACCTTAAGAAGGAGGAGATAAGCATGGCCGATCAAATCCAAAACGAAGCGGAAATCCGCAATCGGGAAAATAAAGCTGGAGACTCGCTCGCCGAGATCAAGAAGATGGAAAACGGGGTAGATATCGAACCCGAAGCGGACGAGTGGGAAGCCAAACCGGCTCCAACCGCCCATCCCGACCCTGTGCCGAAAAAATAAAAATTCAAGAAAAGTATAAGACAAAATGATAAGCGCTCAGCTTATAATTTCTTATATTTTAAGAAAAATGGGCTTTCCTTTGGGACAGCCTATTTTTTTTGCCCGCACATCTTGTATACTGGAAGTACATACCGGCTTTACAAATCTGTTGCTTAAGCGGCGCACTTTCTTGATCTGAAACCCATTTTACCTTTAGGGAGGAAAATGCAAATGCGTGATCGGAATCGAAACGCCCGTTACCGGCAGAATCGTCAGGACGCACCTCACGGAGCCGCTCTTGAGAAAAAGTACGGTCCTTATTTCGGGGTCCGCAGCGATATGAAGCTGGAGACCCTTCGAAAACTGCAAGATGGCCCGCTCCAATCGCCGGCGATTAAAGAGCAGTATCCCAAATAACGATTGCAGTGACAGCAGGCCGTAGATTCGGGCATAACCTTTAGGGTTATGCTTTTTTTGCTATCGGCTCCAGCTTGTGCGATTTTGGAATTCCGGTTGTCGTCTCTTCGCGGATTGTGATATATTTATCGACAAATTCTGCAGGCGGAGAGGAAGTCGGACAGCATGAGCCTTATCAATCGGTTCCATTCTATGGGGTTAAGGACAAAATTAATGCTTCTGCTGCTGATCATCACCGTTTTGCCCCTCGGATTGCTCGGGATGTTCTCTTACCGCAAGGCTTCCACGGAAATTCAGATCAAAGCGTATGAAATTATTTTGGAGAACCTGTCTCAGGTCAATCACAGCTTGACCGACTTTGTCCAGGATATTGAGCAATTGTCGATGTACATTTACAGCAACGAAGATATACAGGAGATATTGTCCAAACCGTCATCCCGGAGCGTGGCTGAGAAGTATGAGGACGAGCAGACGGTGAACGGCATTTTGAAGAGCTTTCTCGGCTTTAAATCCTGGGACATCGAGCTGTATGTGATCGGCGTGAACGGAGAACGATATTTTACAGGCGATTTCTTGCCGCCCGCTTACCGGGACTACCAGCCGAACTGGGGATTATTCCGCAAAACAAGAATCGCGGGCGGCGGCCCTGCCTGGGATACCCATTACTCCCTGAAGAAAATCGAGGATTACGGAGCTGTGTTAAGCTCGGGAAGGCTGCTGAAATCGATAAAAACCGGGGAGACGCTCGGCTATTTCATCGTGGATATCAAGGAGTCCGCGCTGGCGGACAAGTATCAGAAGGCTCACCAGTATCCCGGCGGCGAGGTGTATTTGCTGGATGCGAACGGATATGTCATCTCCAGCAGCCCTTCCAAGCAGCAGGTCGGAACGCGCCTGAATAAAAGCTATATGGCTGAAGTGCTGAGCGGCACCAAGGGCTATTTTTCCACAGTGGACGAAGGGTCTGACAAAATGATTATATACGACTCCTCCGATTCCTCCGGCTTCAAAATGGTGAGTGTCGTCCCGATCGGCGTATTGACGAAGGAAAGTCACAGTATCCGTAATTTGACGATATTTATCGTTATCTCATGCATACTTATCAGCTATTGCATTGCTTATTTGCTGTCCGATTACATGACGCGCCCCTTGCGCAAGCTCCGCTTGTTGATGAACGAGGTAGAAAAGGGCCGGATGGACGTTACCTTTCCTTCAAAATATGGCGACGAGGTCGGACATCTGGGACGCAGCTTTAATACGATGCTCCGGCAGATCAACCGGTTAATCCGCGAAGGCTATGAGAAGCAGATTCAGGTGCAGGAGGCGGAAATCAAGGCGATTCAGGCGCAGTTCACCCCGCACTTTTTGTATAATGCGCTCGATTCGATTAACTGGATGGCGCGGATACACGGAATGGATGCGATTAGCAAAGTGGCTTTATCGCTGGGCAACCTGCTGCGGTTTAGCATCCGGCGCGGCAATCCGGTTATTCCGATCCGTGAGGATATGAAGCAAATAAGCAATTATCTGACGATTGTCCAGCTTAGATACCGCGACAAAATTAACATCGAGCTTGATATTGACGAGGGCATTCTTGATCTTTACACGCCGAAGCTTCTGCTGCAGCCCCTGGTGGAGAATGCGGTGGGGCACGGGCTTGAGATGAAGGAAGGCCAGGGAACATTGCGGATTTGGGCAGGCGCCGTAGACCGGTATGTACAGTTCATCGTCGAGGACGATGGCGTCGGGATGACCGGGGACAAGCTGGCGAAGCTGTGGGAGCAGGAGGGAGATAGCGGACCGTCCGCAAAGACGCGGATTGGCCTGCACAATTTGAAGAAACGGCTGGAGCTGCATTTTGGGACGGTATATCAGCTGGAGGTGGAGAGTGAAGCGGGCACAGGAACGAAGGTGACGATTCGGATTCCTTGCATCGCCGATCCGAAGGAGGTTGAACGGGTTGTATAAAGTGTTGATTACAGACGATGAGTGGCTCATCAGGGAGGGACTGAAGCAGACGATTGACTGGCAGGCTCTCGAATGCGAGATTGTGGCCGAGGCTTCGAACGGAGAGCAATCGCTGCAGGCGGTCAAAGAGCATAAACCGGATATTTTGCTGACTGATATTCGGATGCCGAGTATGGATGGAATGCAGCTTGCGGAAGAAGCGCAGCGGATTCATCCCAAGCTTCGGATTATATTTTTGACGGGATTTGATGACTTTACATATGCACAGCAGGCAGTGAAGCTTAAAGCGGCCGATTATATATTGAAACCGACCAATCCGGATGAATTAGTGGAGGTCTTTGAGAAGGTCTGCGGGGATATCAAGGCCAGCCGGGACAATGAAACGGTCGAACAGGAGCTTAGAGAATGGGTGTCTGCCGGGTATACCCTTGTGCTGGAAAAGCTTCTTCATGACCAATTATTGGGGATTTCCGATCCGAAATCCGCCAGGATGTTAACGGAGATCATCGATAACCGGCGGCTGTGTGAAGAAGGGTTCCGCATTGCACTGATTCAGTATGAGGATCATACCTGCTGGTACGAACAGCTCAAGGATGAACTGCATGACCGATTATGGGATATGCTCATAGGTCCTCCTGTGACGCTGGGCGGGAACCGTGCGGCGCTAATGATCGGAGCTGATTCAGGAGATCATGGTAAGCAGCTCTGGAGCCGGATTCAAGAGATTTCAGGGAACAGCCCGCTCGTTATTGGGCTAAGCCTGCCGCATCAAAGCCTTGAGAGTGTAGGGCAGGCTCACCGCGAGGCGACGGACGCGCTCCATCTCAAGCGCCCGGGTCCGGGGCAGAAGAGCGGAGTGTATGAGTTTGGCGATATTGAGTGTTGGGGAGAGCAGCCTATAGCTACAGATGCCGCCAATTTCAAACAAGTGGAGGCATTCATTCAGACACGCTATGCGGAAGATCTGTCATTGCAGCAGCTCGCCGCCCAGTTTCACATAAGTGAGGCCCATTTCAGCAGACTGTTTCGTAAAGCTACGGGAACGACCTTTATTGATTATGTGACACAGGTGAGAATGGAAAAGGCTATGGAGCTGCTAAGTTCCCCCGATTCGCGGATATATGAAGTATCGCTGGCCGTCGGTTATCAGGATTCGCGCTATTTCAGCCAATTATTCCGCAAGGCTACGGGCAAGACCCCGACGGAATTCCGTAAAGAAAGAGAACTTATGTGAATGATATGACAATTGTGCGTTAGTTAGATGTTAATAATAAAAACAGTGAAATCAAGGGATCGTCCCCGGAAGGGGGCGATTTTACTGTTTTTGGAGATCATTTTTTTAAACAATTACGAAATTTTGTCCCATTGAGGGAACAGTGGCCGCTAAGTATAGTGGGTATAGATTCAATCGATGAAAGAAAACATGACATCAAGCGGAGGTTGGAAAGAAATGAAGAAAAGATGGCTTAAAGGTCTCGTCGCTATGGCACTCATGACACTAACGATCACGGCATGCGGGGCTAAAGAGGATCCGGCTGCAACTACCGGTTCTGACAGCGGCGGCAAGGCCGGGGGCGGAAAATTGACAGTGTACTCCCCGAATGCGGCGGAAATCAACAACCCCATTATTAAAGAGTTTCAAGACCGGACAGGAATTACGGTGGACTTAATCTCTGGAGGAACGGGGGAACTGCTGAAAAGAGTGCAGGCGGAAGCAGGCAATCCGCTAGGCGATGTATTCTGGGCAGGCGGCGCCGACTCCCTGGAATCCTATAAAGAATACTTCCAGCCATATAAGACTAAGGAATATGACAACCTGCTGCCGGCTTACGTAGATAAGAATTCCTACTGGACGCCATTCAACGCGCTGCCAATGGTCATCACCTACAACAAAGAACTGGTGTCTGAAAGTGAGCTGCCGAAATCTTGGGAGGATCTGCTTGATCCGAAGTGGAAAGGCAACATCGCTTTTGCCGATCCGTCCAAATCGGGCTCTTCCTATACCCAGCTGGTAACGATGCTGACGGCGTTCGGCAAAGAAGACGGCAAGGGCTGGGATTACGTGAAGAAGCTGGTGGCGAACATGGACGGCAAAATCCTCTCCGGTTCAAGCCTTGTGCAGCGTGCCGTTCCGGACAAAGAATTCGCGCTCGGCATTACCCTTGAGGATGCGGCTCTTCGTTACATTGAAGGCGGCTCGCAAATCGGCATCATTTATCCGGCGGAAGGAACCTCCGCCGTACCTGACGGCGCAGCCATTATTAAAGACAGCAAAAATCTGGAGCAGGCCAAACAGTTCGTCGATTTCCTCGTAAGCAAAGACGCGCAGGAGATCGTGCAAAAGGAATTCAAGCGCCGCTCTGTACGGAGCGATGTAGCTCCTGTAGAGGGTCTGCCTCAGACAGGTGATATCAAGCTGGTCGATTATAACTTCGATTGGGCCGCGGCAAATAAAGACGACATTATTAAAAAGTTCACCCGAATCACGACTGGACAGGAATAACGCATCACGCATCAAGGAGAACAGCGGCGGCAGAGAAGCATGAACCGGCTGCCGCCGCTGTTCCCGTCATTACCGGAAGCGAGGAGATACTTATGAGCAAGGTTGTTTTCGATCACGTCACCAAATACTTCGGTACGGCTAAGGCAGTTAATAATGCGCATTTTACGATAGAAGAAGGCGAGTTCTTCACACTGCTCGGCCCCAGCGGATGCGGCAAGACGACGCTGCTTCGGACGATAGCGGGCTTCTACAGACAGGAAGAAGGCAATATTTATTTTGGCGATCAATTGATTAACGATGTCCCCACTCACGAACGCAATATCGGCATGGTGTTTCAGAACTATGCGATTTTTCCCCATATGACTGTATTTGATAACGTGGCCTACGGCCTGAAGGCGAGAAAAGTTCCCAAGGACGAGATTCGGACCCGGGTGCTGGAGGCGCTCGATATGGTGGAGCTCACGCATCTTAAAGACCGCATTCCGTCCAACATGAGCGGCGGTCAGCAGCAGCGGATTGCTTTGGCCCGAGCCATTGTCATCCGTCCGGCATTGCTGTTAATGGATGAACCGTTGTCGAACCTCGATGCCAAGCTGAGAGTGAAGATGCGCACGGATATCCGCAAGCTGCAAAAAGACCTGAACATAACGACCATTTACGTAACGCATGACCAGGAGGAGGCGCTCGCTGTATCCGACCGGATTGCCGTCCTGCAAAATGGCACCGTCCAGCAGATTGCTTCCCCGCAGGAGATTTATCTGTATCCGCAGAACCGTTTTGTCGCAAACTTCATGGGCACTTCGAATTTTCTGGACGGAACCTGCGATGCAGGAGCTACGCTTAGCAATCCAGCCAATATCAAGCTGATGGGCCTTGAAACCGAGCTGCCTCTGCTGAAGCCGCATTCCGGCAAGGTGCTGTTCTCCATCCGGCCCGAACGGGTTAAGCTGTCGCCGGAGCCTTCCGTGGAACATGAATATAAGGGAACGATTGACGAGGTCACCTTCCTTGGGGAGAAAGTCAGCTATACGGTCAAAATGGCGTCGGGAGAATCCATTGAGGTTCATGACCACTCGGTGTATACACGGGATATTTACAAGCCGAAGCAGCCTGTATATCTTGATCTTCAGCTGAGCCAGTCTGTCATTTACAATGGCAGCGGCGAGGAGGTGATCTACCGTGCTATCGAAAGCTGAGCCAAGTCCGGGCAATGTCATCCGGCAGAGACTGCTGCTTAGAAAATGGGATTTCTGGACGGCAGTCACGGTCGTGGTTTACCTGCTGCTCTGCGTCTTCGTGGTTTACCCGCTGGTCACGTTGTTCATCAACAGCTTTATCAGCGAAGAAGGCGGCTTCACCATCGAAAATTATATTACCTTCATTTCATTAAAATATTACCGTATGGCGCTGCTGAACAGCTTTATGGTATCCGCGCTTGCCACACTGGGCGCAATCCTGATCGGAGTACCGCTGGCCTATTTATCCACCCGGTATGCGATTAAATTCAAAGGTCTTATGCAGATCATGATTGTGATGTCTCTGCTGTCGCCTCCGTTCATTGGCGCGTATTCGTGGATCTTGCTGATGGGCAACAACGGTTTTATTACCAGATTCATTCGTGACCTCGGCATTTCGGTTCCGTCGATTTACGGGATGCACGGTATCGTGTTTGTATTCGCGCTGCAATTTTATCCGCATATCTTCCTGTATGTCTCCGGCGCGCTGAAGACGATCGATACGTCGCTGGAGGAAGCGTCGGAAAGCCTAGGGATGACCTCCTGGCAGCGTCTTCGCACCGTGACCTTGCCCTTGATTTTTCCAACCCTGTCGGCCGGGGCGCTCATGGTGTTTATGGCATCCTTCGCTGATTTCGGCACACCGATGCTGTTGGGACAAGGCTTCAAGGTGCTTCCGATTCTGGCGTATGAGCAGTTCGTGAGCGAGATGGGCGGCAATCCAGCGATGGCCAGCACGCTCAGCATCATCCTGATCTTGTTCTCCACGTCGGTCTTGTTTACGCAGCGCTATTTCGTTGCACGCAAAAACTTTTCGATGACAGGCATGCGCACACCGAAGCTGATTCCGCTGAAGCCATTGGCGAAGACGCTGCTGACAATTGTCGCTTTTATTCCGGCGTGTATTTCGATCCTGCCGCAGCTTACAGTCATCTTAACGTCATTTATCAAAACGAAGGGTCCTGTCTTCCAGTCAGGATTTAGCCTCGACAGCTACAGGGAGGTTCTGTACCGGGTTCCCCGTTCGATTATTCATACGTATTCGTATTCCATTCTGTCCATCATTATCATGGTTGCGGGCGGCATGCTGATTTCGTATATCCTGGTGCGGCGCAAATCCAAGCTTACGGCGGCGCTCGACGGCATTCTGATGATTCCGTATGTCATGCCGGGTACGGTGCTTGGGATCAGCCTGATTGTCGCTTTTAACAAACCGCCGGTTGTGCTGACGGGAACATGGATTATTCTTGTCATTGCCTATGTCGTGCGCAAAATTCCATACACCATACGCTCCAGCACAGCCATTCTTCATCAGCTTGACCGCAGTGTGGAGGAAGCTTCCATCAGTCTGGGCGTTCCGCCGATGAAGACGTTCTTCAAGACAACGGGGCGTCTGATGGCGCCGGGCGTCATATCCGGAGCGATTCTGAGCTGGATTACAACGATTAACGAGCTTAGCTCGACCCTTGTGTTGTATTATGGAGCAACAGCAACGATTTCCGTTACGATCTACAGCGAGGTATTCACCTCTAACTATGGAACGGGCGCGGCGCTTGCATCGATTCTGACGTTAAGCACGTTGATTTCCTTGCTCATTGCAAATAAGCTGTCCGGCGGAAAAGGGCTATCCGTGTAAGGACCCAGTAGAAAGGGAGGATGACAATGACAAAAAACAGTGTCGTATGGGCGGCTTTATTAGTCATTATTACGGTTACCGTCATTGTATATTCCAACTATTTCACTGAGGTCAAGCGGGTCCCGGAGCAGTATGACACGGAAAAAGAGAAGCTGGTCTGCTGGATCTATACGGACGGCTGGTCGGATCTGTTGGCTGCATATCAGAATACCCATGCGGGTGTTGAACTGGACGTGAGAGTATTCCCTTCCTATAAAGAATTGTATACGGAGCTGCTCGCGGCGTTGTCGATCCAGACGGCTCCGCAGATCGTTGAGCTGGACAGCTCCTACGGGCTGTCTGAACTGGTCTCGATGAACGCGTTAGCGCCGGTCTCCGGCAGTGCGCTTCTCCCCGGAGAGATTATGCCTGCGGCGGCCAAGCCATTCACATATGGCGAACGGCTATGGGCGGTTCCGGCGGGAGTCTCCGTTCCGGTGATGTTTTACAATAAGAACCTGATGAAATGGACGGGTGTGGATAAAGCGATCGACTTCTCTTCTCTGGAGGAGCTTGGAAGCAAAACGAAGGCATGGAAAGCCGATCTGACTGCCCGCAAGTCGGCGGGCTGGGAGCAAGCGCTGGTCATGGATGATTCGAAGCCGTTTATCCTGTTGAATTTATGGGAGCAATCCCGGCAAAGCGGTCTACCCGGTAATCAAAGACTGGAACGCCTGCTCCGGGTATGGAGCGGACTCGTCTTTGATTCGAAGGCCATGAAGCCGCTTCGCAGCCAGCTCGCGCCAAGCGATTTCATTTCCGGCAAGACGTTATTTTATATGACCAATTCAAATATGATACCTTGGCTGGACCATTACATTGCCGGAAAATTTGAGTATGACATGCTTCCGGCGCCGCTTGCGGGCGGGAATGTGTTACTGCCTCACATCAGCTCATTTGGCATCGTGGCCGGCGAGAAGGCTGGGAGTGCGGCGGAAGATGTGGTGAACTACCTCGCCTCCTCCGAAGCCCAGGCCAAGGTGCTTGAGGCAACCGGTTATTTGCCGGTTCGAAATCAGACGATTGAGGCCATCTCCCGAAACTATGCCTTAAACAGAAAATATGGAGTGCTTCTTGGCGCGGCCGGCACGCTGGAGAGCCTGAAGCCATCGGCAGACGCGGGTCTGCGCTGGGAACAGATCACGCAAATCCTTAACCATTTGGAGATGGAGCAGGAAGCGGATTTCCGTGCATACGCCGCGCAATTACTGCCGTACATGCCCTGATTTTAAGGGGAATCCAGGAATGCTGCCGGATGGATTATATATTGGACAGGGGAAGGTTAACATGATTGAAATGGATTGGATTTCAGTTCAAGGTACAGGGGAGTGGAACGAGGACGCCGTCATACTGAATGAGGAGCTGAAGCTCTATGGTGTGGTGGACGGCGCCACTTCGCTCGTGCCCTTCCGCGGAAAGAGCAATGAGACCGGCGGCCGGCTGGCTTCTCAAATCGTCAAGCAATATGCCGAGAGTGTAACCGCTGCTGAATTTAGAGGAATGGAAGCCCTTCTCCGGGATGCCAACCTTCGTTTGGGTCAGGAAATGAAGCGGTGCGGGATTAATCCGCAGTCGAAGGATGAATTATGGACAGCGGGCGCAGCCCTTGTTCGCATAACCGATGCCGCCGTCGAGTTCATACAGGCCGGTGATTGCATGATCTATGCGATTTATGAGGATGGGGCTATCCGGGCGATAACCCGGGATCATGTGGCTGCGATTGATCATGAGTCGAAGCGGATTTGGATAGATGGAATCGAGGCGGGAGTGCGCTCCAAAGATCAATTATGGGAGACGGTCAAGCCCGTAATTGCGGCTAACAAGCAGAAAATGAACACGGCCGAAGGGTACTCCGTCCTTAACGGAATGGCTGAAGCGGAGCAGTTCTTCGAGTATGGGAGAATCAACCGGATCCGGCTGCAAAGCCTGCTGCTAGTCTCAGACGGCCTGTTCTATCCGGAGGAGGGTGAAACCTCTGAAGAAGATGGGGTTAAATCAATGGTCCGCGAGGTCAGGCAGACAGGCCTTAGCCGTTATGCCGAGTGGCTGCTGCAATTGGAACGGGAAGACGCCGAATGCATTCGCTATCCCCGGTTTAAAGTATCGGATGACAAGACCGGGATTTATATCCGATTAAAATAATGAAGGTTAAGGTCCGCGCAAACCACATGCGGCCTCTAAAGCCCTGCTAATGCGGGGCTGACTTTATGCGCATATTCCCGTCCCCAGAATGGCATACTATGCCCGATTTGCAAGAAAAAATCGGATATTCCATTCTGACAGGAAGGCGGGAAGTTAATGATATCGGGATTGTTTTCTTGGGGCCGGGATGCGGCGCATAGTCTGCCCGGGGAATACTTTTATTATTTTATCGTCTACTCGATATTGGGCTGGTTTATCGAGGGATTGTATAACCGCTACAGCAACGGGACATTCCGCAAGGAGGGACTGATGAAAGGGCCGTATAAACCGATGTACGGCTTCACTCCTCTGCTTCTGCTGGCCTTGGGCGGCACGACCATGCCGCTGCCGCTGTTTCTGGCCGCGGCATTTATCGTACCGTCGGCTGTGGAATATGCCACCGGGGCTTTGCTGAAGCTTCTGTTCCGCCGCCGGTGGTGGGATTACACGGGCCAGGAGTTTCAACTCGGCGGGCATATCTGTCTGCTGTTTTCCCTGTACTGGTGGGGATTAGCGGTTGTATGCCTCGTTGCCGTTCATCCGCTGATGATTCATCTGTACTCGCTGACGGCGGATGTCTGGAGCGTGCTCCTTCCCCTGGTATCTCTCGGCTTTGCCGCCGATCTTGCCCTGACTTTCCTCATTCGCCGCAGGGAAGCGGGGGCGATGGAGTTTGGCAATGAGGCCGGCGATGTATTGTAACGTCCGGGCTTAAAGAGTCGTTGTTTACACAAGAAAATGACAGGCGGTCTCCCTATGAGGCCGCCTGTCATTTTTTTGCCGAAGACTTGTAGTGGGCGATGTGCTAGAATGGGATGGATGAAATACCCAGTCTTGGGAATGCTCCGCATGCAGCCTTAGGGCAGGGCGGAGCCTGGGGAGGAAACCGGAATGGCCGGAAGTCTGCTTGTCGTCTTTCTTCTTACAATGGTTATACATACCGCCGAAACGCTGTCGTATTCCGTCCGGTACGCCGGGGTCAGACTGAACAAAATCGCGATCGCGCTGTCCCTGACCGGCATTATTGTGCTCGTCTCTCGAACGGCAAATCTGATTCAGGCTCCGCTGACTGCCAAATTTGTGGATGTTGCGAGAAACGATTCAAGCTTTCATCTGGAGAATTATTTAAGGATTATCCTGCTGGGCGGCTCGCTCGGAACGTTGATTGCCATCGGACTGTTCCCCACTTTTATCGGGCTGTTCGGACGCATTATTGCCAAGCTGGAGGTTCAGGGTTCTATCCCGAAGCTGCTGGCCAGCGTCACGATCGGACAATTGAAAAATACCCGAAAGTATGTCAGACGGCCGAAAATCGGGCTATACTATTTCCGGTACCTGGATGTTCCGAAACGGCTGATCGTGCTGAATATTTTCGTTACGGCTTTCTATACGGTGGGCGTAATGTCGTCGCTGTATGCGGCCCATCTCGTGCCGCAGTTCAGCACGACCGCTTCCCAGGCTTCGGGGATTATTAACGGGATGGCGACGATTCTGCTGACGATCTTTATCGACCCGCAGCTCGGTCTGATCACCGACAAGGCGACGTCCAGTCCGGAGCACCGCAGCCAGCTTGGCAAGGTATATGTGCTGCTCATGGTCTCCCGGTTTCTGGGCACGCTGCTCGGCCAGTTCGTTCTGGAACCCGCCGCCCATTTGATTACCTTGATCGTCCGGCTAATGGTGTAGGGATACGAATATGCAAGATAAGGAGAGGTTGCATTGAATGATTCCAAGAACCGGGACTCGGAAGCTGTGGCTCTTGTCACCGGGGCTTCCAGCGGCTTCGGACTGCTGACAGCCGTAAAGCTGGCGGAGCTTGGCTACACGGTCATAGCAACCATGCGCGAGCCGTCGAGGAAGGAAGAGCTGGAGCGGCGGGCGGAGCGTTCCGGCATTCTGGGCCGCGTGCGGGTGATGCGCATGGATGTGACCGATCCCGCCGGGATCGAAGAGACGGTGAAGGCGGTGCTGGCCGATTACGACCGAATCGACGTGCTGGTCAATAACGCGGGCTATGCGGCAGGCGGCTTTGTGGAAGAGGTGCCGCCCGAAGCGTGGCGGCAGCAGCTCGAAACGAACTTTTTCGGTCTGGTCGCTGTGACGAAGGCGGTGCTTCCGCAGATGAGGGAGCGGCGGACTGGGCTTATCGTCAACATTGGCAGCGTCAGCGGCCGTGCCGCTTTTCCGGGCTTTGGGCCTTACGCGGCTTCCAAGTTCGCGGTCGAGGGCTTCAGCGAGTGTCTGCGTCATGAAATGTCGCCGTTTGGAGTGAAGGTCGTTCTGCTGGAGCCGGGAGCGTACCGCACGCCCATCTGGAACAAGGGGCTGTCGCAGATCGCTTCCGCCGAGGACTCGCCTTACCGGGCGCGTCTGGATGCCGTGCTGAAGTATTCGCGCAAGGCTGCGGTTACGGCCCCCGATCCGCAGGAGGTTGCCGACCTGATTGGCCGCATTGTCCGGCTGCGGTCACCCCGGCTGCGCTATGTGCTTGGCAGAGGCTCCCGGCTGATGATTGGAGGCAGAGCGCTGCTGCCGTGGAGCTGGTTCGAGCGGATCGTCGCCCGGGCGCTCAAATAATGGCGATGTTTGAATTTTGCCATGCAGTAGTCTATTGTAGAGCTAGGTACATAACAGCGATTGGAGGCAACCGATGCCTGATTTTATGGAGTTCCAGCTTTGTTTCGATGAAGCGGGACGCGAAATTGAAATTCTCGATGTAACCCGCATCGGCGAGAATGAATACCGGATCGAAGAGACGCCTGTGTTCAGACCGGACTTGTCCTTGGGAGACATCATCAAAGTGAAAGAAGAACGCGGCGTCTATTACTACGTGGAAACGGTGCGTAAATCGGATTACGTGAAAATGGTCAGGCTGCTCAGCCGGGAAGCCGCACAGTCGCCGGAGCTTGACGCATTTAAGGAACGGGTGCTGAAATGCGGCGGGAAATGGGAGACCGTATTTGGCGGGGTGCTCATCATTCACGTTCCGAAAGAAGCGGAGAAACCTTTGAAGGCTGAACTTGAAAAGATTGCCCGTACATACGGAATTTGAATGGAGGTTATTAAAAGTGAACAAGCTCACCAAACTGGTTAAAGACTGGGTGCCGACCCTTCTAATTGCGATTGTCCTGTCATTGCTGGTTCGCAGCTATGTCGCCGAAGCGATGAGCGTTCCGACAGAATCAATGGTTCCGACCATCCAGGTGGGAGACCGGCTGATCGTGGAGAAAATGCTGTGGGCCACCTACCTGAAGCATGGAGATATCGTCGTGTTCCATCCTCCCGTCGAAGGTGAGACCAAGCTGTATGTCAAAAGGCTGATCGGGCTTCCCGGAGATGTCGTTCAGATCAAGGACGGGGCGCTGTACCGCAACGGGGACAAGGTGGACGAACCATATTTGAGCGTAAAAATGGACTACGCCTTCGGACCGGTAACGGTTCCGGAAGATCACTATTTTTTCCTCGGAGACAACCGGAATATCAGCTTCGACGCGCATATGTGGGACACGCCTTTTGTCGCGAAGGATAAGCTGATCGGTAAAGTCGTGCTGGAGATTCCCGTTCACAAGCTCCGGCGTTGACCTGAGGAAGGTGAACAATTACAATTAATTCAAGGAATTTCAAAATAAGAATCAACGAAGACGAAGGGTAAGTAGACGTATGACAGGAATTTCAGAGAGCCGGCGGTGGCTGCGAGCCGGTGTTCCGCATACGATCGAATGGCCTTCCGAGTTGCTGTCCCGAGCCCGGCCCGCCGGTCGTAGGGATAGGCCGGGGTTCCCGCCGTTATCAGAGGGAACGGTATCGATGAGGCGTGAACCGCCGATTCCGCACCGTACAGCGAGGACCGCTTTATTCCGTGCAACCCAGCCCAGGAAACGGTCCATTTAAGGTGGCATAGCGAGCAGTCTCGTCCTTATAAGGACGGGATTTTTTTTGTTGTTATAGGCTGTAAAGCCGATTCTTATCTTGGCGGCGACATTTTTGAAAGGGGGTGATGGCCTTGGATGGCGGCTGGTGGCGATGGTTAAGGTTGACAATAGACCAAAAAAGGAGAATGAAAAATGAATCAAGAGAGAGTATTAACCGGGGACCGCGTGACCGGAAAGCTGCATCTGGGCCATTACGTGGGAACCCTTAAGAACCGGGTAGAGCTTCAGCACCGGTACGACACCTTTATTATGCTGGCCGATGTTCAGGCGCTGACCACCCATTTTCATCAGCCCGGGCTGATCCGGACGCATCTGCGGGAGATCGCCCTGGATTATTTGGCGGCGGGGATCGACCCCGAGCGGGCGACCATCTTCGTCCAGTCGATGATCCCGGAAATCGCCGAGCTGACCCAGTTCTATTCCATGTTCGTTACCGTGAACAGTCTGCGCCATAACCCGACGATAAAATCGGAAGCGCAGAGCCACGGCGAAGACGAGATGTACTACGGGTTTCTCGGCTATCCCGTCAGCCAGGCGGCGGATATTACGTTCTGCAAGGCGACGATTATTCCGGTGGGGGAGGACCAGCTTCCCCTTATCGAATTAACCCGCAAGGTCGTCCGCCGCTTTAACGAACTGTACCGGCCCGTGCTGACCCTGCCCCGGGCGCTTGTTGGCGATACGCCACGTCTGGTGGGAACGGACGGCAGCGCCAAGATGAGCAAGAGCCTTGGTAACGCGATTCACCTTGACTCCTCCCGGGAGGAGCTGGAGCTGAAGATGCGCAAGGCGGTGACCGATCCCTCCCGCGTGCGCAAGGGCGATCCGGGGCATCCGGATATCTGCCCTGTTTATGCGTATCACCGCTGCTTCCGTCCGGAAGGTGCGGAGGAGATCGGCGAGGAATGCCGCAAAGGCGCGATCGGCTGCGCGGAGTGCAAACGGCGCGCCGTGGAAGCCATCGCGGAGCTGCTTGAGCCGATGGTTGAGCGCAGGGCGTATTATGCGGCCCGGCCCCGCGAAGTGGACGATCTGCTGATGAGCGGCACGTCCCGGGCCCGCGCCATTGGACGTGAGACTATGCAGGAGGTGCGGGAGGCGATGGGACTGGACTATTTTGCTGGATTCACCCGGGTATAGGCTGACACACATCCTAAATTTTGGTTGACCTCATGAAGGTAGTGTAGTATGTTGGTAGACGTTCCGTATTGATGAGAACAATAGAAGAGCGGATGCATCCTGTCTCTTAATGAGGCAGGATTTTTTTAAAATATAAGAAAGTATAAGCTTCGCGCTTATCATTTACCTTATATTTCTACGAGAAACGCACCTACGTCTTAAAAAGACGCCGTTAGGCGTTTCTTCTTGTATAGAGAAGGAGAATGCATCGATGAAATTGACAAAATCCACCGCCAATGTCCTGCTGCTGTTCATTTCCATGCTTTGGGGCTCGGGGTTCGTGGTAACCAAAATCGCGTTGGACGCCAACGCGTCCGTAGGATTTATTAATTTTTTTCGGGGCTTTCTCTTTGCCCTGCTTGTGCTTATCTTCTTTAATACCAAGATATTCAAAATGACCTTCAAGGATTTTAAAATAGGCTTGATTGCAGGATTGCTCAATTTTGGCGGGTTTCTTACGCAAACGATTGGCGTCAAGTATACCACTCCATCGAATAACGCGTTTATTTCGGCCACATATGTCGTCTTGATCCCTTTCATAGCCTGGGCCCTGTACCGAAAACCGCTTAGGGCCAAAAGCTTCATCTCAATCTCGTTATGCATGCTTGGCATGGGAATACTGACAGGGATTTGGAACAAAGCGTTTACGGTAAATATCGGGGACTTCTACTCTTTGGTGTGCGCGGTGTTTTATGCCGGTTCGATTGTTTATCTCGGTTATGGAGCAAGACAGACGGATGTGAGTATTGTGGCTTTTATGCTGGCCGCGGTGCAGGGAGCCGGCGGATTGATTTTTTTCCTGTTTGCGGAGACGGAGCGGATTGCCGATATCGATTGGTCGGCCGCGCTCATCCCTTTGCTGTATGTGGGAATCCTGTGTTCCTTTGTCGCGCAAACGATTCAGATCGCAGCCCAAAAGCATACCTCGGCGACATCCGCCGGACTGATTATGATGCTTGAAGGCGTATTTGGGAGCGTCTTTTCCATCGCTTTCGGGTTCGAACGGTTGACCGACGATTTGTTTTATGGCGGACTGCTTATTATGGTTTCTCTTTTAATGATGGAACTTGATTTTCAGCAGCTTCTGGTCAAGATGGTCAAGCGCAGAAGGCTGGATCGCGATGCCGAAGCGCGGGAACTGGATTACTTTACCGGGACCTCCCGGGAATAACAAAACTCCATTTGGTAAAAAATATTAAGCGGCTGCGCCATGTTCGGTGCGGCCGCTTATTTTGTCTCTGGTTCGAACTAAAAACATTCACCGGACTGCAACATTTGCCCCCAGGTATACGTTTTCAGGATATCCACTTCAGAAGGAGCGACAGACTATGACCACACCTCTCACCCGAAAGATGACGGCAGGTGTTCTCGCGGGAACGCTGCTGTTATCCGGCATCGCTGTCGGCACCCCCGGCCGCGCATCGGCCAAAGACTTTGAACCGGGGCATGGCACCCTGATCGCCGCCGCTTCCAAAACCTTCACGTACAAGAACGCTGCTTTCACGCTTCGTCTGCCTAATGATTGGAAGAACCGGCTTCAATTCACCCAGAAAGACAAACAAACCCTGGTCTATTACGTTCCGCAAAACCGGTCGCTGCCCCGAGAAGTGCTGTTCACCATCGAGGTGATCGACAGCGCCAAATGGCCGGACTATAAGAAAAGCAGAGTCTATACTGAGCTCGGCAGCCTGAACGGCATTGTGTATGCGCTGCACAAGTCCGGAGAAGCACCTTATGCCAAAAAGCCGGGTAGTCCGGATTACCGGATGGCGCGTAAAATATTGGCCAACCTGAAACAGGGGCTGTCCTTCTCGTTGAACCGGACGACGCAGACGGCCCCGGCGTTGGCTATCGTGCTGACCGACGCGAGACAGGCGGCTGAGCTGTATGCCTTCGGCCTGCAGCGGCGCAGCGCCTCGATACAGTATGCCACCTTCTCCGAGGCGCTCAAGAAGACGATGTATCCCGTGTTCAAAGAGCTGAACTGGGTGACCGGCGTCTCCAGTCCCTGGATCACGAAATGGGAAGTGACCAAGGATACGCCTATCGGCAACAGCAAAGAGCAGATCGAGCTGAGACTGGATATGGCGACTTCAGCCGGTACCGAGCCGTCGGTCCTGCTCACGCTTTCCCTTGAAAAAGAGAACGGAAGCTGGGTGATCGCAGCGCTGGCTTCCGATCGTGAGCTGCCGAGAAGCGGCGTTCCGGTTAAGAAAGACGGCATTCCCGCATTCGGCCCTGCCGATGCCGCAAGCCTGGCAGCCAAGGCAGCCGCCCATTATTGGCATGTCCAAAGCGGCGGTAAAGCGACGAAGGAAGGAGAGATTAAGGAATTCTCCATCCCGGGCAAGGGCGAGCATTACCGCTGGCTGGGCGAAGATCTCTCCACCAAAGAGAAGCTGTTCGCCTATCTGAAGGAGGTCTACACGCCGGAGAAAGTCCAGCAGTACTGGAACAGCCAAACGCAAAGCGGCAGCCTTGCGGAAGTAGGCGGACGCCTCGCCCAGCCAAATGCCGGTGGAGGCAGTCTGCGGGATTGGACCAAGGCGAAAGCAAGCCTGCTTGCCGATGGAGCAGAGGTCAAGACGTTCCGGTTTGACGTACCGCAAGGCGATAACGAGCATGTCATCGTCGATGCGCCGTTCCGGTTTGTGAAAGGCACGGGGTGGAGACTGGATTCGGAAGTCGGGATCATAAAATAAAAGGGCTGATCTCCAAGAGTCCGCATTAGAGTAGGAACTTGAAAAATGACCTCGACCTCCACGCAATTGTGGAGATGAGGTCATTTTTGCTCTCAATTGCTGCCTTGATTCAGTTTGCCCGGCAGTTCCGCCGCTCGCTTAGGACAGCTTCACCAGCACCCGGCCGCGCGTGTTCGATTTCAGGATATCGGCGAGCGACTGCGGCAGTTCCGCCAGCGTTACCTCGCGGCCGACAAGAGTTTCCAGATCGGCCGGCTTCAGATCGTTCGCCATCCGGTCCCATACCTTGAGCCGCAGCTCGGCCGGGCAGAAGACGGAATCGATGCCGAGCAGATTCACGCCGCGCAGAATGAACGGCAGCACCGTTGCCGGCACCTTCGTCCCGCCTGTAAGTCCGCTGACGGCGACCGAGCCGCGGTACGCAATTTTGCTGAGAATCGCCGCAAGCTGATTCCCGCCCACCGGATCGACGGCGGCCTGCCAGAGCTGCTTGTCCAGCGGCCGCTGCTTGGCTTCGGGGTCGTAGATCTCGCTTCTCGAGATCACCTCGGCTGCGCCGAGCCCTTTCAGGTAATCGCTCTCCGATGTGCGGCCTGTACCGGCGACAACGTGATAGCCGCGCGCAGCCAGCATCGCGACGGCAGCGCCGCCGACGCCTCCGGCCGCGCCCGTGACGAGCACTTTTCCCTGATCCGGCGATACGCCGTTGTCTTCAAGCGCTTGAATGGACATGGCCGCCGTAAAGCCCGCCGTGCCGTAAATCATCGCTTCTCTCAGCGACAGGCCGTCCGGCAGCGGAACGACCCAGTCCGCAGGGACGCGGGCATACTCGCTGTAACCGCCGAAATGGGACACGCCGAATCCGTATCCGGTAACGAGCACCGGCTGGCCCGGCTTAAAACGTTCATCCTCGGATGATTCCACCACGCCGGACAAATCGATTCCGGGCACAAACGGATACGATTTGACGATATTGCCGTCAGGAATCGAGGCCAGACCGTCTTTGTAATTCACGCTGGAATAAGCAACCTTGATGACCACTTCACCTGCGGGCAGATCGTCTAATGAAACTGGTTTGACGGCGACGCTGAACGGCTCCGTGTTGTCTACAAACAGGGCTTGAAAGGATGAGGACATAGTGATACGCTCCTTTTAATGGGTATGTAAAGCATTAATGAATGATTAAAGCCGGTTGGTTTGGGTCACATGATGTCATTATATTTTTATTCTGACCGGTCAACTTTTTTATGTCAATGATTTCTTATACCTTTTTTCAATTACTATATCTTTTTTACAGGCAGGTGCTCTATGGTCCGCTACAAAAAATCCGAAGAAAAACGCAAACAGATTCTGTACGCCGCCTTTCAGGCCATCGCGGAACAAGGGTATGATGCCGTAACGCTCCAGACGATAGCGGATAGCGCGAAGGTCAGCAAAGGCGTCGTCCATTATTATTTTGATAACAAAGAGGCTGTGCTTGTGGAGCTGCTGGGGTGGCTGACAGGGAAAATTTATGAAAAAGAAACCGCGGCGGTAAACGGACAATCCCGGGCAGTGGACAAAATGGCCGCCTATATCAATTCTGTCTTTGTGTCACCGGAAAAGAACCGGGATTTCTACAGGGTGTATCTGGACTTTCTGGCGAGAGCCAGCCGCAGCGCCTCTTACCGGGAAATCAACAGCCGCTTCTATGACAACTGCGCGCGGATCAGCGCGGAAATTGTGGAGCTTGGCCAGCGAGAGGGCGTGTTCGATCCCCGGCTGGCGGTGCAGGAGACCGCCCCGGTCATCCGCTCGATTATCGACGGCTGCCTGATCCAGTGGCTGATGACCGGCCGGGACGAGCTTCATGCCGTGTACCGGATTGCCTGCCGGCAGGCGGTGATGAAGCTGCTCGCAGCGGAGACGGTGAAAAAGTCATAGGCGGCGGGCAAATAAAATGTTAAATTATTGAAATCTGCTCTCCAGGAGGGGATTTCAATGATAACCATCAAGCGGCTCGGAACTGTTGGCGTTATAAGCGCTGTACTGCTTATGGCAGGCTGCGGCCTAATCGACACCGGCAAGAACCAAACGTACGATAAAGACCAAATGTATAATAATAACGCTGCTATCGTTCAGGAAGGCGACCAATATAGCTATTTCTTGCGGACCGGTTCAACAACTTCCCGGATAGCAGATGTTGAATTTAAAGGCTTTTCGGGTACGGATACCATATGGATTCTGAATGTGAAGAAAAAAGCCGATATCCGGATCGACTATTCCCTGACCGTCGGCAAAGGGGAATTCAAGGTTGTGCTGGTAACCCCAAGCGAGCAGGCGTCAACCATTGCAGAGGGAAGCGGCAACGGAGTAAGTATGGTGACTCTAGACAAAGGCAAAAACCGTATTAAATTCGTCGGCAAGCAAACGGCAGGCAAGGTAGAGATACATCTTCAGGTTGGGGACGCCGTCAACATAACGAAGGTTTCGGACGAATAGCCTCTAGTTCAGCAGGGCTGCGGAAACCAGACATGCCGCAGATCGATCCAGCCCTGGCTGTTGAACCGGACTCCCCGGATGGAAGGCAGATAGGCTGTTTCCACCGGCTTCTCGTACAAAATATGCAGCTCGCGCTCCCGGATCAGCCGGCCCTCGATCCGGTGGAACGTCTCGGCCCGTGCGGCATGACCGGGCTCGCGCGCGATCAAATGCAGTTCGGCTTCGATCTCCGCCCGGGTCTGCAGCGTGACGTGCTCCGCCAGCGTCTGATACAGATCGAAGAGCCTGAGCTGCTCGTCCCGGTCGCGGACGAGCGCGAATAAGATGAGGTCGGCTTCCATCCGCACCGGCCCCTTGAATTCTTCCGGCGGAACGGAGACGATCTCCGCAGCAACGCCGCGCTCTGATAGTCTCGCGGCGACGAGCCCGGCGTCCGCCGCGTACTGCGGAATCGTGGCAATCCGCAGGGACAACCCGGACAGTGAGCCGGATACTTCGGAGGCGGCGGGTCGGTAAGAGCCTGAGGGAGTGGGGTTGCCGGGAATGCCGGAGTCGCCGGGAACGCCGGAAACCCTTGGGTCGCTGCCGGGAACGTCGAAAGCACCGGGATTGCCCGTGGTACCATCCGAGCCGGGACCGCCGATATCGCCGGGGGCACCAACTGTGCCGGGAACGCCGAGATCGCCGTGAATGCCCGGGTTACCAACCGTGCCAGAAATCCCAGGATCGCTGGAAATCCCTGGATCACCAGTGACACCGTCCGGGTCATGAGCGGCGGAACCATGGCCCGGCTCGTCCAGCCTTCCCAGACAAGACATCACGTCCGCCCTGACGGCGGGATCGCTTAGCGGTCCCGCTTTTTTGGTGTTGCAGGTAAGAAATTTGCGGACGGAGGTCTCGGTGTGAATCCGGCTTAACGAAGCGGATTCTTCCGGACGAGGATTCTGGATGATGTGAAAAGGGAATTCCGCATCGGCCACATCCGGCTCCGCATCCCACGGAACATGCAAAATCTCCACCCGGTCCAGCTGCGCCCTCCCCTGAAAATAATGCGGGAACGCCTCCAGCACGTAAAACCCATCATTCCATTCCGCAACTTTGAATGGGCCGGTTCCGACCGGCTTCGTGACGAAGCGCCCCTCCAGGCTGCGCTCCGGCTCCCGCGGAACGACGGCCGCCCGGCTCGTACACAGAAAAGAAAGAAACAGCTCGTTCGGAGTTTTGAGCCGGATGCTTACCGTCAGCCTGTTCAGGGCCTTCACTTCAACAATATCCCGCAAAATAAAGCTGTACAGCCTGCCCCGGGGCATCCGGATCAAGCGGGAGAAGGAATGGACGACATCGTCCGCGTCAAGGATCGCGGCGTTATGCAGAAGCACTTCCTTGCGGAGGTGGAAGGTCCAGCTCGTCCGTGTCCCGTCGGTCTCCCAGGCATGGGCCAGGCCGGGAACAATCTCTTCGCCGCCGCCCCCTGTGCGGACAAGCCCGTCATATACATGGCTGGAAACAAAGGATTCAGCCAGCAAATTCATATTCAGAGGATCGATCGTATGCAGAGGCTGGCGGATGGGCAGCCGGAGGGTATCGATCACCCGGTCTCTGCGCATTTCGGCGTGGTGGCCGGAATAGGCCAGCAGCCAGCTCTGCAGCGTATCGTGAAGCGCTGAGACTCCCGCATGGGAACGAATTTGTTCGATTGCCGACGTCACAGCGTCCCGGCGTCCCATGGCCTGCATCACCGATTGGATGGCGACATCGTCCCGGGGCGTCAGAAAGCAGAGCCGGGAACGACGTCCGCGCCCCCGGCTCGGGGTCCAGGATACCCAGCCGCTGCGGGCCATTTTACCCAGAACATTCAGCGCATTCCGATGCGTGCAGCCAAGCACCTCCGCCAGCTCGTCCAGAGTAACGGAGACCTCGCCCTCGCTGCCGTAATGGGCGCGCATCCGCATATATTGGCCGTGCAGCTTCAATCCGCATTCATTCCTTCCAAATAAAATAGGAAATAAATGATCTTTTATTTCTCTTTATCTTCTTATTTTATCATCTAAAATAAGGTACAGTAAGTAAAAAAATGGAGGGATTACCATGAACGAAGAAGCTGCATCCAGCCAAACGCGTTCCCTGGCACTGCCGGCCGCCGCTTTTGCACTGGGCGTCATTCATCAGTATCTGTTCCTTGGAAATAGGTACGGCGTCTCGTATCCGCTGTTCACCGTTCTTTTTTACGCTTATATGCTGGGCTTTGCCAAAGATAAAATCCGCAAGCCTAGTGCAGGTGGATACGCGGGACTGGCCTTTATCTTTCTGCTTTCCATGACCTTTGGCCTGTTCGGCAATGAATTTTTTTACCATTTGAACATGGCAGTTATTCCTGTGCTGATCTTCTTACATTTGGCCTATGTGCTAGGGGACGGAAGGCCTGCTTATGACCAGTTCTCCCTTGTCTTCGGCGCGCTCGACCATCTGATTCCGCAGAACCTGCGGCAGTGGCCCCGTGTCGTTGACATCATCAGGAGAGCCTCCGGACAATCGGAGGATGAAGGGAGCAGGCACGTTCTTGGCAAAGTGCTGATCGGCCTCTGCATTTCCTTCCCGCTGCTGCTGGTCGTTCTGCTGCTGCTGTCATCGGCGGACGGTGTGTTTCACAGCGTGCTGTCGGAAATACCGGTATGGCTGAGCAACGTTTCGTTTGTGGAAGGCTTTACCCGGACGCTGTGGGCGCTGGTCCTGGGAATGTTCTTTTTCGGGCTTCTGCGGGGATTTCTGTTTCCGTTTCAAGATGAGGGGGTTCCGGGAGTCATGGCACAGCCAGAACAACCGGACAAGACCGAATGGCCGGATATGCGGGTCGATTCGATCATTGCCGCCACCGTGCTGACTGCCGTTAACACTGTATATGTGCTGTTTGTCTGTGTGCAATTCTCGTATCTGTTCGGCGCCTGGCAGGGAGTGCTGCCTTCGGGTGAGACTTATGCCGAGTATGCGAGGAGAGGATTTTTTGAGCTGATTATGGTAGCGGGTATCAATTTTATCATCCTGCTCGGGCTGCTCCTGCTGGGGACGAAAGGGACGGAGAGGCTGAACAAGGCGATTCGCGGACTGCTGTATCTGCTGACGGGCTGCTCGGGGGTGATGCTGTACTCCGCTTATTCGCGGCTGGCTCTATACGAAGAGGCTTACGGCTATACGACCATCCGGTTTCTCGTTCACGGCTTTATGATTTTTCTGGGGCTGCTGCTGACGGTGACGGCGCTGCGCATCGGCTTGCCGCGGTTTCCGCTGGCCAAATGCTATATTCTGCTGACTGCTGCGGCTTATTTGGTTATGAACTTTATCGGCATGGATGCCATGATCGCTGGAAAAAATATCGCGCGCTACGAAGCCACCGGCAAGATCGACGCGGCTTATCTTCTCACACTGTCGGACGACGCGGTGCCGCGGCTGATCGAGTTCAGCCGTCAGAATAACGGAATGCTGGACAGCGGATTGCGGAATAAGCGCTCGGATTTGGCGGTTGCTGCGGGCAAGTGGCCTTCCTTTAATCTGTCGCGCCACCGGGCGCTAACGGAGCTGGGCCGGTATTTGGAGAAGTAGAGACGAAAGTATATAACTCTGCAGTGCCCTTTTTTTTACACGAATGTATGATTGATGCGTAATTATGTAGCTGTTAGTATTACCTCACTTACATAAGTATCGGCTGGTAAAGATTACGATGTAAGGGGAGTAGAGAGGATGGAGAAAAAATACGATCATTCGTTGGACGCGATGAAAGGCTTTAGCTGTTTGCTGATGATGATGGCTCATACCGGGCTTGTTTTTTCGGGCAGCAGCCGCTCGCTTCAGATCATCGGTGAATTGGCTCCTATTTTGTTTTTCGCCGTGTCCGGGATCACTTCAATCTTCCAGAGCAAAAAATCCGTTCTGCCGCTGATTGCCTACTATTTCGTCTTCGCCGTCATTGGACTATCCTATAACGCTTTGTGGAGGCCCTATATTTGGTCCGATCCCGTTTCGGATGTGCCGCAGATCGTGGCGATGAGCGTGCTTGCCATTATTTTGTTAGAAAAGTATTTCAGGCCCGGCCGCTACGTGTATCTGATATTGGGCGTCTCCCTGTTCGTCCTGCACTTTGGGTTTACGGCAAAAGTACCTTCTTTTCCGGGCAAGCAATTTTTCATACCGGAGGGGGATTACACCTATTTTACCTTCGTCCCTTGGTTTTCGATATTTTTGCTAGGCGTGTTCGCCTACCGAAGCCGCAGGCTGGTGAATCTGATCTACGGTATAGCTGCGGCATGCGGTCTGGCAGCGGCTTATGCTCTTACCCCGAGGGAGACGGAATTTCTGATAAAATACAATATGTCGCCAGGCTACTTTTTCCTTTCCCTGGTGCTGCTATTTATGTCGTTCGCCCTGTTCAGGCTGATCCGGCAGTATTCGTTGAAGAACCCGCTGCTATTTCTCGGCAAACATTCGTTTCTGTTCTTGTACGTTCATGTGTTCCTGATCTTCATACTCACTTATTTCAAACTGTATTCGATCAACGTCTATATGGTTTGGGCCGGGGTTCTGCTGGTCAGCTATATCGGAATGAACGCTGTTTTATGGATCAACCGGTATGTTGAAGCGTTATTCAATTACAGGCTGGTCTGGCTCGGGCTGATGCTGCTAATCCTGCTGGTGCCTGCGGCCACCGATTCATATGGACTTATTGTGACGTCGGAGGCTGTTCTTGGAATGGCTTTTGCCTGCAATTATAAAAAGCTGTCCCAGGTGATCTTTTCAATGTTTACATTAGTTCCAAAAAGCACAAATTTGCAGCCGGACACAGCCGAGCTTTCCAGGCCGATTCGTTCCTTGAAGGATACGGGAAATTGAACTTGGTGAAAAAAGCAGCCGAGCTTGTCTTATACATGCGGACCTTCGGGGAAACCCGAGGGTCCGTTTTTTGCTTCGGCTTGGGTTGACCGGTCGCCGGGGCATTCGACATCGTTTTCCGGACACGGTACAATGTTTCCGTGTAGGAACGAAGGAGGTCTGTTATGCCGAAGAAAGTAGTCAACCATATTACGGAACTGATCGGAGACACCCCGGTTGTCCGGCTAAACCGCCTGAGCGGACCGGATGCTGCGGAGCTGTATGTCAAGCTGGAGAAGTTCAATCCGAGCGGAAGCGTCAAGGACCGGGCTGCGTACAATCTGATTCTGCAGGCGGAGAAGGACGGGCTGCTGAAACCGGGCGGCACCATTATCGAGCCGACGAGCGGCAATACGGGAATTGGTCTGGCGATGAACGCGGCGGCCAAGGGGTACCGGGCGATTATGGTTATGCCGGACAATATGACCAAGGAGCGGATCAATCTGCTGAAAGCGTACGGAGCGGAAGTGGTGCTTACGCCCGCCGCCGAGCGGATGCCGGGAGCCATCGCCAAGGCGCTGGAGCTTGGAAAAGAAATTGAAGGGAGCTTCATCCCGCAGCAGTTCGAGAACAAGGCGAACCCCGACATTCACCGCACGACGACGGCGATGGAGATTCTGGCGCAAATGGAGGGGAAGCTGGATGCATTTGTGGCGACCTCGGGAACCGGCGGCACCATTACCGGCACGGGGGAGACGCTGCGGGCGCATCTGCCCAGGGTCCGCATTCTGGTGGTCGAGCCGAAGGGATCGCCGGTATTATCCGGCGGAGAACCGGGGCCGCACAAGCTGGTGGGGACAAGTCCGGGGTTCGTGCCCTCCATTTTGAATACGGATGTGTATGACGAGATTGTACAGGTCTCCGATGAGGATGCCCTGAATACCGTCCGTGCGATGGCGGCCCAGGAAGGCATTCTGATCGGCCCGTCCGGCGGGGCGGCGGTGTGGGCTGCCTTGAGAGAGGCCGAAAGACTAGGCAGCGGCAAGCGGGTGCTCTGTATTGCGCCCGATTCGGGTGAGCGTTACTTAAGCATGGGGATTTTTGCTTAGAGACGTAAGACGATAAAAAAAGCGGCTGAAGCTGCGCTCTTTTACGAGCCGCTTCAGCCGCTTTTACTGTTATGAGACAAAGAGTTAAGGGTGAAAGCTTCAGTCCGCTCCGCTATGACGCTTTACAGCTCTTCCACTTCCCGCAGCCAGAGGGCGGCGGAAGCATCGCTTGGCATGCGCCAGTCTCCGCGCGGGGATAGGCTGACGGTGCCGACCTTCGGGCCGTCCGGCAGGCAAGAGCGTTTGAACTGCTGGGAGAAGAAGCGGCTGTAGAACACGCGCATCCATTGAACCAACTGCTCTCTTGTGAAGCGATCGCCGAAAGCGTGCTCCGCGAGATACAGAATTTTGGCGGGCGGAGCGCCCGTTCTGAGCATGTAATACAGGTAGAAATCATGTACATCGTATGGGCCCAGAATGTCTTCCGTCAGCTGGGCGATCTCGCCATCGGGTGAAGGCGGCAGCAGCTCCGGACTGATTCCCGTGTCGATAATATCGTACAGGAACCTGGCGGCCGTTTCGTCCGCCTCGTGGTCGGCGTACCACTGGACGACATATTTGATCAGCGTCTTCGGAATCCCCGAATTGACGCCGTACATGGACATGTGGTCGCCGTTATAGGTGCACCAGCCGAGGGCCAGTTCGGACAGGTCGCCGGTGCCGATGACGATGCCGCCGTTCTTGTTGGCGAGATCCATCAGAATCTGCGTCCGCTCTCTGGCCTGAACGTTCTCGTAGGTCAAATCGTGAACATCCTTGTCATGCCCGATATCCTCGAAATGCTGCAGACAGGCGGCCTTGATATCGACGACCTTCATTGAAGCCCCCAGGGCCTTAATCAGGCCGACGGCATTATCGTACGTCCGGTTCGTCGTTCCGAAGCCGGGCATCGTTACGGCGAGCACGTCGCTCGCCGGGCGTCCAAGCAGCTGCATCGCTCTTACGGCCACAAGCAGCGCGAGCGTGGAGTCGAGCCCTCCGGAAATGCCGATGACCGCCTGCTTCGTGCCGATGTGGCGGATGCGCTTCATCAGACCAGAGGTCTGGATCGCCAGAATTTCCTGGCAGCGCTCGTCCCGCTGCAGCGGATTGCCTGGAACAAAGGGATTCGTGACCACTTTGCGGGCCAGCTCCCGGGGCGAATCGCTCTGCGGGGCGGGGTTGCCGAACGCGATTTCGCGGTAATCGGCGCCGCCCCGGCCGCCGCGGAAGGTTCCCATAATGATCCGCGAATAATGGATCTTCGGAATGTCAATGTCGGCGATGGTTATCCGGCTCTCGTGGGTGAACCGTTCGGATTCCGCCAGCATCTGCCCATTCTCGGCGATGAGGGAATGGCCGCCGAAGACGACGTCCGTCGACGATTCGCCGGTATTGCTGCCGGCATAGACATATCCCGCCACACAGGAAGCGGACTGGTTGCTGACAAGCTGCCTGCGGTAATCCGCCTTGCCGACAAGCTCGTTGCTGGCGGACGGATTGAACAGCAGCACCGCCCCCGCCTGGGCCAGCCGGCTGCTCGGAGGAACGGGAACCCACAGATCCTCGCAGATTTCCACGCCGAAGACCAGGTTGGAATTCTCTTCGCAGACAAAGAGGAGATCGCTGCCGATCGGGACCACGGCTCCCCCGATGCGCAGCTCCGAAGTCTCGAGCTCCTCGGCTCCGGCGAACCACCGGGGCTCGTAGAACTCGCTGTAGCCGGGAATGCAGGTCTTCGGTACAATCCCGAGAATGTTTCCGCCTTGTATAACGGCGGCGCAGTTATAGAGCCGTCCTCTGATCTCGATGGGAAGGCCGGCAATTACGACCATGCCAAGGCCTGCGGTCTTGCGGGCGATGGCAAGCAGCGCCTCCAGCGCGGAGTCGAGCAGCCGGCGCTGCATGAACAAGTCCGCGCACGTGTAGCCGGTGATGCTGAGCTCCGGCAGTACCAGGTATTCAACCTGCTGCTTGTCCGCCTGTTCAATAATTTCCATAATTTTATCAGCATTAAATGCGCAGTCGGCAACCCGCAGCTCGGGGGAAGCGGCCGCGACTCTTGCGAATCCGAAATTCTGCAATGGTTTCACCTATCCTCTGTATGAATGTTATTTCGCTTTCATTAATTTAGCACAGTTCCAGCCTTTTCTAAACCAGTTGGTCCCTAAGACGCGGGAACGGTAAACGAAGGGAGCTTTCCTATCGTTACCCCGCGAGCAGTACGGCTGCAATAAACACCAGCTGGAGCAGGGTGCGGACAGGAAGCCCGGGAACCGGACTCCCGGCAATGGTCAGCTTCTTGCGGGCCGCATGTACATTGGCCGGAAACATGACGATCAGCAGCGCCGCCAGACACCAGGATGCCGCCCGCGATGTGGCGGGAAAGAGCAGGCCCACAGCGCCGGCTATCTCAAGCAGGCCGGTGAGGGTCACGATAAGCCCGGGTTGCCTGTAAGAGGGGGGCACCATGCGGATCAAGTCGGCTCTGCGTTTTCCCCAGTGGGCGGAAGCGGTAAGCAGCAGCATGACGGCTGCGGCCGCCTGCAGCGACGGCTGCCAGCCGTCGAAAGGGGTGAGGCCAAGCAGTCCAAGCACGCGGAACAGTACGAAAGAAACAATAAGGGCGATGAAAGGCGCCATGGGTATTCCTCCTGTCGAAATGGAATGGATGATTAACATTCAGGTGTCTCCTTGACCAAAGCTCTCGAAAAACTTGGTCGCCAGAGTTGACGCATATTTTCCCTTCATCATAATAGCCGCAATGCGCGTGCGCAACGAGTCGCTGTTGATTTCTTTATAGATCAGGTTGCCGCTGCTTACCAGTCCGAAAGCGGATTTCGGCACGATGCCGATGCCAAGACCCGCGTTGGCCCACAGCAGCGTGGTCCGGGCGTCGTCGTTCATGCAGAAGAGCTGCGGCTCGAAGCCGTGTTCGAGGCAGGCGTCTGTGATAAGCTGCTCGAACCGCCGGTAGATGATCAGGGGCTTGTCTTTGAGCTCTCCCAGATCAACTGAAGACTGGCTGGGACAAAAGTCCAGCTCCCGGCTCATGACAGCGGCCATCGGTTCGGAATCGGCATAGCGGCATTCGAGGTTGGCCGGATTGAACGGCGTACGGACAATGCCGAGCTCCACGATTCCCCTGCCCAGCAGGTCGATGATTTTGAATGTGTTGCCCTCATGAATTTCAAATTTGACTCCTTCATAGGTCCTGTGGAACTCGCACAGCCGATTCTGCAGCAGGGCAGACCCCGAGGAGGAGACGGTTCCGATGGACAGCGTCCCCGTTAGTCCCTTGACATAATCGCCGATTTCCCTTGCCGTAGCATCGGCCAAATCGAGAATTTGCTGCGCCCGGTTTCTCAGGATCACCCCTGCGTCCGTGAGCTGGATGCTGCGCGGTCCCCGCTCCACCAGCTTGACCCCAAGCTCTTCCTCCAGCTGCTTTAACTGCTGACTAAGCGGTGGCTGGGCCATTTGCAGCTTTCGCGCCGCCGATGTAATCTGGCCTTCCTCCGCAATCGTCAGAAAATACTTGAGCTGTCTAATGTCCATTTTGCATCTCCGCCTTATTGATATGTTAATCGTATCGGAGAGATACGAATCCAATATTATTAATATGGGAATAGGTATGCCATAATCATAACTGGCTTTTATTGTTTGTGAAATATTTTACGTATACTTTCTCGGATGGGTGTGACCAAGCAATGAACAAGATTGCTGTATTTCTGAAGCCTTACCGGAAACAGCTGATTATCGGCCCGATTTTCAAGCTGCTGGAGGCGATTCTTGAGCTCCTGCTGCCGACCATTGTCGCACTGATGGTGAACAGGGGCATCGGACCGCATAACGCCGCATATGTGTACCGGATGGGGGGACTTATGCTGCTGATGTCCATCCTGGGCTTTGCCTGCTCCATGGTGTGCCAGTATTCAGCCGCCCGGGCGTCTCAGGGCTTCGGCACAAGGCTGCGCAACGCGATGTTCCGGCATATTTCCTCACTGTCCTATGCGGAGCTTGACCGGTTCGGCACGCCTTCGCTTATTAACCGGATGACGAATGATGTGAACCAGCTTCAGCTGGCCGTTGCCATGCTGATCCGGCTTGTCATCCGCGCGCCGTTTATCGCCATTGGAGCGATTATCATGGCCATGATTCTCGATTTGCGCTTGTCGCTTGTACTGCTGGCGGCTGCTCCGGTCTTTGCCGCCTTACTGTACTGGATCATTTCGCGTTCGTCGCCGCTGTACCGCAAGTATCAGCAGAAGCTGGACGGCATCGCCCAGGTGCTGAGCGAGAATCTGTCCGGCATCCGGGTCATCCGGGCTTTCGCCAAGCGGGGCGCTGAACGGGAACGCTTCGGCGCCGCTGCGGACGACGTGACGGCGATGGCGCTGCGCGTCGGCCGGATTTCCGCTCTGCTCAGCCCATTGACCACTCTGGTGGTCAATGCGGCCATCCTTGCGATTCTTTGGGCAGGAGGCATTCACATTAATGAGGGCCGGCTCTCGCAGGGAGAGATCATCGCTTTTATCAACTATGTTACGCAGATATTGCTGGCGCTGATCGTGACCTCCAATTTGGTAATTATATTTACCAAAGCCAACTCGTCGCTGGCCCGGGTAAACGAGGTGCTGACCGTGACCAGTTCTGTGACGGAGCCGGAGCATCCGGCGGTCCCGCTTCAGGCTGCCAGAGCGGATGTCCTACCTGCCACACAAACGGAACGGAACGCTTCTTCCGCATCTGCCGACCGTGTTCCCGCCATTGAGTTCGACCATGTCTCCTTTGGTTACAGCCGGGCCGGAGAGCTGGCGCTGGACGATATTTCCGTGACCATTGAACGGGGAGAAACCGTGGGGCTGATCGGCGGCACCGGCTCGGGTAAATCGACCTTTGTCAATCTGATTTCCCGCTTCTATGACACTTTCTCGGGCGAAGTGCGAGTCGATGGTGTGAACGTCAAGGACTACCCGCTTCTCGGGCTCAGACAATCCATTGGCATCGTCCCGCAAAAGGCTGTGCTCTTTACCGGAACCATCGCCGAGAACATCCGTTGGGGGAAGCCAGAAGCTTCCGAGGATGAGGTCCGCGAGGCAGCGGCTGTCGCGCAGGCGGAGGAGTTCATTTCCAGGCTGCCTGAAGGCCTGGATACGGCGGTTTCGCGCGGCGGACTGAGCCTGTCCGGCGGGCAGAAGCAGCGGCTGACCATCGCGCGGGCGGTGATTGGACGTCCGGACATTCTTATTCTGGACGATTCCTCCAGTGCGCTGGATTTCGCCACCGACGCGGCGCTCCGCCGGGCCCTGAGTGAGACCCGGGCCGGAATGACGACGCTTGTCGTCTCCCAGCGGGTAGCCACCGTGCGGCAGGCCGACAAAATTATCGTGTTCGAAGACGGGCGGATTGCCGGGGTCGGCCGGCATGAAGAATTGCTTCGCAGCTGCGAGGTATACCGTGAAATTTGCAGCTCCCAGCTGACAGGAGAGGAGACGGCTGTATGAACGGCAACAAAGTTTGGAAAAGACTGATCATCTATACCGCGCAGTTCAGAAGCTCGGCCATCCTGGCGGCGTTCAGCGCCATACTCAGTGTAGCGGCCAGCCTTATCGGACCGCTGCTGATCGCCCGGGCGATTGACCGCATGACGGCGCAGGGGAAGGTGGATTTCCCTGCACTCCTGAAATTGCTCCTGGTTTTGGCGGCCGTATATATCGCCGGGAGCTTATGCGGCTGGCTGCTGACCTATCTTACGAACCGGATCGCTTACGGCACGGTCAACAATATGCGCACCGAGCTGTTCGACAAGCTGAACGTTCTGCCGCTGAGGTTCCATGACAATCATCCGCAGGGCGACCTGATCAGCCGGTTCGTGAACGATATGGACGCTGTATCGGACGGTCTGCTTCAGGGCTACCAGACGCTGCTCACCGGGGTGGTGACCATCGCCGGCACCATAGGGTTGATGCTGTACATCAGTCCGCTCATGACCGGAGTCGTGCTGCTGTCCGCGCCCGCATCGTATTATATGGCGCGGTTTATTACGACGCGCTCGCAGCAGCTCTTCCGCGACCAGGCCAAAATTCTCGGCGGTCTCAACGGCTATGTGGAAGAAATGGTCGGCGGGCAAAAAATCGTTCAAGCCTTTCATCAAGAGAACGCTGCCTTTGAACGGTTCTCCGGGCTGAACGGGGAGCTGTACCAGACCGGAGTCAAATCCCAATTCTACGGTTCCCTGTCCGGGCCGACGACCCGGCTGGTCAACAACATCACATTCTCCGTGATTGCGATTATCGGCAGTATCGTCATTATCGCAGGCCGGCTTAGCGTGGGGGATTTGTCCGGCTTTCTGATCTACTCCAATTTGTTCGCCAAGCCGTTTAACGAAATCACCGGCGTCATTACACAGCTTCAATCGGCGACCGCTTCGGCGCAGCGCATCTTTGCCATACTTGACCTTGAGCCCGAAACCCCGGACGCTCCGGATGCTTTTGTGCCTGAGCCTGGCCAGGGGACGGTTGTATTCGACAAAGTCAAGTTTGCTTATCATCCCGAGCGCCCCTTGATAACGGACTTTAGCCTGGAAGTCAAACCCGGTACCCGGGTCGCCATTGTCGGACAGACGGGAGCAGGCAAAACAACGCTGGTTAACCTGCTGATGCGCTTTTATGATGTGGATGGCGGAACGATCCGAATCGGCGGCGTGGACATCAGGGAGCTAACGCGCGACAGCCTGCGCCGGAATTTCGGCATGGTGCTGCAGGATACGTGGCTGCTTAGCGGAACCATCCGGGATAATATCGCCTACGGCAAGCCGGGCGCGACCGACGATGAGGTTATCGCCGCCGCCAAGGCCGTAAGCGCGCACAGCTTCATCAAACGGCTGCCGGAAGGCTACCATACCGTGATCAGCGGCTCCGGCGACAACCTGTCCCAGGGACAGAAGCAGCTGCTGACGATCGCGCGCGTGCTGCTGGCCGATCCGCCGATGCTTATTCTGGACGAGGCGACCAGCAGCATTGACACCCGGACCGAAATCCGCATCCAGCGCGCGTTCCTGAAAATGATGGAGGGACGCACCAGCTTTGTCATCGCTCACCGCCTGTCCACCATCCGCGAATCGGACCTCATTTTGTTCATGAAGGACGGCGACATTGTGGAAAGCGGAACCCACGACCAGCTGCTGCTCCAAAAAGGATACTACGCCCGTCTGTACAACAGCCAATTTGCAGCAGTTTAACCGGAGGTTCAGCCCATTTTCATGCACCTTTAAGCGTCCGGCTGTATAGTATAAACATGACCCCCAAAGATGACACTTGGCCCCGCCGGATGGCGGGGTTCTTTTTTTGCTTATATAAAATGAACTTGAGATTTTCCCATTTGGGTATCGTTCGTAACTTCGAGGAATGTTTGGACTTCCGGCCGCTGTTGTCTCCAGATTTCTTGATTATACCGCCATTAGTAGATGAAATCCGGAGACAAAGGCGATCGCTGTCGCTCCTACAGTTCCAAACTTCCCCTTCGTTACTCCTTACCATGATGTCATTTTTTCAAATTCATTTTATATAGTGGTTTTATTTAAATTAGTTCGTTTCCCCCATTCTTACCCAATGGAAGTGTATTTCCTGTTTGAAGGCATTTCTCTTTTGATGAAAAGTCCCTTCAGTAGCTGATTTAAATTGTTACAAACAAGTAACTGCAACATTATCTGGAAAAGGTTCGTCATTTAAGAGGATAATGTTGGTTAAATCATCTTTAAGGAAGGGGCGGCGATGAGATGAGTAAAAATTTTGCTTTCATATTTGTTGTTATAATAGCACTTTTAAGTGGATGTCAAAGTCCTCCAAAAACAAAAGTTGTCCAAATATCAGCAGAACAAGCCAAATCCGTTGTCCAGCAATATCATGAGAAAAACAGCAGTTTTGGTGAAGCTGAAATAACTTCGATAAAACACATAAATAATGAGTACAAAGTAACATGGGAAAGAAAAAGTAATTGCGAGAGCGGAACAGATTATGTTAATGACAAAGATGGGACTATTGCAAGAAGTGAGGTCTCTATCTGCTAAGCGAACCTCTGATCAGAGTCTCTCGAAGATGCGGCCATAAAAAAAATGCCCTCCGGCTTGCCGAGCAAGCAATGAGAGCAGCTTTTTCAAATCATTTTACAGAAAATCAACGAACTCGCCCACCGGCTTGCGGTAGCCGCGCGGTCTGATCTTGCGCTGGTTGTCCTTGCCGATCGTGATCAGCATAACGGGAACCAGGTGGTCCGGAAGGGAGAGCGTCTGTTTGACAGCCTCCGGGTCGAAGCCGATCATCGGGCACGTATCCCAGCCCTTGTCTTTGGCGATCAGCATGAACTGCATGGCTGACAGGGATGCGTTGCGGATCGCCTCGTCGCGCTGAAAAGCCTCTTTGCCTATGTAAGCTTGATTAATCGCCCCAACCATTCCGTCATATTCTTCCTGTGACATTGCTCCCAGCATTTTAAGACCGCCATAAATTTCCGGGGCCTGCTCGTAAGCGTGCATATCGCCTAGAACGGCAATGACGGCCGAGGCGGTATGGATCTTGTATTGTCCGTAGGCGTTCTCGCGAATCTTTTCCTTAAGTTCCGGGTCTGCGATTACCTTGTAACGGGCGTGCTGCAGATTGTAAGCCGAAGGGGCGAGTCTGGCGAGGGAGAAGATTTCTTCCAGATCGCTCTGCGGAATCTTGATACCTTCCACAAAATTCATAGCTGATCTGCGGGCTTGGACCACGTCTGCAAAAGAATTCGTCGATACGGGTGTGCTCATGGGTAATGCCTCCATCCTATAATCAAAAAATAAATTAGTTTAATAAACTAACAAACTTACTAATAGTTACTTAATAAACATATCACAGCTTTTGATATCCGTCAATGAGGTCGTACACAGGCTTCAACAAAGCTCCCGCTTTTTGGGATTGCCAATATTTCCAAATCGTAATAGAGTCTATTATGAGAACGATAACAACGCGAAAGGAGCTGTATAGTGAAGAAAAAGATTTTAATTCCCGCCGCGGTCTGCTTGCTGGCCGCTTTTATATAAAGGAGGACATCCGAAGATGCTTTTTAAAGAAAATGACGTGATTCTGTTCCAGGGAGACAGTATTACCGATGTTGGCCGCGACCGCTTCGACGCTTATTCGCTGGGAAACGGGTATCCCTTGATGGTAGCTGGAAAGCTTGGTCTGCTGTATCCGGAGAAAAAGCTTACCTTCTACAACCGGGGCATCGGCGGCGACCGGGCGGCCGATCTCGTGCGGCGCTGGGACAGGGACTGCCTTGCGCTGATGCCGACCTGGGTATCGATCTATGTCGGCATCAACGAGAGCTGGTGCCGGTACGACAGCGGTGATGAGACAACGGCGGAAGCGTTCGAAGCGCAGTACCGGAATCTGCTCGACCGCACGCGGGAGGCTTTGGATGCGAAGCTGATCCTGGTTGAGCCGTTCGTCCTGCCGGTTCGGGGGCTGAACCGCGACTGGAGGGAAGATCTGGACCCGAAAATCGCGGTTGTGCGGAAGCTGGCCCGAGAATACGGAGCGCTGCTCGTCCCGCTCGACGGCCTGTTCGCCGCTGCTTCGGTGAAAGCCGATCCGGCTTACTGGGCCGAAGACGGCGTTCATCCTACTCCCGCGGGCCATGCGCTCATTACCGAAGCCTGGCTGAAAGCGGCCGGTGTGAACTGAATATTTTTGAAGCCTCGCTGTGTTCCTGAAGCGGAACATAAGGCGATTGCCAGCGCGGAAAGGATGTTCTATGGCTGTTTAGGCCGGGCATCCTTTCTTTTTTTGTCCGGACAGCGGGGAGACCTCCTGATTTCTCCAGTTCCGGTTTTGCTGTTATAATATAGAGAACGCGTGTTTTGGGAGGCGATCTACCTGAGCTGCACCATAGCGGTATTTTCGGACATACATAGCAATACACCGGCGCTGGAGGCGGTCTTACGGGAAATTGACCGGAGCGGCGCCGATTGGCTCATCAATCTGGGAGACAGTTTATTCGGTCCGGTAGATCCAATGGGAACGGCGAGGCTGCTTCGGCAGCGCGGAAATCTTGTGAACATCATGGGCAACTGCGATGAAATTCTTTTGGAGAAAGACTGCGAATCGCCGACGTACCGCCATGTCAAGCCTTTGCTTGATGCCGATACGGAAGCGTGGATTGCGGGGCATTTAGCCGTGTGGCGCCATGAGGATCTGCTGTTCTGCCACGGAACGCCTGACCACAATAAGCGGTATCTGCTTGAAGAAGTAACCGAAGACGGCGTTTTTTATAAAAAAACGGAAACGTTGCAGGCGGAGCTGCACACTATAGAGGAGCGCGGCATTTTCTGCGGACACAGCCATGTGTTTCATACCGTCACGCTGCCGGACGGCAAGTTTCTGGTCAACCCGGGAAGCGTCGGTCTTCCGGCTTATGAGGACGATCTTCCTTTTCCCCATGTTATGGAATCGGGTACGCCATATGCGAGCTTTTGCATGGTCCGCAAGAAGGAAGGAACGGGCTGGAGCGTAGAGCATAAGCTGATCCCATACGATTGGAATGCGGCGGCGGAGATTGCGGAGCGCAGCGGAAGACCCGATTATGCGGTTGCCATTCGTACTGGCAGAGCGCGGTAATTTGCGGCGGCCATATTATTTTTACCGATATCAAATGAGAGAGGATGGGCGTCGATGACAAGCGATACGGAACAAGATCTGGAAGGACTGAAGGCGGCGGGAAAGGTCGTCGGGTTCACCATCGCGGAGATGAGGAAGAGCGTAAAACCCGGCATGACTACCTTGCAGCTCGACAAAATAGGGGCGGAAATTCTGAAGCGCTTCGGCGCGAAATCGGCTCCCAGAGAAGTGTATGATTTTCCGGGGGACACCTGCATCAGCATTAATGAGGAAGTGGCGCACGGCATTCCGGGTTCCAAAGTGATTCGTCCCGGCGACCTGATCAACATCGATGTGTCGGCCGAGCTGAACGGGTATTTCAGCGATGCTGCCGTGTCCTTCCAGCTGCCCCCGTACGACCAGAAGCTGCTGCGCCTGTGCGTCAGCGCCGAGGAAACGATGATGAGCGTGATTTCCCATCTGCGGGCGGGGATGCGGGTCAACGAAATCGGCAGAGTGATGGAGCTGGAGGCCAGAAAACGCGGCTACAAGGTTGTGCGGAATCTGTGCAGCCACGGTATCGGCAAAACGCTGCATGATAAGCCACACGAAATCCTGCCGTATTTCAGCCCCCGGGAGACGACGGTGCTGAAGCCGAACCAGGTCATCACGATTGAACCGTTCCTGACGACCGGCGCGGAATTCGTGGACCAGGAGGCGGACGGCTGGACGCTGACCGTTCCGGATAACAGCCGGGTTGCGCAGTTCGAGCATACGATTATCGTAACGAAGGGGCGGCCTGTTATTTTGACGGGGGCCTGAAAATCTCCCGAAAACCAGCCCGGTGCCCAATAGGGCCGCAGCCTGCTGGTTCTTCTAATCCAGGTAGGCGATGACCTCATTGAGCTGTTCCAAAGCCTGCGGCGGTATTTTTAGCGTCGAACCGGGCTCTCCCGTGCCTCCGTATATGAAAGGATAACGGAAGAGCCTCCGGTCCACGATGCAGGGCAGGGGAAGCTTCAATGATACGCTGCCTACTTCCTGTCCGGTAAGCTTTAGAACCTGCTTAGGGCTTGCCATTTTTAAAGAGCCCAGTCCGAGCAGAGCCGCCGGCTCGTCCAGATTGACGCGTCCACGGTCGCCGGACACGATCAGGGCGTAGAATTGATCGCCGGCTCTCAGCACCAAAGCCGGGGCGGTCTGCCCGATTTCGATTCCGAAATAAGCCGCGCCTTCCTGAGCCGTCTTGAGGGGTCCTTCATGCTTAATGATCTCATATTGGATACCGTTTTCCTGTAACACCTGTTCCAATGGCTTCAATTGATCCATGAGCGCCTCCCGTAAATGTTTCTCTATTCTGGACAGTATTTTCCATACTATAACATATCCGAATGAGACAGGTTGGGTATATCCTGTGAAGGAGGAAGTATGAACGGACAAGCGTACGCCGCGCTGGCGGAGCTGGAGCGGTGGATGAACGGCGGCGAAGCGGCTCCCGAGCGGCTCGGGAACGAGTTGGCGGCGGACAGCCGGCTCCCGGGGCCGCGGGCCAATCTTGAACTGGCGGAGAAATTCGCCCGGCACTTTGCTGTCCCGGAGCTGGCCGGAGGAATGTGGGAGCTGCTGGTTGAATGGGCGGAGATTTCGGACGAAGCGGCGGGTACGGGCAATCCACGGGAGTTTTTGCCTTTTTGCGTGCTCCAGGCGATGGGCGCGCATTACGGATATGCGGATGCTGAACGCAGAGAGCGGATTGCGGACGTATTCAAGCGGGCGATGAACGATTCCCGCTGGCGGATGCGCGAGGCCGCGGCGATGGGGCTGCAAAACGTCGGCGAGCAGGATTTCGGGCTGCTCCGCGCTCTGCTTGAAGCGTGGAAGAGGGGGGCGAATGAGCTGGAGCAGCGCGCTTTTGTCGCCGCTCTGGCCCATCCTCCGCTGCTGAAAGCGAAGGACAACGCGGGGTACGCGCTCTCGCTGGCGGGCGAAATCATGGAAGAGCTTGCGGCCCGGCCGGTACGGGAACCGGAGCCGCTTCGCGTACTGTCCAAAGGCCTCGAATACGCCTTAAGCGTCTTCGCGGCAGCCGAGCCGGAGGAAGGGTTTGCCCTGCTTGAACGCTTCGCCGGCATGTCCGATCCGCGAATTGTCCGGATCGTAAAAGCCAATCTCGGCAAATCCCGGCTGATCCGCAAATACGGGCCGCAGACCCAGGCCATCCTCGCCGCGATTGACAAGAACAGTAAAGGTAACTATGATAGTTCCAATTAATAAGGTCTTATTAATACCGGACGTCAAAAGGAGAGCACCCTATGAACATCAGCACCCGATTGGCGGTTGCCATCCATATCCTGACCCTGCTTGAGGTTAACAAAGAGGGTAAGAATACTTCCGAATGGATCGCCGGAAGCGTTGGCACGAACCCGGTGGTGATCCGCCGGATCACAAGCATGCTCGGCAAAGCGGGTCTCATCGAGGTTCGGCCGGGGATCGCCGGAGCCAAGCTGGCCCGGCTGGCCGGAGAGATTACGCTGCTCGACATTTATCTGGCGGTTGACGCTGTCGGCAAAGACTCCCTGTTCGCGGTTCACGATCATCCGAATCCGTCCTGCCCCGTCGGCCAGAACATCGCCGGGGCCATCATTCCGGTCTTTTCGGTAGCCCAGCAGGCGATGGAAGACGTGCTGCGCGGAGTCACGCTGGCTCAGATCTCGTCACAGATTCCGGGCTGACGGCAGGCGTTTTCCCGGGGAACGCCGTGCGCCGTCCGGGGTACCGGTTCAGAAGTGCGGCTGCTGTCCGCTTGACTGAAGTTCAACAGCGGACGGTTTACTGCGCCCCTTCCGCCAGTTCGGCAATGCGCCGGCCCGCATCCCCGCGGTATAGTCCGCCATGATAGCAGATGACGTTCTCAACGGCATAGTCTGCATATTTGCGCAGACTGGACAGCGCGGTAGCCATATCCGGCGTTACCCGGGGATCAGGGCCATGCAGTTCGCCGTTCTTCACTGTCAGGCTGTCGGCGGCGATCAGCGTCCGGCTGGCGGGATGATACAGACTGACATGCCCCGGGCTGTGGCCGGGGGTCTCGACGACGATGACGCCGCCTGCGACCGGCAGCTTCTGGCCGTCTTCGATTACGGCGTCCACTTTTGCCTTGGGAGGATGGGCGAGAAGGTGCAGAAAGGCGCGCCGCCACTCCTCCGGCACATGAGGCGGGAGCATGGCTTCGGCGGCGGCAATCGCTTCCGGCGTATGCTTGAGCAGCATCCGCTCCCCTTCGATATAAGGCTGCTCGATGGGATGAGCCAGTACCTTGATTGTTTCATTCGCCTCGTCCAGCATGGAAGGGAGTCCGCCAATATGGTCGATGTCCTGGTGGGTGAGAACGACGGTGTCGAGTGTGCTCCATGCGACACCGGCAAGTTCGAACGCTTTCTTGATTTTATCGAGCAGTCCGGGGTAGCCCGTATCGACCAGCACCGCATGATCTTCATCCCACAGCAGGGCAGGATACAGCGTATCCGTTCCTCCCATTACTTCGGCTGTAATCTCCAGCATTTCAATTCCTTGGGCGATTTGCATGGTATTCCTCCTAGACGGAAAATGAGTGCAGAGACTATCTTAGTCCAAGAGGGAATTTTAATCAATATGCAAATTTATGATTATACCACAAATAAAAATTTATGTCAAGTAATAATAAGATGCGTATGTAGCTGAATATCGCCGGATCGTAGAATATAATGGGGTTTGTATTAAAATAAAGGATTTTATTCGATTTTTTCTGCTTTTCCATGAAGATTTACGATTACGATAAAATGATGCGAACCTAAATTGGGGGGATAGTTCTATGGAGACGTTTATCGCCGTGCTTGTCCTTCTTGGTCTGATCGGTCTATCCAAAATTGTCAACCGGTTCATTCCCTTCGTTCCCGTACCGCTTATTCAAATCGGTTTCGGGGTTGTCACCGCCGCCTTTCCATGGGGGATTCACTTGGCGTTGGAACCGGAGCTGTTCTTTGTCCTGTTTATCGCTCCGCTTCTGTTCAACGACGGAAGGCGTACCCCGCGGGCCGAGCTGTGGAATCTGCGGGCGCCGATTCTGCTGCTGGCGCTCGGTCTCGTGTTTGCGACGGTGCTGGTGGCGGGTTACACCATCCACTGGATGATTCCGTCGATCCCGCTCGCGGCGGCGTTCGCACTCGCAGCGATACTGTCGCCGACGGACGCGGTCGCTGTAGGCGCTCTGGCCGGTCGGGCAGGCCGGGTGCAGCTGCCAAAGAGCGTCCACCGCGTACTTGAAGGCGAGTCGCTGATGAATGACGCTTCCGGCCTCGTTGCGTTTAAGTTTGCGGTAGCGGCTGCAGTCACCGGCGTATTCTCTCTATCCCAAGCGATCGGCAGCTTTATTCTCATCGCTGCCGGAGGACTTCTTGCCGGAGCCGCGCTGTCGTTCCTGCTGATTCGTCTTAGCGTCTTTATCCGGCGCTTTGGGATGGAGGATGTCACCGTACATGTCCTCCTGCAGATTCTGACGCCATTCCTGATCTACCTTGTCAGCGAAGAGCTGGGCGTATCGGGCATTCTGGCGGTAGTGGCCGGCGGCATCGTTCAGGCTATTGAAAAAGACCGGACCGATTCTCCCCAATACAAGCTTCAGCTCGTCTCGGCAAGCATATGGTCGGTGCTGCTGTTTATTTTGAACGGCATGGTCTTCCTCATTCTCGGTATTTCGATTCCGGATGTTGTATCGGTCATCTACCGGGATACGGCGGTCGACAACCTGACTGTGATTCTGTATGTGCTGGCTATCACGACTCTGCTGATTGCACTTCGTTTCGTCTGGGTGTGGTTGATCTGCATGAGGAGCGCGCGCTTTAAGGACGGAGGCAAGCCTTCGATGAAGTCGCGGATTATTACCTCTATTTCGGGCGTGCGCGGTGCGGTTACTCTGGCCGGCGCTTTCTCCATTCCGCTTGTGCTGGACGACGGGTCGCCGTTCCCGGAGCGGGATCTGATTATCTTTTTGGCGGCGGGTGTTATACTGGCTTCCCTGATCATTGCCAGCGTCCTGCTTCCGCTTATCGCCCGCAGGGAGGAGGACAGTCGTGAGGAGTCGGAGCAGGCGGCCAAGTCGCAAATTGTGGAGAACTGCAAGGCGATAGTCCGTGGCGGGACGGCAGAGAAGAATCGTGTCGACGCTGTTCCCGCTGTTTCGGGATTCCCGGGTACGCTCCCGGCGCTGCAGGAAATACAGAACAAGCTGATGATTACAAGTCCGGATGACAAATATGGCAAGGAGTGCGCACTCAAAGCGCGTTTGACCGGGCTGCAGGCTGAACGGAGGGAGCTTAGCGGGCTTATTGATGGAGGGTCCATCTCTTCCGAGGCGGGGCAAGCGATGATGGAGCTGCTGGATCACAAGGAAGCGCTGCTGACAAGAGGACTCGATTCACAGCTCAGACTGTCACTAGACAAACTGGGCCGGATGTTCTCCGGAATATTCTCGAAGCCTCTGCAAGAAACCGGCCGTTCCGGCCCTCTTCCGGTCGGAGGCATCCGGGAAGCCAAGATCGGGATGTGCCGCGCCGCAATCGGCGCCATCCAGGAAGAGATGAACGAGGATAACCGGGAAGGTTATGGAAGCGTGGCAAAGCGCTACGGCATGCTGATAGACCGTCTGAAGCACGACCAGGGCGGAAATGGAGCGGAGCAGGAGGAAGGCCGCCAGCTGGAATGGAAGCTCGAAGCCATTCAGGAGCAGCGCGATACGGTGCAGAGGATGTTTGAGGACGGGACGCTGGGCCGCCGAGCCACCGCCGAGCTCCGCTGGTTTGTAGATGAACTGGAGATGGCCATTTGGGAGGATTAAAGATGAACCGCGAAGAGCTGTCTTTCGCCGAAATCGGGGAAGAGCATTTGGTTGAGGCGACAGATATATATAATTATTATGTACTGAATACGACCGTGTCGTTTCACACCGAGCAGCTGACTATACAGGAAATGAAATGGAACATGCTGACCGGCGACCCCCGGTTTAGATCCTATGCGGTCATGCAGGACGGGGAAATGCAGGGCTATGTTCTGATAGCAAGACACAAGAGCAAGCAGGCTTATGACGTGACGGGTGAAATCAGCGTATACCTGAAGCCGGAGTGTACGGGAAAAAAATTCGGAAGGCCGGCATTGGCCTTTATCGAGCGGATGGCCGCGGAACAAGGATTTCATACGCTGGTGGCCACGGTATGCTCGGAGAATGGCCCGAGCCGGTCCTTTTTCGAGAGCAGCGGTTATGAGCAGAGCGCCTATTACAGGGAAATCGGCCGTAAATTCGGCCGGTGGCTGGATATCGTTGTGTATCAAAAAAGAGTCGGAGCATAGCCGGATTCGGAACATCTTCGCTCCTATCTAATCGCCAATAAGGCCGCCCTGCCCGGATCGATAATCCAGGGCGGGGCGGCCTTATTGTTCCCCCAGCGCTGTGCCCGGGGGTGAGCTTATTTGGGAGGGTATATGATCTCCCCTTGAAACGGCAGTTATTTTCGGCCGCGGCGGAACATCTGCCCCAGCACCTCGCTAAGTACAAGCCCGGTGGCGATGGCTCCCGAGAGCAGGAAAGCCTGAACGGCGGCCTGCAGCGCGGTGTTATAATCGTCTTCAATGAACCGGCGCATGGCATCGTAGGCGAGGCCGCCCGGTACGAGCGGTATGATGCCGCCTACGCTGAAGATGATAACCGGCGTTTTAAACGATCTGGCAAAAATTTGGCTGACCGCCCCGACGACGACCGTGGCAAAGAAGGTAGCCACGACGGATTTCCACTCGGGATCGAGCAGCAGAAATACCATCCAGCCCAGCATTCCGGCCAGTCCGCATTGAAACAGCATGCGTTTGGGCGTGTTAAAGAGGATGCAGAACGTGGCGGAGGCGATAAAGCTTGTGATAAGCTGCACAATCATGATATTACTCCTCTTTGTAGGGCTATGAAACGAAGGATAGTACAAGTCCGATGCCTGTTCCGATGGCAAAAGCGGTCAGGAATGCTTCCGCTCCCTTGGACAGCCCTGATATCAGATGACCGGCCATCAGGTCTCTGACGGCATTGGTAATCAGCAGTCCCGGCACGAGCGGCATAACAGAGCCGATGATGATCTTGTCTGTTTCCTCGCCGATGCCGGCCTGGACGAACAAGTAGGCCAGCAGGCCGATCAGAAAAGACGCCGTAAGCTCGGCAAAAAATTTAATCTGGACCAGCCTTTGCAAATAGGTCGCTGAGGCGTAGCCAAGCCCCGACACAAGGAGCGCGGGCAGGGCGTCCTGGAAGCCGCCCTTGAACATCATGGTGAAGCAGCCGCCCGCCATGGCGGCGGCCATGATCTGGAGCCAGACCGGGTAGGCATGGGCCGCATCGTCCACCTGGGCCAGCCGCTCCCGCGCCTGCGCCGAGGTGATCTGCCGCTGGCTGAGGCGGCGCGAGATGTCATTGACCTCCGCGACCTTTTGCAGGTCGGTCGTACGCTCGGCGATACGGAACAGCTTGGGCTGCTCCGTCCGGCTGGTCGTAAAGAGGATCACTGTCGGCGTCACATAGCTGTGCGCCCCTGGAAATCCGAGGGAGGCGGCCATGCGCGTCATCGTATCCTCCACGCGGTAAGTCTCCGCGCCGTTTTGGAGCATGATTTTTCCGGCCAGAAGGCACAGATCTATAATTTCATAGGTTGTCCCGGATTCGGCGTTGTTCAAACCTTGTTAATCCTCCCCTTGAATGTTATATATCCGATTGTGCCTGCAATGGGCCAAAAGATCAAGTTCCATTTCTTTATTTCAATTAGCCGTGGCGGTTAGGCTTAAGCAGAACGCATTTTCCGGTTAAATCTAAGCGTCAAATAGGCAGCTCGAATAATCAAATCAATGGCGATGGATATCCAGACCCCGGCAATGCCCATGTTGAAATAAAGGCACAGCACATATACGCCGACCACGCGGATCAGCCACATTCCGATGGCTGTGCTGTACATGGGACTCTTCGTATCCCCAGCTCCTTGAAGGGCTCCGGCGATAACCAGCCCGACGGCCAGGAACGGCTGGGCGAACGCATCGATGCGCAGCGCGGTGGTCACCATCCCGATAACGGCGGCATCCTGAGTGAACCAGCGGGCGGCGACTGGGGAGAACACAAACATCAAGATCCCCACAGCGGTCATAAACGCCACGGCAATCCACATAGTTAACAGCCCGTATTGGCGGGCATCCTCTTGTTTGTTCGCTCCCAGGTTCTGGCCTACAAGCGTGGTCGCCGCGACGGCCAGGCCGTACCCCGGCATATAAGAGAAGATCTCTATATTTCCGGCAAGAATATGGGCTGCGTAAACATCCGTACCTATTCGCACAATGAGGCCAAAATAAAGCACCTGCCCAAAACGCATGATCAGCCTCTCGGCTGCCGCCGGGGCGGAAAGCTTCAGTAAGGGCAGAGTGTATTCACTTGAACCCCTTTTTCGAATGGAAAAAGAGAGCTTCGATCTGCGGATATGGATAAAGAGCGCAATGGCCCCAATCACCCGTACCGCCGAGGTCGCCCAAGCGGCTCCCGCGATCCCCCAGCCCGACCAGCCGAATAAGCCAAAAATGAGAACGTAATCCAGTGCGATATGGACCATATTCATCCAAATGCCGACCTTCATTGGGGTTTTCGTATCGCCGGCCGCGCGCAAAATGCTTCCGAAGACCGTCATCAGGGATAAGAAAACAGAGGGAATCGCCACGATCCGGAAATAGACCGCACTATCCGCCAATACTTCCGGCTCCGCGCCCATCAGCCGCAGCAAAGGCTCGGCAAATAACAACGTAATGATGCCGAAAGCCAGGCCCAGCAGAGCCGAAATCCACGCCGATTGCCGGGCAATGGCTTTGGCCTTGCCGATGTCCCCGGCCCCGACGCTCCGCGCAATCAGAGAGGAAGTCCCTACACCCATAGCCATAAAAACTGCGATATAAACAGCCATAATGGCATTGGTCACCCCGACCGCGGCGACTTCGTTCAGACCGATCCGGGATACAAAGAGGGTGTCGACAAAGCCCACAATGGTTTGCAAAAAATTTTCAATCATAGACGGTATAGCGAGAGCCAGAATCACCTTGATCTTTCTGCTCTGGTCACTGCGGGCGGCTGTTAACATGAGGAACCTCCGTGATTTATGTAATAAAGCTTGATAACCTTTCGCGCGTTTCTAATGTTCACGGCCATTATATCCCCCCTGGGGGGATGTGTCAAAATGAAGCGGCAACGCAAACGGCAGCCCTGGGCAGAGCTGCTTCAAGGAGGAAGTGTGACTGGCGGTTTCCGGCAATCTTTCCCCGCTTAAGTTTCCTTGTTCCGTTCTTTGAGCGATTCTTTCAGCAGCCCGGTCAGCTCCGACGTATATCTGGTCAGCCTCAAGCTGATCTCCGACCGCATCACATCGCGGGTCATGCCAAAACGCTCCTTGTATCCCCGGCAATAAAAATAATGATATACGACCAAATCGGACTGTTCCTCCGTCAGAATCCGGATATTTCGCTGTTTAAGCTCCCGGCGCAGTCTGTACAAATCTTTCATGATTTGCTCCAGAATGTATTGGCCGGCGGCGAGATACAGGCGTTTGAGGATATTGGTCGAGTACTCGATTTCGGCTATGCTTTTTTGCACCATTTTTTCCATATACGGAAGCAGGATGCAGTCCCGGAGCATCGTTCGTTCCTCGGCGGTTATGATCTTGCCCGGATGGGGACGATGCTGCTGTTCATACTGCTCGACATGCTCTGTCAGCAGCATTTTGGATTTCCAGCGTTCGTTGTCGTCCAGCTTGCTCATTTATAATGCCCCCCAATCTGTTCCGCTCTTTCCCGCGCGACGCCGGCTTCCATCAGAGAGGAGGCGCGCATAATGGCATCGCTCCCGTATCGGTCCTTGATTCCGTCGATGGCCCGTTCCCGGTCGTAAGCAAGGCAGCGGTTATCAAAAAAGGTAAGCTGCATAATGCTGTCGTCCGTCAGCTGGGACAGGGAGACGCTCAGGTGGCTGACAGGCAGCCCGCTCCAGTGCTTCTTGAACAGGGAATGGGCGGCGACGGCCACTTCATGGGTCAGGGCGGTCGGCTCGGGCAGCGTCATCTGCCGGCTAAAGTGGGAGGAGCGTTCACCGTCCGTTTCCGCTGCGGAGACGGACACAACCGAGCCCATATAATGATGATATCTTGTGCGCCGGCACACCTCAATCACCAGCTCGAGCAGGACAATTTCGATGTCTTTAAGCCTGTGATACAGCTTCCAGCGGAGCGCCTTGCCATGGTTCACCGATTTTAATTGATGCCGTATTCCGGCGGCCACGGGGCTTGGATCGATCCCCCGCGCCGTCTGCCAGTAGTACTCGGCCTGAATATCGCTTTGTTTTCCCATTTCCCGCCGCATCCGCTGCTTGAACTCATAGAGCTCCATACGCGCGATATCTCCGATGCAGGCTAGGCCCATCCGGGTAAAATGGCGGGTCATCGCCGATGCCACCATGAACATTTGATGCACGGGGAGGTTCCATAACGTCGACTCCAGCTTCTCGAACGAGAGCTCAAATATACCTTCCGGTATCTTCTTGGCATAGTTGTCGGTCGCCATTTTGGCCAGAACCTTGGTGGGGCCGATGCCGACCCTCGTATGTACGCCGGTTGATAAATAGACATGCTCTTGAATCATTTTGGCCATTTCATAGGGAGATCCGAAATAAGCGAGCGAACCCGAAACGTCCAAAAATTGCTCATCGATGCTGTAAGGCTCCACAAGATCGGTATAGGACTCAAAGATTTCGGTGATCAGGAGCGAGACTTGAATATAGGTCCGCATTCTGGGACGGATGACCACCAGCTCCGGGCATTTGGCCAGCGCCTCTCCGACCCGGGACGCCGTCGTCACGCCTCGGGATTTGGCGATTGGGCATGCCGCCAGCACGATGCCGTTCAGCCTTTCAGGGTCTCCGACAGCAACGGGTTTATCGCGATACTCGGGATGAGCCGACTTCTCTATCGACGCGTAGAAGGACTGTCCGTCAATTAAAAAAATGTGTCTCGACATGGGTGAACCCTCCATCAAAAAACTTGTAATCACACCGGCGCTTCCGGGAAGCGTCTCCTATGTACCTCGGCAGAGGTCTTTCTGAACGGAAATAGAGGACTATGCCCTAATTATATTGCGAACATATGATCGTGTATATACATATTATTTTCCAAATGGACTTGAATTACGAACAAATGTTTGCGATAATGGTGTTAATAAAAAGAGAACGCTTGTTCCTGGAGGTGCGCCATGCCGAAGAAATATATAGGTCATACCGTCGAAATTGTCTATCTGGACCGAAGCGGACGTTTGTCGCAGCGGCGGATTACGGTCAACGATATCCGGGGCGGTCTGGTCCGGGCCTCGTGCCTGACAACGGGAAGTCCGCGAACGTTCCGGCTGGACCGCATTTTGGCCTGGAAGCCGGCGGGAAGCATGCGGGCGTCTTAAAGAGGAAGGTGAGCGGCGGGTAACGGCTGGACAGATATCGTCCTGTTGTAACCTTGCGGCCCCATGCAAAGAGGCTGTGTTCATCGGCATTACGATGAACACAGCCTAGGGACACCAGACGAAGGGGACGGGGCTTAGAGGACGGGCCGCTCTGTATGGTCCAGATATTTTTCCTGATACTCGCCCGGAGGCATGTGATGAAATTGCTTAAACACATGCGAAAAGTGCTTAACGCTGACGTAACCGACCTTCTCCGAAACGTCGTATACTTTCATGGCCGGGCTGGCCTTGAGCAGCTTTGCCGCCTGTTCCATCCGGACCCGGGTCAGGAATTTGATATACGGCTCCTGCATCGTTTTGTGAAAGATGCTGCTTAAATAGCCCGGAGAAATTCCTATCTTTTCGGCGAGGAGGGCAAGGCTTAACGGCTCCGCGTAGTGGGAGTAGATATAAGTTCTGACCCGGCTGACGATGTCCTGCTCATTCTCGTGGACAGGCTCTTCCGGGCCGCCTCTGGTCAGGCAATGAAAGATTTCCTGAAACAGCCCGAGCACAGCTTGTATGGAAAGTCCGGGTGGATAGCCGGGCACCTCCCGGAGATGCCGATAGGCGCTTTCCGCGAATCCGCCCTGACGTTCCAAAGGTCCGTTCGCAAGCTGCCTTAGCAGATGAAGTCCGAACTTCAAGACATGAACGGAGCCAATATGCGGCAGACTTTCAAAATAACGCTTCACCGCCATCAAAAAGGCGGCCTCATTCCGGTCCGGGACGGCCAATTGCACAGAGGCCAGCGTCTGTTCGAGCATGGCGAGACGCTGAGGCGGAACGCCGCCGTTTCGTTCATTGAACAGAAGAGGCTCTTCCGAGAATAGGCAGAGGCCATGAGTTTCAATGGCTTTGGCATGGGAGTACTGCAGATGAAACAGCTCGGATTCCAAGGTTCCAAGGGCGCCGGAGACGGTAATTCCGGTATTGGCCAGCATGGCTGAAGCGACTTTATCATAGAGTAAGCGGCACTTATGCTCAATGTCGTTCTTGCCCTCGCCCGTCACCAGCACGCAGGTGTGCTGATCTTCGTCCAGGAAGACGAACCCGGAGCCGCTTGCTTCGGACAGCTCGCCCGTCATTTGATGAAGAATAAAACGGAAGACGGGGAAGTCGCCGTAAGGCATCCCTTTTTGGGCAAGCCGGTCTTCATCGAGGTCCAGCACCATAATAAGGCCTTCGGTTTCAATCAGCTGCACCTTCAGGCGGAAGACAAGAGGATAGAGTGCCTTAATCTCCACGCTGTTTTCGCTTACAAGGGCCTTCAGGAATTGTCTGACGACCTGCGCCTGGCTTTCCTTGGAGACCTTTCCCATAGCCTGGGCAGCAAGCTCGTCATGGAATTTGCGGTCTAGCTGTGCGGTAACCTGATTCAGAGCTTCGGCCAATTCATCTTGGACTACGGGCTTCAGCAAGTAGTTCTGCACCCCGAAGCGGAGAGCATCCCGGGCAAGCGAGAATTCATCAAAGCCGGACAGAATCAAAATAATGGGCGGATTATCCGATCGGGCCAGCCGTCCGCACAGCTCGAGTCCGTCAACAACCGGCATTTTAATATCGGTGATGACCAGATGAACCCGTATGCTCTGCAGCATTTCCCAGGCTTCCTGCCCGTCCATGGCTTCTCCTGCAACCTCCCAATCGGGATGATTCGAGGTGATATGCAATTTCAAATATTCGCGCACGAGCGGTTCGTCATCGACAATCAGCACTTTATACATCCGCGACGCTCCTTCCAAATCCGGCTTCCGGCAATCGTACATATACGGCGGTTCCCTGTCCCTGCACGCTGTCGACTTGAAGTCCATACCCGGAACCGTATTTTAGTTTGATTCGTTTGTTCACGTTAAGCAGCCCGATGCCGGTTCCTGCCCGGATGCCGTCCGCGTCCGAATCTCCGGCGGAAGGATAATCAGGCCGGGCCCGCTCGAGCTTGTCGCGGAGCTTCTGCAGCGTTTCCGCACTCATTCCCTGCCCGCTGTCCTGGATCGTGAACAGTACCTCGCCGCGCGCGGTCTTTTCGCCCGAAATCCGAATGCAGGTTTTTCCTCGTTTGGCTTCGCAGCCGTGAATCACCGCGTTCTCGGCGATCGGCTGAAACAGCAGGGCAGGGATGGGCATGTCATACAGAGCGGGATCGACCTGCAGCTCGTACTCCAGTCTGCCTTCGTAGCGGCTGCTTTGGATGCTTAAATAAGCTTTAAGGAGATCCAGTTCCTTCTGTAGCGGAATGTCCTTATCCATCCGGGTCATGCCGCGAAGCATGCTGCTTAGTTTATGGAGATGGTCGATAGCTTTGTCCTGCTTCCCGGTCTGCATTTGCATCGATATCATATTCAGCGTATTGAACAGAAAATGGGGGCGGATCTGATTGTACAGAGCCTGTACCTGGGCTTCTTTCTGGAGCAGCTCCGTTTCGTATACCTGCTTCACGAGCTGTGTATTTTCCTCCAGCATTTCGTTGACTCTGGCGACCAGGCCGTTAAAGGAGGTGCCGAGATATCCGATCTCGTCATTCCGGTGCGCGGGAAAAGAGACCTGCAAATTCCCCTGCTCCACTTCTCTCATCAGTTTCACGATATTTAGCAGGGGAGCCAAGAAACGACGGACAAAGAAATACATCAGGACAAACGCGAGCAGCGAGCAGGCCATTGCGATGAAGAAGCCGAAGTTCCTCGTTTCCGTCGCTTTTTGATTCAGTTCCTTGACGGAGCTTACGGCAACGATCGTCCAGTTGGAACGCGGGAGCTGCGTCGAATTGAGCAGGTAAGAGGTGCCGTTCTGATCAATCATCATCGTCGGTTTCCCGCCCGCTTTGACCTGATTGAACAAGGATACAGCGTTTAGCCGATCCGTACTCCGGTAGATCACGTTGCGGTTGTTGTCCAGAATGAACAAGCCTCCGCCCGAGCCCATATCGACCTTGTTGCAAATGACGGCGATGCCGTTATAGTTGGCGTCCACCTTGATGGCCCCGAGTATTTTCTCCGTATCCCGGGTGCTCCGAAGCTGCTTCACGATGGAAAATACTTTGGGACCGCCGTTCTTCACCATCTGCTGAGTATGCGTTGGCACAAAGATGGAGTCCTGCGTATTCATCGCCTGTTTATACCAATCGAATTCCTGAAACCGGCTGTCGTAATCCACACTGATAGGCATGCGTCCGACCGTATAGATTTCATCCGTTAAAATAAAGACCCGGTTAATATCTTTCCGTGGATAAATCATCATCTCTTCGAGATAATTGTCAATGAAGCGGCGTTTTTTCAGCTGGGCCAGCTGGGAATCCTGCACATCTTCCTCAAGGGTCTGCATCACGCCATCGTTCATATAGGGCGACAGGGTAAGGCGGAACAGATCATCCAGATAGGTGTCGATATTATAGGAGACCTGGGCGATAATTTGCTGCACCTGCTCGGAGGACTGCTGCTCGAAGTCCATGGTGTATTTGGAATAGGATAGAATGGAGGCCAGAAAGACCGAACCCAGAATGAACAATACGGAGAAAAAGAGCAGCTTTTTCTTGATGCTCCAATATCTGTAGCGCTTCCATTTGTACATATTCCACTCCCCCCAACACCAGTGTAGCGATTTATTGTATGCGCTTCAATTCGTTTTTCAGAGATCTGCAAAAATCGCACCTTTGTGTAAAAATGCGGTGTTTTGCGGTCGCGCATTCCCCCTTATGATGAAACTGTAACGAGGAACACAGGTCAAAGGAACAGCCAACAAAGGGAGGAGTCAATGATGAGAAAAAAGAAACTGGGGCTGCTGCTCACAGGCGTAATGATGGTCGGTTTATTGGCAGGCTGCGGCGGGAAGAGCGCGGATTCGCCAAACCCAAGCGGTACTGCCGCAGGCACGGTTCAGGAAACGGCCCCCAAAGAAACCGTGAAACTGAAGTTTTTTACCGGAAAAGTGGAGACGGTCGACTTAATGAACACCCTGATCCAGAAGTTCAATTCGGAAAATCCGGGGATCGAGGTGGAGCAGGAATACCAAAAGGATGCAAGCAATGTCATTAAAGTAAAATTTGCTTCCGGCGACATTCCCGACATCACCACAGTGGTAGAGCAGGATTATATCGACCAAGGCAAATACCTGGATCTTTCAAATGAGCCGTTCTGGCCGAGAGTTCTGCCTGCGGTCAAAGAGCTGTCGACGGATGTAAAGAGCGGCAAGCAGTATCAGGTGGCGACGAACGTGACGATGGCCGGTATTTTTTATAACAAAAAAATAATCCAGGAGCTGGGCCTGAAGGAAGCGCTGACCTGGGACGAGTTTAAGGCGAATCTGCAGGCGATCAAGGACAAAAAGCCGGATGTGACGCCGCTCTTTATCGCCGGAAGGGATTCCTGGACGCTTGGACATCTGATCGAGTTCCTGGCTCACGGCATCATCAAGCAGGATTTGGGAGTAAAAAGCGCCCGGGAAGCCTTCATCAACAATGAGTCGGATAAACTGAAGTTCGATCAGGCGAACGGCCCGATTGACACCTTCGCGAAACGTTTGCTGGAACTGCAAGCGGCCGGCCTGATTAACAAAGACGCTTTGACCGCGACATACGACAACCAGAAGGAAGCGTTCGCTACAGGCAAAGCCGCGATGATCAGTCAGGGCATGTGGGTCGTTGCGGATCTGCTCAAAATTAGTCCCGACTTCCAGAATGACCTCGGGTTCAGCCCCTACCCGTCCATTCAGGACGGAACGAAGCCGGTTGTCCTGTCTGCGGACGATTCGAGATATGCGATCACCGCCCAGTCGAAGCACCCGGAAGAAGCGAAAAAATTCCTTGAGTTCTTATTGCAGCCAGAAAATCTGAAGACCTACAGCGAGTTCCTGAAATCGCCTCCGGCGTTCACGGATGTGACTGCGGATTGGGGACCGCTTAAAGAACAAGCCAATCAGGCCTTAAGCAGCGGCGTTAACATCGCTTTCACGGATTCGCCGTCGGGCTTCTCGGGCGATGATGCCGGCAGAATGGTGCAGGAGTTGCTGGCCGGCCAGTATGCCGCCTCCCTGGATTTTGCCAAAGCCTACAAAGACGCCTGGGACAAAGCCTGGAAAGCAACCCACAGATAAAGCGCCAGATAACCCGGGACCCGGAAAGCGGCAACGCAAGATACAGGCCGGGTCCCGGCAATGGATTGGAGAGAAATCGGATGAATCTACTGCGAAAGCTATGGAATAACCTGCACCTTTTTATGGCGCTGCCGGCCATCGTGCTGTTTGGACTGTTCTTCATTTATCCGCTGGCGCAGGGAATCGGGATCAGCCTGACGGATTCCAACGGCATGACCGCGCCGCGTTTTATCGGACTGCAGAACTTTGTGGATTTTTTCCATGATGCCCGGGCGAAGAAAGATGTGTACAATACGGTCTTCTTTGCGATTGGAAGCGCTCCTCTGCTTAATTTATTCGGCTTTCTATACGCACTGATTCTGGACCGGCCATTTAAGGGAAAAGGCTTTGTGCGCGCGGTCGTCTATTTGCCGGCGGTCATCAGCCCGCTGATAATGGGATATGTCTGGTATTTTATCCTGCAGCCGGACCGGGGCTTTCTCTATCATCTGCTGGCAAGCCTGCATCTGGGCACCGGCGGAAGCGATTGGCTGGGCAATGCGAATTCCGCGCTCCTCGTGCTGGTGTTCATCAATGTGTGGCAGTTCGTGGGCATGACGATGATTATTTATCTGGCGGGCCTGCAGTCCATTCCGAAGGAGCTGTACGAGGCCGGGGAAATCGATGGCGCGGGGTATCTGAAATCGCTCTGGTACATTACGATACCGATGGTCGTACAATCGATCAAAATTAATGTCGTCACGAACATTATCGGGTCCCTGTCCGTCTTCGAGATCATTGTCGCACTGACGGACGGAGGGCCGGGCTACAGTACGGAATCGCTGAGCATCTACATTCTTCGCATGCTGTACGGAAGCTTTACCGGCTATTCGACCGCGGTAGCGATGATTCTGTTCGTCATGATTATTATTCCCGTCTTTCTCTTTATGAGATATATCAATAAGAAAGAGTTTGAAATGTGAGGGCCGCCGTTATGAAAAATACGCGAACACTCGGTAAATACACTTTGGTAGCGGCAATGACGCTGCTGTCGTTGATTCCTTTTTACATTCTGCTGTATTTGGCGTTGAACAAGCCCTCCCGCACATTGTTTAACGGCCTGTCCCTGCTGCCCGATTTCAACTTCTCCAATTTCTCGGAGGCGTGGGAATCGTCCAAAATGGGACTGGCTACGCTGAACTCCCTGATTATCGCTATAGGGGGCGCCGTCCTGATTATTCTCGTGGCAAGCTCCGCGGGCTACGCCATCGCCAGATACAGCAACAAATTTCATCAATCGGTGTTCAACGTGCTGCTGATCTGCATGATGATTCCGGCGATCATTATTACCGTGCCGCTTTACACACTGATGAAATCGATTGGCGGCATTAATACGCATTGGGCGATGGTTCTGCTTATGGCGTCGAATGGCATTCCTTTTTCCGTGTTCCTGTATACGGGCTTCATTAAAGTGCTTCCCCGGGAAATTGAGGAGTCCGCAATTATCGACGGGTGTACGCCGTTTACGGCCTTTTGGAGAGTCACGTTTCATTTTCTGCGTCCGGTAACGGCGGCGGTCGTCATTTTGCAGGGGCTGGCGATCTGGAATAATTACGGCCAGGCCGTATTTTTCCTGCAGGGTCAAGACATGAGAACGATCCCGCTCGCCGTCTCCATGTTCTTTCAGCAGTACGGCGCGCAGTGGAATCTGATGGCCGCCGCCGCCGTGATCGGGCTTGCGCCTGCTGTCCTTGCTTTCCTGGTCTTCCAACAATATTTTGTCAAAGGGATAACCGCCGGAGCGGTGAAAGGATGAACCGTATGTTTCCAACGATTAAAGACGCTTACCCGGGTAAAGCCCAATATCTGACCGGAGAACCGGTATGCATTAAAGTTGAATTTGATAATCCGCTCCAGCATGAAGCTTTGGTTCGTCTAACAGCGGAACTTCTATGTGTGAACCGTGTATTAGATAGCCAGTCCTATGATATTGTCATTCCTCCAGGAGCCGTTTCAACGCATATTTTGAATTTTGGTCCGCCAGATGAAGCCTTTCGCGGATATGGCGTCGATTTGCTGCTAACGCAGGAGGAGACGGAGCCTGTGCGCTTCTCGACCGCCTTTGATGTGGTTTCGAGCTGGCGACAGTCGCCAAGGTACGGCTTTTTAAGCGATTTTCATTCGCGTGAGCTTGGGGATACCAAAGATGTGGAGAGCCTAGGCAAGCTCCATATTAATCTGGTGCAATTTTACGATTGGATGTACCGCCATGACGACCTCGTTCCGCCGGAGGATACCTTTACCGATTTGATGGGCCGAGAGCTCAGTCTTCAAGTTGTGAAGGAGAAAATCGCGCTCTGCCGCTCACATGGCATGAAGACTATGGCTTACGGGGCGATTTACGCGGCGAGCCAGGATTTTTACCGGGAGCATCCGGATTGGGCGCTGTATTACGGCAATGGAAAAGTCATCGATTTCATCGATATTTTTACGATAATGAACGTCAGCGAGGAGTCGCCATGGCATCATCACATCATTGGAGAGTACAAAAAGGCGATCGAACAGGTCGGCTTCGACGGCATTCATATGGACACGTACGGATATCCGAAGACGGGCATTTCAAAACTCGGCGGCGTGGTGAAGGTGGAGCGGCTGGAGCAGCAATTCCCTGTTCTGATCGAGAATACTCGTAGGGAGCTGAGCAAGTCCAAAGCGGATATCGGCCTCATCTTCAACAATGTCGGTAATTGGCCGGTGGATACGGTCGCGGCGGCCTCGCAGGATGCCGTATATATCGAGGTATGGAATCCGTATGAAAAATATCATCATATCCAGCAGATTATTGCCTGGGCGCAGCAATTCGGTCATGGAAAGCCGGTCATTCTTGCGGCCTACCTGAAGCCTTTTCGGCTGGAGCCAGCGGAATCCATCGATAAAGCCCACGCTGCCGCGCTGCTGCTGTCGGCGGTGATTTTCTCCCATGGAGCTTACCATCTGCTGCTGGGAGAGAAAAGCGGAGTGCTGACTCAAGGATACTACGTCGATTATTCCGTAGCGGATGATGCCTTTATGCGTGAAATCCGGAATTATTACGATTTTATGATCCGCTATATTCATTTACTGTATGATCCGTCCTTGCGAGATGTCTCGATGACGCATGTGGATGGAGACAATCTGGAATACGTATTCGGCGGCGCTCCTTATTCCACTTACGGCGAACCCGGCAAAATCTGGACCGTGGTCCGGGAGAGCGAACAGATAAAATTGATCCAGTTCATCAACCTGACAAATAACACCGAGGATTACTGGAACGAAGGAAAGAACCGGCCGGCGGAGGTGAAAAATCTGACCGTTCGCGTACAGGTTAACGAGCCGGTCCGTTCCGTATTTACGGCGAGCCCCGATATCGATATGGGCAGACCGAAAGAGCTTGAATATTCCCTTGAAGAAACCGAGCGGGGATATGTGCTTTCCGTTACCGTACCCAGTGTGTATCAGTGGGGGATGCTGGTGATTGAGCATTGAATGGGCGCCGTGGAAAGGTCAGGTCTAAGGTGCATTTTGCCTCCTTACAGCCGGATGAAATATAATAAAGCCGCTGTTAATGAGACGGGAGGCATGCTGGATGCTGATAAAAGATATGGATACGCGGGCAAAGAAGAAAGTGACCAACCTTTCCGGTCCGCTAATGGTCTCCCGGGGGAAAGTCCACCGGCTGGAGGAGCTGCCCGGCTGCTGTGCGGAAGATGAAGACGGCAATCTGCTTTCGGCAATTTTCTATCATGTGCGGAATGGAGAGTGTGAGATCGTCTCGCTGGAGAGCAGGACCATGAATATAGGGGCCGGTACCCGGCTGATTGAAGCGGTGATTGCACGTGCCCGGGCGGAAGGATGGGCCAGAGTCTGGCTCATTACATCCAATGACAATACGAAGGCGGTCCGTTTTTATCAGAAAAGGGGATTTGATCTCAAGGCCGTACACCGGGATGCCATTACAGAGGCGCGGAAGCTGAAGCCGTCGATACCCCTGATCGGGAATGACGGCATTCCCATTCGCCATGAGCTTGAGCTGGAGTACTTGTTGTAAACTGCCATCCGGAATGTTGTGGTATTATATGGAAAGGAGGGATGTTATGGCATTAGCGGTAATGAGTAAGAATGAATTCGATTCCTTGGAAGATGAAAGATTGAGCCTGGCGTGCATGGAGCCGACCTTCAGCCAAATTCGCGCCAAGGATATGGCGGTGAAGGCCAAGGTAATATCCGAACTTTCTGAAGGACAGCGGGCGTTATGCATGTTCAAAGCCTTCTACGGTCATGCGAAAAATTCGGAAATGGAGTATTACGGCTGGATCACCCATCTGCTGCAAAATCCGGACATGTGGGCGGGTGTGATGAACGGAATAAGCTTTTTTGGCGATAAAGAGATGTCCCGTCTGCTGGAAGAAACCAAAGAGGTTCTGGAGACCCGAAACCGCAGGCTCGGCTTGGAGTGGAAGGACGCCGTAATTACCGATCTTGATCGTGACAAGGAATTGAATGCCGGGGTGAAGCAGTTATACCGGCGGTTTCAGCAGATTTCTCCGGCAAGTCTGAAGACGATCGCCGTCCATATCCGGGCTAATGCCGATGAATTTGTGAGGTTTGAGGAGTAACATAAATACTTGTCTGAGCGTCCGCTAACGCGGGCGTTTTTTTCGTCCATTTGCGTACTGGCGGTTCTCTTATCCTTTACTATAAGCTTTGGTGTTCCTGGCCATTGGTCAAAGAAGTCCCGCGACCAAAGTCCAGAACGAAACTAAACCCCGGTCAGTTACAGCTAATTTCATCCTTTGTTAATCTTAGGGTGAGGTGAAGACAATGATTGACAACAGCAGAGACAATAATTCCGAGAGCAGCATTTATGTTTTGTTGACCGATACGGGCACATTGTTCACGACATTGATCAAAAGCATCACCGCCGCTCCGTATAACCACGCCTCTCTGGCGCTCGACGAGGAGCTAAACGAGGTGTTCAGCTTTGGCCGCAAAGAACCGAAAAAACCGTGGGCTGGCGGATTTGTAAGAGAAGATGTCTATGAGGGAACGTTCCGCCATTATCCGGGCACTCGCTGCGTACTGCTCCGGTTGCGGATTTCGAAGCAGGAGCGCGATGCTGCACTACGGACGATCCTCTCTTTTCAGAAGAAGAGGCAGGTCTACCGCTACAATCTGATCGGATTATTAGGCGTGCTGATGAACTTTGATATAGAGACGAAAAATGCTTATTTTTGCTCCCAGTTTGTATCCGAAGCGCTGCGCCGAAGCGGACTTTCCCTATGGGATCGGCCATCCGCGCTGGTAACGCCCAACGACTTTCTGCATCATCCGGCTTTCGAGACGGTGTACGAAGGGTTTCTGTACGATTATCCGCTGCTTAAAAGGGAGAGGTTATCCTGCATACGAGAACAAAAGGAAATGTCAACCGAATGGGAGGAGCAGGCCGTTTAATGAATGCGGCAGAGCAGAGTCATTCGGCAAGTGTACGGTTAAGTCTAGCCAACGAGTCACCGAAAGTCCGGCATTCCTGCGGCGACCAGTTTTGAAAGATTTGCTCGTACCTGTTCATTCGGATTTTTTTCGCTTCAGCAAGCCTCTGTGACCCCAGTTCGGTGATCTGAAAATAGCTCGATCTTCCGTCCTGCGGATCGGGTATCCGCTCTATGTACTCCTTGAGTTCCAGCACGCTTATCTGCCTGCTTATGGTAGAGGTGTCCAGGCCGAATTCTTCGGCCAGCGCTTTAACCCCGATATTGTCATGGCTGGACAAATGGTGCAGCAGGGTATAGCTTGAACGGTCCAGACCGCCATGCTTTTTGTCCAGAGAGGCGCGGCGAATCAGTTTCAACATTTCATTGCTAATGAAATCCAAATTTTTATCGTCCATTGTTTACTCCGTCCTTTGCTGTGTACTATTCTCCATATTATAAGTGAAAATACCTCCGGCAAGGCAAATACATATCCATAAATGAAAAAAGTTATATGCATTTTCAAATTATTAGTTGTATAATACACCTATGTAAAACTAATTGTATTCTACACCTAAATTTGATTTTTCTTTTTGGTGCAGCATAGGGGAGAGAACGCTTTGAATAAACATACAGCCGGTAATTCTTCATTTTGGCCTATTATTTTAGCGGTTTTTTTCGGGAATTTCATGTCCATCCTGAGTTCAACCACGATTAACGTGGCTTTTCCGGTGTTCATGAAGGATTTTCATGCGGAGGTCGGTTCCGTTCAATGGATGATCACCGGCTATCTGATGGCGACTGGGGTAGTCGCTCCGATCGTCGGATATTTTGGCGACAAGTGGAGCTATAAATACTTTTATGTGTTTGCTTTAACGGGCTTCACCCTTTTTTCCGGATTGTCGACGTTAGCCTGGAGCATGCATTCCTTGATCGCTTTTCGCATCATGCAGGGCGTGTTCGGCGGAATGATTATTCCTACAACAATGGCGATGATCTATCAGTTTATAGAGAAGGATCGGCAGGCTTTTGCCATGAGCTTATGGAGTCTTTCTTCCATGCTGGCTCCGGCATTCGGGCCTACGCTCGGCGGCTGGCTGACCGGATATTTCGGCTGGCGCTCCCTTTTTATTATCAACCTGCCGATAGGAATTGCTGCAATTGCGGTCGCGCTTAAATTTTTGCCCTATTCTCGCCGGTCCAGTCTGTCCAAAACCTTTGATTTGCCAGGCTTCATCACGGTTATTCTAAGCAGCGCCTGTATTATCCTGGCTTTCAGCGAAGGGAACTCCTGGGGCTGGACTTCGTGGGGGACAATATCGCTGCTCGTTATTGGGGCGGCCCTGTTGACCTACTTTATCTGCCGGGAGCTTTTCCTGAAAGAGCCGCTGCTCAATCTGAAGGTGTTCTGCCAGAAGCGCTTTACGTACAGCTTAATCATCAACTGCACGATTACCATCTCCCTGTATTCCGGATCGTTCCTGATTCCGATTTTTATGCAGGATATCCAGCAGTCGACACCGCTGTTAACCGCTCTGGTGCTGCTTCCGGGCTCGCTGGCGATGGCGTTTATGTCACCGGTGGTCGGCAAGCTGTACACCAGGGTGGGGCCGTTCGTGCTGATTCTTGGCGGGATTCTGCTGCTGGTTCTCTCGACCTGGGAGCTTAGCCATCTTACGCCGGCTGCAACCCATATCTATGTGGCTGCATGGATGACGTTGCGTTATGTTGGGATCGCCCTTGCTTTTATGCCGGTGACCAATGCCGGGATGTCGGCCATCCCCAAAGAATATAGCGGGCATGCCTCTTCGGTAACGAACTGGGTGCGCCAAGCCACCGGAGCGCTGGCTATTGCGATCTTCAGCTCCTTGCTGGCCGCAAGATCCGCGATCCATCTGAAAGCACTGACCGGGGGAGGGGCGGTAGGCTCTTCGCTGCTAAAAGCGCAAAGCATGGCGATGGGTGTTCAGGATGTGTTTGTGGTCGCTACATGGATTGGCGTTGTTGCGATCCCGCTAACCTTTCTGTTGAAGACGAGAAAGAGCGCTGCTGCCGCAGTTTCTAAAAGTGCCGGAGTGAAGAGGGAGGCGAACGGTTGAAAAATTACATCGAGAAGTACAGCATTGCAGTAGTGACCTTTATCAAGGGAAGTTTTTCGGGCGGGGGATGATCATTAACGGCTCGGCGGTAATCTCGCTAAAATAATTAAAAAGACCGAGCTATAATTTAAAAAGGACTCTGTATTGACGGATATAGCAGCTGATGGACCCTTATACATGACAAAAGAGGAGTAGCCTGCTGAGATATAGAGTAGCGTTGTTCGCCTATTCAAGCTGTAAACCGTCATGGTATGATGACATGGCAATAGAAGGCTTGTAAGGGCGGCCGGCTAATCTCCCGGAATAGCTTAAGCTTACGATGTGGCTTTCTGCGAAAGCCTTCAGGTGATGCCATGGAGGTTTATCAAGCGTTGTCACTGATGTTCATGTTCGGCATGTTCATTATTGCTCTGCTAAATTACCTCAAAAAGAAATAGGCCGCCCTCTGACCGGGTCGCGGCCTATTTCTTGTAGGTAAACCGTGTTAAAGCCGAACCGCCCTTAAAAGCGGCTATTGCTTGGAGAGTCGTGTTCGCGCACGGCTCTCTTTGCATTGTAGGCTGTTTCTAGCCTTACTATACCACATATCCATAAAACTAAAAATAGTTATACATGGATTGCTTTCAGCATATTTTTGAAGTTGCTTGCTGCGGCTAAATCGGCTCCATAGAGAGCAATGGTGCAAAAGTTCAGGGGTTGTGCTGAAATTCGTCCCCAATTCGTTCCTGGTTCTACTTTTCTGGCGAATTTCAGTAATTTCACATCAACGGAAAAAGAAAAAACCCTTGAATTACAAGGGTTTTTCGTGGTGAATCGTATAGGACGGATGGGGATCGAACCCATGACCCCTACCCTGTCAAAGGAGCACCGTGGTTTCCTTTACTATCCTGTGAGGTCCTGAAGGCTTATAAATAAAGGGATTAAAGTGAGTAGGAGAGAACATAGTTCCTTCAATTTCCGCCTGTTATTTGGTGTATGCTGCCACCTTGCTACCAAAAACCTCAATGAAGACGTCTAATAAACATTGATCTATCTATTATGATTTTAGGTGGATAAAGTTGTGAGTTTAATCCTTTAATTTCTCTCCATTTAATAAGTTGATCATTTAAGCTCTCTGACTGATATCCATTTATACTAACTGGGGTTTTAAGTAATTCTAATATTTTATTATAGGCATTAGTAATAAAAGAATCAGAGCTTTCTTCTACAGCTGTTTTAACCTTTGTTAACCATTTAACAAGAATGTTATTTGAGTTTAATACTAATATTTCTCTGTTTTTACTACTTCTTGTAGAATTGAATAGTGTTAAACCAATAATTTTTTTATCCTCGTATTTTACTAGTGAATAATCTATTTTGTCATAATTTTCATAATTTATTTTTTTTAATTTTTTCGGTATAGAGTTTATCCATAAAGTTAAAAAGAAGTAGTTACCATTAATCGATGTAATTTTTGAGATGGATTTTTCTTCATAAGTAGTAATTTCATCAGAAAGCCGATTTAAATCAATATCAATAATCACTGGCTCTTTAATGGCATTCAATATTTCTTGAATTTCTTGGATAGTGTAGCTTTTAGTATCCACATTTATTGAAAAAGTATAAAGTTTATCAAGCTTATTAATTTCATTTGGAGTTAGTAATTTTGGGATTCCTGAAATAAACACTCTAATAATTGGACTATTTTGAAAATCTTTAACGATTTGAGGCGCGTAATCGATTATTTTATTAATGTATATCCATTTATTCCGCATAGAACTTATGTAAGGTAAAGATAAATGCTCATTAAGAATCTCTAAAAATCTCCTGTAAATTATCGGGTTATTAAGGTGATTTTCCCTGTCTGTGTGTTGTCGCGATAGGTTAGGCTTCAGTTGTTCATCTCGATAGTCTATACGAAAACTAAAAGGTTTGTAAGAAGTAGACTCATCATAGGCAATTCCATTTATACATGTTAGATTGGAAGGAGAAGTAGGTCTAACAGCAAGCGGATGAGAACTTTCATATTGATATTGCATCCATCTCCATTGGCTCCAATCTTCTTTGCCATTTTCATTCACGTGCATAACATATAATTCTCCAAATACACCTCTTTCATCTATTGGAAAGACAGAAACGACAAACTTTGTATTTTCTTTTATAGACTCTACTTCATAAGTGAACTGATGGGGATTTTCGCAGTTTATGACATTCTCAATATCATGTTCCTTCACATAAATAGGAAACTCTATTTTTTTACACCAGGTATATAATAAAGATTTTAATTCATTTTCTCGAAATTTTTTATTTAGTACTATTTCGATTTTAGTTCCACTTTTGTTTCGTGATCCTTTATCAGTTAATAAATAGCTTTTGGGGCTAGTGAGACATAAGGAAATTGGCCCATCGTTACGGTTTGAAGATGGTTTATAAGTCTCCACAGTTATATATTCACTGACTGCAAATACTGACAAAAAGCCAACTCCAAATCGACTGTTAGGCTTAAAATTAAAGCTTCTTTGAAATTCTTCTGATGTGTAGTAAGATCTTCCAACCTGTAAGAAATATTTTTTTATTATTTCTGTATCCATACCAAGTCCATTATCTTCAATAATTAAAACCTGTTTGAGATGTTCTTCCTGAGAAAGAGGGCTTTGAAAAGTTCTCTCTTCTAAACAAATATTAATTGGATATCTCTCTTTGATATGCTCGCTTATTTGGTTAGTGTAATCTGGAATGGGTTCACCTTGACCTTTTAAGTCTGCAATTACTTTACATCTAGTTGCATCCAGTGCATTTTGCAACAATTCTCTGAGAAAATCTTTTTCTGACTTGTAGACGTCTGAGATTAATCTTTGGAACACCATATCTTGATCAAGTTCAAGTTTCCACTCAGAAGGAATATATGTAGCTATTGAACTAGGTTGAATTTTTATAGATGCATTAGAATTACCAATACTTACACTTGGGGCGTTCCAATTCGAATGTCTTGTAGCTTTTGACATAATTATAGAAGCATTTTTAATCTCATCTACGAGCCATTGGCACCAATCCTGTAAAAATCTATGTTCGTCTTGGGTATTACATTTTGCAGTAATCTGAATACAATCAGTGGCAGTTAAGCGATGAGTAATTCGTTGATACTGAGTCCAGTGTGCTAAACTGTCAGATGGTAAAGGACAGGCAGCATTCATTAATAATGGACAGGCCCTATCATAGGACATATCAAGCAAATCACCGATTCTAAGTAGCAAAGCCAGAAACTTCACATTTACTTCTTCTCCTCTGATATCGCGACGTTCAGGATATTTTTCACTGTCATCAAGTTCAAAACTACTTAATCCATGAGCTACACAAATATCTGTTATTGTTTGAAAAAGTGAGGGGTCATCAAATGAAAATTTACCCAAAAGAGTATGGTTTTGAGTCATAACATCGACTGCTCTAAAATGATGTGCTTTCCTTATGTATTCTGCAATTAAATATCTTGTTTGTATATCAGCTATAAAGTTACGGACACTAACATCAATATTGCTATCATTTCTAATACTTTTTACTTCTTCCCAGCGTTTAGAACCATTTCCTGAAACCCATAAATTCCAACCTTCTGATTGTAATATTTTTATTTTTTCTTGATCCGAAACTACCATTCCCGAGTCGTGCAGTAAAGCTGATGCCATTATTATAAATGCTTCTATACTCGACAAACGTAAGATACCTTGTTCCTGATCATTATCCCTAAAGAGCATTTTTGATATTTGTAAAATGATTTCTTCGCTGTGTTCAACAGTGTGTCTTGTATAATGCGGAAAAGTGTGGGGAATATATGACAACCAGTTTGCAACCGATTCTCTTAGTTCAAGAATCTTGCCATGATACATAGGATTTCTCATATATAAAAATTTCATAAGAGCGATATCGGTTAGATTCATCAATAGACCTCCAAAGTAGTTTATTATTAATTACCCTATTATCGACTTCGTCACTGCAATTCAGCTCATCATTACTGAAGTCGGATGACGTTTCAGTTTATCAAGCCTAATAAGTTCGGTTTCAACTATCTTTCCAGCGTCTTTAATGGAATGATACACCTCATCTACAACATATCTATTATTATATGGATGAGTATCAACATTTATTGGATTTGCAAAGGTTGCTACAAAAAGGAAATCCCGTTCTAATTCTCTAATACGTATTTCAGCTTTGTTGTTTATTTTTTCAATCTTACCGTTAATCTCAGCAAAACCATCGTCATATTCCTGTCTAGTAATATATTTCTCCATAAACCAAGCAGCTTCTTCTGATTTTTGTCCACGATCTTCGTAAATGCCAAATGGAGGCATAGGAGCACATTGTAAAAGGATATATTGATGGTCAAGAGAATGGTCTTTCTTTACCCAGATCTCCTCAATTAAACATTCACTACTATCGAATAACCAAATATCTTCATCTAATTGACGAATATTTTCAATAGGACAGTCAGATGAACCTTGTGTCCACCATAACCTCAATTTTATATACTGTTCTGCTATCATACTCATTATTAAGTGGATCTTGTGTTTGTCTGTAATCTTAATAAGCCCCATCTTTCCTGGGCATGTTGATCGGATAATCAAATCAAAACCTCTTAAAGCCTTAAAGACTCTTTCTTCTTCTGTTTCTTGAATTTCAGGTGGGTTAAGAACCGATTTAAGAAGGGAGTTTAGTTCGTTAACACTTTGCGGTCTATTAGAAGGGTCATATTGCAGTAGCATATCAACAATAGAATCTAAAGGAGCAAAGGATTCATGAATACTACTTAATTTAGTTCTACCAACACCCCTTAGAGTATCACCAGTTATTAACCATTGAATCAATTGTCCTAAAGCAAATAAATCCATAGTAGGCTTTGGTTCAGGGTTTGTTTGAAACTGCTCAGGTGCCGAGAAACTAAAGTTAGCTAATCTTTCTTTTTTTTCTGTTTTAACAAGACGTTCATAGTGTTCTGGGTCAAACCATGAGATTCCAAAGTCAGCAAGGACTAGATCGTTGTCTTCGTCAATTAATATATTTTGAGGTTTTAAATCTCTATGAATAATATTTAAATTGTGTATCTTGTCTATGCAGTAGATAAGGTCTTTGATTACAGGCAAAACATCAGTTATTTGGAGAATGGGGTTCTTTTTTTTCCATGTACTAAGTGTATCGGAATATTGCTTCATTAGCATATATGGAAATATAAAATCCTCAACGGGTAAAAGATCGTATAAGTAAATAGGCACAACAGCCTGAGAATCAGATAATTTAATTATCTCACGAACTTCAGTGACAAATCTTTGATGCCTAGACGTTGTCTTTACAGAGCAGTCTTCCGCAAGAAATTTGATTGCAACGACGGAACGCCCCCAAAGAGCAGAGTATACTATAGCATTTCCTCCTTGACCTAACTCGTCCATAACATATATTTCTCCCAAAAGAGTATCAATAATATTGTTATCTTTAAAGAATTTTCTAATAATATTTTTTTGTTGATCAATGTTACTAGCCATTATCTAACCCCCAAAAAATTAAGATTGAAATAATTGGGAATACTGAGGTGAACCAAAATAAACTGTGCTGTGATCTCTTCTTATTACGATTGTTTACGAGCCATAAAGCTCTTAAATTTTAGAGTAAGTATGTATACGTAGTTACAGATAGCAAAGCTGAAATCAAGAAGGTCCCTAGCGTCCTCCTTGATAATGACCTCCTCATTAGCGTGCGCGCCAATATTACGATGAAGTCGTAAGGCGTCTGCCCAATCATATATTTTTTTGTCAATAATCTGTTTCTCTAGAAGTATTTTCAATCCGTTTAGTAAATTACCTGACTTAGTATTGTGATCTTTACAGATAGATTCAATAACTCTGCCACACATTACTCACAGGCAAGATAAGCTTTGGCTTTGAAGCATTTATTTGCCTCGTCTAACGACGTTCTAACCATTGGAGGAAGCTCAGTAGGAAGCTTTGATTCTGGATCAGGCCAAATCCTAACTGGAAAGCTCCAATCGTATTCATTAAAAGTTACAGCAATTAATTCCTGTTCAGCAAAAATAGAATTACAGCAGAGAGGACATGAAAGTAATGTCACCTGAATAGATGGAATCTGTTCCTCCTCATATATAACGTTGTGTCCACATTCTTTAGCATCTACAGTAGTATCACAATTTGGGCAATGTACTATCACTCTGACTCATCCTTAGTTGTATTAAATTCTCTGCATTGTATCAAATTCACTCCATGAATTATACAACAAAACCATAAGATATGATTCGTGTGTATGTGACTTATTTCCTAATTATACTAAACTTTAGTATTATTTTTCCTAAGAAAATAAGGACTCTTTTGAAGGAGTCCTGGTTTCACAGATATAGGGTAATAAAGTACGCTCATTATTCTAGTTCACCAATCTCATTTATGCCTGAGTGCTCACATTCCACTTGTCGCCATAATAGTTCAATTGCAACCAAAGCTGTACTGAATCTTCTGAGCCTCATTCTATAGTCAGTTATATCTGCTTCATGTTCACTTAATAATCAAAGCTATCAATTCTCCAGCCATACTTAGTCTTAACCAGTGTTGTTATCGCAGTAGTAGAGACAAATCCTTCTTCGCCTTGAACCTCAACATTCTGCGAAGAAATAGCTATGGTCTTGTCCGAGTTGAACTTCAGTGTCAGCTTCTGTTTAGTATTGTAAGACGGCATCAGAGAGGAGAAGTCATCTGTCTCCATGTATGTTGGGCTATAACCATTCGAGGACGGTCGCAGCGATCCTTGGAATTCATAAATAAAGTTATGACTAAAATAAGGCTTCATAGCTGCTTCTATCTTCTTCAGCGACTGAGGCTTATCAAATGACATTTCAACTTTGTAGGCCTCGATCAGAATATCTAGAGCCTGCTTTGTTGTCAATGTGCCCACAGGTTTCCGCTGATCTTCTCGTATTCCATCGGGTCCATACTGGATGTACTTTTTCTTTGCTTCATCCCATCTGAAGGTAATGTTATTGGCTGCACCGCTAAAGCCCAGCCGATCTGCTCCAATTCCAGACTCTACCTCTAAAGCAGCAAACTCATGATATCCATCTTTGTTTAAATCAATAACAAAGTTGTTCTCGCCTTCACCCTCGGCCTCAAAAGATGCGACATTCGTTAACTTATTGTTTCGCAAAGTGAGCACCTCAACCCCGAACGCCTCGAATCCTGTTGTACCATGCGTACTCAATGCTATACAGTTCTTATATGTTTTGTTCTTAACTCTTCGGATTTGGGCTGGAATACCGTTCGTATCTTGGTCATGCCTGACTGTAATCTTTTTCCCGTTTGCCAAGCTGTATACACCTATGTACAAATCAGAATCAGTAATCTCATACTTGGCTGTAGTCAAAATGACTTCATCTTTGCCGTCATTGTTGAGATCATAAAGTAAGGGAGGGGCGAGCTCGCTTTTATCCAGCTTGTATTCCTTTATAAAGCTGGCACTGGCCGAGTATACGGCTTGTTGCTTTGCGCTTGGAGCCGCATGCGAAATAGAAGTCGCCGTGATGATAATTGCTGATGCAGCCAGCACTGATAAAGTTCTTTTCATATACATTTTATTCTCTCCTCATTTAGGATTGTCAGCTATCAGATGGTGTGCCTACTTCTTTCAAAGCCTCATGTCCTTGATTACTTCTATGTATTGCTATCTTGGGACCGCGACATATGATCCTTGTAGATAGGCTTTATCATATCCCTTGCTGTATGCTCGTTTGCAGGCATTTGCAAGCACCTTGCCTGTTTCTTTCTTTAATTGATGTTGCTCTGCAAACATGTAACAGGAGCTTTCCAATATACGTCTTTGTGACTCTATCTTTAACATTTCGTGATTTGGTATTTCTCTGGAGAAGTTCTTTTCCATACTCACATAAAATCCCATGCAGTAACTGTCGCTACAAGTAACTTGAATATAAATACTTCTCCATTCAGGAATGCTTTTTAGCTTGGTCCACTCATCCAGTGGCAGCTTTGTTTCAATTTCCGCCATGAGCTCAAACATCGCATTACTAAAATGGGTTTCAAATATCTCGTTTGTGGCTCTTCGTAATTGTTCATTATTTGTGTTCCTAACAATTTCTTTTTCTTTAGCCTGCGTTGCTAAAATCACTACTACGACAATCATCACAATTATTCCTAAAGCAAACACATAACATCCCTCCATATCAAAGTCATATTATATTGGAGAAGACAAACTAGCAATGTTGGTCTTTAAACGGTTACATGCTGTTCAAGAAGCTTATTGCTACAGCACCAAGAACTATCAGCAACAGTATGAATAGCAGGCATCCCCAGCCGATCTTTCTAGCAACACCCTTATCGCTAAACAGCATAAATCCTACTATGACGATACCTGTAATCAATCCAGCACTAATCATTCTTTCTTCACCTCCTTACCTTAAAAATTCATATAAGGATTCAAAATTTATAAATTTTACCAGGGGATATAATGTAAATTCTAATACGCATTTGAATTCTTAACGACCCCACCGCCTCCCTGCAAAAAGGTTACTTCCAACGTATGCCAAAATACCTATAGTATATATATCACAAATATTACTAATACGCTATAATGTAATGCTTATAATGCTAATACGCTGTCGATGCTCCGTTCGCTCTAGGCTATCGTTGCTGTAGAGGTGATAACGTTGAGTAGTCGTACAATGAAGCTTGTGGGTGAGCGTATACGCGCTTTACGTGAACAACGAAAATGGAGTCAGATGAAGCTAGGGGAGCTTGCCGAGCTGCATTATACTTACATCGGGCGAATTGAACGAGGTGAGAATAATGTCACAATGAAGAGCATTGAAAAGGTAGCCGCTGCGCTTGATGTCCCCTTTGAAGAACTATTCCGTTTTATTCAACCTTTAGAAAAAGGCAGGGATAACTACTATCTGTCCTTGCTTGTATCGAAATTCCAAAGCAGAAGTGCCTCGGATCAAAAACACGCTTACGAATTACTTAGCTATATGCTTGAATGGAAAGACGAATAGCAGTACATACAAAATAAGGACTCGTATTTCATTCCGCTAAGGAATGAGTACGGGTCCTTTTTTGCGTTCTGCCGATTAACAGAGATTATTAGGAGCTGTGAGATAAAGCTCTAAATTGGAGAGGAGGGGAAATTCATGCACAGACAACCATTACAGAGGATGGAAGACGTGGTCATCCTCGAAACTTATCAGGATGCGGTTCAACTTGGACTCAGCTATGATTTCATTCAGCTTCTTAAAGAAGAACTGGATCGGCGCGGCATTAACACAAATCTTACAGAGGAGTGATTTGATTGAGCAGACAAATATTGATTGCACAAGCTAAGGGGAATATCCAGTACCAGTTTTACAGTACAAGCATGCTATATCCCGCTTACTACAATGACTACAGAGGTTCTGAAATCATTAAGAATGTAAAGCTTAGCGTATATGGCATAGTTGCAATCATTTTCATAGGTCAGGAACAAATTCATTATGACAGTGGCCCGCTTAATACAAGGAATTACAAGGTCAGCGCATTGTTCCATCATCTGTGCAGACAGGACATACAAGAAGTAGAAGAGATACGACGAATTATCTGGAGCGAATATTTGGATTGGTGCAAGAATTCTTATGGCAATCCATTCAGTCAGAAAGCGAATCAGCTGTTAAGGAGGAATCTATCCATCAAGAAATTCAGGCTGAAATCAGATAATGAAGTAAGTAAGAATAATGAAAGGTAGGACTCCTACTTATTTGCCAATCACGGCAATAGTAGGAGTCTTTATTAATTTCAGCAGTTTAACAAGCCAATATAAAACAAAGCTTGATATCCAGCCATAACAGGTAAGACAGAGAGTAAAAAGACCGTGTGAGAGTAGGTCATCGGGAGGTGGATAAAATTGGAAGACAATAAAATCATCAATGATGAAATGACGGTTCTACTGCGGCAACTGGTTATGCAAAATCAGATCAGTATGGCAGGGCATGTGCTTAAAGCATACTTCATTCGTCAATGGAAAACCAATGAGGAACTAGCCATCAAGTATGTACGAGGTTATTTCTTCAAGTACTATCCCAAGCAAGTGGAGCGGTATCTGAAGCGGATCAAAGAAAGGCAATAAGAAAGACCGCACGGCAATGCGGCCTTGGTAACCAACACGAGTAAATCTTAACTCAATATCTATACGCATTCAAGAGGAGTGGCATGGGCTGCTCCTCTATTTCATTTTATGTGGAGGGAAAAACCCATGGATATGTATTCTATTAAATCCGCCCTTAGTGATGCGCTTTGCATTAAGGAGGACGGCTATGTTATGCAGGAGCTTTTTAATCGATTTGTCAGCCCTTATGAACTCTTAGGTGCTAGTGAAGCAGAACTCATTCAAATAAAAGGAGTTGGCCCAGCTAGGGCCCGTCAGATCGTTAGCACACTGAAGCTGGCAAGAGCCTTGAATACTCCTCAGGAAGCAAATTGTTTTATCAGAAAGCCTGAAGATGTATTCCAGCTAATGAGATATGAGATTGGGCACCTCATGCATGAAGAATTCTGGGCGCTTCCACTGACAACAAAAAATCAAGTTATCTGCAAATCCCAGATCAGCATCGGGAGTCTTAGCTCCGCTATTGTAGGAGTAAGAGAAGTATACCGTTCATTAATTCAAAGGGCTGCGGCAAGCTGGATAGCCATTCATAATCATCCCAGTCAGTTTACGGAACCTTCTCAAGAAGATCTCCAGTTGACCACCCGATTATCTAACGCTGGAGAGCTACTCGGAATCGAGATGTTGGATCATATCATATTATCTGCGGAAAGCTTTTACTCATTCAAAGAGCATGGGCTTATGTAATGGTATTTAATAGGGGGATATGTATTTTGAACAACTTCGCAATTTACGGATATGCATTGCTCGCTGGAAAGAAACTCGGTCTATCTCACAGGGCGCTCCAGCAACTAGAATGTGTCATGCGTTCGGTACTGGATGAACATACGGAGAAAGAAGCTACCGAAGCTTATCGAAAAAACTGATTTACCCAGAGAGTCGGCCGTTTGGTCGGCTCTCAAATTATGGCCTTCGGCTTGCACATTCGGCTCGCTTGACGCTCGCCGCAGTTCGCTCGTACACTTCATACGTGGGTTCACATTCTATGTCTAGCACTGATACAAAGCCGTATTATAATAATCGTTCTAACATGAAATTCTTAATACCTCTTACAGCCTTACCAAGGTTACGAATACTCACTATTCTAAATCCTTGGTGATTCTATGCTTGCTTAATAAAGTTAAGGCCATACGCACAGTTATCGCAGTAATGAATTAGGTGTATATCTCTTGCCATACTTCAAAAACTCCATTTCCGGGTCAAATATTGTTCGTGGTTCAAATGGAGCTCGACTTCTAGTCAGGTATTCATATATCTTTAACCTGAACTCATTTGCTTCCCTTTGTGCTGCAGTGCAATCAGGCCGTGCGTTCTCTTTCTCAAAAATCGCTCTAATTTCACCCATCTTCACCTTAATCACCTCCTGATTTGCAGTCTTCTTTAGAATCTACTGCCAGTACTCCATAACAGTAGTATTGTCCGTACAGGTAGTGCGCAACCGAATCTTTACATTTATTAGGAATGTCTCGCTTACCGTGTTCAATATCCGCTAGTGTGTTCACACTGATTCCAAGTATATCCGCTAGTTCTTTTCTATTTAGCCAATCATGGCATCGCTTGATACGGAGTTGTTCCCCCACTTTAAGAATATCCAAGTCCACAAGAATCGGTCCTGTTCCTTCTTTAGGGAATTTCCAGAAGGCTGTATAATCTTCTTCACCGAATAAAGCATCGGCGGAGTATTCCATTATTTCTTTATGCATTCCATCCACCCTTACTTAGTGTAGTTAGTGCGGCCCCATTAAAGGAGCCGCTGTATTGAAGGAGATTGTCCGTCGCAGGTGCCTCTACGAAGAACTAACCAGAGAGTAACCATTACATCTCACATTTACAAGGGGTTTTTGGATAAAAAAACAAATATTTTGCACAAAATGACCAGTCGATATGAAAGATTGAAAAATCAGGAATGGTGAAAAGGGGGATTAATTCAAAGTTAACACATGGGAGTTGAATATTTTATCGTGCAATGTTCTGAAAGGCGCGTCACTGCTGGGTTTACAAGCAGTTTGGCTTACACCTTTATGTATTGAGCAAATGGCCATTCAAGGGACTTTTGAGTGGGAGTAGCTACTTGAGACTGCTCTGTACTGAGTAACGAGTATTGCTAAGCCCGTATAAGAAAATCTCAATAAAAAGGAGACTAACCCTACTAAGAGTCTCAGACCCTTAAAAATCAAGTGTTTATGTAGTATGGGCCGCATACTAACTTAATACTTATATCCCTATCCTGATCGCTCTCTCTACCTGTAGTCATCTATTAGGATTGGTTAGGAATTGCGGCGATAGCGACTTTATCAGGCTATATCAGGGCTTTGACGCATGTAGTACACTTAGTCTTGCATTCTGGCCTTATAAGGCTTACGCTTAACATTGAGATTACTACTAAGAGCTTCTTCTTCTATCCTTCTTGGCTACTGGAGTATATAAAAAGCTCGGAATATCGTCTACATTAGAGAGTATGAGGTCATACAGGTTGAGGCCCTGGGTGATGCCGTGCTCTCTTATTTTATTTTTAGTACGCCAATCAATGTCTTTCCAGTTGAACTACCGAGTATCCAGCTTCGTTACGATATCCCGTATCTCATTGTCCAGACAGGAGATATCCTGAAGTACATAGTACTGACTTGCTGATGAGAAGTCAGCCATCTCCAGACTCGCTACACATTTCATCGGCGTGAGCTTATAGCGCATCTCTACCCTTGTCCAGATATCGGTACATATATTATGCTTTTTCTTCATTTGCAGTTGCTTGTCATACATGTGGAGCCTTGAAGAAGAGGATTTACCCCCAATGTAGATTGAGGAATCAAAGGAGCTAACATCTGCTCTTTTTGGAGGGCGGATGGCGTGGAACTGCTTGTAGGGCTGGTCAAAATCGAAAGCAATGTGTATTTCGCTGACCAGCCACTCTTCCAAGGGCACTACAGCGAAGATATCCCGTAGCAAGGGACTGCCGTGAGAGTACCCGTGAAAGGTCAACGCCGTCGTATAGTTCATATAAGGCGCTCTTGGCAGATGACCGAGAAAAACAGCGTTACGCTTATCATCGGCTGAGTAATGGTAGTGGGCATTGAATCGTTGCTTATATGGCTTAATGACTTGTTCAAAGAGAAGTCGTGCTTGTACATCATTCAATCTTGCCTTCAGACGCTTGGTATCAGAGCTTATGTTCAAAGTGGTTGCCTCCCAGTAATAATTGAGACAGTGCCCATGTGAAGAATTAAGGACATATTTATCTCGTTACTGGTAACACAACCCTTTGTTTATAAAATTACAAGTCAGAACTTACGTTCTCGTTCTGCTCGCTTTTATGTAACCGTTGTAAGTAGCGCTCCAAACTGCTGCCCACATCTTTAATCTTATCATCGGCCTTTCTTTGATTATATTTCCTCTCCAAGAATTCCACTTCCCGCTTAATCAATTCTTCTAAATGCTCTAAGTCTTCAGGTACAATAATGGCACTTGTTACCAAATCATTCTCTTGAAGCAGAATGCTGCTGGAGGTTTGGAAAAGCTTCAATGAAAGCTGAAGGGTAATTCTATCCAGACTCATTTTGCCGTTAACATCAAATACTACATCTTCCCCTTCAGTATCAATTTCACCAACAATTCCCTCAACGCTCCTATGATCATTGCACTTATGATGAACTGGTCTGTACTCTGGATCAAGTATATGTGGGAAAATATGAACTCTACGATAATCACCTAAAAACTTCGCTTTGTTCTCTTTCTTGCCAATGAGGAAACCCTCTAAAGACAACTGATATTCCTGATTAGTAAATAGCAGTGAAGGCAGATTATAGACTCGGCTCAGCAATTCAATCGTACTGGTATTCGGCTGGTAGTTCTCAATTTCTTCTATGTTCTTCAGCCCTTGATACGAAATCCCAGCTGCCTTTGCAGCCTTTCCTCTGCTGTACTCTTTGCTAGAATACAGGCCTTCTAATACTTCCCGCACAAAACGGAATTTCCTTCCTATGCTGTAGTCAATGAATAATCTGTAATTGTTCCCTGTTACTTCCCATACCAGACGGCTATCTGCGAACATCATATTCTGTACTGACGATTGTCTCATTCAAATCGCTCCATTAGTCCAAATTGAAATAATCGATAGAATCTTCAAAAAGCTTACTCGGAATATCCAGATATTAGTGAATTAATATCAAGTGAAAATTGAAGCAAAACAGCGTTCATTACAAGGTTGGCAGAAGGTATTGAAACCGATTTTAAGCTGCTGTAAAGTCATTCTTGCAAGCGGCAACGCTCAGCAAACAGCAGAAGGAGTGAACGAATCATGGGAAAAGAAATTAATGCAGCCAACACTTTAATCGCTACACAATACTGGTAGTCACACCAACACTGCTCTGTAAAACATTTTACCTATTAATCTCAAGGGGGCGCAATTATGAGTATCAAACTGCCAAATAACATAGTAATTAAATCAGAAAAATCAGAAATAGAACTAGTGACCTTTGAAGAAAGCAAAGTACTCCCGTCTTTTCCTTCAGATATCTTTCCTCAGTGGCTGCAACAGTACACTATGGCTGTTCAAGATGCAACTCAGACTCCATATGACGCATCAGGTATGGCGGCCCTATCTGTTCTCTCAACAGCGCTCGCCAAAAAGTTTAAGATTCGTCCTTTCAGTGAGGGAACCTGGGTCGAACGAAACAATTTGTACAACGTAGTTGTAATGTCATCAGGAGAGCGTAAAAGTACGGTTCATAGTATGTTTATAAAACCTATTATCGATTATGAAAAGGCTGCTGTTAAAGCTTTCATATCAGACAACGATACAGATACCGACACCGAGCAGAAATCAGCCTCAAGCAAAATGAGTCTTCCAAGATTTATTGCAGATGATGTAACTCCAGAAAAGTTAATCGGCCTGCTTCAGGAAAACAATGAGCGAATGGCCTTGCTCTCCTCTGAAGGAGGTTTATTTGAAATGTTGGATGGTAAACGTTACAGTACTATGCCAAATCTTGATGTTTATTTGAAGGGATACACGGGCGATTATCTTACCGTTGACCGAATCGGTAGGAAAACTGAAATGCTGGAAGAACCTATCCTTACCATCGGCTTATTTGTCCAACCAAGCGTTCTTCAAGGACTACCTGAACGCTTTACTGATCGGGGACTCTTTGGGCGCTTCTTGTATGCCGTGCCAAAGTCAATGCGAGGCAAAAGGGATGTTACTCCCAAATCAATAGATCGTTCTATAGTCGACAAGTATGAATCAACCATTCAGTTCATGATGCAAATGAATGCCGATAACGTTAGTGAATTAACACTTTCTGAAGAGGCGCAGGTGCTCTTTCTGGATTTCTTGGGACAACATGAAGAAAATTTGAATGCCGATTCGGAGTATGAGTTTTTGAAGTTGTGGACGGATCGCTTGCCTGCACATTTGCTCAAAATTGCATCCCTTGTTCATGTCGCTGAACACTTTGAAGGCGATCCTGTTCAGATTACAGACGTAAGATCAGTTATTAATCGTGATACTCTTGAAAAGGTGCTCGCGTCACGGGACTATTTCTATGAACATACTCTTGCTGCCTTTGGATGTATAAAGGTTGAAGAAGAAATAGAAGCTGCAAAGTACCTTTGGGGAGCACTACTTAAAATAAATTCGCAGACTAATGACACTGAGTTTCGGAGGCAATTTGTATGGCAAAAAACCAAAGGGAAGTTCGCCAAATCAGAACGATTGCACGATGCACTCAAGATATTAAAGCATCGTGGTTATATTGATACATTCAGGAATCAGACAAACGCCGAGATGGTCCAGTTAAGCAGCGAGGCTCTACGTCACTATGCCGCTCCAAGCGAGGTACCGAAGGCTCCACGTAAGATTGATCGTATCCCATTACCTAAAGAAAACAAGAAAGGATGATTTTGATGTATCAATCCTACCCTGAAGTGCTTAACGTAGCGGATATTCAAAATATACTGGGCATTGGCCGCCGCCAAGCCTATGAACTGGTGAATTCGGGACAATTCCATGTAGTGCGTGTAGGGAAGTCGATCCGTATTCTGAAAGGAGTCTTTTTCAAGTGGCTCAACGGTTAGAATAAAAGCCTGAAAGGAAGTGGTGAAGAATGCAGATTGAGCGCATTCGTGGTGATCCATAAACCGAATAATTCTTATAACAATGATAATAAGTGAAATGGAGGTTTTGAAAATGATGAATGCGGATATGACGGTTGCGGGTTATGTAGGAAAATACTTTGTTAAGAAAGAGAACAAGGAGTTATGGTTTTACACCTTAACCTTGGGCAAGGACGCTAACGGCAAGCGAATTCAGAAGAAGAAGCGCGGCTTCAAGAATGAACGGGAAGCCAAAAAAGCCCTCAGAGATGCTCAGGTACAGGCGGATAAAGGAAGTTACTATGAGCCCTCAAAGATGACATATGGTGAGTTTCTTAAGGAGTGGTTCAGAGGCAAGTCGGCAAATTACAGCGATCAAACCACCAAAAGCACAGAATCATATATCAGGCTCCATATCATGCCTCAACTCGGCCAGTATCCATTGTCCAAACTGAATGTCCTGATAATTGAACGTTTCATGAATGATCTGCGGGCAAAGGGACTGGCTGAAGGTACAATCAAACGCATCTATAACGTTGTCACAGCTTCGCTCAACTCCGCTGAAAGAAAGGACATTATACCGAGAAACGTTGCTACGCGAATTGATAACAAACCCAAAGGAGGTAAGAAAGATATGGAGGTATGGACAGCCGAAGAGGTTAAACTTTTTCTTAATACAGTTCGCAGGGAAGAGGTCCGATATTATGAAGCCTTCCATCTGGCTCTCGCTACAGGTATGCGGCAAGGAGAAATTCTGGGGCTTAGATGGCGCGACGTGGACTTGGAACGAGGAATAGTGTCAGTTAGACAAACACTGAGTCATGATGGCAAAACACTTCGTCCTGGAGCCAAGACAACGACAAGCGTTCGCACGATCTCTATTGATCCAGACACGGTCAGTATGTTGGATAAGTGGCGGCGAAGACAACAACTTGAGAAGAGCTATGCTGGGGCTATGTATGAAGATAATGATCTTGTGGTATGCACGACAGTCGGTACGCCTACAACGCCGAGGAACCTGTCCAGAACGTGGTACAGCATGCTTAAGAAGTCCGAACTTCATCCTATTACTTTTCATGATCTTAGACACACCCATGCTTCACTGCTGCTTAAGAATAACGTGCACCCTAAGATCGTATCAGAGCGCTTGGGACACGCTTCAATACAGATTACCCTTGATCTATACTCTCACCTGTTTCCGAACATGCAGGAAGAAGCTGCACACGCTCTGGGAGAACAATTATTCAGAACCTGATTTGCCCAGCGGTGATTGAAGGATACAGGAAGATATGAACTGACTTACTACCACGGTGCTACCATGAAGGCAATGGAGAGGCTATGTTGAGATGGAATATGTCCTTAAAAACCAAAAAAGCCTTGATATACAAGGCTTTCTGCGTATAGGACGGATGGGGATCGAACCCATGACCCCTACCCTGTCAAGATAGTGCTCTCCCGCTGAGCTACCGTCCTGCAACGAGATTTATAATATCATAAAGCTGGCAGGAGATGCAACTGTTTTTTAAAAAATGAAATAGACAGGGAGCGCTCCCCAAAAAATTAGCGATAAATTCAAAAGCTTACCTATCAATGTGATGTATTTGGCGGAAATCCCTCAGGGTTATGTGATTGAATTAAGAATTGTAGACCGAAATACCGAATTAACGATTAGGGGTCGCAAGCATCCCGATTCAGGATAAATAAAGAAGGACCTAAAAGCGCGAAACGGTCAGCCAATTACCAGGAGGGATAACCATGAATGTGGAGGAAATCATGCTGCTTCATCAAGGCGGCAAGCTGGAAACAACTTTGAAGCATCCAATCGAATCGATGGAGGATCTGGCCAAGGTCTACACGCCGGGTGTTGCCAAGGTATGTCAAGCCATCGCTTCAGATCAGGATAAAGCATTTGAGCTGACTACGAAAAAAAATACAGTGGCGGTCATCAGCGACGGTACGGCGGTACTGGGGCTTGGCGACATCGGACCGAGAGCGGCCATGCCGGTCATGGAAGGAAAAGCTGCGCTGTTCAAACAATTTGCCGATGTGGATGCGGTGCCGATCTGCCTGGACACGAAGAGCACGGAAGAGATTATCGCGATCGTCAAGGCGCTGGCTCCCACGTTCGGAGGCATCAATCTGGAGGATATTTCTTCTCCCCGCTGCTTCGAAATTGAGCGCCGCCTTAAGGAAGAGCTGGATATTCCGGTATTTCACGACGATCAGCATGGTACGGCGATTGTGGTGCTGGCCGGGCTGCTTAACGCGCTGAAGGTGGTAGACAAAGACATCAGGGATGTCAAAATTGTCGTAAACGGCTGCGGAGCGGCAGGCATATCGATCGCAAAAATGCTGCTGGGCGCTGGAGCCGAAAATCTGATCGGCGTCGACCGCGAAGGCGCGATTAACCGCCAGAATGTGTACGACAAGCATCACTGGACCGAATTTGCTCAGATCAGCAATCCCCATCTGGAGCAAGGCTCTTTGTCCGACTGCATCAAGGGGGCGGATGTATTTATCGGGGTTTCCGCACCGAACGTGCTAAAAGTCGAGGATGTTCAAAATATGGCCAAAGATCCGATCGTATTCGCCATGGCCAATCCGACACCGGAGATCGATCCCGCTCTTGCGGCCCCGTATGTCAAGGTTATGGCGACGGGTCGCTCCGATTATCCGAACCAGATTAACAATGTGCTTTGCTTCCCGGGCATTTTCCGGGGAGCCCTGGACTGCGGTGCCACCGACATTAACGACGAAATGAAGCTTGCGGTTGCGGAAGCGATCGCGTCGGCGGTCGACGAATCCGAGCTGAACGAGCATTTCATCATTCCCAACGCTTTCGACAAGCGGGTCGTGGAATGCATTCGGAAGGCGGTAGCCGAAGCGGCTATCCGAACCGGCGTTGCCCGGAAAAAAGCACTGACCAGCGTGTACTAACTCAAGTGAAAGGCAGCACATTCTGCTGAGATGAACGAGGTCTGACTTTATTAAATATAAAAAGCGAACCGGCCAAGGATGGGCCGGTTCGCTTTTTATATTTCGGCATATTAACGGAGAGTAAACGGACCGTCAGCCGCGGTAAGTCAGGAGATCTTGAACGCGGCGCTTCCCAGCCGCTCGCCCCGGCGCAGCTTCTCGCGGACCGCCATGATGGCGGCGTCCGCTTTTTGCAATTCCTCCAGCAGCTCGGATTCGCCTTCGTCGCTGCGGAGAACATCGGCGATGCCGCCGCTCTTCAGCACAATGCGGCTGTGCGCGAGCAGCGCCAGAATCGGGTCATGGGTTGCCATCAGTACAATCTTCTGATTCTGCACGAGGATGTCCAGCGCCTGCCTCCGGTCGATTCCCGCGTTCTCGATTTCGTCGATGAGCACAATCGGGCTGTCAGACAGAATCGCGGTATCCGCGATCATCAGGGCCCGCGACTGGCCGCCGCTCAGCGCGGTAAGCGGAGTGTCCGGATGAATCGGTTCGCCGGTCAGCCGGTTGGCCTGGGCGACGACGCTGTCGATGAGATTCGCAAGTCCCGCTTCTTCGAAATGGGTGTCGCGGCATTCCGCATGCATGGCGATAAATTCCGCTACCGTAGCGTCCATCACAAAGTTCATGTTCTGGGACAGCTGTGCAATCAGCTTTCTTCCCCAGGCGAACCTGAGCTCGGGCGCGGGAGGCTGATCGTTAATCAGGATGCAGCGCCCGCTCGGCGTATCGCGCTGGGCAACATATTCGATATCGGCCAGCAGCCTGCTCTTCCCGGAGCCGGTCGGCCCCACAACGGCTACAAGATCGCCGGGTACCAGCCTCAGATTGACATCCTCGGGGCTGCCTGACTTGGAACGGCCCCCCAGAATCGTAATGGACTCAATGCTGTCCGTCATCTTAGCTCACCTCCGGGCGGGGAACGTCTGGAATCGCAATGCTCTTGACGTTGCCCATCTGATAATCGCTGCCGATTTTCGTTTCGCCCAGGCAGTAGGAACAGACCGCCGCAGGCATCGAGAACCGGAGCTTCCGCCCGTCAAGGGTATCGATATCCTGCGCCTGCTTCAGCAGAGCGCCAAGGCGTTCCTTGCCCTGGCCGGTCAGGCCGTTGATCTGGAGCACCTCGGCTTTGGCATTCACTTTACGCACCTGATACTGGAACACTTCGCGCTCGGCTTGGGATACAATGTCGCCTTTGGTAATGGCGACGATATCGGCCTGCTTGAGCAGAGGCCCCATTTTGGTCGGAGTATTCGCCCCCGATAAATTATCGATCACACAGACCGCCAGTGCGTGGCGGATGAACGGGGAGCAGCGGTTGCACAGTCCTGCGCTTTCACTGATCAGAATATCCAGCTCCAGCGACTGCCCCCAGCGGACACAGGCTTCAATATTGGTCACAAAATAATGATCCGGGCACAGATTGCCGGCAAGACCGAGAAGCACCGGAACATCTTTGGCACGGTAGCGCTCATCATCCTTGGACGCGACGCAGTCGAATTTGACGACCCCCGCTTGAAGTCCCTGCTCCTTTAGCCAATCAATCACACGCAGAAGCATGGAGGTTTTGCCGCTCGACGGCGGGCCGGCCACGGTTATGAGCTTCATCGGTCAGACCCCCTCTGCAAAGCCTTTGTTGAAGGCGGCGTTGGCAGCGTCCGTCAAAGCCTGGATATCCCGGTTCCAGACAAGGTCCCAGCCCATCCACAGCAGCTTGCGATCAGGGACCGAAGACGTAGCAGAAGGATGTGGCGAAGGGAAGAAGGCCTGTTCGCAGAGCCGGGCCGTCTCTTCGCCTGTGAAGAAGGAAGCCAGCCGGCGTCCGCCTTCCGTAGCATTCTTCTTGGCCAGCAGGAAGACAGGGCTTGCAATCGCGCCTTCCTCGGGCCAGATAATATTGACTTTATCCCGTTTACGGATCATATTTGCATAAAAATACGGCATGACGTAAAGAGCCGTTCCCGCCTCGTTGTCGGTTCCCGCCAGCTTTGCCATTTGACCCGGGTGGAGTCCTTGGCGAACCGAACGTCCAAGCCCGGTCAGCGTATCCTGGCCGAAGCGTTGTCCGATGGTCAGCAGCACCGTCTCGCAAAAGGTGCCGTTATGGCCTCTCATCGTTACCTGCTTCCGGTAGACCGGATTCAACAGGTCGCTCCATGAGCGCGGTTCGGGCGTATCGCCCAGCCGGGCTTTATCCGCGACAATAACGAGCGGATTCACGCACATCAGCGTTACCCTGCCTGTCGGGTCCTTCATCCCGATTTCCGCGAACCGCTCATTAGGGACGTATTCGGCGGCGTCGGCGAATACGTCATGATCAAGAAACCGGGTGCGGAAGTCTGGATGGAAAAAGCTGCTGATCCCCGGCGTAATCACGACATCCGGCAGTTCGTCCGCGGAATCAAACTGATCCACTGTCTTATAGAAGTCGCTCTGATTGGCATTTCCTTCAAATGCCAGCTCTTCCGGGTCCAGCTCGGACCAGAGCCCCGAGCTCTGCTGGTGCAAAAATGTTTCTTCAAGAGGCACCTTAAGCGGGCAGGGTAGCATGGCAAGCAGGTGGCGGGGCAATCTTTCTTTGACTTGTGCCGTTTCGGATTTCATATTTATTCATCCTCTCCTTGCCTTCGTTGGAAGACGCGCTTGTAAGTTATGTTTAATTATAATTAGCGGTGAATTGTTTCACAATTTGCACAAGGTCAAAATGTTTGACAATACTACAAACATTCCCGCATTCTCTCCATCTAAAACCTGGAAGGGTGACACCTTATTCCTCCGGGTAAACGAAACGCTCTACGGCGTCCGCAGCAAGGTCTGGGTCCGAACCGGAATTGTCAAAGTACAGGATGAAGGAAGAGGGAAGCGGCCATTTTACCGTACGTGCTCCTAGAGAGGAACGGAAATCATCCCAGTGGCGCAGCTTCCAATCATCCAGGGCGGAGCCTCTTGCAGTAATTCTCTCCTTGTACAGCCTCTCATCGGATAGGCTGACCACGACCGCTTTAACCTCGACATCAGACAGGGAACGTCCGATCCGGGCCAGCTCGCGCGCAATCCATCCTTCATCCTCGGCTTCTTTTGTAAAAGGGCCGACAACTACGCTGTCGACATTCAGCTTGACGTTGTCCAGCGCGGCGTCCATCGTAATCCGGTACCCCAAATCGCGGCAGAGCTTCTTGTATTCCTGTGAATCGCGGTCGGAGGGGTCCAGTCCGTGAAGTGTCATAATCGCGTCTGCCGCCGGCCGCAGCAGGATATCCATGTCGAAGAAGGCGATTTTTCGTCTTGCTGCCAGCGCCTTGGCGAGTGTGGTCTTGCCGGCTCCTGCTCCCCCGAGAAAAAATACGAGCTTATTCATGGTCTGTTCCTCCCCTATCTCTTATATGAAAGTGAATCGGATTTCTTACCCCAACATTCGGGCCAGCGAAATCAGACCCGTAATCGTAACGACATTCAGCAGCGTTGAGATGAGCACGGTCTGGGCCGCGAAGTCCGGCTCGTTGCCATATTCCTCAGCCAGCAGCGAAGCGTTGACGCCGGTTGGCATGCCGGAAGCGATAATGAGAGCCTGGGCGGGAATGCCTTTGATACCAAGCGCAAGCACAAGCAGAATGCCGATCGTTGGAGCGGCAAACAGGCGCAGGAGAAGGCTCAGATAAAGATCAAGACGGGCAAGGCGAATCGGATATTTGACAATTTGTGCTCCAAGCGTAAGCAGGGCGACGGCAACCATTGATTCCTGGGCGTAAGTGAGCGGTTTCGAAATGAACATCGGCAAAGGCACGGAGAAAGCGTGAAACAATAATCCCAGCACCAGCGCATAAGGAACGGGCATTTTCAAAAAGCCGATAATGACGATCCGGTAATTGCCTTTCAGCTTGGCCCGCTGGATGGATATGACGCCATATGTAAAGGTGAGCAGGCTTTGCAGCGCCATAATCAGCGATTGAAGCGAAGCGGCGAGAGAATCCCCATGAAAAGCCAGCTCATTGACCGGCATGCCGTAATTTCCGGCGTTATCGAGAACCACGCTGTTCGTGAACGCGGCTTTCATGCTTGTGGAGTATTTTAATGAACGTGTAAGCGTAAAGGAAACCATATATAGAATGCCTATGTAAAGCGCATAGAAGCCGACTACCAGGCCGAGGAGGGAAGCCGACATTTTGGAGAGGTACATGCTCATAAACACGGCGGCGGGCGTTATGTAGTAGAAGTTGATTTTGGCCAGCGTATACAAATCCAGCCGAAACAGCCGCTGCAGCAGCGATCCGGCGCCAATCAGTATAAATACAGGCAGCACAACCTGAATCAAAATCTCACCTATCACGAAATCAGCTCTTTTCAATATAAAAGTATAATCATAGGTCGTAAAAGTACAATCAAACGTAGCTATTATAGCATAACTTGACTTTTGCCAGAGAGTAGGGCGGGTTATAAAATAAACCGGTTTCGTTAAAACTATTGGACAAACCTGGAAAGGTAAATCCGAGTAAAGGAGCCGCATGATGAATAAAAGACAACTGGGTCTGGCCGCGGTCTTCGCCGCGCTGCTTATTGCCGCCTCCGGCTGCATCTATCCCGGCGGGCTGTCTACCGCTCCAGCTCTTCCCGATTCGATGGATGTGACAAACAGAAATCCCGGAAAGGGGCTTGGAGAAGAAGGCGATCCGCTGGCGCCGGTGCTGCAGGACGTATACACGAAATCCATTCCAGAGGATGTATACACGGACCGCTGATAACGGCCTGTAAGCTGCCGATAACTTAAGAGGGGACGCGTTGCCGCGCTCCTTCTTATTCGGCTATACAGTCCGAACGATATTCAGTATAATAGTTTGATTGACAACATCGAGACCATAGAGGGGAGCAACCATATTCATGGCGGCGGAGATTGTGCGCGTGACAACCGGGGAGCAGCTGCAGCAGGGGCTGGAGATCCGCAAAAAGGTGTTTGTAGAGGAGCAAAAGGTTCCCGTGGAGGAAGAAATCGACCGTTTCGATGAGATTGGCCCCGATGCCCATCACTTGCTGATCATAGATGACGGGGTTCCCGTTGCCACGGGAAGATTGACCTATTACCGCGAGGGAGCCGCCAAAATGCAGCGGATCGCTGTGCTTAAGGAATACAGAGTCAAGGGCTACGGCCGGGTGCTGATGCTCGCGCTGGAAGAGCTGGCCCGGGAGCTTGGGCTCGAAACATCCATCCTTGACGGACAGTGCCAGGCCGAATCGTTCTACCGGAGGCTCGGTTACGAGGTTGTTTCTGAGAAGCCGTTCTACGATGCCGGAATCCTGCATGTGCGGATGCAAAAAAAATTATAGGTCCACATATCCCTCCTGTTCTTCGGACAAACTATGAGTTGCCTGATTATTGGCAAATTTGCAATAAAGGAGATTGTCCAGATGGTGAACGGAGGACGGGAACGTTTTGTGGCGGTTCAAAAGAACGGTGACGGAGATTTGACTTCGTTTCAGACCTCTACGGGTCGTGTTCTGAGCTATGAACAGGCTCTTCAGGAAATTCAGGCCGGAGCGATAGCCGGCGTCAATATATTTAAAGGCAAGGACGGGGCTCCTCATATCAGAGGGGATGCCGACGGAGACCCGACCAACAATCTTGACCAGCTACCGCTGTTCTAAGCGCAGCGAAATGACAGGGACTGCCCCGGGGCAGTCCCTTTTTTAATTACCAAAGATGGGTGAGCGGTGGGCCTGAACCTTCTAGTCTTTTTACAGGTCGTAAATTACATGCTGTTCCAAAAAATCCATTCCCGCTATCCGCCCGATATAATCCGGCTTCTCGTCGCCGTAATGCATCAAGGAGATTCTGCTGCGGATGTCCTCCGGAAGACTCTTCAGCTCATCGAGGGTTGTATGTACGACTCCCGGGCCTTCCAGCTGGCAGTCATGATAAATTTTGCGGCAGCCACGGTTTCGCACAAGACCGGTCAGCAGCTCAGGCTCGAACGTCATATCGGCGCTGTAGAATACCTCCTCGTTCAGCATAAGCGAATAGCTGTCTTTCCCCGGTATGTGGGGTGTCCGAAGAAGATGAACGCTAATCTCCGGCGAGAGGGAGTAATTCGTATCAGGGTGAAGGGGACGGACATGAAAGACATCGTCCAGCGAAGTCGTTATACCCTCTTGGTACAATCCGCCCATCAAGGTATGTTCCCACAATGGATCGACGAGAGCTTCGGCGAGCATAAGCGTCATTTTGCGGCCCGTTTTATGTTTAAGCGACAGGGCCAGCTCCTCCAGTCCGCCAACGTGGTCGGCATGCAGATGGGTTATCAGGACCGCGTCGATCTCCTCGAACGAACGTCCCAGCTCATGCATGGCCAGTGGAGCGGTAATGCCGCAGTCAATCAGCAGGTTGTAGCCGCTGCCCAGCAGCAGGGCGTTATTGTTGAAATAATTTTTGGCGAAGGCGCTGCCCGTTCCGAGCATTTGCAATTTGACAGTCATTCCTGTATACCTCCCGGGTTAGCCATCTGTATTATCATATCAGCCTTTTGTAAACGCAGAATGAAGTTATATAATCCAAATCTAAACTCTCGATAAATCGCCTGTATGACACGGATTTTATGGCGCCCTCTCTCATTTTATCCATATTGCACCAAGAAAGACGCCCTTATGCGAAACGGAAGAAAATTTTGCCGGGCCGGGCGCAACTTGCCTATACGTATGAAGTATATATTAACAGCATGAATTAGTATGGAGGTACGAACGGCGATGAATAAAAGATGGAGAAAAGTGGCTGTGTGCGTGTTGGCATTTTCCCTGATGGGCGGTTCGGTGCTGTTTGCCGATTCGGTATATCAAAAAGTACGCGTATGGAGCAACGGCAAGGAGTTATCCGACGGAGGGTACTTTATTGATGGTAAGACCTATATACCCGCTCGTGAAATCGACGGGCTGGTGATCTGGAGCGACTCCGGCAAGGTGAAGATTCTTAAACCGAATGTTCATATATCCCTGTTCAAGGGCGATACCATCTTTGGCAAAGTCAAACTGGGTAAGCTAAAATTCAGGGCGCTGTGTCAGGTGGACAGCCTGACCGACGATATTGCGGGCGTCAAGTTGTCGATTACCGATCCTTCCGGCAACGTTAAGGACCTCGATTCCAGTGATTTGGACGGCGGACAAGAAGACAATTTCTGGTTCTCTACGAAAGAAATTACGTACGATTTTAAGGAGAAGGGCAAATACCGGTTCGGCTTTTACATGAAGGCGACCCGAAACGGCGATTACGCGCTCGTGTCCGAGAAGGTCATCACTGCGCTCGATTAACGCTTTGCCTTAAGTGTCTGTAAATTGACCTGGGCTCGTCTTACGTGTTACCATACCAAATGTAGGATAATTCAATTCAAAGCGAGGTATTTCAATGAGCGATCACAAACATGAGCATGGCGGAGAATGCTGCGGCGGACATGGCCATCATCATGGGCACAGCCATGACCATGATGGATGCGGCTGCGGACACGACCATGAGCATGAGGAGTTTGTGTTGACTTTGACTAACGAGCAGGGCGAAGATGTGGAAATGGTGCTGGTGGAAACGTTCGACGTAGCCGACAAGCTCTATGCGCTGCTGCTGGAACGCGAGAACCCCGAAGCCGACGGCATCATTCTCCGCATGGAAGAAGAAGACGAAGAAATGGTGCTTTACAATATCGAAGACGAAGCGGAATGGAAAGCTGTAGAAGAGGCTTATCAAGAGCTGATTGCACAGCAGGGATAAATTCGGACGAGATATAGAAGAAGCCCGGGAACATCCCGGAGCCAAATCAAGAAAACCCGATACCTATGATCAGGTATCGGGTTTTTATTTGGGAGATAAAGGTGAAGCACCTTAATTCGGGATATATTAAAAAATCGGGTCGGCCTCGACGATAACTTTAACATGAGTAAGAGTGCGATCCTCCGGTCCCTTGACCGGAAGACCGATCTCCACATGGTCGAGGATATAATCAATGTTATCCTGGGTAATAACTTCTCCAGGGAGCAGGATTGGAATACCCGGAGGATACACATAAATGAACTCCGCGATAATCCGGTCGGCTGATTCCTTGAACGGGACAAGCTCCGTGTCCGCATAGAAGGCGTCACGCGGTGTAAGCGCAAGCTGCGGAATTTCGGGAACCTGGACTTTAAGCTCATAGATATCGCCTTTGCCGTAATGGATGGCGGAGAGCACCCGCAGTGCCGACAACAGCTTGTCGACCGATTGCTGAGTATCTCCCGGCGTGATTAGGCAAAGAATGTTATACATGTCGCTCATTTCAACTTCAATATTATACTTCTCGCGCAGCCAGTTCTCTGCTTCCCAGCCCGTGATACCCAAATGACGCACGTGGATGCTCAGCTTCGTAGGGTCATGGTCGAAGGTAGCTTCCGTGCCGAGAATTTCATTGCCGAAGCTGTACAGGCCTTCAAGTTCGTTAACCGCTTCTCTCGCATAGTTGGCCAGCGCAATTGCTCTAGAAGCCATGTCATGGCCATGGAGGGCAAGCTGGCGTCTTGCCGTATCGAGAGATGCCAGCAAGACGTATGAGGTCGATGTTGTAGTCAGCATGCTGAGCATCGTCTGTACGCGCTGCGGATTGATAAGACCGGTATCGGCGTTTACGTTGAGTACGGAGCTTTGGGTCATGGAGCCGCCGAGCTTATGAACGCTTGTTGCAGCCATATCGGCTCCGGCCTGCATGGCCGACATCGGCAGCTCCTCGTGGAAATGGATCAACACCCCGTGGGCCTCATCGACAAGCACGGGAACGCCGTAGCTGTGGGCCAGATCGACGATCGATCGAAGATCGGCGCATATCCCGAAATAGGTCGGATTGATGACAAGAACCCCTTTGGCGTCCGGATGGCGCTGCAAGGCCCGTTTGAGCGAACTGGTCGTAATGCCGTGGTCGATGCCGAGATTCTCATCCTGTACGGGGGAGACAAAGATCGGCTTTGCCCCCGAGAAGATAATGGCGGACATGACCGATTTGTGGACATTGCGGGGCACGATAATCTTTTCCCCGGGCGAGCAGACCGACAGAATCATCGTCATGATGGCTCCGCTGGTGCCCTGAACGCTAAAATAAGTATAGTCCGCTCCAAACGCTTCCGCCGCCAGGTTCTGTGCCTGGGCGATCACGCCTTTGGGCTGATGCAGGTCGTCGAGCGGTGCAATATTGATCAGATCTATGGAAAAGGCGTTATCACCGATGAATTCCCTGAACTCGGGATCGGTTCCGGCACCTTTTTTATGACCGGGAATATGAAATTGCACCGGATTTCCGGCAGCGTGCTTTTTTAGAGCCGTGAAGAGAGGGGTAAGCGATTGATCCATTAATACTCCCACAACCTTTCTATAACTGAAGTCGCAAACAAAGAGAAGTATAACAAAACAATCATCATAATACTAGGATGTGATGTAATGCCTGCAAATACCCAGCAGCGCACGCATATCAGTCTGGCGTCGCCGTTCATAATCGAGATGTGGTTTATCATTTTTTTGGTTGAATTTGTGAAGGGATCACTGCTTGTCGCGCTGCTTCCCGTCTATATGGAGAACGTTCTTGGGCTATCCGTCACGGTAGTCGGACTTGCCTTTGCACTGCAGTATCTCGGTGACAATCTCTTCCGCGGCCCTTCGGGCTGGATCATGGAACGGATCGGGTACCGCTGGACAATGACCGGCGCGCTGATTATGATCGCGGTGGCCGTAATCCTTATTATTTACGCCAAAGATGCGGCGTCTCTGTCGCTGGCCTGCCTGATTCTAGGGATCGGTACATCCCCGCTCTGGCCCTGCGTCATGACGGGCGTAACCGAGTTGGCCGTCTCCACCAAGAGCGGCAGCAGCGGCGCGGCTATGGGCGCCGTGGAGATGGCCTCCCTGGCCGGTACGGGCATCGGCCCGATCACGGTCAACTTTCTGATGGACCACGGCCATCAAAGCTACCGCACCGTATTCTTCGTGCTGCTGGCCTTTGCCGCTGCCGTGGTCGCCGTTGCCCTGCTGCTTCCGGCGCGGATCGGCCATGGGGTTCATGCCGTGACGCGCGGCACCCAAGTGACGGAAGCGACCCGTCCGAAGCTGTCGCCGCTCGCGAGTCTGAAGCGGACGCTGCTCCAGCTTAAACAATCGCTGAGGGTCAGCCGTCTGCTGTACCCGGCTTTGTTCCTGCAGGCGTTCGCCATCGGGCTGATGACGCCGGTCGTCACTCTGTTCACCCGGACGGAGCTGCATTTATCGCCGATCCAGTTCAATCTCCTGCTGATTGCCGGCGGCGGCATCACCGTGCTGGCTCTGGTTCCGGCGGGCAAGCTGGTCGACCGGATCGGCACGGAGGCGTTTCTCAATACCGGCTTCCTGCTGGCCGCTGCTTCGCTCGCCACCTTTGCTTACGTACGCAGCCTGCCGTATGTCTTCGTGGTTGTCGCTCTGGTCGGGATCAGCTATGCTTGTATCCTGCCCGCATGGAACGCCTTCATAGCCAAGCAGGTGCCCAAAGGCGAACGCGGAACGGTATGGGGAATATTTCTTACCCTGCAGGGCTCCGGTATGGTGGCCGGTCCCATCGTATCGGGCAAGCTTTGGGATTCGGTCGGGCACGGCGTACCCTTTATAGCGAGCTCATTAGTCATGGTGCTGCTGTTCTTCCTTCATCTGGCGATTGTTCGCCGCACCAAACGGAAAAACGAGGCACTCCAGTTAACGCGGTCTTGAGCGTGGAGCTTTCCCCTAAAAGCCGTGCCCCAAATACAAACCGCCCGCTCTCCTATGTTACGGTGAGCGGGCGGTTTTTGCCTTTCTTTTTTGAAGAAATCAGGGGGGTGAAAAAATTCCCTTAGAACGCCATCCGGTACAGCGGCAGCAGCGTCTCGAAGGTTTGTTCGATGATCTTGAGAAGCGCCGAGCCGTCCCGAAGAACGGGATCGCCGCTTTCTATCCGCAGGCCGCAGGTGACCTCTGCTTTCTTGACCTCCTTGAGACGGCGCGTCAACCGGGCGAACTGTTCATCGTCCATGTCCGATTGCGGGGTTCCGTGCGGGTCCAGATGGTCCGTGGACCAGAAATAATTTCCAGGCAGCTGCTTACGGACTTCAGAAATGCTGCCGGAGAGCGCATCGGCGAAAATAATCTTGTTCGAACTCTCATAAATGATGGCGAACACGATAAACAGATGGCTGTGAAACATTCCCGTCTGGAAATGGGGGAGCGCTTTGTAGCCTCTTTTTCCGGGCCCCCAGGCCACCCAGGTATCATTTGGCGGATGCACCGTCCGCCGGGCGTGCTTGGCCACATGAGGATACATTTCTTCCCCGCACAGGGCGGAAAGAAACGGGGCGACTTCGTCGCCGAGCGCCGTCAGCTTGGGCCGTACCCTGGAGATGAGAGCCTCCATCCGGGGTTCCAGGCCGCCTATGGCAAATACTTCGAAATCTTCTGCTGCAAATCCGTTAAACGTCAAATCCTGTCACCTCTAAGCTCTATGCGAATGTTCCGATTTCGCCATAATGCGCGCTATTTATCCGCGGCAAAAGCGTTTGGAATGTTGTGGAAGCGGGTAAAAATAGTCAATAAACCAAGTTCCCGCTACATAAACTGAAGTATAAAATAAGTGTAGGCTTAACGCAAAGAATCTTTACCCGCGGCCGCTTGTGTTTACCGGCGGCAGTCACGGCTTCCGTAAGCACAAAAGACGCAAATGACAAGGTCGGTTTTGCTATCCCAAGGCATAGAGGAGGGAGTGCCGTGAATAAGAACGACGAGGTGGAGTACTGCAATTTGGAGCTCCGGTTTGACCGTATGCATATTCAGAATCTGATCAAGGATTTGATCCAGGAAGGCTATTCCTTGTACTGGAGCGAGAGCGATAATCTTTTTGTCATATCGGTACGTACCGGGCGAAAGCTTATCAAGCTCCGCTTTCAGCGGATCAGGGACGGCTACAAGCTGGTGGGCGATTACATGATTCGCGATGCCCGACTGGCGGAATGGATGGAGAAGCTGATTGGCGATATGCGCGGGCATGCCATCGTCAAGCGGTTCCGCGACCGTCAAATCATCATCGAGAACATCCTGTTCGGCGAGGTCATCCGCCTGGTGGAGATATCCGGCTATCAGCAGAGGGTGCTCTATCAGAAAGGCCCTATGCTGTCCGACCAGGAACTTACGAAAATGTTCTACTCGACACTGGGCGAAGAGCGAATCCGCGAGCGCAGAATCGAAGTCGACGAGGAGCTGGACCGGCTAAGCGCCGCTTTGGCCCGCAAGGACGAGCAGCAGGCGAAGCTTTCCAAGGAAAAACTCACATTTTTGATGAAGGAATTAACGAAATTGGAATGGTAGATACAGTTTGAATCAAGCATGATTTGGGCACCTCTGGTAAAGGGGTGTCTTCGATTTGCGAGGCAATTTCCCTTAGGGGTTCACTTCTGGTGAAAAAAACGTTAGAATGGTTACGTTGCGAGTCAAATTTCATCAAAGATGCATTTTGTCAATGAAATTGATCTCTTGATGCTTCACACAAAATTAAAAGTGTAAAAAGGGTGGAGGACCAGATGGCAAAACAACAAATCGGCGTCATAGGCCTGGCTGTAATGGGCAAAAATTTGGCTCTTAACATCGAGAGCAGAGGCTTTACCGTATCGGTATACAATCGTTCCCCCGAGAAGACGCATGATCTTCTCAAAGAAGCTGAAGGCAAGAATTTGACAGGCACTTTCTCCGTTGAGGAATTTGTGCAGTCGCTGGAAACTCCGCGCAAAATCCTGATCATGGTTCAGGCGGGCAAAGCGACGGATGCAACGATCGAGCAACTGATTCCGCATCTGGATCAAGGCGATATCATCATCGACGGTGGCAATGCTTACTTCCCGGATACGGTTCGCCGCAACAAGGAACTCGAAGAGAAGGGCTTCCGCTTTATCGGCACTGGCGTATCCGGCGGCGAAGAAGGCGCGCTCAAAGGACCTTCCATTATGCCTGGCGGTCAGGAAAGTGCATATCAATTGGTGGAGCCGATCCTCACAGCGATCTCGGCCAAAGTGGACGGAGAACCTTGCTGTACATATATCGGACCGGACGGAGCCGGCCATTACGTCAAAATGGTGCATAACGGCATTGAGTACGGCGATATGCAGCTTATCTGCGAAGCTTATCAGCTTCTTAAGGATGTAGTGGGACTGGATGAAAAAGAATTGCATGCCACATTCGCCGAGTGGAATAAAGGCGAACTGGACAGCTACCTGATCGAGATCACGAAGGACATCTTCGCTCAGTACGATCCGGAGACCGGCAAACCGATGGTCGACGTCATTCTTGACGCGGCGGGTCAAAAAGGCACCGGCAAATGGACAAGCCAAAGCTCGCTGGATCTCGGCGTGCCGCTGTCCATGATCACCGAATCCGTCTTCTCCCGCTTCCTGTCCGCGATGAAGGAAGAGCGTGTGGAAGCCAGCAAGGTCCTGAGCGGTCCGGCATCGGAGCCGTTCAGCGGTGACAAGGCTGAATTCATCGAGAATGTTCGCAGAGCACTGTTCGCGAGCAAGATCGTTTCGTACGCTCAAGGCTTCGCGCAGCTGCGCGTCGCTTCCGATGAATACGGCTGGAACCTGAAATACGGCAATCTCGCCAAAATCTGGCGCGGCGGCTGCATTATCCGTTCCCGCTTCCTGCAAAACATTACGGACGCCTACGAGAACAATCCGGAGCTCAAGAACCTGCTGCTGGATCCGTTCTTCAAGGACGTCATGACTTCTTATCAGGACGCATGGCGCAAAGTGGTTGCCGAAGCCGTTACACGCGGCATTCCGGTTCCTGGTTTTGCGAGCGCCCTGGCATACTACGACAGCTACCGCACGGAGCGTCTTCCGGCGAACCTGCTTCAGGCGCAGCGCGACTACTTCGGTGCGCATACCTTCAAGCGCGTGGACAAGGAAGGCATCTTCCACCACGATTGGATCGCCGAAGCGCAATCCGAATAAAGGCGAGTATACTTCGCCTCACAGCCCGGAAAGAGTCCGCCTTCTGGCGGTTCTTCCGGGCTTTTTTATGAGGTCATGGGATAATCGGATGGACGAAGCATTGTGCTGAGTTTTCACCCTGTGTTATGATATGTCTAAATTTACGATAAAGTCTCAAACTAGCGGGTGGTGATCGTTATGTCGGCAGACGACATGAAGCGGCAGAGCAGGCCAACGGACGCCAAAAATCTGATTCTGATCGGAATGATGGGAACGGGGAAGTCGACGGTAGGCGCCATTCTTGCCGAGGAACTGGGATTTGAACTGGTCGACCTTGATCAGGTGATCGTTCGTAAGGAAGGGCGAAGCATCGCCGAGATTTTTGAAAAGGATGGAGAAGGCTACTTCCGGACACTGGAGACGGAAAGCTTGCGGGAAACGCTTCAGACCGGAGGACAGGTTATTGCCACGGGCGGAGGCGTTGTGCTGGCCGAGGCGAACAGGGAGCTAATGCTGGAGAATGGAATCGTCGCGGCGCTCAGCGCAACGGCGGAGGAGATCATCTCGCGTGTAACCGGCGACAACAACCGGCCGCTGCTTGCCGGCAATGCGGAAGAGCGCGTCAGACGCATTCTGGAAGAACGTAAGGACGCCTACAGCTTCGCGCACTGCACGGTGGATACAAGCAGCCTGACAGCGGCACAAGTGTGTCAGGATATTTTAATGCACTACCGCGTTTTAGCTTTTAAGCATGTTGGTTAATGCTCCAGCAGTTCGTACCAGCCGATCATGCCGCCGCTGAAGTTCGCTACGCGGTCATAGCCCTGGGAGCTCAAATATTCGCATACCCGCTGGCTTCTGGAGCCGGAGCGGCATATGAAAACAACCTCCGCATCCTCGGGGATATCGGACATGCGGTACGGAATGTCGCCCATCGGAATATGCTGAGCGCCCGAAATCATTCCAAGGGCTACTTCATCGGCTTCTCTAACGTCGATCAGGACCAATTCTTCGCCGGATTCCAGGCGCTGATGCAATTCCTCGGCGGTAATTTGGGGAATACCATTCATGGATATGACCTCTTTCCTTGACAAGAATGGTTTAATGATATCATAAGGACGGATTACTCTGTCAAACGATGACTGTGACCGTATCCACCAATCAATATATTCAATATATAAGGAGAGCTAAGAAACATGGACGTTATTGTAAGGCCTACGCCGGTACTAAACGGAGAAATCGGAGCACTTTCCTCCAAAAATTATACAACGCGCTATCTGCTGGTCGCCGCGCTGTCCGAAGGAACCAGCACCATCTATCATCCGGCGCACAGCGAAGACAGCGACGCGATCCGCCGCTGTATCCGCGATCTGGGAGCCGAGCTTACGGAGGATGACGAGAAGATTGTCATCAAAGGCTTCGGCCGACGTCCCAAAGACGTTAAGGAGCTCAATGTCGGCAATGCCGGCGCCGTGCTGCGCTTCCTGATGGCGGTAGCTTCCCTGTGCCCGGAAGTGACCTTTGTGAATACATACCCCGACTCGCTGGGCAAGCGTCCCCATGACGATCTGATCGACGCGCTTGGCCAGCTTGGCGTCGAGGTCGAGCATAACGAAGGCCGCCTTCCGATCACTATCCGGGGCGGCAACCCGAAAGGGGGACGCATTACCGTCTCCGGAGCGGTCAGCTCCCAGTATTTGAGCGCGCTGCTGTTTCTGACGCCGCTGCTTGAGGAAGACAGCGAGATTATCGTTCTCAACGATCTGAAATCGAAGGTGGTCGTCGGACAGACGCTTGAGGTGCTGGAGCAGGCCGGTATCGTAGTTCACGCGGCCGACGATTATATGTCGTTCAAGGTGCCGGGCGGACAGTCTTATGAGGCTAAGTCGTATACCGTACAGGGGGATTACCCCGGCTCGGCAGCCGTACTGGCCGCCGCCGCCGTTACAAAGTCCGATGTGAAGATTCATCGCCTCGCCGAGAAGAGCCGGCAGGGGGAAAGAGCAATTATCGATGTTCTGCGTATGATGGAAGTGCCGCTTACCCACGAGAACGGAACGGTGCACGTACAGGGGAATGAACGCCTGAAGGCGGTCGAGTTCGACGGAGACGCGGCTACGGATGCCGTGCTGGCTATGGTTGCCGCCGCCGTGTTCGCGGAAGGGACCTCCAGATTTTATAATGTGGAGAATTTGCGCTATAAGGAATGCGACCGCATCACCGATTATTTGGCCGAGCTGAGCAAGGCCGGGGCGAAGGTCGAAGAACGGCGGGAAGAGATCATCGTTCACGGCAGACCGGAAGGCGTCGAAGGCGGCGTTACGATCAACGCGCACTTCGATCATCGCGTCATTATGGCCCTGACAGTCGTCGGACTTCGCGCGGCGAAGCCGCTGCTGATTAAGGATGCGCATCATGTAGCCAAATCGTATCCGCAGTACTTTGACCATTTGAAGGCGCTTGGCGCGGATGTGGAGTGGGTAAAATAAAAGCGGCAGAAGGAATTTCTTAACAAAGGGGCTGAAACATATGGCTTTTGAAAATCCGTCCAGGGAGCGGATCGGAGACATCCTGGCTTCCGCAGGCAACATTGCCGTCGTGGGTCTGTCCGACAAGAGTGACCGGACCTCCTATATGGTTGCTTACGCCATGCAGAACAAAGGCTACCGCATTATACCGGTCAATCCGATGGTCGATGGCGAAATCCTTGGGGAGAAGTGCTATCATTCGCTTGCCGAGATTCCTGAACCGGTCGACATTGTCAACGTGTTCCGCCGCAGCGAATTCTGTGCCGAGCTTGCCCGGGAGGCCGCAGCGATCGGCGCCAGAGTGCTGTGGCTGCAGCAGGGCGTTGTCAGTCAGGAAGCGGCCGAAATCGCCGCAGAGGCGGGAATGACGGCCATCATGGACCGCTGCATCAAGGTCGAAGAAGCGATTACGATGCAGGGGCGGACCCGAAAAACGTAGTAACGTCAGTGAAGAGAAAACGTCCTGACCGAGAGGGGGGACGTTTTTTTGTGCCTGCTTTTGCTCGTTCAATCGAATGATATGGAATTTTATGGTATAATACAAAAATGTGCCGACTTATTCTTTTGACAAAACGGGACACAGGCCGTACCATTCAATGTAGTATGAAAGGAGAGATCCATTTTGAACTGGCTCGGATCATTGCAGCAGCTGGGCAGAGCCATTATGCTTCCCACCATGGTGCTGCCGGCGGCGGCCATTCTGCTCAGCCTGGGAAGCCTGCCATGGTCCGCTTGGGGGCTGGCTTCGGTAGCCGAAGTGGCAACCTATGCGGGACAGGGAATTTTTTATTATATGCCTTATCTGTTTGCGGTCGGAGTCGCCTGGGGGCTGTCCAATCAAGCCGGGCCCGCGGGGCTTGCGGCGCTGGCGGGAATGTTCACCTATGACAGGATTGTGATGAAGCTGGGCGACGGCGCATTGCAACCCTCGACGCTGATCGGCATTCTGCTCGGAATTGTTGCCGGCATCGCCCATAACCGCTTTAAGAATATCAAGCTTCCCGAGGCGATCCAGTTTTTTGGGGGATCGCGTTTTGTACTGCTCTTTATGGGCTTGTTCTCCGCTCTGTTCGCGTGGGTGATGCTGGGCGTCTCCCCGATGATACAGCACGGTCTTGACGACCTTCTCCGCTTTGTCGACAGGACGGGAGGCTTCGGCTTGTTCCTGTACGGCGTATTATACAGAGTGCTCACGGCCTTTGGACTTCATCATATATTGAACAATGTGTTCTGGTTTCAACTGGGAACGTATACAACGCCGGACGGCGCAGCCGTTCAGGGCGATCTGCCGCGGTTTTTTGCCGGCGATCCGACGGCTGGCAGCTTCATGGCAGGGCTCTTTCCGATCATGATGTTTGCGCTCCCCGCCATTGCGTTCGCGATTATTCAGGAAGCGCGGGAAGATTTGAAGCCGCAAATCCGAAAGACGTTCATGCGCGCGGCGCTTGTCTGCTTCCTGACCGGCGTATCCGAGCAGATCGAATTCGCCTTTCTGTTCGCTTCGCCCTATCTGTTCGCCATTCATTCGGTTATGTCGGGACTTGCGATGTCTCTCACTTACGCGCTGGGCATCCATCACGGCTTTTCCTATTCGGCGGGGGCCATCGACTTTTTCTTGAATCTGCATCTGGCCCGGCGCGCCTGGCTGCTGATCCCGATCGGTATCGTTTACGGGCTGGTCTATTATCAATTATTCCGCTGGGCGATCCGCCGCTTTCAGATTCCGACTCCGGGCCGGGAGGAAGGCTCCGAGCTTGGCGACTGGGCGGGGAATATCCCTTACCAGGCTCCGCTTATCTTGCAGGCACTTGGCGGCAAAGAGAACATCGTGCAGGTCCAGGCCTGCATTACGCGGCTGAGGCTTACGGTGCATAACGACCGCAAGATCGACATCGGAGCGCTTAAAAGCCTTGGCTCTGCCGGCATCATCAAGCTCGGCGGGGGCAATGTGCAGGTCGTCTTCGGCACGTACTCCGAGCTGATCCGCGAGGAAATCGATAAGCTCATGCTCCGCGACCTGCCTCAGGTGCTGTTCAACGCCCCGATGCAGGGTAAAATGCTGCCGATCGAAGAGGTCCCCGATCATATTTTTGCCCAAAAACTGGTCGGAGACGGCGTCGCCTTCATTCCGGAAAAGGGAGAGCTCGTCTCTCCGGTATTCGGCAAAGTCATGCATATATATCCCACGATGCACGCGATCGGCATTGCGACGCCTGAAGGGCTTGAGGTGCTCATGCATATCGGCATCAACACCTCCCAGCTGAAAGGTCCGTTTCAGTCGGAGATCAAGGAAGGGGACAGCGTCGAACCCGGCCAGCTGCTGGTGAAATTCGATCTGGAGTACCTGAAAGAGCATGCCTCATCGCTTGCCACCCCGATGGTGATTACCAATCCGGAACGCGTCAAATCCTGGAGCTACGCTCCATTTAAAACTGTGAAAAAAGGGCAATCTTCGGTGATGTCCGTCGTATTGCACGAAAGCAATGTTGGAGGGGTAGAATCATGATACAAGGTATAGGCGCCTCAGCGGGTGTTGCCATCGGAAAGGCTTTCGTTCTGCCGAACTGGGAATGGAGCATGCCGGAGACGCAGGTGAATCCGGTCGATCTGGCCAAAGAGTTTGAGCGTTTATATGAAGGGATACGCACCTCCAAGGATGAGCTCGAATTTATCAAAAAAGAATTCAGGGAAGTCGTCGGCCCCGAGGAATCCAGCATTTTTGACGCTCATTTGGCGATTCTGGACGATCCGGTATTCATGAGCGAAATCCGCGGAATCATCGAGAGGCAATACAAGGCGGCGGAGGTGGCTGTCAAGGAGGCCATTGATCACTTTGTGGCCATGTTCGACCTCCTGGATGACGAATACATGAAGGAAAGGGCGGTCGACATCAAGGATGTCGGCAACCGGCTGCTGAAGCATCTGCTAGGGGCGCCCGAGGTCACTCTGCCTTCCGATACCCAGCCCTACATTCTGGTGGCCAAAGAGCTTTCCCCTTCCCAGCTAGCCCACCTGAATCCCGCTTACGTGCTTGGCATTGTGACCATGATGGGAGGCATGACGTCGCATTCTTCCATTATGTCCCGTGCGCTTGGCATCCCGCTGGTGGCGGGCCTGGAGAGCAAGCTCTCCAGCCCGATCCAGACCGGGGAGCTGCTGATTATCGACGGGGACAACGGTAATCTTTATGTAAATCCTGACCAAGCTACAACCGAACATTACAGCATTGTTCGCGACAGACAACGGGAGAAACGGCAACAGCTGGAGCTTCTGTCCTCGGTGGAGGCCCAGACCCGTGATGGAGTAAAGCTGCGGCTGGCAGGCAACATCAGCTCCGTGAAGGAGCTGGATCTGGCGTTGAAGTACGGCGCAGAGGGCGTCGGTCTGTTCCGGACAGAGTTTCTGTATATGGACCGTCAGAGTTTTCCGACCGAAGAGGAGCAATATGAGGTTTATAAGCTTGTGGCGGAGAAGGTAGGAGAGCATCCGGTTGTCATCCGTACGCTGGATATCGGGGGAGACAAGCATCTGGATTATTTTCAGCTTCCGGAGGAGCAGAACCCTTTCCTTGGCTACCGTGCGATCCGCATCAGCCTTGACCGGAAGGACATGTTCCAGACGCAGATGACGGCAATCCTTCGGGCGAGTGTCCACGGCAACATTAAAATGATGTTCCCCATGATCTCTTCGGTTGAGGAGGTAAGAGAGGCCAAAGCCGTGCTTGAGGAAGTGAAAAAGGACTTGGACCGGCGCGGCATTCCTTACAACCGCAATTTACAGATCGGAATCATGATCGAGGTGCCGGCCGCGGTGATGATCGCCGACTTCCTGGCGGAAGAGGTGGACTTTTTCAGCATCGGGACGAATGATCTGGTGCAGTACGCGCTGGCGGTTGACCGGATGAACGAGCAGATTGCCCATATGTACCATCCGTATCACCCTGCCGTGCTTCGGATGATCCGCATGACGGTGGAAGCGGCCAAAGCGGCGGGCATTGGCATCAGCGTCTGCGGGGAACTGGCCGGGGATGAGCGTTCGCTTCCCCTGTGGCTGGAGCTTGGCGTCAGCGACCTCAGCATGTCGCCCCAAGCGCTGCTGAAGGTCAAGCACCGGACATTGAACACAGCGGCCTCCGAGGCCCGGAGAATCGCCAAGCTCTGCTTCCGCAGCCGGGCTGCCGAGGAGAGCGAGCGGCAGCTCACACAGTTCCTCGACAAGGCAATCATTCAGCCTGTCGTTAAGGGCGACGCTTAACCAATCGACGGTTAACCATTCAAAATATAGAGAACTGGGGGTCCGGCATGCTTGCCGGACTTTTTAGCTTCATTCAACCAACCCGAGGTGTAAATAATCGTGATACCCTGCTACGCCATCAACGGGCAATCCATGCTTCTTTTCATAATTTTTTAGCGCTAATTCTGTTGTGCTGTTGAACTTGCCATTGCATTCACCATTGTAAAATCCAGCGCTCCGCAACCAGTATTGAATGATTTGAACGTCACCGCCGCTATCCCCCTTTGCCAAACTCCTGGGATTTTCGCTTAGTTTCCCAAGAACATGCCCTCCAAAGCTTATCCTGGTCCCCACTCGTACAAACTCATATAACTCCTCTACATCATGGTTGTGCATCCGTATGCATCCATGACTGGCATTATGGCCTATTGAATAGGGCCTGTTTGTACCATGAATACCGTAGGTTCCCCAGGGTACGTTAAGTCCAATCCACCGGGTGCCGAACCCTTTCCCCCAATTTTTGTATTTGTTAATAACGACATACTCGCCTACAGGTGACGGTGTTTCGGGTTTACCAAGAGCGATTGTATACTTTTTGATAAGTTGACTATTCGAGTACAGGTACAGCTGATGCTTCAGAGGATCGATATTAATCGATATTTTTTCCTGATTTTGAGGAGGCTCTGCCGTGGTGACTGGATTGGACAAGATGAACAAATGAAGAATCAGCAGCATCTTATGCATGAACATAGGCTATAAAATCCTCCATTTCGGCATAATCATTTGTCTGTTTATTGTTCAGTTCCGTTACAGCTTAAATCCATGGTTTTGCAGGCAATGTACCCTTGTCCTGTTTCTTATATTGTCAAATCACGCAAAATCTATCCCTGTACCTTACCAGTTCCCCAATTCGTATACGTTAATAAAAAAGCAGCCTTCGGCCCGCTTTACAAGCGAGGGCCAAAGACTGCATTCAGTTCTTTATTTCCCGGCCAGCGCGTCGCAGAAGGCTTTGCCGTACGGGGGGAGATCGGGAGGACGGCGGGCGGAGACAATATGGCCGTCGACCACGACCGGCTCGTCCTTCCAGATTGCTCCGGCGTTCTCCATATCGTCGCGGATGCCGGGTGTCGAGGTTACGGTGACGCCCTCCAGAATTTTGGCGGAGATCAGCACCCAGCCTGCATGGCAGATTTGACCGATCGGTTTCTTCGACTCGTTGAAGTCCCGAATCAGCTTGAGGACCGCCGGATAGCGGCGGATCTTGTCCGGCGCCCACCCGCCGGGAACCAGGATGCCGTCGTAATCGGCAGCGTCCAGCTCATCCCAGGAGTATTCCGCGGTTGCGGGAACGCCATATTTGCCTACGTAAGTCTTGTCTTTAACAAGGCCGGCCAGATGCACCTCTGCGCCTTCCTCTCTTACCCGGTAGACAGGATACCAAAGCTCCAAATCTTCAAATTCATCGTCTACAAGTGCAATTACTTTTTTTCCGTCCAGACGCATTTGACTTTAGCTCCCTTCTAAAGAACGTAATCCCGATTATTGTACCAAATTTAAATTTTCAAGTCATCCGCATAGTAGGATTTACTATCATAAATGGTAATTTAATCATTTTATGCAAACAGGAAGGTTTTTTACAGGAGAACGCGAATATAAATCTAATGCATCCATTCGTTTGGACCAGCGCTAAATGTCTGTCCTCAGGCAGCTGCGAATATCCTTATTAATAACCATTTGTTGAGGTGTGACCATGTACAATGAAGGCCAACTGCATCAAAGCTGCCGCTGCGGCGGAGAGATGATTATACATATGCATACACTGATTTATAAAGGCAAAGTGAAAATAACCAATGTCCCTGTCTTTATGTGCCAGTCCTGCTTCCAGTATAAGCCGCATCCGGCGGTGAAGAACGATTTAAGCCGGCTGATTCAAGAGCTGGGCGGGAATCCCAAGAGAAGCCGCTTCTCTTTTACCGAACACAATGAATGGGCTTCCGTAGTGAATGACACCTTTAACGATAACGGGGGAAGAGTGGAAGTTCTGGAACAGGCGGTTCAGCAGGCGTTGAGCGAGAGGATCGATCTGCTGCTGGATTTATTCCGGATTGCGTCCGAAGCAGCGGATAAGAAGTGGATGGAGGAGCTTGAGGACAGGCTGCTGAGACTGGTCCCGCATACCGTATCCCGAATTGTATAATCCCTTATGCAAAACAATGAAAATTTTTCAGAAACATTGGATTTTTTCGTCGATTTTTGATACCATAAAGAAAGAGGTTACATTTCTGTTTTAGCAGGTAATCTGATTAAAGCGGTAGCCTCATAACCTGTTCAATGATATTGCGTGAAAGTCCGGAAAATCGGCCGGTAAACGATGATCACCAAGGTCCTGTTTATGGCGTGTGCAATGAAGAGAAGAATAGGTATCCGGAACCAGACAATCATGGCGCTTTTTGTTAATAATAACAAGAAACCGTGAAACAAGTCCCTGTTTCGGCATCTTTGCTTTCGAACTGAAAAGATTTCTGAAAGGAAATTGAAGCGTTATCATTGCACAAAAGTACAAATTATCGTATCATGATTTTAATTAGGTCGAACGATAAAATTTATGGCAATGGAGAGAGTAATTTGACGGTAACCATTTACGATGTAGCGCGTGAAGCAGGCGTATCTATGGCAACGGTATCACGGGTTGTCAACAACAATCCCAATGTGAAACCGCAAACCCGCAAGAAGGTGTATGAAGCGATTGAACGTTTGGGGTACCGCCCCAACGCCGTGGCAAGAGGTCTTGCCAGCAAGAAAACGACAACTGTCGGCGTTGTCATTCCTGATATATCCAATTCGATTTTTGCGGAAATTGCCCGCGGAATCGAAGATATTGCCAATATGTATCACTATAATATTATTTTGTGTAATGCCGACAAGCGTAAGGAGAAGGAAATCCGCGTTATCAACACCCTGCTCGAGAAGCAGGTGGATGGACTCCTCTTTATGGGCGGCACCGTAACGGATGAGCATATTCTCGCTTTCCAGACTTCGGCCGTTCCAATCGTGCTGTGCGCGACAAGCGATGAGAAGGGAACCTATCCTTCGGTTGATATCGATCATGAAGCGGCCGCATTCGATGCGGTCAATACGCTGATTCGCCATGGCCACCGGGAAATCGCGATGATCAGCGGCACGCTGCATGACCCGGCCAATGGTTTTTCACGCTTCCAGGGCTACAAGAAGGCGCTTGAAGCCGCCGGTATCGAATACCAGGAAGATCTTGTGCGCATCGGAAATTACCGCTATGAATCCGGCGTTGAGGCGATGAAGTATTTCCTGGGGCTGAAGAAGAAGCCGACGGCGATCTTTGCCGCAACGGACGAAATGGCGATTGGCGCCATTCACAGCATTCAGGACGAAGGGCTGAAAGTGCCAGACGATTTCTCGATCATTAGCGTAGATAACATCCGCATGGCTTCCATGGTGCGTCCGCTGCTAACGACGGTGGCTCAGCCGATGTACGACCTCGGCGCCGTGGCCATGAGACTTTTGACCAAGCTGATGAAGAAGGAGACCGTAGAGAATCCGCGCGTCATTTTGCCGCATGAGACTATTCTGCGACTGTCCGTCAGCCACGTAAACGAATAGTATGGACATCCCCTTGCAGGGGGGAGGCCGGGCGGTTTATACCCGGATAAGTAGAATAGACCAAAAGTAAAAAGCTCCGTCATGGGGCTTTTTATGCTATATAAGATGAACTTCAAAAATGTAATCAGTGTAAGGAGTAACGAAGGGGAAGTTTGGAACTGTAGGAGCGATAGCGATCGCCTTTGTCTCCGGATTTCAACCGCGAAGATTGGTTTAAATCAAGAAATCTGGAGATGGGCAGCGGCCGGAAGTCCAAACGTTCCTCGTAGTTGCGACTGGTATCTGATGGGAAAATCTTAAGTTCAGCTTTTATTTTATCATCTTTTTATTTTAAGGGAGGCCAGTTGATGGAAACGGTTATCGGGATCATGGGAGCTATGGATGAAGAAATCAAATTGCTATTGGAGAATATGGAGCACAGCGAAGCTGTTGCAAAGGCGGGGATTACATACTATAAAGGTACTATCGGCGGGAAATCCGTTGTGGTCTCCAAATCGGGAGTTGGAAAAGTTAATGCCGCGGTCACCACGCAGATTATGATCGATGCGTTCGGCGCTGCCAAGATACTCTTTACTGGCGTGGCCGGAGCGTTGCATCCGGACCTTGAAGTTGGAGATATTGTCATCTCGTCTGAGTGCTTGCAGCATGATATGGATGTAACGGCGCTTGGCTTCCCTCGCGGGGTGATTCCCTACCAGGAGACCTCGGAGTTTCCGGCCGATCCGGAGCTTGTGCTGCTTGCCGAGAAGGTCTGCCGGGAGCTGGATGTCCGCTATGTGACAGGGAGAGTTCTTTCGGGGGACCAGTTTATTGCCAGCCACGAAACGGTCACGATGCTGCGGGAGCAGCTGGGAGGCGCCTGCGCGGAAATGGAAGGAGCGGCGCTGGCTCAGGTATGTTATATGAACGGTATCCCGTTCGTTGTGATCCGCGCCATGTCCGACAAGGCCGACGGCTCAGCCAATGTCAGCTTCTCAGAATTTACAGTGACCGCGTCCCGAAAGTCCCATGAAATCTTGAGCTGCATACTGGACATGCTGCCTTAATACATAACCCGCTGCCCTCCCGTACGCTGATGAACAGCTCATGGGAGGGCAGCGGTATTTTCGAACCCGATAGGAGTCATAGCAGCATAGGCGATTGCCGACTCTTTTTGGTATGAACAAAGGATGGATTGTAAGCGCTTGCTATGCTATACTTGAATTCGACATAAAAAGTTCATAATTATAGCTTGACTTCAATTGTGCTTGAAGTGATTTAAGCTTATACCATTCATGCGAGAGGGGGCAAAGGTAATGGGGCAGGTTCATCATCATGTTTTGCCGGGACGGGCGCGGAATCCGAATTTGGCTGATTACGATCAGGCCGTCACCCATTTTAAGTGGGAGGATGTGGAGCGCAACTTTACTTGGTATGACACGGGTAAGGTCAATATGGCTTATGAAGCGGTCGACCGCCATGTCCGTGAGGGAAGGGGAGAAAAGACGGCGCTGCTGTACAGTGATTCTACACGGGACGAATCCTATACGTTTGCCGATTTGCAGGAGAAGTCGAACCGTTTCGGTAATGTCCTCCGCAAATACCGGATCGGCAAGGGGGACCGGGTATTTCTGTTTATGCCCAGGCAGCCTGAGCTGTATTTCAGTCTTCTCGGCATCCTGAAGGTCGGTGCGGTTGCGGGACCCTTGTTCGAAGCGTTTATGGAAACTGCGGTCAAGGATCGGCTTGAGGACAGCGGCGCTGTCGCGTTGGTCACTACCCCGGAATTATTGCACCGGGTAAAGCGTGAGGAGCTTCCGGAGCTGCGTTATATTTTTCTTGTGGGCGGGGGCTCGGACCCTGAAAATTATGTGCTTGACTATGAAACGGAATGCGCTTCCGCGTCTGAGGAGCTTGAGCCGGAGTGGCTCGGCCTCGAGGATGGACTGATTATGCACTACACTTCAGGTTCGACCGGAAAGCCCAAAGGCGTCTACCATGTGCAGCGCGCGATGATCCAGCATTACTATAGCGGCAAAGTCGTGCTTGATCTGCTTGATGATGATATTTACTGGTGCACCGCCGACCCCGGTTGGGTCACTGGAACCTCTTACGGAATTTTTGCCCCTTGGTTGTGCGGTGTGACGAATGTCGTGCGCGGCGGCCGATTCAGTCCACGGGATTGGTACCAAACGATTGAACGCAATAAAGTAACGGTATGGTACAGCGCTCCTACGGCATTCCGCATGCTGATGAGTGCGGGAACAGAAAGCCTTAAAGGAGTCGATTTAAGCAGTCTGCGCCATATTCTCTCAGTCGGTGAGCCGCTTAATCCCGAGGTTATCCGTTGGGGTGACAAAGTGTACAGCCAGCGCATTCATGATACATGGTGGATGACGGAGACAGGCGGACAGCTCATCTGCAACTTTCCCGGAATGGATATCAAACCGGGGTCGATGGGACGGCCGCTTCCGGGCATTAAGGCTACGATTCTGGACGACAAAGGGAATAAGCTCCCTCCGTATACGATGGGCAATCTGGCTATCCAAACACCTTGGCCGTCCATGATGGACCGGATTTGGAATAATTCCGCCAAATATGAGGAGTATTTTCGCATACCCGGCTGGTATATTTCCGGGGACTCTGCCTATATGGACGATGAAGGCTATTTCTGGTTCCAGGGACGGGTTGACGATGTCATTAACTCCGCAGGAGAGCGGATTGGGCCGTTTGAGGTGGAGAGCAAGCTGATCGAGCATCCTGCGGTTGCGGAAGCCGGTGTTATTGGCAAACCCGATACCCTGCGGGGAGAAATTGTAAAGGCCTTTATATCACTCCGGCAAGGATATATCCCATCACCTGAGCTGAAGGCGGAAATTGCTTCATTTGTGAGATCAGGGTTATCCGCCCACGCCGCGCCGAGGGAAATCGAATTCAAAGATAAGCTTCCGAAGACCCGGTCCGGCAAAATCATGCGCCGCGTGCTCAAAGCGTGGGAGCTTCAACTGCCGGCCGGCGATCTCTCGACGATAGAGGATTAGAGGAGTAAATGAGCCATAAAAAAGACGGTTGACCGCTTAGCCCGTAAGGGCGGCAGTCAACCGTCTACTCGTTATATGGTCCTCCAGGATAATGAAATGGCGGTTATTTAGTTAGCGGCGTTACTTCCGCCGCTACCCGGATTGTTGCCGTCGGCCGGCGGTGTGACCTGCCCGCCGTCTGGACCCGGCTGGGTGGGGTTCGCTCCGGGGTCGCTGATCCCTCCAGGAAAGAGCCCCGGATCAGGAAGTCCCTGATCCCCCGGGGTTGCCCCCGTATCCGGCGGGGAAAGTACGTCTCCCGGGCTTGGCGACGGCTCAGGCGTCGGCATGTCTCCGCCGACACTTCCCGAAGGCGTTTCTTTCCCTGCCACATCCACGGCCGTCACATAAAACACGGCAAAGTCGCTTGCAGGGGTACCCGTTGTGAAAGATGTGCCGTCACCGGCAAGGAGCACAGACACTTTTTGGAACGGTCCGCCATTCACGGAAGAATATAACCGGTAACCCACGACATCGGACGAAGCACTCGGCGCAAAGCGGATGACGGCCTTGCCGGTGTCGTAAGAGACTTCTACATTCCCGGGCGCTGCAGGAGCGGCGCCGTCGTCAACTCTTGGGTCGACTTCTGTCGGCACGTCCGACTTCGCATCCTCCGGCAGATAGTACTCCAGCGGTTCATGCTCATTCATAGATTTGAAGGCCGCTTCCAGTTCCTTGATCAATTCTTCGATCGGCTTCTCTCTGGAAACAACGATCTTTTCCTTCAGAAAATCATCAGGCGTTCCATCCCGCGGAATATAATTTACCCCTTGGTAGGTAATGTATTTCGCTCTTGAAATTCCGTCGTCGCTGTCCTTCGGCGTATATTTTGCATTGAAAATATCGGTCGTGAACTTGTCCGTAAGTGAGGTCGGCAGTTTGCCGCTGTACGCCGATACGGTCTCTTTGACGATGCCTTCAGGTTTGGTGAAGCTCTTCGTCTTGAACAGTTCCGGCTTCTTGTCGATCACGGCGTTCATGACCTTGGCCCACAAGGTCTGCGCCTGTTTCCGCTGGGTTTTACCCTCGAGCGTATTGATCTGCTCCTTGTATCCGACCCACATGCCGAGCGTGATATCCGGGGTATATCCCATGAACCAGACATCTGCATAATTTTGAGTCGAGCCGGTCTTGCCGACGATCGGAATATTTTTGAAATGCTTGTACTTGCTCTTGACGGTGCTTCCGGTGCCGTCGGTAACGACGGTGCGGAGCATGTCTGTCATCAGATAAGCGCTCTGCTCCGAAAATACACGCTCCGGATGAGGCTTGTGCTGATAAATGATGTTACCCTTCGAATCAACGATCTTTTCAATCATGTAGGCGTCGTTAAATTGGCCTTTATTGCCGATAGAGGAATACGCATTGGTCAGATCTTCAACGGATACTCCATACTTCAGTCCGCCGAGAACGCCGGTCTGCGCGCTGTAATCCCCGTCTTGAATGGTTGTGATTCCCAGCTTCTTGGCAAAAGCCCAAGCGTTCTTGATGCCTACCTTCTCGTCGAACAGCTTCAGCGCCGGGAGGTTCAGCGAGTTGTTCAGCGCATACCTCGCCGTTACCAGCCCTTGATAGCGGTTGTTGGCGTTCTTTGGAATGTGGAAGCCTTTCTGGCCATCCTTCAGAATGATAGGCGCATCGTCCAAAATGCTGGCCGGCTGGATCAGCCCCGACTCTAAAGCGGGCAGATAGGCGGCTATCGGCTTCATTGTCGATCCGGGCTGTCTAATCATCTGGGTGGCGTAGTTCATGCTCTCGACATTAAAATCACGCCCTTCGATCATTCCCAGAATCGCGCCAGTCTTGTTCTCAATCAACATGCCTGCGGTCTGTTCAAGCCCTTTGCTTTTGCTCTCTTTGGTAAAATTGCTGCTGTCATCGGAGATGCTGTGCATCGCGCTGTATACTTTTTTGTCAATTGTCGTGTATACGCGGTAGCCTCCCGTCAGCAGCTGCTGGCGGGCCTCTTCAAGCTGTGAACCGCCCTTTGCGGTCTCCTGATTGTTGTTCTCAAGCGACAGCAGGATCGCGGCTGCCTGACGCTCCGTCTCCATCATAAGATAAGGAAAAGTGACGTAAGCCTTCTTGGTGTGCGGAGCAAGGGCTTTCTTAATGTCAAATGCGAGGGCTTCCTGATACTGGGAAGATGAGATTTTGTTCTCCTCCAGCATGCGCCGAAGGACCAGGTGCTGGCGGTCGAGCGCGCGTTTAAAAGCAGCCTCGTTAAATTCCCCATACCCGTTGAACGCCGAATAGGCGGAAGGAAGCTGGGGGAGGCCGGCCAGGTAGGCCGCTTGGGCGACATTCAGCTTGTTCAAATTATCGATGCCGAATATCCCTTTCGCCGCCGCTTTGATACCGTAGACGTTATAGCCATTGGAACCGTTGCCGAACGGCACCTTGTTCAGGTATGCCGTCAATATTTCCTCTTTGCTTAAAAAACGCTCCAGCCGAAGCGACAGCAATATTTCCTTGACCTTGCGGTCGTCCGTTTTATCCAGATTAAGAAATACTCGTCTGGCGAGCTGCTGGGTCAAGGTGCTGCCGCCGGTTTGCACAGATTCGTTCAGCAGCTTCTGCTTGACTGCGCGCATGGTGCCGCTGATATCCACGCCATGATGCTCGTAAAAATGGTTGTCCTCGATCGCCAGAACAGCGTCAATGACCAACTGGGGAATATCCTTGTAGGCGACCAGCCTGCGGTCTTCCTCCGTCCGGAGCTGGCCGATCGGCATGCCGTCGCGGAAGTAGGCGAACCCCGTCACGACGTTCTCTCCGACCTTTTCCTGAATCATTTTCTCGGAGCGGACCGGATCGTCTTTTACAATGGAAGCGATAAAGCCTCCAACTGCGCCGCCGGCGATCAAGACGCCCATTACGCCCAGAATAAACATCCATTTCACGACGGAACCGATCCTGCGCAGCCAAGATCTTCGCGGGCGAATGTCCGTCGCTGTTTTTTTTATATTTTCCTGAGACATCGACATCCTCCTTTTAACGGAATTATTATAGCACAAATTGGCGATTTTGAATGCGCTTGTAGGAAGAGGGCGGTTTTTGCAGATATTTGACTTTTCAAAAGATCCTGTGATATAAATAAATTCAACTGGATATTTCTAAAGGCTGAGAAGGACAGAAGTAAGAAGGGAAGCCCGGATTTTCAGAGAGTCGGTGGGTGGTGCAAACCGATAGCGGATCCTTTTTGAATTACAGTCCGGAGCCGTCCGGGGGAACGGAATGGACCTGAAGGCCCAAGTCCCAGTAGTCCGGCACCGGGTACGTCAAGCGCCCGTTATTTCAATCAAGCGAAGGCTTGCAATCGTCACGCTGCAATCAATGACGGTTAGAGCTTTAACTAGGGTGGTACCGCGAGTCTCTTTCTCGTCCCTTGGGATGAAGAGGAGGCTTTTTTTGTGCGTTCTTATTTAGAAGTATCAACATCAAAAGGGGTTGCTATTATGAAATGGGAAGAATTAAAGCCGGAACAGCAGCGTGAGGTTGAGCGCCAACTGGAGATTATCGCGCGCGGTGTTGTGGAAATTGTGCCGGAAGAGGAATTGAAGCGCAAAATCATCAAATCGGTTGTCAGCGGCGTGCCGCTCAATGTGAAGCTGGGTCTGGACCCGTCCGCGCCGGATATCCATGTGGGCCATACGGTCGTCATGCATAAGCTGCGTCAATTTCAGGAGCTGGGCCATCAGGTGCAGCTGATTATCGGCGATTTCACGGGACGGATCGGCGATCCGACGGGCAAATCGGAAACGCGCAAGCAGCTTACCGAGGAGGATGTGAAGCGGAACGCGGAAACGTACAAGAAGCAGCTTCACAAAATTCTCGATCCTGAGAAGACTAAAGTGTACTACAACTCGGAATGGCTCGGACCGATGACCTTTGCGGATGTTGTGGGCTTGTCGGCCAAAGTGACGGTTGCGCGCATGCTGGAACGCGACGATTTCACTAAGCGCTATCAGAGCGGACAGCCGATCAGCATTCACGAGTTCTTCTACCCGCTGATGCAGGGAATGGATTCCGTGGCGCTGAAGAGCGACGTGGAGCTCGGAGGAACGGACCAGAAGTTCAATCTGCTGATGGGGCGGACGCTGCAAAAAGAATACGGCGTCGACACTCAGGCCGCGATCATGACCCCGCTGCTTGAAGGCCTGGACGGCGTGCAGAAGATGAGCAAAAGTCTTGGCAACTACATCGGCATCGACGAAGAGCCGAATGAAATCTACGGCAAGGCGATGTCCGTACCGGATGAGCTGATGCTGAAATACTACTCGCTGGCAACCGACATTGGCAACGAGGAGCTGAAGGAGCTGGAGGAAGGCCTGAAAGCGGGGACGGTCCATCCACGCGACGCTAAAATGCGGCTGGCGCACACCTTTGTCAGAATGTACCACGGCACCGAAGCGGCGGATGCCGCGCAGCAGCATTTCGTGACCGTGTTCCAGCAGCGTGCGCTGCCGGACGATATCGAGACGGCGGTTGTGCCGGCAAATGAGCTTAGCGACGGGTCGATCCGATTGACCAAGCTGCTTACGGTGATCGGCCTGGCCGCTTCGGGCGGAGAGGCCAAGCGGAGCGTTCAGCAGGGGGCGGTCAAACTGAACGAAGAGAAGTTGACCGACCCGAATGCAGAGATCGTGCCGCAGGACGGGGATATCATCCAGGTCGGCAAGCGCAAATTTGCCAAGCTGGTGTTGGAGTAGAGCTAAGGCTGAATACAAGCGCAGCTGGTGAGCTGCATTCAAAGAGGGAGAACGGACTTTGGCGTCCGGTTCTCCTTCTTTTTTACATGCCTAGGAATACGCATGAAACACAAAAAAGCCCCCGGAATATCCGGAGGCTCTTTCGCTGCAATATATGCGTATCCAGCAAATATTAGCGGTTGTAGAATTCGACGATTTGCTTCTCGTCTATGTCTTGGGAAAGCTCGGCGCGCTCAGGCAGACGGATGAACTTGCCTTCAAGAGCAGCGTCGGAGAATTCCAGGTAAGCCGGCAGGTGAGTACGGTTAGCCAGAGCTTCCTTAACGGAGGTCAAGCCGCGGCTTCTTTCGCGAAGACCGATCGCGTCGCCTGTGCTTACGAGGTAAGAAGCGATGTCAACCTTCTTGCCGTTAACCGTTACGTGGCCATGGGATACCAATTGACGCGCGCCAGCGCGGGAGTTGGCGAAGCCAAGACGGTACACGAGGTTGTCCAGACGGCTTTCAAGCAGGAACATGAAGTTTTCGCCCGCGATCCCTTGCAAGCTGTGCGCTTTGTGGAACAAAGTGCGGAATTGCTTTTCGCCCAAACCGTACATGTGGCGCAGTTTTTGCTTCTCCAGAAGCTGTTGACCGTAGTTGCTTACTTTTCTGCGTTGGTTAGCGCCATGCTGTCCCGGAGGGAAAGGGCGTTTCAGGTCTTTGCCAGTGCCGCTCAGGGAAATGCCCAGACGGCGGCTGAGTTTAAATTTAGGTCCGGTGTAACGTGCCATGTTATAGTAGACTCCTTTTTAATTGTAATTTCATCAGGGCTCTATTTGCGCCGTATTTCGAAATGCGGCATACCGATTCGGAGCCGCGCCGCAGGGAAAGTTCAGCCGCTGCCCGCTGCAGTCGAAAGACGTGAGGGTGACACAACGTTACGCCCAATTGAAGACTTGTTACAGTCTTGTTCAACAATAAATTTTATATGAAAATAGGGTTTCAAGTCAAGTGTGCCTTACGAAGTTTATGAGTTTTTTCATATTTAGGGCTTTGGGCCTAAAAAAAGTCCCGGAATTACCGAAAATCAGATGCAAGACAGACGGGAAAAGAGTAAAATAGTGTTAATTAAGGCAGTAGCGGATTACTATTCGGGATGCAAAGGGGATCCTTCATTATGTCAGAGCAGAAAGCTTATGGTTATAAGGAAAGCCATGCGCTGATGCGAAACGCCCAGATGCCGGAATGGAACTCCGAAGATCCAACCGGGTGGCTCAGGAAAATGGACGTCAATCGACATGATTTTCCTTACACCGCAGGCTTGATTGTGGACAGTTTTCATGAATGGTACAAAAGGGGCTCCACCATGTCTTTTGCGGAATCGTGGAAATGGTGCGTGTTCGATTATGCGGGCAAATGGCTGGCGGGCAGCAGCGGTGTCAGTGAACCGGACAACTCTTTGTGGGAGCAGGTTGCTACTTTAAGCCTAAGCACGACCAAAGAGTGTACGCTTCAGATTGAGGAGAATGGAGACGAAACGGCTTTTTTTGTAATGCCGATGACTACGCGCTCCAAGGGGGAAATATTTGCCCTCTTCGGCTGCGCAATGCCGGCTGAGCATTTTGCAAGTGGCGGACGCAATACCGCCGAAGGAATGGCCCGGCACTACGTCACCTGCTTCTACAGGCAGTTTGAACATATGTTTGTAGCTGATCTTGCAAATGTACATAATCATGCCAAACGCGAAAGCAGCCGCCGTACCCTGCTGTTCCAGATCGTGCAGCGGATGCATGACAACATCGATGTCGATGCCGTGCTGACGGAAGTGATAGCGAGCATAATGACGATGTATCCGGACGTCAGACTGACGCTATACATGTCCCAGGATCACCTAAGCTCGCATCCGCAGGTGAAGCCTCTTCCGCTTGATCTGGATGAAGAGGACGTCCGGTTAAAGGCATTCAAAGACGGCAGCATGGCGTTGCGGCCATATACTGAGGATGACAGGAAAGTGGAGATCGGTCTGCCCCTTGGCGGTAAACAGGGCGTATACGGCGTGTTTCACTTGGTGATGCTTAGTCCCGCCTGGCCGGAAGTGGATCTGCCTTTTCTGTCCATGGTGGCGGGAACCGCGGGAACCGCCTTTGAGAACGCCAAGCTGTACGAACGTTCGAATCAGCTCATCCGCGAGCTGCAGATGACCAATGAACTGACACGGCGGCTCAATCAGAACCTCGGGCTGAGCGAGACGTTTGAGGCGGCTTTTGAAGAATTGATGAAAATGTTCGAAACCGATTACTGCTGCATTCTGCATTATAACGAGGAGAGGGGCGGGCTTGAAGCGGTCGCCTGCAACCATCCCGGTCTGATCAATGAATTGATAGAAGTCGACAGAGGAATTGGCGGAAAGGTGTACGCCTCCGGCGAAACGGTCATCATCCCCGAATACCCGGATCAGTCGGGAACGAAGTCCCAATTGATGGATTTGACTGAATCGCAGTCGCTTATCGCCACTCCGCTCAGTGTAGGCGGTGAGGTGCGGGGAGCGATTATGCTGTCCCACAGGGAGCCGCATTATTTCACCTATGATAATTTCCGTCTGCTCCAGGCGATGGCCGGACATATCGGCCTTGCCGTGGGCAATGCGCTGCTGCATGCGGAGGTCCACCGGCTGGCGAACAGGGATACGTTAACCGGACTTTACGCCAGGCATTTTCTCGACCAGACCATCAAGGAGAAGCAGAACGGCGATTTCTGCGGCACCCTTGTCGTCGTCGACATAGACCATTTCAAATCGGTGAACGATACATACGGCCATCAGAAGGGCGACCTTATCCTGAAGCAGGTGAGTGATATCCTTCGGTTGTCGATCCGTCAGGGGGATTTGGCCGCAAGGTGGGGCGGCGAAGAGCTAGCGGTCTATCTGCCGCAGCTCGGTGCCGAGCAGGCCTATTCCGTAGCGGAACGGATCCGTCAGCGGGTTCAGAAGGAGACGAACCCGAGCGTTACCATATCCTGCGGCATTGCGGAGTGGAACTGGACGGAGCAGGACCAGGCGAGCCTGGACTCTCTGTTCTACAGAGCGGACATGGCCTTGTACGAGGCCAAGAACAACGGCCGCAACAAAATTATGATAGACCACAGTTCGGGAGAGATCGAAAGCATGAATTGAAAGAGATAGCACCCTTGGAGACGCGAACCCCCTCGTTTTCAAGGGCTTTTTTTGCATAAGCCCCATCGACAGGGAAACGATATAGTTACTAAGTGATGGAAAGAGGGAATGGGGCCTATGATGATTTCGCAAGCCAAAAGGGCGGCGGTGCTGCTGGCGATTCTCTGCGGATTAACCGGCGGCTGCAGCGTGATGGACGGGAAACCGGCCGGGGAGATGCTGAATCTGGCGTTGGCCGGGTTGACGGGAACTGACGGCGTGACATTCGAGGGGCAGGCGGCGCTTCTGGTAGATGGCAGGCAGCTGCCTGAAGGTTCGGTATATTACGGTGGGGAGATGAACCATCACAGCACCCTGCGTTTGTACACCCTTTTGCCGGACTCTGCGAATTCACGGGGCGTACTTACGGAGCAGTCGGCCAGAGCGAATCTTTACAGCAGGCTGGAGAAAAGAAACGGAGCATGGCAGGTGCTTCCAGAGAGCGATGAACGGTCCGTCAACCCTCTCCCGGGTCTGAACCCCATCCGTCAGCTTGAAGAGCTCAAGAGCATGAGCAAAATGGTGACGAATGAAGATGGAGCGGGACGGGGAATGCGCCTGCTGAGAATAGAGCTTTCCCCGCAGCAGGCCCAGGACCAGCTGGCTGCCGAGCTGAAGGCGGAGATGGAAGCGATTCGCGCGGCATATTCCCGTTTGCCGGATTTGAGTGCAGGGATGGGAGCAGATACCTCCAAGCTGGAAACGCTTTGGTTAAAAGAGAACGGAGAACTGGAGCGCAGACTGAAAAATGCTGCGGTGGAGACCGTTTACCATGTCAAGGTGGATGCGAGGCGTAATTTGCCCAAAAGCATGTCCAGACAACGGACAATCACTTACATGACAACAAAGGGACAGACTCGCCGGGAGACGTATGTATCACGGGTGGACTTCTATGGCTACCGCTAAAAGAAGGGCGTCCAAGGCGGTCCACTTGCGCTTCCACTTGGTCGTGCTACAATAAGGAAGCATGCTGAATTTTGGAAAGAACAAGAAATAAAAAGCTAGGCGAAGGAAGGAAGAACAGAGATGAAAGATCCCCGAATTCAAAAATTAGCCGAAAATCTGGTAGGCTACTCCGTAAATGTACAACCGGGAGAGAATGTGCTGGTCGAAATGGTCGGCAGCGAACGCGATCTGGTAAAAGCAATTGTAGAGGAAATCGGCAAGGCCGGCGGCCGTGCTTTTGTGCAGCTAATTGACCGTTCCGTGCTGCGCAGCATGCTGATGACCGCGACGGAGGAAAGCCTTCGTACTTGGGCTGAGATCGATTTGAACCGCATGAAGCAAATGCAAGGGTATATCGGCATTCGTGCCGGCGAGAATGTCAACGACTTGTCGGACGTGCCCGAAGAGAAAATGCGTCTCTACAATTCACTGTATTCCCATCCGGTACATAGCGAACAGCGGGTAAAACATACGAAATGGGTGGTTCTTCGGTATCCGAACTCCAGCATGGCACAGCTCGCCAATACGAGCACGGAAGCTTTTGAGGATTTTTACTTCAACGTCTGCAACCTTGATTACGCCAATATGGATAAAGCGCAGGACCCGCTCGCGGAACTTATGAGCAATACGGACAAGGTGCGGATCACGGGGCCGGGAACGGACATTTCCTTCTCCATCAAAGGCATCGGCGCCCAGAAATGCTCAGGTCATAGAAACATTCCAGACGGCGAAGTGTACAGCGCGCCTGTGCGTGATTCGGTCAACGGTACGATCAGCTATAACACGCCAACGGTATATAATGGCATTACGTTTGAGAACATCAAGCTTACTTTTGAACAAGGCAAAATTGTTGAAGCGACCAGCAACGATACCGTCCGCCTGAACGATATCTTGGATTCGGACGAAGGGGCGCGCTATATCGGCGAATTCGCCATCGGCTTTAACCCGTATATTTTACATCCGATGAAGGATATTCTGTTCGATGAAAAAATCGCCGGCAGCCTGCATTTTACACCGGGTCAGGCGTACGAGGTGACCGACAACGGCAACCGTTCCTCCATCCATTGGGACCTTGTGCTGATCCAGCGGCCGGAGTACGGCGGCGGGGAAATTTATTTTGACGACAGACTCATTCGCAAAGATGGCCTGTTCGTCATACCGGAGCTTGAAGCTCTCAACCCGGAGCATTTGAAATAGAAGATAAATATTAGATAAATCCTTGCGCCGGTAAGCGGATTCAATGTATCATGGAAATGATTATACAGCATATAAATTTCTAAAATCAGTTGCGGAGGGATCCCACATGTCCACAAACAGTAACAACGCAGCAATCGTGGAAATTGCACAAACGGCGAGTAAATTCGCCTCATCGATTGTTCTTCAGGCTGACAACAAGTACATCGACGTCAAAAGCATTCTCGGTTTGTTCACGACTCTGGTAGCGAGCCAGGATTATGAACTGCATGTGCACGGAGCGGATGCCGAAGATGCGAAGAAGGCAATGAGCGAAGTATTTGCCAAGCATGGTCTGAAGTTTACAGTCGTCGAGGAATAACATCCGTTTTCTAGAAGCCCTGCCGGGACCGGCAGGGCTTTTTAATACAGGTGAACCAAGTGCATTCTTGTATTGGGAACCGATTTCGACTAATATTAAATCAATAGTGCCGGAGCTGTAAATTTGGACATGGGGGGGAAGATGCATGACTTCGTCGGAATTGCAGGAACAACTGAACATCAAGGCTGTCGCTCTTTTGCAAGAAGACGCCGATAAGATTCAGAAGCTCATTGAAGTGCAGATGGAGAATCTGGCAACGCGCTACTGCCCTCTCTATGAGGAAGTACTGGATACTCAAATGTACGGTTTCTCCAGAGAAGTCGACTTCGCGGTCAGAGCGGGACTGCTGTCTGAGCTTACGGGCAAAGAAATTGTAAGCAAACTCGAACGGGAATTGGCGGTATTGTATGAAATGCTGAATGAGAAGGCGAAGCAATAGGCAGGTTCTTCTTTCAAAAGAATACACCGGACTAACCCGTCATAAAAAAATCGCGCATGTGGTCACATGCGCGATTTTTGTCGTTTTTACCCTTATACGAGGTAAAAAGAAACGCCGAGGATTATATAGACGGCTAGTAGCAGCAATCCTTCATACCAGTTGGTCTTGCCGTCCTGGGTAATCGATCTGGCGATGAAGACCGCTACAGCGATCGCTACCAGCTCGATGGTGGTAAAGACAATATCCATCGTATTACCGGTGAAATAGCTGGCGAAAATAAGCACAGGCGCCACGAACAAGGCGATCTGCAGGCTGCTGCCGACCGCGATTTCCACGGCTGCGCCGATTTTGTTCTTCATGGCAAGAAGGATGGCGGCGCTGTGTTCCGCAGCGTTACCGATAATCGCAACCAGGAAGGCGCCGACGAACAGCTCGCTGAGTCCGAATCGTTCGGTCAGACTTTCCAGTGTGCCGACCAGCCATTCACTGACGAACGCGACCATGACGGTGGCGAGAATCAGGTACAAAATCGATTTGCCTTTGGACCATGATGGAGCATGCTCATTCGGAAGCTCTTCCTCTTGGTCATCGGTCACGTCATCCAAATATTTCTTGTGCGTAATCATCGAGAAGAAGAGCCAGGCAATATAGGAGGCGATCAGAACCCCCGCGACGACCAGGCTGAGCGTATCCGTCTCCCCTTCGGTAATCGAATGAGTCGTTAGGAACATGGCTGGAACGAACAAGGCGATAACGCCCACGATCATTAGCGAGCCGTTCATCCCGGCCAGTGTAACATTGAAACTTTGCACCTTGAATTTTAATCCGCCCGCGAAAATACTAAGACCCAGTACAAGCAGCAGGTTGCCGATGATGGAGCCGGTCAAGCTCGCTTTTACCATGTCGTACAAACCTTCTCTAACGAGGAAAAAAGCGATAATCAGCTCGGCCGCGTTGCCGAATGTGGCATTGAGGAACCCTCCCAGCCGTTGACCAGCATAGTGGGCTACGCTCTCCGTTGCCCTGCCGAGGAATCCTGCAACAAATACGACAGCGATGGAGGACAGCACGAATTGAATGGTGTGATCCCAGTTAGCGTAATGTGCAATAGCGCTGATTGCGAAGGTGATGACAAGAAGCGACGGCGAAATCCATTTTTTCAATTTCAAACACACCCCAATCAATGTTATGTATGTATCTCAATATACCCAAATTATTCCGGTATGTAAACGAACGCGCCGAAAGCCATTTGCATTTTAGCCTGTTTAGGAATTACAATAATTGATAATGAGTGTAAGGGGGAAAGGGCATGGCGGAACAACTTCAACTGGAAAAGGGAAATATTCGAATCTCTAATGACGTAGTCTCAAAAATTGCCGGAATGGCTGCATTGGAGACTCCGGGAATCGCAGCCATGTCAGGCGGATTGTCGGAAGGCTGGGCCAAGCGTCTCAGCGGCAAAAACGTGCAAAAAGGCGTTACCGTCGAAGTAGGACAGCTGGAGGCGGCGATTGACCTGCGGATTTTCGTACTGTACGAAACACCGATTCACGAGGTTTGCCGCATGCTGCAGCAGAACGTGCGTGAAGCGGTAGAGAGCATGACGGGTCTAAGAGTCGTCGAAGTGAATGTCAAGGTGGAAGGCGTTGCTTTCAAGAACGATGAAATTTCGTAATACAGATCCTTCGAACGCAAGGATTTACCGATCAAGCGGCATAGAAAAAGGGTGTCTCTTCCGTACCGTCAAGGTAGGAATGAGACACCCTTTTGTTGTATAGCCTTGGCGAAATCATTAGCGGGATACTGATCGCGTGATTCGGACCGATTTTGTATGCTCCTCCTTCACCGGACGGGCCGTTTCCCGCGAGATGTTAAGGATAATGCCCATCGACAGCATGGTAACGAGCAGCGAAGAACCGCCGTAGCTGATGAAAGGTAGCGTGACCCCGGTCAGCGGAATCGTCTTCGTGACGCCGCCGATATTGACAAAAGCCTGAATGGCGATAAGGCCCATAACACCGATGCCCACAAGGGTTCCGAACGGGTCCTTGCACCTTAGGGCCACGAGAATGCCTCTCCAGAGAAAATAGAGATAGACCAGAAGGAACAGCAGTGTGCCGGCAAAGCCCAGCTCTTCTCCGATCACGGCGAAAATAAAATCCGTGTACGGGTAAGGCAGGTAATGCAGCTTCTGAACGCCTTTTCCGATCCCGGCGCCACCGAGGCCGCCTTCTCCAAGCGCGGTCAGGGATTGAATGATGTTGTATCCGGCGCCTTCGGCATCCTGAAACGGATCAAGAAAGGCATCGATCCGGCCTTTGCGGTAATCATGGCTGGCTGCCGTCTGCTCCGTCCCCGGAGACAGGGAGTCGATCGCCATTTTCGCGCCCAATACCAGACCCGCGCCGAGAACAAGAAGCATGACCGATCCTAAAATATGCTTGAGACTCGCGCCTCCGGCGAAAATGACAAGACCGCTGGTGGCGACAAGAATGAGGCAGGAGCCCAAATCCGGCTGCATCATAATTAAACCGGCAACTATGCCGACAATAACCATAACCGGAATATATCCGCTTCTCAGGTCGCGCAGGCGTTCGCCCTTTTTCGTGATTAAAGCGGCCAGATACAGGATAATCGATATTTTGGCAAGCTCTGTCGGCTGGATGCCCATTCCGGCGATGTTAAGCCAGCTCCGCGCTCCATTGACCCTTTCGGTCGAAGCCACGAACAGCAGCAGGATAAGTGTAATTATAAATAGCGGCGCATACCACTTTTTGAACTTGCTGTAGTGAATATTCATGGTGACGAACATTGCGACGGTTCCGAGAAGGACCCATACGAGCTGCCTCTTCAAAAAGTACAGCGGATCATTTTTGAAAAAAAGGCTGGAGCTTGAGCTGAAAACCATAATCAGGCCAAATCCGACAAGCAGCAGTGTCAGGATCAAGAGTTGAAAATCGGGTGTTCCTTTTGCGGGCGGGTTTTCATTCTTCTTCATCATCAGTCTGCTCTCATGTCTCAAGAAGTCGTTTGAGTTCCAGAATCCGTTCACCGGCTGTGTTCAGCACGGTTTCAGGGACCGGAGATTCGTATTCCAGACCGTGGGGAAAGGTCGCTTTGCCCAAGTAAACGGCTTCAATCGCCAGCACGGTATCCGGCTTCTCCAGCTTGCCCTCAACGGCTCGCGTATTGATTCGCAGAAAGTAATCCCCGCCGCCCGCGGAGTCTTTGATTTTGCAGTCATATGTAGCCCGGTAATATTCCCACTGCCAGCGGATGAACCCCGCCTTTTCGGCGCTCTCATCCAAATAAAGAAGATCGCTTTGCAGCCCTACAAGACCCGTGTTCTCAAAAATCATGGCGTGCCAACCTCCTTATGATGTAAATCCAAACAAGTGATCCCGCCTGGCAAGTGCCTTATTCTTCCTCATGATATTATGTTTGACAGGGCTATGCAAGGGCTGAAAGCAGGACGGAATACCCGGACAATGCCATTTCTGCTACAATAAAAGCAGACTGCCGCTTCATGGGGAGACAAGCCGGAAACAGGCGGAGCCTTCAATGGGAGCGGCCAATGCGAAGGGAATGGATAATATGGAGCAAAAACCGATTGAAATCCTGCAGCCGGATATGGTGGCCTGGCGCCGCCATCTGCACCGCAATCCGGAGCTGTCGTATCAGGAACGGAAGACGTCGGATTTTGTGGCTGAGAAACTGGAGAGCTTTGGTATCGAAGTGAAGAAAAGCGCGTCAGGGTACGGCGTTACGGGGATATTGAAAGGCGGAAGCCCCGGCAAGACCGTTGTTCTTCGGGCGGATATGGACGCGCTGCCGATCCAGGATGAGAAGGAATGCGAGTACGCTTCGGAGAATAGCGGCGTTATGCATGCCTGCGGTCATGACGGGCATACATCCATTCTGCTGGCGGCGGCGAGCTATTACAGCAGCCGCAAGGAAGAGCTGCGCGGCGAGGTGCGCTTTCTGTTCCAGCCAGCGGAAGAGGTCTGCCCCGGCGGAGCTCTCGGAATGATCGACGAAGGGGTACTGGACGGGGCCGATGCCGTGTACGGGCTTCATTTGTGGACGCCGCTGCCGGTCGGAACTGTAGCGAGCGCGCCGGGCCCACTGATGGCTTCGGCGGATGAGTTTTTTATCGACATTATCGGCAAGGGCGGCCATGCCGGGACGCCTCACCGGACGGTCGACAGCATCTTGGCCGGAGCCGCGCTCGTGACGCAGCTGCACAGCATTGTCAGCCGGTCGGTGGACCCGCTGCGCCCGGCCGTTCTGAACGTGGGCACCTTTCAAGGCGGGTATGCCCAGAATGTTGTCGCGGAGCAGTCCCGGCTGACCGGAACGGTACGGGCCTTCGACGATGAGACGCGGCAGCTTCTCAGGCGCCGGGTCGAAGAGATGGTAACATCGGTCTGCGCGGCCTACGGTGCGGAGGCGAGGCTGAATTATTTGATGGGATATCCGCCGCTGGTGAATCATGAAGGGGAGACGGCGCGCTTTTTCCGGGTGGCCCCGGAAGCATTGGGAAGTTCGGTTCAAGTGACGGTCATGGAAAAGCTGATGCCTGCCGAGGACTTCTCCTATTATGTACGTGAGGTGCCGGGCTGCTTCATGTTCGTTGGAGCGGGCAATCCGGAGAAGGCTGCGATTTATCCGCATCATCACGCCAAATTTGATTTCGATGAAGACGCGATGATTCATGGCCTCAAGCTGATGGTCGCGATGGCCGATTCCTGTCTGAACGAATGAGTGCAGAATATTTTTGCGGTTAACGGAGAACCTATTTACGTAATACGGATGCGGCCTGCGCGTTTTACAGAAGCCGTTCGGCTTTTGTCGGGCGAAGGCCGGCCGTCCGTCAAGCGAAAAGGAGGGTTCTTCATTGAAGAAAACAGTCCAGGAAGTTATGACCACCCAGCCGGTTACCGTGACTCTGCAGGACAATATTTATGAAGCGGCTGTCAAAATGAAAGATAACGACACCGGATTTATCCCGGTTGTGGATTTCGAGGACGGACATACGCTTATCGGCGTTGTTACCGACCGTGACCTGGTCATCCGGGGATACGCCGAGAAGCACTCGGGCTCCACATCGGTGGATAAAGTAATGACGACGGGTATCCGCTGCGCTTCGCAAAACACCTCGGTAGATGAGGCCGCCGAACTGATGGCTTCGCAGCAAATCCGCCGGCTACCCGTGACAGACGGCAAGAAGCTGATCGGAGTCGTATCCATCGGCGATTTGGCGGTTCGCAATATTTTTGCGGACAATGCCGGCGAAGCGCTCAGCGACATTTCCGAGCAGCATCGCCTGCACTAGCACATCACTGATCTATAAGCTCATTCCCGGATGCCCGGGATGGGCTTTTTCAGCCTGCTTTGCATTAATCACCGGCCGGCTCGTACATAGAACATAGTGCAGCGCTTGAGTACGTAAGGGGGAATGAATGTGATTGACAAGGGGCCATGCGTTGTCCGCCGGGACCGGACAGTGCTTCTTGATTGCCGGCACCCGGAATTCGACGCCGTCCGTGACCGGCTGCCGGTGTTTGCGGAGCTGGTCAAAAGTCCGCCGCTCTATCATACGTACCGGATCACACCGCTTACGCTGTGGAACGCGGCTGCGCTTGGCGCTGCTCCCGATGAGATTATCGACAGCCTTGAGCAGTGGTCTGGACGCGGATTGCCCTCCGGGCTGGAGGATGAGATCAGGCTGCTGATGTCCAGATATGGTAGACTCACACTGCATGCGTCGGACGGTTCCGGGGAACTGCTGCTGCGCAGTGACAGCGACGAGCTGCTGAATGAGCATGAGGTAAGGCAGACTGCCGAAGCTTGTGGATTCCAGAGAACGGGGCGTTTGGAAATGGCCGGAAGCGCCGCCTGCCGGGGGCTGCTGAAGCAGGAACTGGCCCGTGCCGGATATCCGGTGCTGGACCAGGCAGGCTATCATGAAGGGGAAGCGCTTGATATCCGCTGGAAGGAAGGAGACTCTGCCTTTGAGCTAAGAGAGTACCAGCGGGAAGCGGCGCGAAGGTTCGGTATTTCCGGAAGCAGCGGAATCGCCGTTCTACCCTGCGGCGCGGGAAAGACGATCGTCGGGCTGGCAGCCTTGGAAGAATTGAAGTGCGAAACACTGGTTCTTACCTCCAATGCAACTTCCGTACGCCAGTGGACCGAGGAGCTGTTGAAACGGACCAATCTGTCTCCGGAGTCCGTGGGAGAGTACACGGGAGAACGGCGGCAGGTGCGTCCGGTTACGGTCGCAACCTATCAGATGCTGACGCACCGTACGTCCAAAGAGGGAGGCTTCTCCCATATGGGGCTGTTCAACGAACGGAACTGGGGACTGATCGTTTATGATGAAGTGCATCTGCTTCCGGCACCCGTCTTCCGGGCGACCGCCGAGATTCAGGCCACCCGCCGTCTTGGGCTGACCGCCACGCTGGTCAGAGAAGACGGGAGAGAGGGGGATGTTTTTTCCTTGATCGGTCCCAAAGTCTACGACTGTCCCTGGAAGACGCTTGAACGGCAGGGCTGGATCGCCGCAGTTCAGTGTGTGGAGGTTCAGGTGCCGATGGAACCGGAGCTGAAGAAACGTTATTTATACGCGGCGCCCAAAGAGAAATTCCGCCTTGCTTCGGCCAATCCCTCCAAAGCTGAAACGGCCGTCAAAATTATCGAGGCCCACAAGGGGGCGTCCATACTGGTCATCGGCCAATACCTTGACCAATTGGCTGGGCTTGCGGCGATTATCGGCGCTCCGGTGATTACCGGAAAGACGCCGCAGCAGGAGAGGATTGAGCTATACAACCGATTTAACGCAGGCGTACTGCCTGTGCTGATCGTATCCAAAGTCGCCAACTTTGCCGTCAATCTGCCGGATGCTTCAGTCGCTATTGAGGTATCCGGCGCCTTCGGCTCCCGGCAGGAGGAGGCGCAGCGGCTCGGGAGAGTGCTTCGCCCGAAGCAGGGGGCCAACCGGGCGTTTTTCTATACGTTGGTAACGGAGGACAGCAGAGAGCAGGAATTTGCGTTAAAGCGCCGGCTGTTTCTGACGGAGCAGGGATATGAATATGCAGTGATGCAGAAACCGGACTCGGCCGCCCAGGAATTCAATCTGCTGCCGGATTGCGGAAACCCCCATGAACAGGAGGCTTCGGGATCGTTATGACAACCTGTAAGGACCATTGGACGAGCGAAGACAGCAGCGGGTTTCATCGTCTGTCCGAAGATACATCCCGTCTGCTAAGACAGATTTGCACGGCCTGCGCAGACCGTCCATTTCAGGAGGGCAGGGAAGAAAAGTTCCGTCCGTTTGATATGACCCGTGTGGAGTTCAGACTGGCCTTCTCGGAGCTGCTGCGAGGCGGATGGATCGGCGCCATGCGGCAAATCGGGGGGAATCAGTTGTTCTATATACCCGCCGAAAGACTGGATACTCTGCATAGCCGCTTCTTCCCGGTCTCTCCCAACTGCTTAAAGCCGGAAGGGCTTCGGCTTTCCGTGGCAACAGGCCCGGGTCTGGCGGGGGAGTTGTTTCGGGCCCTGCTGTTTGCCGTAGAGGAAGGTCTTCCGCTGACTTCCAAAGGAGCCGTTCACAAAAAATATGTCAGCCGTCTCGCCTGTAAAATGCAGCTGGAAGAAGAACATTTGCAAGGGCTTGATCTGCGCTCGCCGTATCCCGAAGATTACCCTCAGCCTGCGGTACTGATCATCGATTTGCTGCTTCATCTGGGTCTTCTGGTACGGAGGGACCAAACGTTCTTGCCTGAGGGAAATGGCGTTGAGAAGTGGCTGGGCCTTAGTGAAAGCGAAATGTCCGTTCTGCTGCATGCCGCGGCTTCCCGGCGATACGGCCGCCGGACAGCGGCAGACAGGCATTTCCGCTGCCTGATTTGCAGGCCGGAATACCGGCCCGGTCATTGGTATTCGCTGGCCGATACGGTCGGCTGGATGGAAGCGACAGGACTGGCCCTGCCCGGGGAAAGGCCCGGGCTTGTCGAGGTGTCTGCCGCCTGGCTGCGCTGTCTCGCAGGCTTTGGCTGGGCAGAGGTCGGAAGCGATACCGGCGGGAGTCTATGCTTCCGCTGGACGAACACGAAGCCACATCCATCGGTATCTTCCGAATCCATTGACCCCGCAGAGGTGCGGATTATCGTTCAGCCCGACCTTGAGGTGCTTGTCCCGGAGGAGACGCCCTACAGCCTTCGCTGGAGCCTGGCCTGCTTCGCGGAGCTGGTTCAGATCGACAGCATGTGGAGCTTAAGATTGACCCGGGAGCGGCTGGAAAGGGCTTCTTCCAGAGGGATATCGCCCGATGAGGTCATTCGATGGCTGGAGCATTACGCGGAGTCCGGTCTGCCCGGTGAGGTGAGGGCCGTTCTTGAACAATGGGGCCGGGATATCGGCCGGACGGCTCTGACCGAGACCCTGGTGCTTTCCTGCAGGAGTGAAACGGATGCCGAGATGATCGCCGGGCATCCCAGACTGAAGGACGGCCTGGAGCGGCTTGGCCCCCGGCACTTCGCCGTGAGCCAAGGCCGGGCGGAACTGGTCCGCAGGGAGCTGGCTTCAGCCGGAATGCATCCGCTGGAAGGCCTGCCCGGCTCTGCCGGCGAAGGCTCTCCTGAAGGCGGACTGTTCCGGCTTGATCCGCCTGAAACCGGGGATAGCGGGTATGCGCTGTCAGCCGATCCTGCCGCAGGGCTGTGGTACGCCGAGGACCACGGCGCCGCCGTGCAGGCCGAGATGCCTCCTGCGCCGGAGTCGGCGGAGGAGCTGTGGCCGGATGCGGCGGAAGTGCCGTCCGCCTGGATCAAGGAGGAGCGGCGGTATCACGCTTCCACCGCACGCCTGCTGATGGAGCAGGCGCTGAAATGGGGGACGAAGGTAAGACTGTCCCTTGAAGGAAGACCCTGCGAATTCATACCTGAGCGGATCATGCCGGGGGCATGGAGAGTATCCGGTCGCTTGCTAAGCTTCACTGGCGAGACTCCTCAGGAATTGGAAATGTCCTCAGGCGATTGGGACACGATTCAGCTGATCGTTCCTGTATTTCGCGGTTTTCCCTCTTCTTCTGCGGATGGCGGTTGTGGTATGATAGGATAGTCCACCTGAAAAAAAGTGGAACAATTATTTACGGAAGTCGAGATGAAATTCATGAGCGTAGCGGAATACAACACGGTCGATATGGCCGAAGTGCTGACAGGCGCCTATGAATTGGGCGATATGATTAACCGGTCCGCCGAAGTGATGGATTATTTATACTGGAAGGCGCGGGTTGCCGCGAGTCCCGAAATCCAGAGCTTGATCAGAAAGCTCGAGAGCAAGAAAGAACTGTTCGAGGAAACTCAGCGGTTCGGCCATTTTCATCCGAGCTATCACGCAGCTAAGGATGAGGTAGCCAAGACGGAAGCCGAGCTCGAAACGTTCGAGGAAGTGGCGCGGTTCAAGCAGGCGGAGAAAGCGCTGGACGATATGCTTCATTCCATGTCGGAGATGATCGCTTATTCGGTCTCGGACAGCATCAAGGTTCCAAGCAACGACCCCTTGCCCAAAGGCGGAGGCTGCGGCAGCGGAGGCAAATGCTCCTGCGGCTGACACGCCTAAGGAAGCCCTAGACAGAAAGGCGGAGAAGCGCATGTTTGCGGAACGCACAGGTTATATCATTTGGGTAAGCGATGTAAAAGCCGCGCGTAATCTGGAAAAATACGGCACACTGCATTACATTTCGCGAAAAATGCATTACGCGGTTATGTACGTGAATACGGACCGTGCGGAAGAAATCATGAAGAACGTGCGCAGGCTGTCCTACGTTCGCAAGATCGAACGTTCCTACCGGAATGAACTGAAGACGGAGTACAACAGCAACGTGCCGGACAAGACCCGATATTACGGGCTGTAGTCTGAAGCTCTTGCTTGGAAGGGAAGAAGTCCTCTTTTGGACTTCTTCCTTTTTTTGATAATATCAGAAAGTATAAACTTCAAAGACTAGACTTCCTGATATTGCAAAACAACCGCTAAAGAGGGATTCGGCAACATCTTCGAGAGGCTCCGATAGGAGTTTTTCTTATGCCGTTGAAAGATATATTCCAAATAATTACATTTTAGATGTATATTAAGTATGGCATATTATCTTTTTTGCTCGTTACTTGTTACATCGGGCTTCACTCGGGAGATCATGCAAATGAATACGGGACTTTAGAATTAGGTCAACTGGATTATTTTCGCGGAAACACTTGACTAAATTTTATCCCCCGTTAATATTGTGCGCCTATTCTAGAAGAGTATCGGAAATTCAGGCGAATAGCATGCAGGAGCGAATATGATCAAATCATACCTATCCTTAATGGAGGATGCGCCCATTTTGCATTATTTAAGGCACATCAACCACAGGATGAAGAGAGAAATCACAGAATTCAGACGGCTCGCGGAGTTATTACGGGTGATGAACGAGGAAGCGCTGTCTACCTTTTATCAGCCGATTGTGGAGCTGTCAACCGGCGAGACCATGGGGCATGAGGCGCTGAACCGCCCTCCCGCTTCAACGCTTTTTCATTCCGCAGATATTTTCTACGAGTTCGCGGCAAAGACGGAGTACACGTCCAGGCTGGACCGATACTGCCGGAAGGTGTCGCTTACCCGTTATGTAGGCAGTGCGGCGGTGGCTGGCTTTGGCGGTTCGGCTCTGCTTTTTATCAATGTAAGTCCCGGTGTATTAAACGATGAACGCTACAAAAGCGGTGAAACCGTCAGTTTATTAAAGCATTTGGGACTGACGCCCTCCCGCGTCGTTCTGGAATTGACGGAGCGACAGGCGGTTCATGACTACGTCGGTTTTGAGAAAACACTGGCGCATTACCGCAAGCAAGGCTTCCGGATTGCCGTCGATGATGCCGGTTCGGGCTATAACAGCCTGAAGACCCTTGTATATCTGAAACCGGAATTCATCAAGCTGGACAAGTCGCTGATCCGGGGCATTAACGGGAATATAGAACAGCAGCATCTGCTTGGACTAATACGCGAATACGCTTTGGCGTCGGGGACCCGCGTCATTGCCGAAGGCATCGAAACCGAAGCGGAGCTGAAATATTTGCAACAAGCGGCAATCGATTACGGACAAGGTTATCTTGTCGGAAGACCGGAATCCTCTCCCGCAGCGGGACGCATACCCGTCGTTGTTTAATGTTCTGTCCTGGAAAGGAGCCACTAATTGATGCAGCATAATGTAGGAGAAATATGCCAGTCGATTCCGCACCTTGCTCCGAGTACACCATGTGAATGCGTGGATCGTATTTTTAAGCAAAATCCAGGGCTTCAGGGAATAGCCGTCACCGAGGACGAATATCCGGTTGCACTGATCATGAGAGTGAGATTTTACCAAAAAATAGGCACCTTATACGGCTACACGCTCTATATGCAAAGACCTGTGAAGCTGGTCATGGACCGTGCTCCTCTAGTCGTGGATGCCGAATGTCCGATCACGGAGGTCAGCAAACAGGCGATGGCCCGCGATGAGGATAAGCTGTACGACGATGTGGTGGTAACGAGCGGCAACCGGTTATGCGGCGCAGTCAGCGTGAGAGATTTGCTGCTGCATTTTGCCGAGATCATGGCTGAAACGGCGAGTTACCTGAATCCCCTTACCGGTCTGCCGGGGAATGTCAATATCAACGAATGGCTCAAGAAATCCATGACATTGGAGCAGTTCAGCGTGCTTTATTTCGACCTGGACTACTTCAAAGCTTACAACGATACATACGGGTTCAAAGAGGGCGACCGGCTCATTCAATGGACGGCAGAAATCATCAGTGGCGGCATGGCTCCAGCGGGGGGACTTGTCGGACATATCGGCGGAGATGATTTTATCGTCGTGATGGACCATCATCAGTATTCTGAAGGCTGCCGGACGGTTCTGCGCGCCTTTGACGAGACGATCCACGGCTTCTACTCCGAGTCGCATCTGACGAAGCAGTCCGTTCTGGCGGAGAATCGTTTGGGAAAATATGAGGAAATTCCGCTCGTCTCGCTTTCGGTTTCCGTCGTAACGAACCGTTATCGCAAGTTCGGGTCAATCGAGGAGATTTCCGCAGAGGCCGCGCGTCTCAAAAAGAGATGCAAACAGATCAAAGGCAGCTGTCTGATTGACGACAGTACGCTGCCGGAAGTCTTTGCTTAGGCGTTCATAGTTCCCCGGCCTCAGGGCTCAAGCTTGTATATCCCGCTCTTATGGTGGTAAGATGGCATCAATACATGCGCGCCAAGATCCTTTGTGGAGTGTGATAGCTATGCGCGATAAGGAAATGGCCGGCCGGGGCGGTTACGAGCCGTTCTATGTGATGCTGAACGAGTATAGAATCGCCGATCTTGTCATTACGGCCCATGCGAGAAGCCGTTACGAGGACAGGAGCCAGGGGGACGGAGTGACCGGCAAGGAGGCCGCTTTTTGGCTGTGGCAATGTCTTAAGCAAAAAAGAGTGAAGCCGCATTCTCCGGGTGAGCCGGAAATGTATGTGGTGGACAACGATCTTGTGATGGCGGCGCGCATTGTGGAAATGCCGGGCGAAGCCGATCTGTACGGAAACCCGCTCTACAAGCTGATCGTCGTATCCTTTCTCGGGAAAATGTCGGAAAATATTGATCTCAGGGATTTGAAAAGCTATTTTGCCCGACAGCGAAGCTCCAGGAGAGTATCTCTCATGCAGTCCGGCCGGAAAAGAAGGTAACTTAAATGGAGCCTTAAAGGAGCTTCAGTAGTGACAAACCGGAACAAACATAAGGCGAAGAGGCATGCGGCCGGGGCTGCATGTCTTTTTGAGAATGAAGGAAGTTACGGAATCCAAGTCATGCAAAAATAGGAGTGGACGAGCGTGAATTTTCATCAGCTGCATATTTTTTACACCGTGTCCGAAAAAGGAAGCTTCTCCGCGGCGGCGCAGGCGCTGCATATGACGCAGCCGGCCGTGACGATGCAGGTGCAGGCGCTGGAGGACTACTTCGGGACGAAGCTGTTCAACCGTTCCACCAAAAAAATCGTGCTGTCCGACGCCGGAAGGACGCTCCTGCCCTTTGCGCTGCGCAGCATTGAGCTGATGCGGGAGACCGATCAGGGGATGGCGGCATATACGCATATGCTGGAAGGGCGGCTGCTGCTCGGTTCCAGTCTGACGATCGGGGAATATGTGCTGCCGAGACTTCTGGCCCCTTTCGGCAAAGCGTATCCGAACATTTCCGTCATGCTTAAGATCATGAACACCACGCAAATTATGGAGGAAATCAACAAGCACCAGCTCACGTTCGGGCTGATTGAGGCGGAGGTCACCCACCCGGACATGGTAATCGAGCCGGTGATGGAGGACGAGCTGAAGCTGATTGTGCCGGGGGATCATGAGCTGGCGGACCGAGACGAAGTCTCGCTTGAAGAGGCGCTGCGGTTTCCGTTCGTGCTGCGAGAGCAGGGCTCGGGAACCCGCCGGGTGATGGAGGAGCAGCTGCTGGCCAAGGGGATGGATCTGGGAGAACTGCAGGTTGTCATGGAGCTTGGCAGCACTGGCGCGGTCAAATCGGCGGTCGAGGCCGGGCTCGGCCTGACAATGCTGTCCCCCTCTACGGTCAGGCATGAGGTAGCTCTGGGGCTGCTGAAGATCGTAAATGTCTCGGGCGTTTCGTTCAAGCGGCAGTTTTACGCGATACATGACAAATCGACGCTGCTGCCGATTCACGCGGTAACGTTTCTGAATTTTCTGCGCAAGCATGCGGAGGATTGACAAGTCTGGGCATTTATAATGCCAGATGGGGAGTGAGGGAGCGGAATGGCTGTTTTTTTGGCGGGAACAAAGGTGATTCTGCGCGATTTCACCGAAGACGATATCCCTAAGCTTTATTATCACTACTATGAATCCCCCGACAGGGAGCATTTGAAATGGAATGGCCCTTATCAGATCCAAAAGCCGGCTTCATACGGACAGTTTCTGAAGGAGCACAAGGCGGTTTTGGAGACGGCGTCTACCGATGAGGTACGCTCCCAACTGATTATTGAGATCGACGGTGAAGTCAAAGGCAAGGTGGGCCGGTACTGGGTGTCCGAGGTCACAAATTGGTTCGAGATCGGCATTGTCATCTGCGACTCGGCCTACTGGTCGGGCGGCTATGGAACCGAAGCGTTCCGAATGTGGATGGATTATTTGTTTACTCACATGGATACGGTCCGTCTTGGCATAGGCACCTGGTCCGGCAATGAACGGATGATGCGGCTTGCAGCTAAATGCGGAATGGCAGAGGAAGCCCGCGTCCGCAAGGCGCGTATTGTTCGGGGCCAATATTATGATGCGATCAAGATGGGGATTCTGCGCGAGGAATGGGAAGAAAGGAAACGGCTGGAATCCATACAGAGAGGATGAGCGAAATGGTAAAAGAGTTCGAGGCTGCCGGGTCCGTATCTTCCGGTCGCTGCGACCTGCATACGCACACGCTCGCGTCCGACGGCATGCAGCCTCCGGCTGAAAATGTGCGTCTAGCCAAGGAAAAGGGCCTGGTCGCGGTTGCCATTACGGATCACGACACGGTTGCGGGCGTACCCGAAGCGCTGGAGGCCGGGGAGCTGTACGACATTACAGTCGTTCCAGGCGTTGAGATCAGCACCCGCGCCGGCGGCAAAGACATCCATGTCCTTGGATATTATGTGGATTTCCGGGACGAGTTGTTCCTGAGCAGGCTGGCGGGCTTAAGGGACACCCGCGCCGCGCGAAATGAGGCCATCACCCAGCAGCTGCAAGGGCTGGGCATCGGCATTACGATGGAGGCCGTTGTCCGGGGCATCGGCCGGGAGCTGAAGCCTGACGAAAGCGTCGGCAGGCCGCATATCGCGGATGAACTGGTGCGGCTCGGAGCGGCGTCGGATATGCGCGATGCCTTTGATAAATATCTGGCCGAGGGCAAGCCCGGTTTTGTCGCCCAGCCGCGCATTTCTCCCGAGGAAGCCAGTCAATGGATCGCCGAAGCCAAAGGCAAGGCGGTGCTGGCCCATCCCGGACTCTACGGCGACGATGAGTTGGTGCGCGGCATTCTCGGCGGCGGCGGATTCGCCGGCGTTGAGGCGTATCACTCCGACCACGGCCCCGCAGAGGAGGAGCGCTATCTGGCCATGGCCCGAAAATACGGCCTGCTGGTAACGGGCGGCTCGGATTTTCACGGCACGCGGGGCGGTGTGATCTTTCACGGCGATCTTGGAAGTGTAACGGTCTCCGCGGATGTGCTGGAACAACTGAAGGCTTAAGGGACTTGAGTAGGTGAACTTGCGGGGGACTAAACGTGATGCTGTTCAACGAATGGGAAGAAGGCAAGTTCTCCATGCTGTCCGTAGCGGCAAGTTTGTTACATAAAAGGGCACCGAAGACGGCGCAGTTCCTTCGCCAAATAGCGAGTCAGGACTTCGACTGCACCTTTCATGGACGCATAAGCGCCGCTTCCCTGAACGGAGAAAAAATGAAAGAAGCTTTCAAAAAGCGAAAATCCGCTTCGTGAAAGCTTCTTTTTATCTGCCTATTTCATAGCGTCGCTGGAGTTCAATGGAAGGCTTCTATTAGCCAAATCCAGCTAAACTCAGCTCTTCAACGTGCTGCGCAGTCCCTTGATCATTTCTTCATCCGGTGTCACGAACAGGGTCCGCTGATGGTCATAAATGACGAAGCCGGGCTTGGAGCCGCTTGGCTTGCGCACATGCCGGATCAGCGTGCAGTCCACCGGAACGCTGCTCGACTGCTTGGCCTGGCTGAAGTAAGCGGCAAGCTGCGCTGCTTCATTTAGGGTGGCGTCGCCGAATGTTTCCCCGCGGATCACGACATGTGAACCCGGAATGTCCTTCGTATGCAGCCATGTTTCGTTCGGTCCTGCAAGGCGGTTCGTGAGGTACTCATTTTGCAGGTTGTTTTTGCCAACATAGATTTCAACGCCTTCGGAGGAAGTGAACACCTGGAGCGTCGGACGAGTGGGCTTCTTTTTCTTTTTGCCTTTTTTGCTGCGGTCCCTTAAATATCCTCCGGCTACGAGCTCTTCCCGAATTTCCTCGATGTCGTTCAGGGAAGCGTGATCCAGCTGCTGGAGAAGGCTTTCCAAATAGCGGATTTCCTCATGCGTCTTCTCTAGCTGCTCTTCGATAACCGCGAGGCTGTTCTTGTATTTATTGTATTTTTTAAAATAGCGCTGGGCATTGTCGGACGGAGTGAGCAGCGGGTCGAGCGGGATCGTGATCTCCGCCTGATCCTCTTCGTAGTAATTAACCAGGCGGACTTCCTTCTCGCCTTTGGATAGCATGTGCAGCGATGCAAACAGCAGCTCGCCGCGAATGCGGTACTCCTCGGCTCCGCCGGCTTCCTCCAGATCCGCCTGCAGATTGGCGAGCTTCTTGATATTCTTGCTCCGCTCGTTCGTCAGGAAACGGATCAGGTCGCTGACTTTCTGCTTGACCGTGTCCCGTTCGGCCTTGTCACCGAAATAGTCCTCCATGCAGCGGCTGATCGTGTCGTAATGCTTGGTCCTGCTTACAGGCAGCGTCAGTGGAATTGCGGAAAACACAAGCTTGCCTTTCGCGTTCGTCCCGATAACCGGAAAGAATTGGCCCCTGCGGACAGGCTCCATGATGGATTCGAAGGCATCTGCGAATTGTTCTTCGATCGCGATTTCCCGTCCTGAGACTTCGCCACTTCCTGAAGCCGTCCCGGCATCTCCGCCCTGTGCGGACCGCCGGACCATCTCCTGCGCGATCAGAGGGCTGATCCCGCTGAAGGTATCGACGATCCACCCGGCGGGATTGAGGGAAGGTGGATTCAGGGCTTTTTTGTTCGCATTCTCCCGGCCGCTGCTCTTATCGCTAGAGCCTTCCGCTCTCTCGTCAAGGGCTGCTTCCGATTCAACCTGCTGCTCCTTGGCATCCCGGTACAGCTGCAGGAAATCGCTCCGCGAGATATCCAGCGGGTTGTGCTTGTTCTGCTCCGGCGGTTGCGTGTAGGCAAAGCCGGGCATTACGATCCGGTAACTGCTGATGGCGGGCGTAACATGATGGATGCCGTCGATAATGGTGCCCGTCTGGACGTCGGTCAGGATAATGTTGCTGTGCCGGCCCATCAGCTCAATGATGATTTTCTTGCTGGAGACGTCTCCGAGTTCATCCCTTTGCCGGATTTCGAAATGAATGATGCGTTCCATCCCCACCTGGGAAATTGCCTCGATGACGCCGCCCTCGCAGTGCTTGCGCATCAGCATGCAGAACATGGGGGCTTCCGCCGGATTGAGGGTGCTTCTTTCCGTAAAATGCACGCGCGGATAAGTCGGGTTGGCTGACAAGAGCAGCTTGCCGCCTCCCCCTGCGCCTCTGAGGGTAAATACAAGATCGTGATCGCCGGGTTGATATATTTTACTGATCCGCTGTCCAATGCAAGCCTGAAGCTCGGCCACAATGGCGCGGGTCACGATGCCGTCGAGTGCCATGGTTATAAATTCTCCTGTCGCTGGTAAAATTTCATTCCTCTCTATGATGCCATACTTTCGCCGCTCAGCGCAAAACGAAGCGGATAAGCTCAGGGTGATAATTCGGGACGACCCCGAATACATTGGTCATGAACGGGTGGAAAAGCGGTAACGCCGCCGGAAGTCAAGAAACGACCGGGAGGGGAATGGAGAGTCATGGAACAAAAAAGTTGGCACAGGCTCGGCAGTGATGAGCTGCAAAAAATATTCGCGGTGTCGAAGCAACGGGGCCTTGGCGAAGAGGAGGCCGAAGCTAGACGCAACGAGAGCGGCCTGAACGAGCTGTCGGAAGGAGAGAAAATCTCCCCGCTGACGCTGCTGCTGAATCAATTCAAGGACTTCATGGTTCTTGTGCTGATGGGAGCGACGCTCGTATCGGGGCTGCTGGGCGAATACCTGGATGCGGTCACGATTGTCGCCATTATTGTACTGAACGGTCTGCTCGGGTTCGTCCAGGAGTTTCGCGCCGAGCGCTCGCTGCGGGCGCTGAAGCAGCTGTCCGCCCCATCTGCGAAAGCGCTGCGTGACGGGACCGTGAAGCAAATTCCCGCTAACCTGCTCGTACCGGGCGACATCGTCCTGCTTGAGAGCGGCGACCGGGTTCCCGCCGATGTGCGCTGGCTGGAATGCAGCTCGCTGTACTGCGAAGAGTCGGCGCTGACCGGTGAATCGCTGCCGGTATCCAAGCACCCGGAGCCGATTCACGCCGAGGAGGTCCCCCTGGGGGACCAAAAGAATATCGGCTTCATGGGCACGATGGTCACCCGGGGAACAGGCAAAGCGATCGTCGTCCGGACAGGAATGGGCACGGAAATGGGGAAGATCGCCGACTTGATCCAGAGCACCGATACTCAGGAGACGCCATTGCAGCGGCGGCTGGAACAGCTCGGCAAAATTCTGATTTACGTGTCGCTCGCATTGACCGTGGTGGTGGTGCTTGCGGGGATTTTGCACGGCCAGCCCGCGGTGTCGATGTTCCTGGCCGGTGTCAGCCTCGCGGTCGCCGCGATTCCCGAGGGGCTGCCCGCCATCGTGACCATAGCGCTGGCGCTCGGCGTCCAGCGGATGATCAAGCGCAGGGCTATCGTCCGCAAGCTGCCTTCCGTCGAGACGCTGGGCTGCGCTTCCGTTATCTGTTCCGACAAGACTGGAACGCTGACGCAGAATAAAATGACCGTCACCCGAGTCTGGAACGGAGGACGCAGCTTTGAGGTCACAGGTGAAGGGTACGCTCCGGAAGGCGCGGTTCTCCATAAAGGCAAGCCGGCCGATCTGAAGAATGACCAGAGCCTGCGGCGGGTATTGCAGATCGGCGCTCTGTGCAACAATGCCGAAATTTACGAGACGGTTCCCGAGGAAGTACGGGCCAAACGCAAAGGAAAAGGCAAGGCGAAAGGCGGCGAAGGAGAGACATCTGCCTCTGCAGTGAAGGTATGGGAGCTAAAGGGCGATCCAACGGAAGGTGCGCTCGTCGCGTTATCCGCGAAGATGGGGCTGACCACATCGGCGCTTGCCGTAACGTTCTCCAGAGAGAAGGAATTTCCGTTCGATTCCGAACGCAAGCTGATGTCGGTTATTGTAAGCCACCCCGGAGGCCGCATGGTGTGCACGAAGGGAGCGCCCGATGTCCTGCTGAGCCGCTGCTCCTACATGCTGTGGGAAGGTCAGGTGGTGCCATGTACACCTACCCTGCGGCAAAAAGCGCTCGACGCGAACGAGGCGATGGCTTCGGACGCGCTCCGAGTCCTCGGCCTGGCCTACCGCGACCTGCGGCCGAACGAGCATGCCGATTCGGAGAAGGAGGCCGAAGGCCAGCTGATCTTCGCCGGGCTTGCCGGCATGATCGACCCGCCGCGCCGGGAGGTGCGGGATGCGATTAGCATCACCCGCAAGGCGGGCATCAAGACGGTGATGATTACCGGCGATCACGGGACGACCGCCGAAGCGATCGCCCATCAGCTCGGTATCCTCCAGCGCGGCGGCAAAGTGCTGACGGGCAGCCAGCTGTCGCGGATGGACGAAGACGCGCTCGACAAAATGTCGGACAGCGTATTCGTCTACGCCCGCGTCTCGCCCGAGCACAAGCTGCGCATCGTCAAGTCGCTGCAGCGGCGCGGCCATGTCGTCGCCATGACGGGCGACGGGGTTAATGACGCTCCGGCAATCAAGGCGGCGGACATCGGCATCGCGATGGGCATCACGGGCACCGATGTCACCAAGGAAGCATCGGCCTTGATCCTGGGAGACGACAATTTCTCCACGATTGTGGCGGCGATCGAAGAGGGCCGGAGCATCTATGAGAACATCCGCAAATTCATCCGTTATTTGCTCGCATCGAATGTCGGGGAGATTCTGACGATGTTCTTCGCCATGATGCTTGGCCTGCCGCTCCCGCTTGTGCCGATTCAAATCCTGTGGGTGAATCTGGTAACGGACGGCCTGCCTGCGATGGCGCTGGGCGTTGACCAGCCCGAGAAAGACCTGATGGAACACAAGCCGCGCGGAGCCAGTGAAAATATCTTCGCCCGCAGGCTGGGCTGGAAGATTATCAGCCGCGGCATTCTGATCGGCCTGTGCACGCTCGCGGCCTTCTGGCTGACGCTGCGCGTCGCCCCGGAAGATCCGGTCCGTCTTGTTCAGGCGCAGTCGGTGGCGTTCGCCACCCTAGTAATGGCTCAGCTCTTTCACGTGTTCGACTGCCGGAGCTCCCGGTCCGTGTTTCACCGGAATCCGTTTCAGAACAAATACCTGGTGCTTGCGGTGCTCTCTTCCGTACTGCTGATGCTCGGCGTAATGTACATCCCGGCGCTGCAGCCTATATTCAAGACCGTGCCCCTCGGCTTCAGAGACTGGTCGCTGTGCCTCGTCGCCTCCGGCATTCCGACCTTCCTGATGGGCGCGGCCAGCGTCCTCGGCGGGAAGCACAGCCGGAAGCGTCTCCGGGCAGGAGGCGCCGGCGGTGGACGGAGCCTGCCGAAAAGTACAAAAATTTCGGCATAAAATCAATAGCTTTGCCTGAACTCTTGCGGTATGCTTGTGGCAATTAACCGAAGGAGTGGACGAAGCTATGGAATTTACCAAAATGCATGGACTCGGCAATGACTTTATCGTCGTATTCGGCGAGAAATCGCTGCCAGACAACGCGGCGGAACTGGCTGTCAAATTATGCAACCGGTTCTTCGGCATCGGAGCCGACGGACTCGTATATATTCTGCCCTCGGAACGCGGGGATTTCATGATGCGGATTATCAATTCGGACGGTTCCGAAGCGGAACAGTGCGGCAACGCTATCCGCTGCGTGGCGAAATATGTATATGATCACGGCCATGTGCAGTCGGAGGAAATCGTCATTGAAACGATCGGCGCGGGCGAACAGAAGGTAAAGCTGAAGGTAACGGACGGAAAGGTGGAGACAGTAACGGTCGACATGGGCGAGCCTGTACTGTCGGGTCCGCAAATTCCGGTGGATATCGACGCTGAGCCTGTACTGGGGCGGCCGATTGAGACGGACGGAAAGGAATTTACCTTTACCGCCGTTTCGATGGGCAATCCGCATTGCGTTATTTATGTGGACGACGCCGTTTCCTTTGATCTGACGACCTGGGGACCGAAGCTTGAGGTTCATCCGCTGTTCCCGCGCAAGGTGAATGTCGAATTCGCTACTGTAAAAGACCGCGGACACATCGACATGCGGGTATGGGAACGGGGAGCCGGGCCTACACTGGCTTGCGGAACAGGCGCTTGCGCCACGCTCGTCTCCTCCGTCCTCAACGGAGTTAGCGACCGGTCAGCTTGGGTTAGCCTGAAGGGTGGAGACCTGTTTATTGAATGGAATGAGGAAGACAATCATGTCTATATGACAGGACCGGCAGAGGCGGTATTCAAAGGGTCAGTTTCCATCTAAGGTGATTTTCGCCAAATAGAAGAAGAATGAATAAGGTCAATCGGCAGCTTGCCGGTTGGCCTTTTTGCCGTTTAATGACACTTTCCTTAGTCGTGTGCACCTCAATCCCGGGCGAATAACAAACGTGGAAGTCGTAAATAATGGAAAAAAGAAGTCTGAATTGAGGCGAGAGCGGATGAAAAAAAACGGATCAAACAGTCAGAACGCGTCTGCCGGGGCTTCGGGTGAACCAGCAGCCGGAACCGGTAACCAGTCGGTTCTAACCATTTCGAATAATCTTGAACAGACGCTGAGCGACATCAAGCAGGAGCTCGGTTCCAGTCCCGATTTGAAGATCCGGAAGGTTAAGTTGGGTCTAGCTGAACCGGTCTGGGCGGCAGCCGTTTTTATAGATGGATTGGTCAATTCCGTTGCCGTTGATGAATTCGTGGTTGGCGCATTGATTGAAAATACTGCCTTCGCAGCGGAAGAAATGCCGCGGGAGCCGCAGGAAAGGCTTCAGCTCATCCTCGGCCGGGCGCTGGAGCTTGGCGAAACTTCAATTAAAGATAATTGGAACGACATGATGCTCTCACTGCTTTCGGGGAACACCATCATTTTACTGGACGGCTGCAGTAAGGCGATCGAAGGAGGAACAAAGGGAGGTGAGTGGCGGACCGTTGCCGAGCCATCCTCCCAGATTGTGATCCGGGGGCCGAAAGATTCTTTTGTCGAGTCGATCATTACAAATACTGCGCTGATCCGAAGACGGATCAAATCGCCGAAGCTTTGGGTCGAGTTTATGAAATTCGGCACAGTGACGAATACGGACGTTGCCCTTGTATATATGACAGATAGAGTCGACCAGAAAGTCCTCGACCAGGTCAAAATGCGCTTGGAAAAAATCGACATTGAAGCGGTTCTGGAATCCAGTTATATCGAGCAGCTTATTCAGGACAAAGTATTCACCCCGTTCCCGACGGTATTTAATACGGAGCGTCCCGATGTCGCGGCGGCCAATTTACTGGAAGGAAGAATTGTATTGATCGTAGACGGTACGCCATTTGTGCTTATCATGCCGACGGTATTGGCCCAGTTTCTTCAATCGACCGATGATTACAGCCTGCGGTTTGACATTGCCACGCTCATGCGTTTGGTGCGATATGTTAGCTTTATCATTCTGCTTCTCGGGCCCTCAGTTTTCATCGCCCTGACCACCTTCCACTATGAAATGGTACCGACGCCCATGCTGATCAGCCTGCTGGCCCAGCGGGAGAATGTCCCTTTTCCGGCTGCGATCGAAGCGATCATTATGGAGGCTGCCTTTGAAATTTTGAGAGAGGCCGGCATCCGGATGCCGAGAGCGGTGGGACAGACCGTTTCGGTGGTCGGAGCCTTGATTCTGGGCACGGCCGTAGTGGAAGCCGGCATTATTACACCGGTGATGGTCATTGTGGTCGCGCTGACTGGTATCGCAAGCTTTGCCATACCATCTTATAATCTAGCCGTCGCGGGCCGGATCGTCCGCTTCGGATTTATGATCGCCGCGTCGATGTTCGGATTCTATGGCATTACGCTTGGGCTGATCGTATTAATCGCCCACGTCAACAGTCTGCAATCGTTCGGCACTCCGTATTTAGCCCCGTTCAGTCCGTTTTCTGTGAGAGGACAAAAGGATACGGTCTTGAGAGTGCCCATGTTCTTGGTTAATCTCAGGCCGAATAAGCTTGGACATATGAACGATAACGACAAATCAGGTAAGGACAAAGGAACATCCGATTCAGGGAAGGATGGGCAGACCGGTGCTTAAACTATGGAAGCTGCTGGTGGTGTCGGGGCTTTTTCTTTTTGTGGCCGGCTGCTGGGACAGCGTTGAACTGAACAAGAGAGCAATAGTATCTGGCGTATCTATCGATAAGGGGCCGTCGGAAGAGAAAAAATACAGCGTGTCCTTCCAGGTCGTTGTAGCGGATGAAATAACCGGGAAAAACAGCAGGGGGAACGCCCCTGTCGCTCTATACAAAGGAAGCGGCCGGTCCATTTATGAGGCCCTCGGCAACGCTTCTCGTCAATCCGCGCGAATTCTCTCTCTGGGCCATTCAAAGGTGATCATCATATCCGAAGGGCTCGCCCGTGAAGGGATTAAGGATCTCATGGATCTTTTTGAACGGGAATCCGAAATGCGGCTCAGCACCCTGGTCTTTGTGTCCAGAGGACAGCGAGCGGAAGACATTCTTTCCGTAATGACGGTATTCGGCAAAATCCCTGCCAACGACCTTGTTCAGAAGCTGGAAACGGGAAACCGCTCCTTCGGTTACAATTTCCGAATTGAGGTGGATGATGTAATCCGCGGGATTTTGGCGAAACAGGGAGGGGCGATTATCAACGGCGTGCTTGTCAAGGGCGATTTGGAAAAGGGGGAAACGAAGGGGAATGTGGAGGGCATCAAGCCAAAGGCCATTCTGAAAAACGCCGGTCTTGCCGTATTCAAGCAGGATAAACTGATGGCATTCCAAGATGGCATAGAAGGAATGGGCCTTAGCCTGATCCACAACAAGCTGACTGAATATCCATTATTTCTTGACTTTGGGAATAATGAATCTGCCACCTTCAGTATGTTCAAGGTGCACACCTCGGTCAGGGCTATTGCGAAAGACCCGGAGCATCCGGATATCTACATCAGCGTAAGCCAGCAAGCCGCTTTGAAAGAATACAACGGTGCACTGGATATTTCCAAGTCTTCCGTACTAAGAAACTGGGAAAAGCTTCTGAGTGAGGAAACCAGGAAGGAAATCGATGCCGCCGTCAAAATGGCGATGCGCCTAAAAAGCGATTATATCCGGTTCAATGAGAACGTGGAGAGGAATAACCCCAAAGGCTGGAAGCGGGTCAAGGATCGCTGGGATATCATCTTTCCGCGGTGTAAAGTGCACATCAAGGTCAACACCCTTGTCCGTCATACCGAGATGAGGACCCGTTCCTTGCGATCGTCGGAAGAGATGGAGGAATAGGAATGGAGGGATTTCATGCGTGATATCAGAATTGGCCCCGTACATTTTTTTTCCCTGGTTCTCATGTTTGAGCTGGGGACGGCGCTGGTGGTCAATGTTGGAATGGAAGCTGGCAGAGACGCCTGGATTGCCATCTTCCTGGGCTGTTTGGTGGGCATGCTCATCTATACCGGTTACAATTATCTGTTCAAGCTGTATCCGGACCTGCCGTTATCCGGCTATGCACGGGCGATTCTCGGCAAACCGATTGGGGCGGTCGTGGTCATTCTTTATGCGGTTATCTTCTTGAATGGAGCCGGCCGCGATTTGCGCGATGGCAGCGCTCTATTGGTCATGGCCTCCTTGAACCGAACGCCGATCATGATCGTTGCCGCGATGATGATTTTGTCCTGCGGATACGTGCTGCATAAAGGATTGGAGGTGCTGGCACGGACCTCGTTTATCATTATGATTGGTGTGCTGATGATCGGCGGGGTTATTACGCTGCTAATGCTTTTTTCCGGGGAAATGGAATGGTCACGCATTCTGCCTATGCTGGGGGATGGAATCAAACCGGTGGCCCTTTCGGTGATCCGTTCGAATTATATGTTTCCGTTCGGCGAAGTCTTCTGTTTCATAATGCTGATGCCTTATATCGGCGACAAAAAAAGAGCGGTTTGGGTAGTCCCTTCCGCAATCCTGGCAGCCGGTTTGATTATCAGCTACACGGCGCTCGTCAATATTACTGTACTGGGCAGCGACATGGTGGAGCGTTCTCCGTTTCCCCTGCTATCTACCGTAAGTAAAGCGGCATTGTCCGATTTTATCCAGCGATTGGACGTTTTGGTGGTAATGCTGCTGATTATCGGCGTCTTTTTCAAAGTAGCCGTTTACTACGGTGCAGCGGTGATCGCCATCTCGGACCTGTTCAATCTCCCTTACCGGACGTTGATTATTCCCTCGGCGATTATTATTTTATCCTCCAGCATGCTGGATTCGCGAAGCTTTGTGGAACATCTGGAGGAAGGCGGGGAGATGCTTACCTTCGTATATCCCGTCTTTACGATTGTCATTCCGGCCGTCCTGATTATTGTCGCCGCCTTCAGGAATTACCGTTCGAGTTCCCGAGTGGGCTGACGTCCGGTAATCCAATGGATAAGATCCGGGATAAGGAAGCTTGCGGTCAGGGTAATCATCAGTATTTTTTCGGCCGCGGTAGAAATGGTAAAGGGGAACAGGGTGTTAATATTGGTAAGGCCGTATCCGAACATCCAGTCCGCAAAATACAATAGCAGAATGGTGAACGTGCCACACAGAACCATCGCGGCATATTTCTTCAGCAGCATCTTTCTTATTTGTTTCTTCACGGGTTTCAGCTCCTTTGCCTTATCCAATAGTATGGGGCCGGAAGTCGCCTGTCATGCGCCCTGTGCTCGAATCTTGCAGATGCTTCGGGACGAAAGCTTATCTTTCCTCACGATTTATGTTACATTAGTATGAAACTAATGTCTGGGGAGGGGTTGCTCTGTGAAGCCGGATTTGCGGTCTGCCTGGGCGAGCAAGGTGCTGGTCGGGGATGGAGCGATGGGAACCTTTTTATATCAGAAAGGGTTTCCTGTCGGCATATCTTATGAAGAATTGAATTTGACCTCGCCCGAGGTTGTTGAAGAGGTTCACCGCAGTTATATTGAGGCGGGTGCGGAGGTGCTGGAGAGCAATACGTATTCGGCCAATTACGATAAACTGTCCAAGTTCGGTCTGGAATCCAAAGTGGAAGAGATTAACCGTGCAGGCATCCGGATCGCCAGACAAGCCGCCGGAAGCGCCGGTTATGTCGTCGGGGCCGTTGGCTCGATCCGTGCCGGCAAGCGGGCCAATCTGTCAGCCTCCGAGCTCAAAAAGTATTTCAGCCAGCAGATCGGCGCGATGCTCGAAGAAAATGCGGACGGTATTATGTTGGAAACGTTTTACGATCTGGAGGAGCTGCATCTGGCGCTCCGGACGGCACGCAAGCTAAGCGATCTGCCGGTCATCTGCCAGTTCGCCGTCGACGAGACGGCGATGACGATGGACGGGCTGACGCTTCCCGAAGCCTTCCGCATTCTGGAAGATGATGGGGCCGATGTTATCGGCTTTAACTGCCGTACCGGTCCGATCGGCATCAAAAGGGCGCTCGGAACGCTTCAAGGCAGCCTGAACCTGCCGGTATCGGTGTATCCGAATGCTGGACTGGCCGATTATGTGGACGGCCACTACAAATACGGCGCCTCCCCTGAATATTTCGGTCAGATGGCAAGAGATTTCGCCGGCATGGGAAGCCGTATTATCGGCGGCTGCTGCGGAACGACGCCGCAGCATATCGCGGAAATCGCGGCGGCTCTTAAAGGCTATGAGCCTCTGACGCTGACGGCTCCTGAGCCGAAAGAAAAGATTAGCGTTCGCATACATGAGAACCTTGCGGACGATTTCGAGGCTGAAGGCGGAGAGCCGAGCCTTATCGATATCGTTAAGGAACGCCATGCCGTAATCGTTGAGCTGGACCCGCCGCGGGACCTTGATATCTCGAAGTTTATGGCCGGAGCGGAGGCGCTGCGCCGCGCGGGAGCGGACGCGCTGACGCTCGCCGACAACTCGCTGGCCGTGTGCCGCATGAGCAATATGGCGCTCGGCGCACTCGTCCGGCAGAAGACGGGCTTGCGTCCGCTTGTGCACATCGCCTGCCGGGACCGGAATCTGATCGGAACCCAGTCGCACCTGATGGGGCTCGATGCGCTTGACATCGACCATGTGCTTGCCGTAACGGGTGATCCTGCAAGATTCGGCGATCTTCCGGGTTCAAGCTCGGTGTACGATCTCACTTCATTCGAGATCATACGGATGATCAAGCAGCTCAACGACGGCATTGCTTTCTCGGGCAAGCCGCTCAAGCAGAAGGCCAATTTCGTTATCGGTGCTGCGTTCAACCCCAATGTCAAGCATTTGGGAAAGGCCGTTGAGCGTCTCGAGAAGAAGATTGCATTCGGAGCCGATTATATTATGACCCAGCCGGTATATGACCCGGAGCTGATTCATAAGATCGCCGATGCGACGGCTCACCTGAATATTCCTGTATTTATTGGTATCATGCCTCTCGCCAGCGGACGCAACGCCGAGTATCTTCATAATGAAGTGCCAGGCATTCAGCTCTCCGGTGAGGTGCGTGAACGGATGAAAGGGCTGGAAGGCGAAGCGGGACGGGCAGAGGGGGTCGCGATCGCGAAGGAGCTGCTTGACGCGGCAACGGAGCGCTTCAACGGCATATATTTGATGACTCCGTTCATGTTCTACGATATGAGCGTTCAGCTTCTGAACCATGTGTGGGCCAAATCGGGACGCCAATTATCCCCCTTGTTTCGCTAGAGAGAATCAATTACAATAGTGTAACGGATGTGATGCCGATGTCATTTAGCATGACCGGATACGGTCAATCGTCCAGGCATTTAGGCGGCAGCAAGATCGTTTTTGAAGTCAAATCGGTGAATCACCGTTACTGCGAAATTGTGGTCCGTATGCCTCGGGAGTGGAACGGGTTTGAAGATGCGCTGCGGCGAAAGGTTCAGCAATACGTCAAACGCGGCCGCATTGACGTCTTTATTAACCGGGAGCATGAGGAGAACGCGGGCGGTCCGGTTCTGAACCGCCCGGTTGTAAAGGCGTATCTGGCTGCAGCGGAAGCACTGAAGAAGGAATTCGGCGTGGGCGGCGAGCTTGATCTGCCGGGTATAATGAGCCTGCCGGGAGTAATGGAGAGCGGCGACGGCAGCCCGGATCTGCCGGAGAACGGGGAGTTCTTGCAGGAACTCCTGGTAGGCGGACTGGAAGAGAGCGTTCGGGCCCTTGTGGAAATGCGAGCCCGGGAAGGACGTTATCTGGCAGCCGATATCGCGGAGCGCTTGAGCAGGCTTGAAGAACTTCAAAGTGAAATGACCGGGCTGGCTCCGGCTGTGGTACTGGAATACAGAGACAAGCTTCGCCAGCGGCTGGCAGAGCTACAGGACGGCACTTTTCCTTTTGACGAACAGAAATTCGGAATGGAAGTTGCTGTTTTCGCCGACCGCTCCAACATTGAAGAAGAGCTGACCCGTTTGCGGAGTCACTTTGAGCAGTGCAGGAATCTGCTCGGCAGCGGCGAGCCAATGGGCCGGAAGCTTGATTTTCTTATTCAGGAGATGAACCGGGAAACGAATACGATCGGCTCCAAATGCAATCATTTGGGGATCGCCGGCCGCGTGCTGGAGATGAAGGCGGAGCTGGAGAAGATTCGCGAGCAGGCGGCCAATTTGGAATAGCGACCGGGCAAGCGAAGATGTAACTTATGGGGGGAACAACCGGAACATGGCAATCAAACTCATCAACATCGGCTTTGGAAATATAGTATCGGCGAATCGAATCATTTCCATAGTCAGCCCGGAGTCGGCTCCGATCAAGCGGATTATCCAGGAAGCGAGAGACCGGCATATGCTGATCGACGCAACCTATGGTAGACGTACCCGTGCCGTCATTATTACGGACAGCGACCATGTCATATTGTCTGCGGTTCAGCCGGAGACCGTGGCGCACAGACTGTCCAGTAAAGATGACGACAACGACGAATAACGATTAATGGAGTGTACTATGTCAAAAGGATTGCTGATCGTATTGTCCGGACCTTCCGGAGTCGGTAAAGGAACGGTATGCAGCGCGCTGAGGCCGAGAATACCGGAGCTCATTTATTCCGTGTCGGCGACCACGCGGAGCCCCCGCGAAGGCGAACGGGATGGAGTGAATTATTTCTTCAAGACCCGTGAGGAGTTTCTTCATATGATTGAAGCCGACGAACTCCTGGAATACGCGGAATACGTGGGGAACTATTATGGAACTCCGCGCGATTTTGTGGAACGGACGCTGGAAAGCGGGAAGGATATCATCCTTGAGATTGAAGTGCAGGGCGCTCTTAAAGTGAAGGAAAAGTTCCCTGAAGGGATCTTTGTGTTCCTCCTGCCGCCGTCGATGGATGAGCTGAAAGATCGTATTCGCGGGCGCGGAACAGAGCATGATGACATTATTAATCACCGCATGACGGTCGCGGAGGACGAAATCAGCCTGATGCGCCATTACGATTACGCAGTGGTTAACGACGAAATCGATCTTGCGTGTAAGCGAATAGAAAGCATTATTATTGCCGAACATTGTAAAATAAGATAGTTTGGGCGGTTTCGGAAACTGTATAAATTGAATTGAAGAGGTGTACCAGTGTTATATCCATCGATCGATGAAATGATGAACAAAGTCGACAGCAAATATTCCCTTGTTGTCGCTGCGGCCCGCCGGGCGAGACAGCTTCGTGAAGGAAGCCTTTCCGAGCTGAAGTCTCCGAGAGCACATAAGCAAGTCGGGGTTGCGCTTGAAGAAATATACAAGGATTACATCACGGTAACCCGCGTAGATGACAAAATCTCCGAATAAACGGTAAGCGGCAGGGATTCCTAGGATAACAGCTGGCGCCCGTAGTCCTGATTGAGGGGGGCTGCGGCCGCTCAGGCTGGTGCCCCGCGCATCGATGATCCGCATTTTTTCATAGCCCGAATGGGCTGTTCCTGACAACCGGAAGGTTGTTATTTTTTTAAAATATTAAGTATGAATACGCTGAGCGCTAATTCAATTGTCTTAATTTCTGCAAGAAACGGTACCTAACAGCGATACTCGTATCGCCGCTTCAGAAGCTTAAGCTTCCTAAAAGGACAGTGAGACCGTTTCTTCTTGATATTGATACGTTTTTCACAAACGTGTGGATGTCCGTAAGTTATGGCTGCTCCCGATCACTGATGAGGCGGCTGTTATCTTGTGGACGGATTCTTTCCGTTAACACGGGAAGCAGGGGGGAAGAGTATGTTAAAGGGCAAGACGATATTGCTTGGCATTACAGGGGGAATCGCCGCGTATAAAGCGGCTTCCTTGTGCAGCAAGCTTGTACAAAAGGGCGCCAAGGTGCATGTTATCATGACAGCTTCGGCCAAACAGTTCATCACCGAGCTGACCTTACAGTCATTGTCGAAACAGAGAGTATTCAGCGACACCTTTCAGGAGCGGGACCCGTCTTCCATCTCGCATATTGATTTGGCCGATTCGGCCGATCTTGTGCTGATCGCACCCGCCACCGCAAATATTATAGCCAAAATGGCGCACGGCATCGCCGACGATATGCTCTCGACCGTGCTGCTAGCGGCGACTTCACCCGTAATGGTTGCTCCAGCCATGAACGTGAACATGTATCAGCATCCCGCTGTGCAGAACAATCTCAACATCCTGGCAGAGCGCGGAATCCAGTTCATAGAGCCTGGAGAAGGGCTGCTGGCCTGCGGTTATGTCGGCAAAGGGCGAATGGAGGAGCCAGAGACGATTGTAAGCTGCGTAGAGGCTTTTTTTGAGCGGAATGATAAGGAAAATACCGGTAAGCTGGCAGGCAAAAAAGTTGTGATAACCGCCGGCGGCACAGTGGAACGGATTGACCCTGTCCGCTATATCTCCAATGATTCTTCCGGCAAAATGGGCTTTGCCCTCGCGCGGGCGGCCAAGAAAATGGGAGCGGAGGTAACGCTTGTGGCCGCGCGGACGGATGAACAGCCGCCTCGGGACATTAACGTGGTGCGCGTTCAATCTGCCGACGAGATGTATGGCGCCGTATCGGCCGTTTGGGAGGATTGCGACATCCTGATCAAGGCTGCCGCCGTTTCCGACTACCGTCCGAAAGAGAGAGCGGACACGAAGATCAAGAAGTCCGGCAGCACAATGACCCTCGAACTCGTCAAAACCGTTGATATTCTGGAGACGCTGGGGCAGCGCAAAAACCATCAGCTGCTGATCGGTTTTGCGGCCGAGACCGGAAATGCGGAAATGTACGCCAAGGACAAGCTGGTCCGCAAAAACCTCGATTTGATTGTCGCCAACGATGTGAGCGTACCGGGTGCGGTCTTCGGCGCAGATACAAACATTGTCTCGATTTACGATCAAAAAGGTCTTGTGGAGGAACTGCCGCTGCTTTCAAAGGACGAGGTGGCCCGCCGGGTGCTCTCCGTTGCGGCGGAACGGCTGCCGGAAGAAGGCCTGTAATGGATATCGCCAAGGTTATCGTCGATGTTCCCGTTCGAAGCACCGACCGAACCTTCGATTATTCAATTCCCGAGTCTTTTAAAGTATGGATTGAGGTAGGCAGCCGGGTGGCTGTTCCTTTCGGGCACCGGACGGTGCAGGGCTTTGTTGTATCTTTGGAATCCGGCGATATACGGACGATTAAGGGAATCAAGCCGATTCAGGAGGTGCTCGATCTCGTTCCGCCGCTCTCGCCGGAGCTGGTAGAGCTGGCGGATTGGATAAGCGAGCGTTACGCCTGCCGCAGGATTTCTGCGCTGCAGGCCATGCTGCCGACGGCGCTTAAGGGCAAAGCCGAACGGCTTATTTCGCTTGGCGATACGGAACCGGAACCGGTAAATGAAGAGGGAACCTTGTTCCCCGATGAAGAATGGTTTCCCATCTTCCTGGGTACCGGCGGGGAGGAGAAAGAGATCGCCGACTTCGTTCGCCGGGGAGGCGAGGTGTCAATGAAACAGCTGACCCGGGCCTTTCCGGACGGAGTGGAGACGATCAAGTTCATGCTGCGGCGGGGCGTGCTGAGGGAAAGCCAGTCGATCAAGGATAAAATGGGCAAAAAAAAGCTCAAAGCGGTCGATCTGGCCATGGAGCCGGAATCCGCCCGTGAAGCGCTCAGCAAGCTTCCCGCCAGATCCGCCCGCCAGAAGGAAGTGTTGTCTTTCCTGATCGATATGGAGGCAGTGCTCCCCATGCCGCTCAAGGATGTCCTGTCCGCGCTGCAGGTGACGGCCAGTACAGTAAAGGGACTTGAAGACAAAGGTCTGATTGAAATTACGGAAGTGGAAGTCTACCGTGATCCTTACCGGGGGAGAGACTTCAAGCCGAGCGATCCGCTCCCGCTAACCGCTGAGCAGCAGGCCGTATTCGATCGGATTATAGGCGCGGTCGAGCAGCAGCGTCATGAAGTCTTTCTGCTGCACGGGGTAACGGGCAGCGGAAAGACGGAAATTTATCTTCAGTGCATCCAGCGATGCGTCCAACAGGGACGCCAGGCCATAGTACTTGTTCCCGAAATTTCGCTGACGCCGCAGATGGTGGAACGCTTCAAGGGCCGATTCGGCAGCGGGGTCGCGGTCATGCACAGCCGTTTGTCCTCCGGAGAGCGATATGACGAATGGCGCAAAATCCGCGAAGGCAAAGCGTCTGTTGCGGTCGGGGCCCGATCGGCGGTATTTGCCCCTTTTAGCAATCTGGGCCTGATCATTATGGATGAAGAGCATGAAACCTCCTACAAGCAGGAGGAGAATCCGAGATACCATGCGCGGGATGTGGCCGTCCGCCGGGCGATGCTTGGCGATGCGGCCGTCATCCTTGGGTCGGCGACGCCTTCGCTGGAGAGCTATTACGCTGCACGGTCCAAGATCGACGATCTTTTCTCACCGGTGCTGCTGGAGATGCCGAGCCGGGCGCTGGGCAACCAGCTTCCGGCGGTTCAAATCGTGGACATGCGTGAGGAGCTGAAGGAAGGCAACCGCTCCATGTTCAGCCGCGCTCTTCACTCGGCGATTCAGAGCAGACTGGAGCGGGGAGAGCAGTCGGTGCTGCTGCTGAACCGAAGAGGCTTCTCGACCTTTGTGATGTGCCGAAGCTGCGGCTACGTCGCGGGCTGTCCCGAATGTGACATTTCGCTGACCTATCACAGCCGCAGCAATAATTTGCGATGTCATTACTGCGGCCATGCGGAGCCAGCTCCGGAGATCTGCCCGGAATGCGGCAGCGAACATATCCGCTTCTTCGGAACGGGAACGCAGCGGGTCGAAGAAGAATTGGGCAAGCTGTTTCCGGGAATCCGGGTCATTCGGATGGATGTCGACACGACGACCGAGAAAGGCTCGCACGAGAAGCTGCTCGGACAGTTCAGGGACAAAAAAGCCGACGTGCTGCTGGGCACGCAAATGGTAGCCAAAGGGCTTGATTTTCCCGATGTGACGCTGGTGGGCGTCATCACCGCGGACTCGGCGCTGAATCTTCCGGATTTTCGGGCGGCCGAGAAGACGTTTCAGCTTCTCACACAGGTCGCCGGACGGGCGGGACGGCACACACTTCCGGGAGAGGTGCTGGTCCAGTCCTACACACCTGACCATTATTCCATCGTTCATGCCAGCCGGCATGACTATGCTTCTTTTATAAAGGATGAACTGAAGCACCGCAAAGCGCTTCACTATCCGCCCTATTGCAGACTGATTCTGGTGACGGTGTCGCATGAGCAGATGCCGGTGGCACTGCGGATGGCGGAGAACTACGCGATGAATATCCAGGGCAAAGCACGGCAGCGCCGATGGTTCGGTAGCCTGGACAAGCTGACGGCCGACGGGCTCGATCTCCTGGGGCCTGTCGCCTCCCCGCTTCCCCGGCTAAAGGGGAGATACCGCTTCCAGTGCATGGTGAAGTGGCGGGGAGCCATCGATGCCATTGGACTGGCCCGCGAGGTAGCGGAGGAGCTGGAGGATTCGCTTCGCGACCCGGTGCTTCAATTAAGTATTGACGTCGACCCTCAAATGTTGATGTAGCGCCGTTTTGGCATAATCTATTCAAAAACAGGAAGGTGTTAGCGAAATGGCGATACGTATAATCGTGAAAGAGCCTGACGAAGTGCTTCACAAAATAGCAAAACCGGTAACCAAAATTACGCCCAACGTCCAAAAGCTTCTGGACGATATGGCGGATACGATGTATGACGCCGAGGGCGTCGGTCTCGCCGCGCCGCAGGTCGGCATTCTCAAACGGCTGATCGTGGTAGATGCCGATGAGGAGCATGGGTTGATTAAGATGATCAATCCCGAAATCATCAAATCCGAGGGCGAGCAGCTCGGTCCTGAAGGCTGCCTAAGCATTCCTGGTCTTAACGGAGACGTCCGCCGTGCGGAGACGGTAACCGTCCGGGGACTTGACCGGGAAGGCAATGAGATTACCATTACGGGAAGCGGGCTGTTGGCCCGGGCGTTTCAGCATGAAATCGACCACCTTAACGGCGTGCTGTTCACGGATGTCGCGGAGAAGGTATACGACAGCAATGCGGAACGCAGCCGGACTGAGGAGTGAAGGAAATGAAGATTGTGTTCATGGGCACACCCGCTTTCGCGGTGCCCTGCCTTCAAATGCTTGTGGAGGAAGGCTATGAGGTTGCAGCCGTCGTTACTCAGCCGGATCGGCCCCAGGGAAGAAAGAAGACGCTGACCCCTTCACCAGTCAAAGCGGCTGCAGAGGCGCTTGGCCTACCCGTTCTTCAGCCGGAACGAATGCGCCGGCCTGAGGCGGTGGCTGAGCTTGCCGCGTATGAGCCGGAGCTCATCGTTACTGCGGCCTACGGGCAGATTCTGCCCAAGGCTGTGCTGGATTTGCCTGCCAAGGGCTGCGTGAACGTACACGGGTCGCTTCTTCCCAAGTACCGGGGAGGAGCGCCGATTCAGCGAAGCATTATCAACGGAGAAAGCATAACGGGCGTTACGCTGATGTACATGGCGGAAGGGCTTGATACGGGAGACATGATCGCCAAGGTCGAGGTCCCGATTGAGGATGATGATACTTCGGGAACGCTGTTTGGGAAGCTGAGTCTTGCCGGACGGGATTTGCTGAAGGCCCAGATGCCGCGCCTGCTGGCAGGACCCGTAACGGCGGAAGCGCAGGATGACGGCCAGGCAACTTATGCGCCCAACCTGACCCGGGAGGATGAGCGGATCGACTGGACCGCAGAATCTCGGGCCATCTATAACCAAATCCGCGGTCTTGTCCCATTCTCAGGCGCTTTTACCCTGTGGAACGGAGAGACGTTCAAAGTATGGGCGGCCGCCAATCCCGACGACACAGCCCCTTCCGGAAGACTCATTCTGGAAGAGGGTTCCGGAGAAGCCGAGACCGTGCCGGGAACGGTCCTGGCGGCCGGCCCTGCCGGCGTTGAAGTGAAGACCGGCGACGGAAGTCTGCTGCTTCTGACCGTTCAGCCGGCCGGCAAGAAGGCAATGAGCGCGGCCGACTTCACGCGCGGCGCAGCGATGAAGCCCGGAACGGTGCTGGAATGAGGCCGCCCGGTAACCACCGGGGCGGCAAGGGCGGCCGCGGACCGGGGGAGGCCCGCAGCGCTCGCCCGGCTACGGCGAGGGAAACCGCACTTGATGTGCTCGTGCGTGTCGAGCAGGAAAGCGCATACAGCAATCTTCTGCTTAATGCCAGCCTGCAAAAAGCAGGGCTGTCCCGAGAAGATGCGGGACTTGCGACGGAGCTGGTATACGGTACGATTTCCAGACTAAATACGCTGGACTTTATACTGGAAGACTTCGTAAGCAAGGGAACGCGCAAGCTTCAGCCCTGGGTGCGCTGCCTGCTTCGGATGAGCTTGTATCAAATCGTGTACCTTGACCGGATTCCGCCTCACGCGGCTGTGAACGAGGCGGTCAATCTGGCCAAGAAGCGGGGGCATCAGGGAATATCGGGCATGGTCAACGGCGTTCTCCGCAGCGCGCTGCGTGCAGGAGAACTTCCCAAGCTGCCGGAAGCTCTTGACGATGCCGAGCGCATTTCCCTGAAACATTCGCATCCCCTGTGGATGGTCAAGGATTGGATTCGGCAATATGGCCAAGCTGCTGCCGAAGACATTTGCCGGGCCAATAATGAGCCTCCCGCTGTCAGTGTGCGGGTGAACACCACGATGACGACCCGGGACAAGCTTCTGGAGGAGATGCGAAGCGAAGAGCTCGAAGCGGCTCCTTCTCCGCTTAGTCCCTATGGGATTGTCATCAAAGGAGGCGGCAACCTCGCCTTATCTTCCTGGTATCGGGACGGGGTCCTGTCCATTCAGGACGAGAGCTCGATGCTCGTCGCCGAAGCGGTGGCGCCTGAGCCGGGAATGACCGTGCTCGACTGCTGCTCGGCGCCGGGCGGTAAGACTTCGCATATGGCCGAGCTGATGAAGGACCGGGGCACGGTAATCGCGAGCGATCTGCATGAGCACAAGGTTTCGCTTGTGCGCGAACAGGCCCAAAGGCTCGGTTTGGAGTCCGTCAAGGCGATTGCAACGGACGCTCTGCTTCTGAAGGAGCGATATGCTCCCATGACCTTTGACCGGATTTTGCTGGACGCCCCATGCTCGGGACTTGGCGTGATCCGGCGCAAGCCGGATTTGAAATGGAGCAAGAGCCCCAAGGATGTAGCAAGCATTTCCGCACTGCAAAGAGAACTGCTGGAGTCCGTTTCAGGGCTTCTGAAACCGGGCGGTGTTCTGGTGTACAGCACCTGCACGATCGAGAGTGCCGAGAATGAGGAGACGGTAGAAGACTTTTTGCGGCACAACCCACAGTTTACGTCAGCTGACCGTGATACGCCTCTTGGCGGGCGCCTCCGCGATCTTCTTTCCTCAGATGCCCCCGGAATACAGATCCTTCCCCATAATTTCGGCAGTGACGGTTTTTATATCGCGGCTCTTCGGCGATTGTCCTGAAATTCATAAATTCCTGCGTGCGGATCACCTCCGCTGCGCAGGAATTTTTTTGCCCAGAAACCGGGCCCAATGCCTTAAAAATATGCGCTATCCCGCGATTTCTTTTACCCTTTGTGAGATTTATGTTAAAATAGGCAGGATGACAAAGCATTATAACTATCCAGAAGAAAGTACAGGTGCGATTAAGATAATGAAACCTTTAATATATGATTTTACTCTTGAAGAGCTGTCCCAGTGGGCCAAAGATAACGGAGAGCCGGCTTTTCGCGGAGGACAGATTTTTGATTGGCTGTACGTCAAGCGGGTGAACGACTTTGAATCGATGAGCAACCTGTCGAAGGCGCTGCGGGCAAAGCTGAGTGATCAGTTCTCAATTAACGCGCTTTCAGAGATCACCAGGCTGGAGTCGAAGGACGGAACGGTGAAATTTCTGTTCGGCCTCCATGACGACCATGCAATAGAGACAGTTATTATGAAGCATAATTACGGCAATAGCGTATGCGTAACGACACAGGTGGGCTGCAGAATCGGCTGTACCTTTTGCGCCTCCACGCTCGGCGGGCTGAAGCGGGATTTGACGGCTGGCGAAATTGTGGCCCAGGTCGTCCGTTCCCAGCAGATTTTAGATACCCGGGGCGAGCGCGTTAGCAGCATTGTCATTATGGGAACGGGAGAGCCGTTTGAAAATTACGACGCCACGATGCGGTTTCTGCGGCTTATGATCCATGAAAAAGGATTAAATATCGGCCAGCGGCATATAACGGTATCAACGAGCGGGATTGTCCCGAGTATATATAAATTTGCAGAGGAGGATACCCAGATTAATCTGGCGATCTCCATCCATGCCCCGAATGATGCACTTCGTTCGAAGCTGATGCCAGTCAACCGGCGTTATCCTTTTGATGAGGTGATGGAATCGCTGCGTTATTATCAGGCAAAGACGGGACGGCGTATCAGCTTTGAATATGCGCTGATCGGCGGCGTCAACGACCAGCCGGAGCACGCGGAAGAGCTTGCCGGAGTGCTGAAGAACATGCTGTGCCATGTCAATCTGATTCCGGTCAACTATGTGCCGGAACGCAAGTATGTCCGCACCTCCCGCAACGATATTTTTCAGTTTCAGCGGATTCTGGCCGACCAAGGCGTCAATGTGACGATACGCCGGGAACAGGGCCATGATATCGCGGCCGCATGCGGACAGCTGCGTGCCAAACATATGGAGTTGAGGTGAGATCTTTTGATCAGAACAGTTCATGCCAGCGATATTGGACGGGTGCGCTCCGTCAATGAAGATTCGGTCTGGACCGGTGTGACGGCTCACGGCTATACACTCGGTATTATTGCCGACGGAATGGGCGGACATTTGGCGGGCGATACCGCGAGCCGCCTTGCGCTTGAATCCATCCGTGACAATCTGGATGGCCTCGCGCCCGGTCTGGAGGGAGAAGCTTTGAGCACCGCCCTGTCTAATGCAATCAGTGAAGCCAATGATACCGTCTTTAATCAGGCTGCAAGCGACGACCGTTACCACAATATGGGGACGACCGTCGTTTCCGTGCTGCTTGCCGGGCAGTCGGGGTACATCGGCCACATTGGAGACAGCAGAGCTTACATAATCCGGGACGGCAAGGCGAAGCAATTGACCGATGATCATACGCTGGTAAACGAGCTGTTCAAAAATGGCCAGATCAGTCTTGAGGAGCTGGATACCCATCCGCGCCGCAATGTTCTTACACGCGCGCTTGGCACGGACGAGGACATCAAGACCGATCTGCTTCCAATAACGCTTGATCCGAGTGAAGTGCTGCTGCTGTGCAGCGACGGTTTGAGCAATTTTGTCAGCGCCGAGCATCTGGGGAAGGTTGCCGGGCTGCAGGAAATATCGCTTAAGGAAAGAGCGGACCGATTGCTACAGCTGGCACTGCTTGCCGGCGGCGGCGACAACATCAGCGTCGCTATGTTAGAACATCAAGAGGAGGCCGCTGTGCCCGAATCAAAGGAGTGGGATAGATGATCGGTCACGAGTTGGGAGGCCGTTACCAAGTCATCGAGCGAATCGGTGGAGGGGGTATGGCCCTTGTATACAGGGCGCATGATATTCTGCTCAACCGTAACGTCGCTATTAAAGTATTGCGCAATCAATTTGTACATGATGAAGAATTTATTCGCCGGTTCCGGCGGGAGGCTCAATCCGCCGCATCCCTCTCTCATCCCAATGTAGTCAGCATCTATGACGTGGGGCAGGAAGATGAAATTCATTATATTGTCATGGAGTATGTTGAAGGCAAGAATCTGAATGAAATCATCAAGGAGAGGGCTCCGCTGCAGGTGGATGAAGCGGTAAGAATCGCCACCCAAATCTGCGACGCGCTGGATCATGCCCATCAGAATCAGATTATCCACCGGGACATCAAGCCGCATAATATCCTGATCGGGCGAAACGGCCGGGTTAAGGTAACGGATTTCGGGATCGCCCGCGCGGTGACGTCAACGACTATTACCCAGACCGGCTCGGTTGTCGGCTCGGTGCATTATTTTTCTCCGGAGCATGCCAAGGGGGTAACCACCGGCGAAAAATCGGACCTGTACTCGCTCGGCATCGTGATTTATCAAATGCTGACGGGCAGCCTTCCCTTTCTGGGCGAGAGTCCGATCAGCGTAGCGCTGAAGCATTTGCAGGAGGAATTCGAGGAACCCCGCAAGCTGAATCCGATGATTCCCCAGAGTGTGGAGAACATCATTCTCAAATCAATGCGCAAGAATCCCGAGGAACGTTACCAGTCTGCCAAGGAGATGCTTCAGGATCTGGAAACCTGTCTGCTGCCAGAGCGCCGAAGCGAGCCAAAGCTGACTTTTGCCGACGACGATGAGGACAGGACGAGGGTCATGCCCGCGATCAAGCCGATTCCCAAGGGCCTCGGTGCGCGAGGGGCTGTCGAAGACCGGATGATCCGTGACGAAGATGAGCCATCTTCCAGCAAGAGAAAAGGCTGGGGGAAACCCGCGCTTTGGATCGGGCTGACGCTTTTGCTTCTTCTGGCGATGCTTAGTGTAGTGTGGTATGTTAACGCAAAGCTGGTCGTACCTGAAGTTGCGGTCCCGAAGCTGGTCAATCTTTCGCTGGACAATGCCAAAGCCAAGCTGGCTGAAGTCGGACTCGTTCTGGAGGAGCCGGTTACGACACAGTACAACCCTAACTTTGCCGAAGGCATCGTCTTTGAGCAGAGCAAAGAGCCGGACACGACGGTAAAAGAAGGAACGACCATCGCTCTTAAGGTAAGCATTGCCAAACCGCTGTCGGTTATGCCGGATTTATCCGGAATGACCTATGACGCAGCGGTGAACGCTCTGCTGGCTCAGGGAATGGAGCAGGGCCGAATTACCCAGGTCGGCGAATTCAGTGCGGAGGTTCAGGCAGGCCAGGTTCTTAGGCAGAACCCGATCTCCGGAAGCGAATATGACCCGGACACGGCAACCGTCTCCATCACCGTCAGCAAGGGGCAGGAGACCGTCGCTACCCCGGACCTTACCGGGCTTACCGAAGCGGAGGCGAAAGCCAAGCTTGAAGAGGCGGGTCTTGCGCTCGGCGATGTGAAGAGTGAATCCAGTTTCTCTGTTGAAAAAGGAAAGGTAACGAAGCAGTGGCCGTATGAAAAAGGCGCCTCGGCGCCGCCCGGCGAGAAAATCACTATTTACATCAGTGACGGCTATCCGCCGGAAGCGCTGGAATACACATTCAACCTGCCGGTTTCGCCGGTTCAGGAAGGCAAGAAGACCAAGATCCGGATTGAGTACGCCGATGCGCGCAACAATGGCGAGAACCAGGATTGGGGAACCCGCACGATCAGTAGGACCCAAGTATTGTCGGTGAATCTGGTGCTTGCTCCGAACAAGGATGGGGCAGTCATTTTGTACCGTGACGGGGAGTTCTTCGATACGTATCCCGTTTCGTACATGGATGCCAAGAACGGTACGGTTCAGATTCCCGAAGCTTCTCCGGTTGAACCGTCGCCGTCACCGACCCAGTCGCCTTCGGAGGCGCCCGCCAACGGCGAGCCGACGACCGATCCGGCCGCCGCGCCCGGTACGGGGAGTAATCCCCCGGATACCGGGGACGGTTCGGCCGTAAACCAGACGGGAGCCAGTGCTTCCCAGGTTGTCACAAGTATGAATAATTCAAGTCCTGACGGTAAAGGTAAAAAAGACAAACCGAAACAGTAAAACAACTGATTTGAAAAATAATTCATTGAACAAGAGCGGCCGGTTATCAGCCGCTCTTGCAGTAAACGGAGTTAAAGATTTGCCAGAATGTAAGCCAAATCGAAGAGAGGAAGGCTTTATCATATGCCTGAAGGAATAATCGTCAAGGCTCTAAGCGGTTATTATTATGTAAAACCGCTCCGGGAAGGGAAAATCTCTCCGGAGGATGAAATCATTCAGTGCAGAGCCCGCGGTATCTTCAAGAAAAAAGGGTTGTCTCCGCTTGTCGGAGACAACGTCATTTATTCCTTGACCGAGAATGGAGAAGGGATGGTTGATGAAATCAATCCCCGGGATTCCGAGCTGATCCGGCCGCCGGTCGCCAATGTGTCGTTAGCCGTTCTGTTATTCTCCGTACGTGAACCGGATCTGAATTTGCAGCTGCTCGACAAGTTTCTTGTACATATCGAGCATGCCGGACTGGACACGATCATCGTGCTGACCAAACAGGATCTCGCTGATGAAGACGGAGAAGCCATCGTTCATGTGAAGAAATTGTACGAGCAGATCGGCTACGAAGTGCTGGTTACCAGCTCGCGGACGGGATCGGGAAGCGAAGAGGTGCGAAAAAGGCTGTCTGGCATAATCAGCGTATTCGCCGGCCAATCCGGCGTCGGCAAGTCGTCGCTGCTTAACCGGATCGTTCCCGGACTTTCCCTGGAAACAAGCGAGATCAGCATGCGGCTTGGACGCGGACGTCATACGACTCGGCATGTCGAGCTGATGGATATCGGCGAAGGGGGCTATGTGGCCGATACGCCGGGTTTTAGCCAGCTGGATTTTCTGGAGCTTGGCGTGGAGGAGCTGTCTTCCTGTTTCCGCGAGTTTGTCCCCTATGCGGCGGATTGCAAATTCCGCGGATGCACCCATCTGCATGAACCGGGCTGCCGCGTCATCGAGGCTTGGGAAGCCGGAGAAATCGAAGACAGCCGCTACGAGCATTACAAGCTGTTTTTTAATGAAATGAAAGATAAGAAGCGGAGGTATTGACCTATGATCAAAATTGCACCATCCTTGCTCTCTGCCGATTTCGCTGCGCTCGGCTCCGAGGTGGCCGAAGCCGAAAAATCCGGCGCTGACTGGATTCATGTAGACGTTATGGACGGGCGCTTTGTGCCCAATATTACACTGGGCCCGGTAGTCGTCAAAGCGGTATCGGCCCATACCTCCCTTCCGCTGGATGTTCATCTTATGATCGAGAATCCGGAGCGCTATATTGCCGATTTTGCCGCAGCTGGAGCGGCTGTTATTACCGTTCATGCTGAAGCTTGTGTGCACCTGCACCGGGTTGTCCATCAGATCAAGGAGCTCGGACTGCTTGCTGGCGTGGCAATCAATCCGGCGACTCCCGCTTCCGCAGTGAAAGAAATTCTGCCGGATCTCGATCTGGTTCTCGTCATGACCGTGAACCCCGGTTTTGGCGGACAGGCATTCATCCCGAGCACTGTGCATAAAATCAGGGAAATCCGGGAATGGGCGAACGAGATTGGTCATGATCTGCGCATTGAAGTCGACGGCGGAATTGCTGAAGCGACGGCGCCTATCGTCAGTGAGGCGGGAGCGGATGTGCTGGTTGCCGGGAATGCCGTCTTCGGACAGAGTGACCGGGCTGCGGCCATTTCCGCAATCCGTGCCGCTGCCGGGGGCCGCTAAGTTGGGCTAATGGCCAAGGTATAGGCCAAGTTCTCTTCGCATAAATATGGTTACATGAGCAGAAATCTCATGTAGCCTTTTTTGTGTTCTTAACAGGGCTGCAGGACCGATCGGAGGGTGGAACATGAAATTTTATACATTTAAACTTCCAAAGTTTTTGGGAGGGTTTGTGAAAGCGATTTTGAATACCTTTCAGAAGAGTTGAGGGCCGCAAAAGGAATAGGGGAACATGAAAAAAGCACCTTACTAATGTAAGGGTGCTTTTTGCTTGAAATATAAGCATTATAAGCTGCGCGCTTATAGTTCGTCTTATATTTGTCGGAGAAACGGTTGCCATCCCGCAAAGGACGGCGCTGCCATTTCTTCTAAGTATCAAATTATTGTGAGCGGCTCATTCCAAAAATTAAACGCGCTCGACCTTACCGGATTTCAGGGCGCGAGTGCTAACGTATACACGCTTCGGTTTACCGTTCACCAGAATGCGTACCTTCTGAACGTTAACTCCCCAGGAGCGGCGATTACGATTGTTGGCATGAGAAACGTGGTTGCCGCTGCTCGGCTTTTTGCCAGTTACAGCACATTTACGGGACATGATTACACCTCCTTGTAGCGATCACCTGCAATCAAACAATACTTAAATATAATATCATAGTAAAAAATGCTTCGTCAACCAATTCAAAAACATTTTATTTCTCAGTTCGCTTATAGTACAATATAGATTAGTGCATTATGTCTATTTGATGTCAGGTATGAAGAGGCACGAAGGCTAGGAAGGGGAATTCTCATTGAGTAAGCGTTCTATAAACGGAGATGATTTTACCGCGATGGTACTAGCCGGCGCGGAGAAGCTGCAGCAGCACGCGGAGCACGTCAATTCCCTGAATGTTTTTCCGGTTCCGGACGGAGATACGGGGACCAATATGAATTTAACGATGACGGCAGGCGCGGGCGAGCTGCGAAAGAACAGCTCGGCTTCGATCGGTCAGTGTGCGGGAGTGCTGTCGAAGGGCCTCTTGATGGGCGCCCGGGGGAATTCCGGGGTTATTTTATCCCAGCTGTTCCGGGGGTTCGGCCGCTATGCAACCCAATATGAGGAGCTCAACACGCAGCAGTTCGCTGCAGCGCTTCAAACCGGAGTCGATACCGCTTACAAAGCAGTGGTCAAACCGGTGGAAGGAACCATTCTGACCGTGGCTAAGGAAGCTGCCAGACATGCCGTTTATCTGGCGAGACGGACTAACGATATTAACGAATTGATGACTGAAGTGCTGGCCAAGGCCAAAGAAGCGCTTGCGGGAACGCCGGAGCTTCTGCCGGTACTCAAACAAGTAGGCGTTGTGGATTCGGGCGGTCAGGGTCTGGTCTATATATATGAAGGTTTTTATGAATATTTAATGAGCGGATCGTTGGCGGATTCGGCCAAGGGACAAGCTGTAAGCGCAGCGGTTCCGGCAGTTCCTGCGGCGCCGCCGGCCAAGCTTGAAACGAAGCCGCAGCGCATCCAGGCCTCGGCCCAGTCTCAGCTCTCGACAGAGGATATTGAGTTCTTTTACGATATGGAATTCTTTATAAACCGTCAGCTGGGAGGAACTCAGGCGGCAGATTTCGATGAAGATCAATTTCGGAAAGCGTTATCTGTGAACGGCGATTCGATTATTGTCATCTCCGATGACGAGACGATCAAGGTACATGTCCACTCCAGAGCTCCGGGCGAGGTCCTGAATCTTGCGCTGCTGTATGGCGAGATTACGCAGATTCATATTTTGAATATGCGCGAGCAGCACCGCGAGCTGCTGACCGCGGGGATGGATATCGCACCAAGTCCCGATGTATTTGCCGAAATTCCGGAGGAGAAGAGCGCGGCTGCGGAGCCTGCCGTTCCTCCGGCGGATGATCTGGCGCCATACGGATTCATCGCCGTGTCGTCAGGCGACGGAATCGCCGAGATCTTCAAGAGCCTGGGCATCGATATTGTGCTGTCGGGCGGGCAGACGATGAATCCGAGTACGGAAGATTTCGTTAACGCGATATCGTCTATCTCGGCGAAGCATGTCTACCTCCTGCCTAATAACTCGAATATTGTCCTTGCCGCTCAGCAAGCGAAGGAACTGCTCGAAGGCGAGCGTGAGATTACGGTTATTCCGACCAAGAGTATTCCGCAGGGCATTGCGGCGGCTTTTGCCTTCCAGGAGGAAGAATCCGTGGAGACTAACACTTCCGGTATGCTGGAGGCTCTGAGTCGGGTTAAATCCGGGCAGGTCACGCATGCGGTGAGGGATACGAAATACGAGGAAATGGACATTAAATCGGGCCAGTACATCGGGATCTCCAATTCGAAGATAGTCGCTGCCGCCGAGAATCTGCTGGGTGCGAGCCAGGCCCTGCTGGCAGGCATGCTGGAGAGCGGGGATGAAATCGTGACCATCCTGACAGGACAAGATGCCGATTCGGAAACGACGGCTGCCTTAGAGAGCTGGCTTGAAGCTAATTATCCAGATGCCGAGGTCGAGGTCCATGAAGGCGGTCAGCCCATCTATTATTATTTATTCTCGGTAGAAGCTTAAGCCTTTTTCACTAGTCAAGGGGAGGTTTACCATGAATAAAACCGTTATCGTTACCGACAGCACCTCGGATATTCCCCCGTCCATGGCGGAAGTTTATGGCATCGAGATCGTGCCATTGACCCTAATGTTCGGGGAAGAATCTTACCGCGACGGAATCGATATCACGCCGGAACAGTTCTATGAGCGACTTCCAAGGTCGCAGCAGTTGCCGACTACGTCCCAACCGTCTCCGGTCGAATATATGAATGTGTATCACAAACTGTTGGAGCAATATCCGGACAGTCCGATATTGTCTTTCCATATTTCTTCCGGGTTAAGCGGAACCTATCAGTCCGCGCTGCTCGCCAAATCGATGCTGGAGGAGGAAGGCGAGCGTATTACTGTATTCGATTCCCTGTCGGCATCTTACGGATTCGGTTTGCTGGTGGTCCATGCGGCCCGGCTAGCCGCGGAAGGGAAAGGACCGGAGGAGATTTTGGAATCGGTCGAACAATTGCGCCGCGCGCGCAAGCTGTATTTTCTCGTGGATACGCTGGAGTATCTGCAAAAGGGAGGACGGATCGGCAAAGCGTCGGCTGTGCTCGGTACCTTGCTCAATATCAAGCCAATTCTGTCCATTGATCAGGAAGGCATCATTTATGCGGTGGAGAAGGTAAGAGGACGAAAAAAAGCGGTGGCCCGGATGATCGAGCTGTTCCAAGCCGATCTGCAAGGCATAGACAAAATCAATGTGGCCGTAGGGCATACGGCTCAGCCTGAGGCCGGTGAAGAATTAATGCGGGAGCTTTCTCAGCATTTCACCCTTGAGGAACAAGTGCTGACCAACGTAGGCCCTGTTGTAGGCAGCCATGTCGGCAATGGTACACTTGCCGTATTTATTTGGCCCGCGTAGTGAGGGATGAATATGAATCTGTCTTTGGATACAATCGAAGTTAAGGAAATTGGTGGCGTGAGCGCTCAAAAGCAGGCTGAGCTTCACGCCCTTGGCATATTTACGGTGAAGGATTTGCTGGAGTATTATCCTTTCCGTTATGAGGATTACCGTCCGAAGTCGCTTAGCGAGGTGAAGCATGGGGACAAAGTGACCGTAGAGGCTAAAGTGATCGGTGTTCCGGTGCTGCAGCGCTTTGGAGGAAAGTCCCGGCTTAGCTGCAAAATGATGGCGGAGCCGTGGATGTTCACGGCGACCTGGTTTAACCGCCACTATGTACGCGAGCAGTTGACCGCGGGACGCCGGGTTGTTGTCAGCGGAAAATGGGATCAGAAACGGTCACAAATAACGGTGACCGATTATGAATTTCCGGACCGGGGCGAAGGAAAGACCGGAACGCTGCAGCCGGTGTATTCCGTCACCGGAAAGCTGACGCAAAGCTGGCTCCGCAAGACGATTTCCCAGGCGCTGCTGCAGTTCGGGGATTTGATCCCTGAGATTCTGCCTCAGCCGATTATGCGCAAATATGAGTTCATGCCGCGCAAACGGGCGATCGCCACGATCCATCAGCCCGAGGATTCACGGGAAGGGCAGCAGGGGCGCAGGCGGATGGTGTATGAAGAGCTGTTTCTCTTTCAGCTCAAGGTTCAAGCCTTTCGGACGCTGAACCGGGGGAGAATGGACGGCATGGTTCATACCGTGGACAATGCGACCGTGCGGCAGTTCGTCCGCAGTCTTCCTTTCGAGCTGACGGGCGCCCAGAAGAAGGCGGAGCTTGAAATTCTGCAAGATATGCGCTCCTCCTACTGCATGAACCGCCTGCTTCAAGGGGATGTGGGCTCCGGCAAAACGGCACTCGCGGCGATCGCCCTGTTCGCGACGGTCCGCTCGGGCTTTCAAGGAGCGCTGATGGTGCCTACGGAGATTTTGGCCGAACAGCACAGCCGGTCTCTTCAGGCGATGTTCGAGCCTTTTGGCATTACAGTGGCGCTGCTGACAGGCAGTGTGAACGGGCGGAAGCGAAAGGATCTTCTGGCCTCGCTGCAAATGGGTCTCGTTGATATTGTCGTTGGAACCCATGCCTTGATTCAGGAAGATGTATTCTTCAGGGAACTCGGCCTTGTTGTAACCGATGAACAGCATCGCTTCGGCGTGAACCAGCGCAGCGTTCTGCGGCGTAAAGGCTATAATCCGGACGTGCTTACGATGACCGCGACACCGATTCCGCGGACGCTGGCGATTACCGTCTTCGGGGATATGGACGTCTCCACGTTGTCCGAACGTCCGAAGGGTCGTATTCCGATTGCAACCCACTGGGTCAAGCCGGACAAGATGGATAAGGTGTTGAATCTGATCCGTCGCGAAGTCGGACTAGGGCGTCAGGCGTACCTGATCTGTCCGTTGATCGAAGAATCGGACAAGCTGGACGTGCAGAATGCCATTGATCTGCACATTCAGCTGACGCAGGCTTTTCCCGATTACCGGGTGGGCTTGCTGCATGGCCGGATGACTCCCGGCGAGAAGGACGAGGTTATGCGCGCTTTTTACGAGAATGAGGTGCAGGTGCTCGTGTCCACGACCGTTGTTGAGGTAGGCGTCGATGTGCCGAATGCCACGCTGATGATTATTATGGACGCCGACCGGTTCGGATTGTCCCAGCTCCATCAGCTGCGCGGACGCGTCGGGCGGGGAGAGCACGCCTCCTACTGCGTGCTGATAGCCGATCCGAAGTCGGAAGTCGGTCGCGAGCGGATGGCTGCGATGACCGAAACGGACGACGGATTCGAAGTCTCCCGGCGGGATCTCGAGCTTCGGGGGCCAGGCGATTTCTTCGGCACGAAGCAGAGCGGGCTGCCGGAATTCCGCCTTGCGGATATGACCGGCGACTTTGCCGTTCTGGAACAGGCCCGTGAAGATGCGGCCGAATTGCTCCGGGACGGCAGCTTCTGGACATCCGCCGAATATGCTCCGCTGAGGAATTATCTTCAGAAGGAGCACATTTTTCAGGGGGATCTGATCGATTGAGTCAAATGAAGCCCCATACCGTCATATACTTAGAAGAACGTAAAAGATTGGTTATGACGGGAGGTGCGGCAAGCTTGAGTTATCAGCAATATGGAATCAGCCCGCAGCTGGTGGAGCGCATCAAGCTGAAGATGAAGAACCCGGCGGTCAAGGAACGGATCAAATCCCTGATTAACGGTGTAAGCAGACAACAGCTGCAGGACTCCGGTGTTGTGCGCCGACTGGTGCGCAGCGCTTCGGTTATTCTGGGGGAAAGACTCACCTCCGACCAGGAGGACAGCATAGTACGATTTGTAATCGCCCAGAAAATCGATCCGAACAACACATTCCATTTGATTCGGTTATGGGGAATGTTCCGCTAGCATCGGTCAATTGGTCGTTACACAAGCGGTGGATGGACAGCGGCACAAAGTAAAAAAGCGTTCCGGCCTAGAAGCCTGGAACGCTTTTTTAAAATTCAAGAATGTCTAAGGTTATTGCTCGTCGGAGGCTGGAGCCGGCTTCTGAGCCCGCGCCTTTCGCTCCCTATGCCTGCCTTCCCATTTAAAAACCTTATCCAGCGCTTTGTAGATCGCCTTGGATTCTTTGGTCAGCAGCGGTCCGAGAATCGCCAGAATCAGCACATACATCGCTGCGAACGGCTGCAAAACAGCGAGCAATCCGCCCGCTTTACCGAGATTTGCCATAATGATGGAGAATTCGCCGCGTGAAACGATTGTCAGGCCGATATTGGATGAAGCGCGCGGGCTTAAGCCGGCGCTCCGTCCGGCAAGCAGGCCGGCGGCGAAATTGCCCAGCAGCGTGACGGCCACTGCCGCCAGTGAATACCATAAGGCTTCTCCGCCAAGGGTGAGCGGATCGATCGTCAGGCCGAAGCTGAAAAAGAAGACAGCTCCGAAAAAATCGCGGAACGGAATGATCAGCTTCTCGATCCGTTTGACATGCTCCGTCTCCGCGAGAACGAGTCCGACAAGCAGCGCTCCGATCGCTTCCGCCACATGAATGGTCTCGGAGAAGCCCGCCACCAGAAACAGAATGGCAAAAATCACAAGGCCAAACAGTTCGCCCGAGCGGATATTAAGCGCCTTGTTAAGCAGCGGGACCAGTTTGCGGCCGACAATAAGCAGGCCCAGCATGTATACCAGCGCAATCAGCGCCGACAGCAGCACTCCGCCAAGCGAGGAGGAGCCGCTGAGCACCAGGCCGGAAAGAATCGAAATATAAACGGCCAAAAAGACATCCTCGAACATAATGATGCCGAGAATCATTTCGGTCTCCGGATTGGCGGTGCGCTTCAGATCGACGAGGACCTTGGCGACGATCGCGCTGGAGGAGATGGTGGTAATGCCGGCCACCACCAGAATTTCTTCAAGAGGAAAGCCGAGTCCCCAGCCCAGCAGCAGACCGAGGGAAAAGTTGATCAGAATGTAAATGGTTCCGCCAATAGCAATCGATTTCCCCGCCTTGACCAGCCTGCCCACCGAGAACTCCAGACCGAGATAGAACAGCAGGAACAGCACGCCGATCCGGCCCATAAATTCGATCAGGGCGGCGCTTTCGATAAACCGGAAATCCAGATGCCAAATATGAAATGCATGCGGTCCTACCGCCATTCCGATCAGAATATAAAAAGGAATAACGGAGAAGCGGAACTTCGCGGCAACCAAGCCGGACAGCGCCACAAGGGCAATAGCCAATCCGATTTCAAATACGATATGGTTCATCGATCAACCACATCCATTCCGCAAAATCTGCCTGAATTGTTTATGCTGCTCCCGCTCTCCTGCGGCAACGACGATGCTGTCCGGCGTCAGTTCAAGCTCGGGCCCGGGGCTGAGATGCTTGGTGTGGTTTTTTTCAATGACAGCAATAATGGTAACTCCGGAACGGGCGCGGATGTCGAGCTCGCCAATCGTGCGGCCGATACATTCATACCCCGGTTCGATCCGGTACCATTCGATAATCAGGTCGTCCAGTGCCACCTCAATGGATTCCAGCGACCTTGGCTTATAGGTTACACCGCCGATGATCGCCGATATATATCTGGCTTCGTCATCGTCAAGTGTGACCATGGAAATGCTTTGGTCCGGATCGTCGTATTCGAAATGATACAGCTCACGCCGTCCGTCATCATGTACAATAATAGCGAGCTTGTCGCCGCTGCGTGTCTTTAGAACAAACTTTTTCCCGATTCCGGGCAGATCGCATTCTCTGAAATTCATAATGATTACAGCCTCCAATGAGTAAAAATCGAAATTTTTGCAGTGTTCTATGCCTATATCTTCATCTTTCGGAAAAGTAAACCACATAATTCGAGGTGAATTTAAGCGGATTCAGGAGCAGGCGCTTCAACAGATTATATATGATCGGATAAAATAACGCGGAACGTAAAGGTACAAGACCGGGATTCGGGCCGGTTTGAGAGTCCTGTTCAACAGGCAAAAGGGGCAATGTGCCGGGAATATGCGGCTTCGGATGCTGGCGTGCGGATGTAGAGGCAAAATGGTGAGCCTGCTTTTCGATGCCTTTTGCAGCACTGTCTTGAGCCAAGGGGCTGTGCCAATCAAAGGTAGCTGATGCCGGCAGAACCAGCGCAAGGAGGAGCGCCAAAACGAGCCGAATTAGCCCGCTGCGCGCATTTCGATCAATATATAGAGACAATTGGGCACCTCCTTCGCCGATCTAGTGTTAAAATCATAACATAGCCTTCACCATGGAGCCAAATGGCAGCACGCAAAAGGGATCGAATTAAACAATAGAACGGGGGAGCAGAAAATGAAACTATGGAGCAGTCAATTTCCGGCAGAGCCGCCAAGCGGATTGGAATTGTTCTGGCAGGATACGCCGGCTTTCTTCCGGATTTTTATCATTATTTTCGCAGTTGTCGCCGTTGGTATTCTCTCCGCTATTCTGTACAGCCTATTCAAAGGGATTAAGCAGTGGAGCGCTAACAATGCCAGTGAGTTGGTAACTGCTCCTTGCACTGTCGTCGCCAAGCGGTTCAAGGTCTATGGGGGCTCGGGCGACACAAGCGCCAGCACCAATTACTACGTTACTTATGAGCTTCAGAATGGCGCCCGGATTGAACTTGAAGTGCCTGACCAAAGTTACGGATTGATGGTTGAAGGAGACCGGGGAGAGCTGACTTATCAAGGCACAAGATTCAAAGGCTTCAAAAGGGCGGGGGATCGGGCGTCAGGAAACGCTGAGCATTAGGGTATCGGGGCAAAGATAGAGGTTAAAGCGGGAAAAAGCGCGCCCTACAGGACGCGCCGCATATGCAGAATGACGTTTTTCCAATATCCGTTGTCCAGCTTGCTGATTTGTACGCCGGGAGCGCCCCAGGTATGGATGAATTCTCCATCCCCGATATAAATGCCCACATGGCCGGGAATGGCGTCGCTTTCGAAGCGGCCGGGAACCGTGAAGAAAATAAGATCTCCGGACTGAAGCTCATCCCGGCTGACAGATCTGCCGATATTGTCCTGATCTTTCGCTAGTCTCGGCAAATCGACGCCAAACTTCTTAAAGACATGGCGGGTAAAGGAGGAACAGTCGAATTTCTTCGATTCCTCATATGGCGCTGCTCCGAAGTCATAAGGAACGCCCAGATATTTTTTGGCGTAGGAAATCAGCTCGTCGGCTTGATCCGAGGATAGGCTTTGAATGCGAATAAGCTTGCCCGGCGAGGTTGCACTTTGCTGATCATCCTCATTCCCTTCTCTCGGAGTGTCAATGGAAATTTCGCCGTTTCCGGGGTTCCAACTGACCTTCGATTGAACCAGTTTCGACAGCGAAGCCGGTGTAATATAGATTTTTCCGTCTCGCCGCATCGGCGCTTCCGGCAGCGTGCAGCTTTTGCCGAGGGAGAAGGCCTTTGGAGAGCCCGGACGCACTTTGTACATGACGTCGCTGTAACCGATTTTGGCATATCCGCCGTCCGCAGGTTTCTCTTCCATTCGATAGCCTAATGATTTTACCGCAGGTTCAAGGGGAATCCACGTTTTGCCCGAAGAGTCGGTAAAAGGCAGCTTCTCGACATATCCTCCAGACTGAACGGACGGTTTGACAGTGTTGACTCGGGGCTGGCCGGCATTATTGGCCGCTCCGCAGGCCGAAGCAAGGACGGCGGCTGAAAGCACAGAGCTTAAGAGCAGCAGCTTTTTTTGATTCGTTTCCATTACACACGCTCCATATTCAAAAGTTGTAGATTCAGTATGCTCAGTGATCCTCCTTGTTATGTGTATCCTTACCAAAAGGAAATGGCTGTAAAGAAAGGGATTCAAATCTGCCGTTGAAAAACAGTCCAGTCAATTCTGGCCGGCGGTACTTGTTATTTTTCAGATTGACGGAAATAGAACCTGACCTATAATATAGGTTCATAGAATGCTGGTATCGAGGCTAACGCCGCCACACGTTCGCTTTATTGCTTTTATTGATAAAAGCAATAATGCTGCGGTGCGCGGTTCGATGCACGCGCTGAAACAATTATGAGAAGAGGGGATTTAGAGATGAAGAAAAAGAAAATCTGGCTGGGGCTTAGTTTAAGTCTTATGCTTGCAGCTGCAGGATGCGGAAGCAGCAATAACTCGGCAGGAAACGGCGGGGCGGCTTCACCGGGCGGCACTGCGGGAGCGGGAAGCACGGACGCCAAGACTTACAAGATCGCGGTATCGCAGTATGTAGAGCATCCGTCGCTGGATGCGACGTACGACGGCATTATCGCCGCGCTGAAAGACGCGGGTATAGTCGAAGGACAGAATCTAACCGTTGACTTTGAGAATGCACAGGCGGATCAGGCAAACAATCTGTCCATCGCCCAAAAAATCGCGTCCGAAGACAATGATCTGGTTATCGGAATCGCAACGCCGCCCGCTCAGGCGCTGGTGCAGGCAATCAAGAACGCAACGCCGATCCTGTTCGCGGCTGTAACGGACCCGATTGACGCAAAAGTGGTATCCAATCTGGAACATCCGGGCGGAAATGTATCGGGGGCATCCGATACGAATCCGGAGGCGATTACCAAGCTGATGGACTTCATTGCCGCTCAATTTCCTAAGGTGAAGAAGCTCGGGCTTATTATCAATGAAGGCGAGCCGAACGCTGTCGTAATGGCGGACAAGGCCAAGGCCGCGCTGGACAAGCATGGAATCGAGCTCGTCAAAGCGCCGATAACGAACACGTCCGAAGTGAAGCAGGCTGCCGAATCTTTGATTGGACGAGCCGACGCGCTGTACATCACTCTTGACAACTCGGTTGTCAGCGGGGTGGACTCGATTATCCAGGTAGCTAACGAGAACAAGCTGCCATTCTTCTCAAGCGACCGCGATACGGTTGAGAAAGGCGCTTTTGCCACAGTGGGCTTCAAATACTTCGATCACGGTTATCAAGTCGGACAGATGGCTGTGGAAGTGCTAAAGAACGGCAAGAAAATCGGTGATCTTCCGGTAACCGTTCAGCAGAAGCTGGATGTTATCCTGAACATGAAGGCCGCCGCCGCTCAAGGCATTGAAGTAACCGACGCTATGAAGAAAGAAGTGGCCGATCAAGCCAACAGCATTATTCAATAAAGTTTTGACCAGGGGCGATCCTTAAGAGGCGCCCCTTGCCGTTTGAAGGGGAGGCAAGACATCATGTGGCAATCCATGTTAGGGGCGGTAGAGCTCGGTTTGCTTTACGCTTTTTTGGCTTTGGGAGTTTATGTAACGTTCCGGATTCTGGACTTTCCGGATTTGACTGTGGATGGAAGCTTTACGACTGGGGGCGCCATTGCCGCCGTTATGATTACTCACGGCTATTCGCCGTGGCTGGCTACGGTCGCAGCGCTTGCCGGCGGACTTATTGCCGGGGTGTGCACCGGCCTGCTCCATACTAAAGGGAAAATTAACGGGCTGTTGTCGGGGATTCTTATGATGATCGCACTTTATTCGATCAACCTGCGGATTTTGGGCAAGCCCAATGTTTCAATAATGGGGGAGACGACGCTATTATCTTCGATTGATCCTCTGTATGTTATGCCGGTCGTTATGATCGCGGTCAAGCTGCTGATCGATTTGTTTTTCCGGACCGATATGGGACTCGCGCTGCGGGCGACAGGGGACAATTCGCGAATGATCCGCAGCTTCGGAGTGAATACGGACACCACGACGATACTTGGCATCAGTCTGTCCAACGGGCTGGTGGCGCTATCCGGTGCGTTCATCACCCAATATCAGGCCAATGCCGATTCCTCGATGGGCATCGGAATGATCGTCATCGGTCTGGCTTCCGTCATTATCGGGGAAGCGATTTTCGGGTCCGGCAGCGTGTTTCGCGCGACCCTCGCGGTTGTGCTCGGCTCGATCGTGTACCGGATCGTTGTCGCCCTGGCACTGAGGGTCGAATGGCTTGACGCCTCCGACCTGAAATTGATTACGGCGATTATCGTCATCATCGCGCTTGTGTTTCCGTCTCTTCAGCGCTTCCTCAAGCACAAAAACAGCGCTCGCAAACGTACGGCCGAACTGGTCGAGCAGGCGCTGAAAGACAAGAAAGGAGGCGCGGCGAATGTTAAAGCTTGATAACGTATCCAAGCTGTTCAACCCGGGAACGCCGGATGAGAAGATTGCACTGCTCGGCATTGATCTGGAGCTTCAGCCCGGGGATTTCGTCACCATCATCGGCAGCAACGGGGCCGGAAAATCAACGCTGATGAATATTATTTCCGGCGTGATGAAGCCCGATCTCGGCGAGGTTCTCATTGAAGGAAGCCCGATCAGTCAACTTCCCGAGCACCGGCGCAGCCATTGGATCGGCCGGGTCTTTCAGGACCCGATGGCCGGCACATCGCCGCGTATGACGATCGAAGAGAATCTGGCGATGGCGTACAAGCGAGGCAAGCGCAGAGGACTGTCCATCGGCGTTTCGGCTGCAAAGCGGGCAATGTTCCGGGAGGAGCTTGCGCGGCTTGGCATTGGCCTTGAGAAGCGCCTGCGAGCCAAGGTGGGGCTTTTGTCCGGTGGAGAAAGGCAGGCCCTCAGTCTGCTCATGGCTACGTTCACGAAGCCGCAAATCCTGCTTCTGGATGAGCATACGGCTGCGCTCGATCCGGCAAGAGCGGAGCTGATTACCCGGCTGACCGAATCCATCGTTCGCGAAATGAAGCTGACCACCTTGATGGTAACCCATAACATGGAGCAGGCCATCCGGCTGGGTAACCGGCTTATTATGATGGACAAGGGCCAGATTATACTGGATATCGACGAGAGCCGCAAGAAGGATCTGACGGTGGAGCGCCTACTTGGAGAGTTCGAGAGAATCAGCGGCCACAAGCTGGCCGATGACCGGATCGTGCTCGGCTAATCGCAATCCTCGTTATCGTCACAGCGAATACTATTTGAGGCTCGGCAGGATGTCCGAAACCGGACGGACTTGCCGGCCTTTTTTGCGGAAGGGTTGAACCGTGCGCCGATTCATTTTTTGCTGTGTGGGTATTAGTTAAGGAATTATTGCCTGGCTAAAATGGGAAGTCTCGACGGAAACGGCAGTGCATATAATATAAAGCGGGATGCTGCGCCGAAAAAGAGCTACGTAAAGCTCCACGCGAGTGGGGCTATTTAATTTACAATATGAATGCAAATTAACTGTCTGTCATCATACATCTTATTGCTTGAAGGGAGTGAAAACAATGCACATGCATTTCGAAGCTATGATCAAGCTGCTTATAGCCATGCTGTTCGGGCTGTTCATCGGCATAGACCGCCAGTTGAAGCAGAAACCGCTGGGAATCCGGACCAGTATGGTTATCAGTATCGCCAGCTGCCTTGTGACGATCGTATCGATCCGGGCCTTTGACAAATTCTCCGGTCCCGAACATCCCAATATGGACCCGATGCGTCTTGCGGCACAAATCGTAAGCGGCATCGGTTTCCTGGGTGCGGGTGTTATCCTGCGAAGAGGCGGTGATGCTATCTCGGGCCTGACCTCGGCGGCGCTGATCTGGACGGCGTCGGGGATCGGCATCGCGGTGGGGGCCGGATTCTATATCGAAGCCGCAATCGCCGTCGTGCTGCTTATTTTTGCGGTCAACGTGGTACCATGGCTTATTCGGGCGATCGGACCCCAGAAGCTGAACAATCATGACGTATCCGTCAAGATTGTTATGGCGGATATGGAGGGCATGCCGGAAGTTATCCGGAAAATCGAGAACGGGACATGCCGGACCAAAGGTGAACGCAAACGAAAATTCCACGAACGCATCATCCGTCGAATGAAAATCAAGGACCTGGAGGACGGAAGACAAATGATTGATATGGTTCTGTCCGCTTCCCACCGCGATTTCGCAACGGAAATCTATTATGATCTTAAAGGGATTGAGAATATTACGAACGTCGAAGTGGAGCAATTATAGTGCCGGGCTCCGATTTATGATAAGCTATCCTGGTGAAAACAGTTACATTCAGAGGAGGATTGGCCGAAACCATGGAGATCCTGGCATATGAAGGGCAATTTGAGGGAGAGGCGGCAGTATGGCTGAAGGCCGGACGTTACGAGGCGGCGGTGCTTCCGGAAACCGGCGGAAATTTGATCGCTTTTCGCGATACCAAGAAGGGCTTCCGCTTCCTGCGCGAACCGGGAGAAGACGGAATCGAGGCGTTTAAGCAAAGCCCCGGAGTATACGGCATTCCCGTGCTATTCCCTCCGAACCGGTATGAAGACGGCAAATTTCCGTGGAACGGACAAGTCTATCAGCTGCCGGTGAACGAAGCGGCGACCGGGAATCATCTGCACGGTTTTTTGCATACGGTGGCCTGGCAGGTGGAAGACTTCGGGAGTGGCAAGCACGAAAGCTATGTGACCGTCGCCATTAAAGTGGACGAGAATCATCCATCCTATAAATATTATCCCTTTGAATATACTGTCAAGCTGCGATACGGCCTGTCGGAAGCGGGACTGTCCCAGCAGGTGCTGATCCATAACGACGGGAAGGCAGTCATGCCCTGTCTGCTGGCCTTCCATACGGCCGTTAACGCTCCGTTTGCGCCGGAGAGCTCAGCAAGCGATTACCGGGTAAAAATAACGATCGGCAAGCGCTGGGAGCTAAGTGAGCGGATGCTGCCGACAGGAAATTACCAGCCCCTCGGGCCGGAAGAGGTCAAACTCAGAGAGGAAGGGGTAAATCCGTTCTTCGCTCCTCTCGACAATCATTATACAGCCGTGCCGCAAAACGGAAGAAACCGCATGGAGCTTACCGATACAAAGCTTGGCGTGACGCTGGTCTACGATGCGGGCACTTCCTACAAGCAATGGATGATTTGGAACAACGGAGCAACAGAAGGCTTTTTCTGCCCAGAGCCCCAGATCAACCTGGTAAATGCGCCGAATATGGACCTGCCGGGAGATGAAATCGGCTTGTTCAGCCTGAAGCCCGGCGAGTTTTGGGAAGAAACGGCGAGATTTTACGTAAAAGGATTATAGAAAACAACATTAAAGAGCGGTTCGAGTGTCTGCTTGTACGGATATTCGGAAGATGAAACAGGAGGACCGACATGCAGCTCATTGCCATGCTCACGATGCTGATCGATCATATCGGGTATATCTTTTTTCCCCGGGATATGGAATGGAGGTATATCGGGAGGATTGCGTTCCCTATTTATTGCTACGCGCTTGTTCAGGGGCATTTCCATACTTCTTCCAAGGTCCGTTATTTGCTGCGTCTGTTTGCCATTGCCCTGATTGCGCAAATTCCCTACAATCTGGCTCTCAATCCGGGAGGGCTGAATGTCGTCTTCACGCTGCTGCTATCCGAGCTGGTGCTGATTGCGTTGGACAAGCTCCCCAAGCTATGGCTGAGCGTCGTGGTTGTTATTCCGGCTTTGTGGATCATGGACGTTCTACCGCTTGACTACAATGCGTACGGGCTGCTGCTGGTGCTTATTTTCCGCTATCTCCGGTCCTACGGGCTGGTGATTGCTCATTTGGCGCTGAATACGGTCTATTTGTTCTATTACGGCTGGACCGTTCAAATGCTGAGTCTGCTGCCCACTTTGGTAGTCGCCTATGGCCCTGAGCTGTGGGAACGATTGAGGAAGCGTCAGGTTCCGAGATGGATCTGGTGGTCTTTTTACCCTGGGCATCTTGCGGTTCTTGCCACCATACGAATGTTACATTACGGATATTTACCCGAGATTGAATGGTTAAGCCTGGTCTCTCTGTGAAGCGTCTTTCGAAGAATCTTCGTTTACAGAATATCCCTTTCCTGAGATAATAGGTTTTGTTATCGCCAATACAGGAGAGAAGAGGGATTCAATGAACCGAGTTAAAAAAAGAGCAAAATGGCTGCTTCCTATCTTGGCGCTGCTGCTGGTGCTTGCGGGATGTCAGGCCGTAAACGGTTATGATGTAAACAAGGCGCTGCTCGGCAATCTTGATGTAAAATCGGCTGAGGAAAGCGTATCGTTCTCTCTGAATGCCGTTCCGGCTGCGGGGATCAGCGCGGAGGATCAGAAGACCATCGATCTTATCAATTCTTTATCCTTGAATGTAAGCCATCTGAAGGTCCAGGACAACGGGGACATTTCCGCGGCAGGGACGCTGGGCTTTAAGCAGGCAGCGATACCGTTCACTTTCTACATGAACAAAACGGTGCTTGCCTTGAATGTGGAAGGAGCCAAGAAGCCGTTCTACTTCCCGCTTCAAGGTTACGATGAAGTGCTGTCGCAGGTTGGGCTCGATAAGGACAAGGCCGAAAGCGTAGGCAAGCTGGTGAGCCAGTTCGTGGTCAATAACCTTCCGAACCCTTCCGCCATCAGCGTGACTCCGGTTAATGAAGCTGTGTATGGCGAGACGCTTAATCTAATGAAGCTTCATGCCGAAGTGACAGGGGATGAGCTCCCGGCACTACTCAAAGCCTTTTTGAAATCGATCTCCAAGGATACCGAGGGCTTCACCAAGCTGATCGACGGCTTGTACGATTACTTGCTGCCGCTGCTGAAGCAGGAACCGGCGCAGGCTTTGCTGGAGCAGTACGGTCTTTCCGACATTCCGCTGGATAACAAGGCCGATGTCGTTCCGGTTCTGCATGACGCGGCCAAGCTCGCCGTCGATGCGGCGCTGCTCGTATATGACAAAGAACTCGATAAGCTGTACCAATCGACACCGGAAATCAAAACTGTACTGAGCAAGGATACCAAGCTTCAACTGGACTTGTTCGTGGATAGCTCGTTACATGTGCGCAAGCAGAACCTGAGTCTAAACGTGGCGCTGCCAAATGACGGAAGCATACCAATTCGGAGTATTTCCTTCAAATCAGAAACGCAGATTTGGAACATCAACGGTGCGGTTAAGGCCGATCCGATCAGCGTAGACGGTGCTCTCAACGTTACCGAAATTAATCTTACACCTGGCTCCGTGCTGAGCCAATTTGACGCCAATTCTACGGTTTACGGTGTGCTCAAGAATGATCTTGGCATTACCAAGAAGTCGGCAGTGGTCGAGCCCGAATTATACGACACCGTAGTTAAAGGGAAGACGACGATGATTCCCCTTCGGTACCTGGCTCTACAACTCGATGCCCAGGTGAAATGGGATGCGGCCTCCAAGAAGCTTACGGTCATTGACGATGTTTATGGCACTACAATTGTTCTGAAGCCGGGTTCGGCTAATGCCGTCATCGACGGCGTGAATGTGAAGCTGCCCCAGCCGGTCTTCTTTGACAAGTACGGCAGAGGCTATGTACCGCTGCGGTTCGTAGCCGAAGCGCTTCACGCCAAAGTGAAAGTGGACGATGAAGGCTTGATCTATATTACACGCGATTAATCATTATCGCCGGAATGAAGCCCGGCCGCTAATTGACGCCAACAGCGTTAAAGCGGCCGGGCTTTTACGTGCTTACGCATGCTTTCCCATACTCTGCTTTGGGTAAACAACAATAAATAGGGCTGGAGCGGGTAAAATAATAACGGTCAATAAAATTTTTAAACGGAGCGGTTGAAATTTCTGAGAAAATGTTTTAAGATATAAAAAAGTAAGAACCTAACAAAATGGAGGTTATATTATATGTCAAATAGTTATTTCGATGCGGTGAAAAAAAGACGCTCCGTCTATGCAATCAGCAAGGAACTTCCGGTGTCCTTGGAGCAGGTACAGGAAATTGTAGAGCAGGCCATCCTGCACAGCCCGACTTCATTTAACTCGCAAAGCTCCAGAGCTGTCGTGCTTTTCGGTGAACAGCATGATAAGCTGTGGGACATCACTTCCGGGACGCTTCGAAAAATTGTGCCCTCCGAACAATTCGAAGGCACAGCGCAGAAAATGGCCGCTTTCAAAGCGGGAGCAGGCACGGTTCTCTTCTTCGAAGATCAAGCCGTTATTAAGCACCTCCAAGAGAATTTCGCACTGTATGCCGATAATTTCCCGATCTGGTCCAATCAGTCTTCCGGCATGCTCCAGCACGTCGTATGGACCGCACTGGCGGAAGCCGGCGTCGGCGCTTCCCTTCAGCACTACAATCCGCTGATCGACGATGAAGTGAAGTCGAACTGGGGACTGCCGGCCGAGTGGAAGCTGATCGCACAGATGCCTTTCGGCGGGATTGTCACCGCTCCGGGTGAGAAGGAATTCGAACCGGTCGAGAACCGCGTTAAAGTATTTAAATAAGGCTGATTCATCTCGTCCGATTCGCGGGCGATTTCGATCGCCACCGCGCAGGCCAAAGAGTGGGGAGAGAATCACGACAAGAAGATCAGGAAAGAGAAGCATTGATTAAGCAGCTTCCGCGACATGATGATTATTAGTGGCACTAACGCAAAAAAGGACAAACGACGGTTGTCGCTTGTCCTTTTTTAGAATTGATTATTGTGCAGCGGCGCTTGGGCTTGCTTCAGGCGCTGCGGAGGCTCCTGGCGCTGCAGAAGCTTCCGCCTTCTTGGCGTCGGTCAGCGTGTTCGTGATCTTCGCTCCGGAAGTCAGAGTCTGCATCCATGTCGAGGACATTTCGGAAACTTTCTGGGAAACCAGTGTCTTGCGGATTTCTTCCTTCGAGTTCTCAAGTGTTGGGGTTACAGCATCTTTATGATCCGTTACTTTGATGATATGGTAGCCATATTCGCTCTTGACCGGTTCACTCGTTTCGCCGACCTTCAGCTTGAAAGCCGCGTCGGAGAAGGCGGCTACCATGTCGCCGCGCTTGAAGAATCCAAGATCGCCGCCCTTGTCCTTGGAGCCGGTGTCACCGGACTTCTCTTTGGCCAAAGCCGCGAAGTCTCCGCCGGATTTCAACTGCTTGACGATCGCATCGGCTTCCTCTTTCGTCTTCACGAGGATATGGGAAGCGCGGACTTCTTCTTCCGAACCTATAGAGGCTTTATTTTCATCAAAATATTTTTTGATTTCGTCGTCGGTAACCTTGACTTTAGGCTCAAGCAGCTTGCGGATTTCTACCTGAAGCGGCAATTGCTTCTTCAGATCGTCCATGGTCATGCCGCTTTGGGAAAGAGCGGAGTTCAGTCCGTCTTCGCCGCCGAACTGCTTCTTGAGATCTTCAATCTCTGCATTGATGTCGGCATCGGTGACCGTAATGTTCGCTTTCTTGGCTTCTTGATCGACAAGCTCCTGGGTGATCATGGATTGCAGCGTCGATTCCCCGCCAGCCTGCACCAGCTTGTCATACAGCTCGTTCTTCGTAATATCTTGGCCGTTAACCGTCGCTACGGCGGCATTGCCATCAGCCTTCTGGAAAGGCGGTTTAATCAACACAATAATAAGCGCTGCCGCCAGTATGATCGAAGCGATCATCCAGCCTTTGCTTCCCTTGGAGGAAGAGGGGGCCCCTGCGGGCGGTTCGCCGATCTTGTCCATTACCGGGATTTCCGGATTTGTGTTGTCCACAGCAGCTTGTTCCGCCGCCGCAGGGTTCTCCTGGTGCTTGCTCTGGTCCAAATTCTTTTCATCCATTGTAGCAATGACTCCCTTCATTTATAGGCGTTGCCTTTTCTCTCTACCAACTTTACCAGAATTCCAGGGATCAAACCTTAAGAAAGCATAAAAAAACAGATATTCTTTTTAAGTATGCCTTAATAAACGGAAAAAGCCGGAAAACACGGTCGCCCGTCGTTCTCCGGCTTTTACGCCAATGCTTGAATCCTGCTTAAGAGATCCGGCTGCGGATCAGCTGGCGGATATGCTCTTGCTTTCTTCTCGGAATGCGTACCCGCTTGGCGTACTCGCCTTTTTCACCGAAATAGATGCAATCATCCTCGATGGAGCTGATTTTGTTCAGATTGACGTAAACGCCGCCCTGCACATGATAATAGCTTGAGGATTTTAACAGACGATTCAATTGCTCGGCAGTCATTCTCTTTTTAATATTGTAGTTTCTGCCGTGAAAGATGACCAGGTCGTGGTCTCCAACCTTAAAGAACAGAACGTCCGTTTCCACCTCGAAGTCCTCATATACATTTCTGGCTTCCAGTAGAATGCTGTTCATTCCTGTTCCCCCTTATTCATATTCTTCTGTGTTAGCGCTTACATTATATCATGGCCAGCCATACTTGAAAAGCTTATTTTTAAAATAATGCAGTTCTCGGTGTTTTGGGATTTGTCATAGCCGATGAAAAAATGTAAATTATAAAAAGCGAAGAGAGACCAAAGGAGGAATTATTAGTATGAATCAACCGTCCAAGCTTTTTCTATATGTAGGTTCGTATTCGGGAGCCGATGTAAATGGTATTCATGTATTGCAGTTTGAGCCGGAACAGGGGGGCGCTCTAACCTTGCTCAGCGGAGTGAAGGGAGTTGCCAATCCGACATTTATTAATGTGGACGAGCAGAGGCTCCGCCTGTATTCCATCGGCGAGAAGGTCAATGGGCATGGCGTCAAGGAAGGCGAAGTAATAGCCTACTCCGTGGAACGTGAATCCGGTGCATTATCGGAGATCAGCCGGACGGAGACGATGCTTGCCGAAGGCGCAATTGCCACGACTACCTGCCATATTGCGAGAGACTCGGGCAGCAAGTTCCTGGTGGTCGCCAGCTATCACGGTGGACAAATCGGACTCGTCTCCCTTGACGCGGAAGGAAAGACCGTGCGTCTAACCGATTTCGCGGTTCATTCGGGCCGGGGCGCCCACCCTGAACGTCAGGACCGTCCTCACCCGCATTCGGCGACGTTTAGTCCCGATGAACGGTTCCTGTTTGTCTGCGATCTGGGGATTGATGTCATCCGGGCATACCGTATTAATGCGGAAAAAGAAACGCTGGAGCTGCACGGAGACACGCCGCTTCACCCGGGGGCAGGCCCGCGTCATTTCGCATTCCACCCGGACGGACGTTCCGCGTATGTCATTAACGAAGTGGACTCCACCATTACTTCGTTTACATATGATGCCGCAGCGGGTACTCTGAGCCCCGTTGTTACCGTTCCTACGCTCCCGGAAGACTATACCGAAGAGAATACCTGTGCGGAAATCGCGCTGTCTCCAGACGGACGTTACCTGTACGGATCAAATCGCGGACATGACAGCATTGTCGTCTACGCGGTCGATCCGGCGACAGCCAGACTGACCTTGGTAGAGCACACGTCCACTCACGGCGGACATCCGCGACATTTTGCGCTTACGCCGGGCGGAGATTATTTGATTGCCGCCAACCGGGACTCCAATAATCTGGTGGTCTTTGCAAGGGACAGCGCCAGCGGAAAGTTGACCTTTACCGGACACGAAGCGCAGGTACCAAAGCCTGTATGCGTCAAGCCGGTGTACTTAAAAGCTTAAAGTGATGAAGCGGGGGCAACAATAACGAAACGCCAAAAACGCCGGTCTGTGCGGTCCGGCGTTTCCTGCATGTGCTGCTGATGCTTAACGGAGAGATACTGGCCTTAGCGGCACGATTGTGGATACGGCGGACTTGAACAATACGCTTTGTTTGCCGTCGTTCTGACCCTGCAAAGTGATCGTGTAGGCGTCATACGAGGTCATAATGCCCTGGATTTTCACTCCATTGGTCGTAAAGATCGTCAGCGGAACCTTGGTCTGAACAAATTGACTAAGCATACGTTCCTGAAGCTTTTGGATTTCCACTTTGGCAGCACTCCATCTTTTTATAATTGACTACTAACAAAGTATAGCATGGAAAAGGTTCCCTCTGGAAACAGACCTTGTCCGTCGGATGCTCATAAGGAGGAAAAGAGAATGATTGCCAGGCACTGGTCCAGAGGTTTCAAGCTTTTTCTTCTGTTTATGGTGATTTTCGGGCTGATTGCCGTTCAGGTCGCGTATAACCGAACAGCGTGGTTTGACAACAGGATCATACATTTCGTTCAATCTTCCGAGTCCCCGGCGCTTACCTCTTTGGCCAAAGCATTATCGCTGGTCGGATCGTCAAAAATCGTGATTACGCTCTCCCTTGTCATTATGGCTGCCCTGTTTCTGTTTCTAAAACACCGGCTGGAGCTGCTGTTTTTTCTATGGGCGGGTGTGACATCTCATATCTTGAACTCCATACTCAAGAACTGGTTCCACAGGGAGCGGCCGAACATTCACCGGATTATTGAAGAAGCTGGCTTCAGCTTCCCAAGCGGCCATTCGATGGCCGCCTTTACGGTGTACGGTGCGCTTACCTTTTTGCTGTGGCGCCATATTCGCACCGGAGAGGCCCGGGTCCTGCTGGTCGCCGTTTGTTTTATCCTCACCGCCGCCATCGGCTGGAGCCGGATCTATCTTGGCGTGCATTATCCGAGCGATGTGATCGGCGGATACGCCGCCAGCTGCGCGTGGCTGATGCTGTCCATCGTTCTGTTTGAGGCGCTCCGTTCCTTCCTGGAGAAGAAGCGCAAGGGCTAGCCCTCGCTCCCCGTGAAAAAAGCCGGACACCTATGAGGTGCCCAGCTGCGGTATTACTAGCGGGAACGGTTATCCGTTCTGATCGGCCGGTTTCCGATGCGGGTGATGATGTCCGGTGAACGGCCCCTTCTCGGTGACTTTTGCTTTCAGCATGGCCGGCAGACCGGACTTGAGCTGTCTGGCCTGCTCCTGCGTGAAGCGTCCTTCAGCTACGCCCTTGTCTATACGGCTGCCGGCAGCCTCCGCAAGCTTCTGGACATACTGCTCTTCCGTCCAGCCTTTTTTCTCCTTGGCGATATCGGCCAGGCTTTTGCCGGATTTCAGGCTTTCAGCTAGAGCCGAGCAGTCCATGCCGAACAGCTTCGCGCTTTCCGTGAAGATGAAATGCCCTTTGCCGTGCCGTTTGGCTTTATGTTCTCCATTATCGGAGACGGGATGGGATGGGGAATCGGCGGTCCGGCCGTTGTCCGGGGCGTTTTCGGCTCCCTCAGCGCCAATTGCGGAAGCGCCAAAAGTCAGGACCAACAGAAGGGCTGCGGACAGCGTCAGCATTTTTTTGTTCCATGCGCTCAATAGGTTCACCTCATTTCCTTAATAATGAACTGCAGTATCCAGTATTGCCAGAAACCTGAAAGAACGCTGAAAAAAGGCTTAATTCCCGTTAAATTTCGCCGCTCGGCCTCTTGGGTAATATAATAAAATCAGGTATGAACAAGCCGTTACAAGTAACAAAAGGAGGGATGGGCCGTGAATTTTGGCGCCCGCGTACTTAAGACGGGGCTGGCGGTAACGCTTGCCCTATATCTGGCCACGCTGCTGAAGTTCCCCTCTCCCACAGGGGCGGGAATTGCGGCCATATTTGCCATGCAGCCGTCCATCTACAGGTCGTGGCGGCATTTTCTGGACCAGGTTCAGACCAGTACGGCCGGAGCGGTCATTGCGCTGCTTGGCGGGATGCTGCTGTCCAACCAGCCCATTGCCATTGGCATCGTCTGCATCCTGGTCATTATGCTCAGCATGAAAATGAACCGTTCGGATACGATCGGACTGACGCTGGTTACCGTTATTTCCGTGATGGAAGGCTCGGGAGAGTGGCAGTTTGCGCTTACACGGTTTCTGATGCTGATGACGGGGATCGTGTCGGCTTTTGTAATTAACATTCTGGTTATCCCCCCGAAGCCGCGGAAGCAGTACATCAACCAGATTGAACGCGTCTTTAACAGCCTCTCCCTGCTGATGCGCACGGCCGTTTCTCATGAAATGAAAGAAAGCGTGTTCCGGGACGAGAAGAATACGCTTGAGGGCTCGATCCGTTCGCTCGCGGACAAATACGCCCTGTTCGAAGAAGAACAGAAGCAGCTGCGCAAGCCGAAGTACAGCCAGACCCGGCAGATGGTAGTGTATAAGAATTTGCTCTCCTCCCTGCAAAAGGGCTTTGAAGTACTAGACGCGGTGGACCGGCATTATTTTCAGGCCGAGCCGAGCGAAGAGACCGATGTCATGTTCGACCGCCATTTGGAGAAGCTGATCAAATATCATGAGCATATTTTACTGAAGTTTCAGGATAAGATTAAACCGGGGATGTCGGAGACGAAGCCGCTGGGCGATGACAATGACAGCTTCCTGGATTCTGTCGTTCATGACAGGCAAGGAAACGACAACCGCCTAAGGCTTGCCGTCGTCGCCGGAGCGATTTATGATTACGGTTATCAGCTAGAACGCCTTGACAGGGTCGCTGACCAGATTAACCGCGCTTCGGAAGATTAAGTGCCCGGATTATAAATCTTTATATTTTCATAAAATCCGGCTCCCAAGGGGAACCGGATCGCTTGTATTTTGTAAATTGGTTGTGATGATCAACCTATAAAAAGGGGATGAATCTCAATGTCGATCAATGAACAGGAATGGAAAGAAGAGCAGCTTCGTGTCGACCGCATTACCGGGCTCCTCAAAGGCCATATCCGGGCGCTTTCCGAAGAGCTTGGGCTTCATCGCAGCGATGTGGTGGAGCTCCGCAAGGATTTTTGGGAAGAGGTAACCGTGAACTTCAGCAGTCCCGACGATCTCGGCGAAACCTCCACCAGTCTGCGGCAGCAGGCACAGGTATTGTCCGAGCGGGAACGCCATCATTTGCAATCCAGCAAAGCGCTGAAAAAATATAAAAAGCTTGTGGTATCCCCATATTTCGGTCGCATTGATTTCACGGAAGCTCCGGACGGTGAAACTGAACGCATCTATCTGGGCATCGGCTCGCTGATGGAGGACAACGGCACTTTTCTTATTTATGACTGGCGGGCTCCGATTTCCAGCTTGTATTATGACGGGGCGCCCGGTCCCGCAGCCTTTGAAACGCCGGCAGGCACGGTGAGCGGGGACATGAGTCTGAAGCGGCAGTTTGTCATCGACAATGGAACCATCGAGGTGATGTTCGACACGGGCGTCACGATCGGCGACGAATTGCTTCAGCAGGTGCTAAGCCACAGCGCGGACGACCGGATGAAGAGCATCGTAGCTACCATTCAGAAGGAGCAGAACGCGATTATCCGCAACGACCGCAGCCGGATGCTCGTCGTTCAGGGGGCGGCCGGAAGCGGGAAGACGTCCGCGGCGCTTCAGCGCGTCGCCTACCTGCTGTACAAGTACCGGGACAATCTGCAGGCTGATCAGGTGCTTCTGTTCTCACCCAATCCGCTGTTCAACAGCTACGTGTCTACCGTGCTTCCCGAGCTCGGAGAAGACAACATGCAGCAGACAACCTTCCAGATGTATCTGGAGCACCGCCTAGGCCAGGAATTCCAGCTTGAGGATGTATTCAGCCAGACGGAATCGCTGCTGGGCAGTCCTGATGGCCCTGAGGCGGATGCCAGAAAGGAAGGCATTGCCTACAAATCGTCGGTCGCATTTCTCGATGCCATCCGCCGTTATGCAACCAGGCTGGAATCCGAAGGAATGCTCTTCAAGCCTTTGATGTTCCAGGGGCGCGCTATCGTAGGCAAGGAAGAAATGGAACGGAAATTTTACGAATACGACCCATCCATCAGGCTGGCGAACCGGATCGACCTTATGACCAGCTGGCTGCTGAAGAAAATCGCCCAATTCAGCCAAGGGGAACGGAATTCGGACTGGGTGGAAGACCAGATCGACCTGCTGGACTCCAGCGAGTATCACCGCGCATATCAGGCGATGCGGCGCAAGCAGCGGGGTAAGGAGGAGACGTTCGATGATTTTGACACCGAGAAGGAAATGCTCGCCCGCTACATAGTCAGCCAGCGGCTCAAGCCGTTGCGGGGCTGGGTCAAACGCGGCCGCTTTGTCGACGCCAACGGACTCTATTCCCGCCTGTTCCGCGACAGAGAGCTGCTGGAAAGCCTTAACGAAGGGGCGGCGCTGCCCGAGGGCTGGGACGGTGTCAGCGTTCAGACGCTGAATTCCCTTGCCGGCGGAGAGCTTGCCTATGAGGATGCCACGCCGTTCCTGTATTTGAAGGAGCTCAGCCAGGGCTTTCATACGAACACTTCGATTCGTTATGTATTCGTGGATGAAGTGCAGGATTATTCGCCGTTCCAGCTCGAGTTTCTCCGCCGGTTGTTCCCGCGGGCCAAAATGACCGTGCTCGGCGATCTCAACCAGGCTATTTACGCTCAGGGTGAGGCACTCGGCGAATTGGCGGGACTTGTGAGCATCTACGGGAAAGAGAATACGGAAGTCGTATCGCTGACCCGGAGCTACCGCTCGACTTACGAGATTGTCGAGTTTACGCGGTCCATGGTTCCCGGCGGCGAGCGGATCGTTCCGTTTAACCGAAGAGGGGAAGAGCCACTGGTTCGCGAGGTGTCCGGAAGCGAGGAGCTTTTGTCCAGAGTGGAAGAAGATATTCTGAACCTGCATTCGCGCGGCTATCACTATGTTGCGGTTATCTGTAAGACGGCCGGGGAAAGCTCAAGGGTATACGACGGTCTCAAGGATAAGCTAGATGTGCAGCTTGTGACCAAGGAGACGCCGAATTTCCAGAAGGGGACGCTAGTTCTGCCAGCATATCTGGCCAAAGGCGTTGAATTCGACGCGGTTATCATCTATGATGGATCATCGAAGAATTATGGAAGGGAAAGCGAACGGAAGCTGTTCTATACCGCTTGCACGAGAGCGATGCATGTGCTGCATATTTATTGCCTCGGCGAGCCGAGCCGGTTCATTCCCGTGCAATCGGTGGACACCGGCAGCCGCGTCCAATAAAAGCGAATAAGCGAATTTAAAGCCGCTACCGACCTTTCGGGGCGGCTTTTTGTTGTATATGAATAATCGGTGGGGAACCAACCACACTAAAGGATGTTGTGAACGAAGAACAAAGGTGGTCCGCACATGAAAGATAAAAAAAGGGATCTGCTGGCCCTGGCATCCATTCCTTTTATCATGACGCTTGGAAATTCCATGCTCCTCCCGGTGCTTCCTCAAATTTCCCGAAAGCTGGCCGTCAGCTCCTTTCAGGTCAGTATGATCATTACGGTATACGGCGTCGTCGCGATTGTAATGATTCCCGTTGCCGGATATCTCTCCGACCGTTTCGGACGCAAAGCCGTAATTCTTCCCAGCCTGATCGTCGCGGCTCTGGGAGGGGGAGTTTCGGCTGCCGCGGCGTGGCTGATGGGTGGAATCACCGCTTATTGGGTGATTCTTGCCGGGCGTTTTTTGCAGGGAATCGGGGCAGCGGGCGCTTTTCCCATCGTTCTGCCTTTGGTCGGCGACATGTTCAGGGATGAAGAGGAAGTCAGCAGAAGTCTGGGCCTGATCGAGACCTCCAACACCTTCGGCAAGGTGATCAGCCCTATTCTCGGCGCTTATTTGGGAACGCTGCTGTGGTACCTGCCGTTTATTTCCATTCCGGCCTTGTGTCTGATTTCATTTTTATTGGTTGTGTTCCTTGTCAAGAGTCCGAAGAAAAAAGAGCATAAGCCACCGACAGTACGGCAGTTTCTTCAGGGAATCCGGGATGTGCTGCGTGAAAAGGGACGCTGGCTGTACTCGATATTCGCCATTGGCTGCATCTGCATGTTCGTTACGTTCGGCGTCCTGTTCTACCTGTCGGAGACGCTTGAATCGGAGTATCATATGCATGGCTGGCTGAAAGGCCTGGTGCTCGCCATACCGCTCGCGCTGCTCTGCCTGTCTTCGTTCGGAGCCGGAAAAATGATCGGGGAAAATAAAAAGCGCATGAAATGGTTAGGTTTCGCGGGAATGGCGCTGCTTACGGCATCCATGATTATTACCGGATTCCATAGCGGAATCTATTTTATGGTCGGATTTCTGAGCCTTGGGGGGATCGGCATAGGCGCCGCCCTGCCTTGTCTGGATGCATTAATAACCGAAGGGATTGAAAAAGAGAACCGCGGCACGATCACCTCCCTGTACAGCAGTATGCGGTTTATCGGGGTGGCGCTCGGTCCGCCGGCCGTATCCCTGCTCATGAATGCAGGTCACTGGACGCTGTTCGTTACAATGGCGGCGGCAGGCGCTCTGGGAGGACTCTTGACCCTGTTTGGCATCAAGCCGAGCGAAGGGCAGCGGGGGGAGAAGAAAGGGGAAGCCTTATCCCGTTACAAACCGGAACCATCCGAACGGGACGGAGCATTCGGTCGCAGAGGCAGGTCGCCGGTCTAGTCTTCATAAATATTGCCGGTATTGCGGCAGATGGTCCGCAGGACCAAGCGAAGCTCTTCAACCTGGGATGGGGTCAGGCCTGCAAGTGCGGAATCGAGATTCTGCTGCTCAAGAGAGCGGGTGGCGCCGATCAGCGCTTTCCCCTCGGGGGTGGCGTTCAGCAGATAGGCTCTCCGGTCGTTATCCGAGACCGTCTTCGTGATCAAGCCCTTCTTGCCCAGCAGCTCGACGATCCGGGCGGTGGTTGGCTGATCCTTGTCCACGGAAGCGGCAACCGCCTTCTGGTTGATGTTGTCACGGCATGCAATCGTATAGAGGACCGTCCACTGTTCCGGAGTGATATCGAATGGCTTCAGGGCGCGGGAAAAAAGGATCGAAATCCGCCGGTATGCGGAACCGAGCAAAAAGCCTGGAGAGTGCTGCAGATTGGGCAGGGTCATTATGGGTCTCCTTTGCGTATTGTATGTACATTTACATGGTAGGATAATTATTTCCAGAATACAAGTAAGCGTAAAAGGTAAAACAAACAAGCTCTTGCCCGGCGGCCGGGCAAGAGCTTGTTTCATTGAAAGCACCAGGTTTATTGCGGCTGCTTGACAGCCTGAGGAACCTTCTCCCAGTCCTTGAGGAAACGCTCAATTCCGTTGTCGGTCAGCGGGTGCTTCCACAGCGACGGCAGCAGGGAGCCTGGAATCGTAGCAATATGCGCTCCGGCGATGGCAGCCTGCTCCACGTGGGCGATATTCCGAATGCTGGCGGCGATGATTTCCGATTTAAGGCCGTAGTTGGAAAGGATCGTCTTCAGGTCTGTGATCAGCTTCATGCCGTCCACGCCGATGTCGTCCAGACGTCCGACGAACGGGCTGATGAAGGTGGCGCCGGCCTTGGCGGCCATGAGACCTTGGGCAGCGGAGAAAATCAGGGTGACGTTCGTCTTGATGCCTTTCTTCGTCAGCTCATAGCAGGCTTCCAGACCGTCTTCGGTCATGGGCAGCTTGATGACGACATTAGAGCCCCATTCCGCGATTTCGTAAGCTTCTTCCAGCATTTCCGCGGCTTTCAGACCGATGACTTCGGCGCTGACAGGCCCGGGAACGATTTCGACGATTTCCTTGATCACATCTTTAAAAAGTCTGCCTTCCTTGGCGATCAGCGACGGATTCGTCGTTACCCCGTCCACCAAACCAAGGCGGGTAATCCGCTTTATTTCTTCAATATTACCGGTGTCCAAGAAAAATTTCATTTTCCTTATCCTCCTCTGGTTTCCAGATAATTTTAAAGCTTAGGGATACCTACATTATGGGTCATTGTGATAAAAGATTCAACTGTTATTTTGATTATCTCAAAATAACTATTATATTTAGGTTATCGCTTTCATTTTGATTCTTCTTTAAAGCGGATTGGCCGCATCCATGTCCGGGTATGAATAGATAAATAAATGCGACGGGCAGGTGACTCCAATTGAAGAGAATCGCAATCAATGAGAAAATAATCGGACGATTGACATAAAGGGCATTTTCGGCAAGGCCTGCCCGTGATAAGATTAAATGCGGTATGTCGATTTCTGTAACAAGGCGGGAGCATGCGATAGATTGTGTCCAGTTCAGGATGACGGTTCTTGCCTCCTGAGGCAGCCTGCTGTATCAGGCTTACGCCCATAATACAGATCATAAAGGTGAAAGGACGGCGGTCCTGGAGCGGAACGGATAGAGTCAGAGAGGAGATAGGGGCATGAAGGTCATACTGAATCGGACCGTGATCTCTGCGGAGCAGGGTGACATTACAGCATGGAACGGCGACTGCATCGTGAACGCCGCCAATTCCGGACTGTTTGGCGGCGGAGGCGTTGACGGAGCGATCCATCGTGCAGGGGGACCCCAAATTGCCGAAGAGTGCGCGCTCATTCGCAGCAAGCAGGGCGGCTGCCTTCCGGGCGAAGCGGTGGCTACAGGAGCCGGAAATCTGCCGTTCCAGGCCGTCATTCATACGGTGGGGCCGATTTGGAAAGGCGGGTCAGCCGGCGAAGCCGACACGCTCGCCAAATGCTATAAGAGCAGCCTGGCGTTGGCAGCGTCGATAGGCGCCCGAAGCGTCGCTTTTCCAAACATCTCGACGGGCATTTACGGATTTCCGAAGCCGCTCGCATGCAGCGTCGCGTTGAATGCGGTTGCGGAATATATCCATGCTCTGGAGGGAGAAGATGGCCCTCCGGAAAGAATCGACTTTATCTGTTATGAGGACGATAACGCAGGGTTGTATCAGGAAGCGCTGAAGAATATAGGGAAATCTGCAGCCGAATGACGGTGAAGCCCCCTTGGAGGAGTGGAAGAGGAAAGTGAGCCATACCGATGTGGAATATGTGATTGTGGATTCCGGCAATCCCGATCTGCGGCGCCTGATTGCCATGCTGGATGAGGAGCTTATGGAACGCTATCCGCAGGAACGGATTTACGGAGTTGACTTCGATCATCCCGACGTGCGCAAAATCATCTTTGTTATCGCCCGCCACAATGGAGAAGCGCTCGGCTGCGGAGGAATCCGTCCGTTAACGCCGGACAGTAACGAGCAGCCTGCGGCCGAACTGAAACGGTTCTTCGTGGACCGGGGCACCCGCAAGATGGGCATAGCTTCAGGTATGCTGAAGTATCTGGAGGACCAGGCGCGCGGTCGCGGCTTCAAGGAGATGAGGCTGGAGACGGGAGGGAAGCAGCCGGAAGCGATAGCGCTCTATATGAAGCACGGCTACCGCCCGATTGACAGGTTCGGCGTTTATGCGGATAATCCGGAATGTCTCTGCTTCGGCAAAAGCCTGGACTGAGGGCGTCAGGCATGATATTTGCCGACCGGCTCGTTCAGCACCCATTCCAGCATGAGGATCATATCGTCCAGCCGGGTCAGCTGCGCGGCAAGAGCCTGGCGTCCCGGGTCGTCTTGGGCTAAAGGGGCAAGGCGCGATTCCAGAGACCTGCGCTGGAGGGTCATCTCATTGATTTTGGATTTGATCTGATTTTCGGTTCTCATGCATAAGATCCTCCTGAAAGAAATGAAGTTAGGCAATACTGAATACCAGACTATTATAACGGCAAATAGGGGTGTAACCAAATGAACGCGAAGCAGTTGGCGGCGGAAGCGGCGGTTGAATATGTACAAGAAGGGATGAAGGTTGGTCTCGGGACGGGCTCCACGGCCTATTGGGCGATCCGCAAGCTCGGCGAACGGGTTGCCGAAGGCCTGAACATTACAGCGGTCGCAACCTCAAGAGCTTCAGAGCAGCAGGCGAAGGAATTGGGGATTCCGCTCGTATCGTTCGGGGAGATTGACCGTTTGGACGTGACGATCGACGGAGCGGACGAGCTGGACGGCGATCTTCAGCTTATCAAAGGCGGCGGCGGAGCCCTGCTCCGTGAGAAGATTGTCGCCAAAGGCAGCGACCGGATGATCGTAATCGCCGATGAGACCAAAGTAGTCAATACGCTGGGCAAGTTCCCGCTGCCGGTGGAAATCGTACCGTTTGCCTGGGAATGGACAGTCGCCGATTTGGCCAAGCTCGGCTGCGTTCCCGAGCTGCGCCGGGACGGGGCAAACTTATATAAGAGCGACAACGGAAATTACATAGCGGATTGCCGGTTTGAAATCATCACATCAGCTCCCGAACTTGCGCTGGCGCTTCATTCCATTCCGGGCGTTGTAGAGCACGGCCTGTTCCTCGGGATAGCGGATATGGCGATCGTGGGGAAAAACGACGGAAGCCTTGAAGTGATCAGCGGCAAAACCAAACCTTGAAACGGCACAATACGCGAATACGCCAGATAAGGAGATGGGCCATTCTATGTCTGCTGATCTACTCGGCCTGTCTGCTCTACTGGATGTTCTTCGGGTTCGGTCGGACCGTAAGGCATGATCTTCCGATGAGAGCCAATCTTGTCCCGCTTTATACGGTATGGTATTATCTTTCGGCGGGAAGCGGGCTGACAATCACCGCTAGACTGGTGAATTTGCTCGGTAATGTGGCCGTTTTTATTCCCGTCGGCCTGCTGATTCCTTTGGCGGCCGGACGATTGCTGACGGCAGGCCGCCATATTGAGAAGAAGGAGACTATGAATACAATGTTTACCGATCTTAAAACCAGAATCGATTCTCCCGATGTTGAGGAACTGCTGTCTTATGCGGTAATTTCCGATCCCGGCGAGCTTGAGCGCGTCCACGCGGAATACAAGGAGGAAGCGGCCCTTCAGCTTTACGGATGGGAGGATGAAGGGCTGCTGGTCGGCCTGATCGGCTTTGAAATGACCGAGGACGGCTCGATCGATATCCGGCACATTGCCGTGCTTCCTGAGAACCGCGGAAAAGGCTATGCCCGCGGGATGATACTGGAGCTGCTGGCCGAACGCCAGCCCCGTTATGTCGTTGCGGAGACCGAGGACGAGTCGGCAGCGAATTTTTACCGGAGTCTGGGCTTTATGGTCTACTCGCTGGGAGAGAATCCTTCCGGCATCGAACAGCTTCGCTGCGTATACGAAGTGGAAGAATCAGAGGACTAATTCAAGTTTCAGGGGACTTCCCGCATGTCATCAAGGATGGCTTGCCGGGGGTCCCTTTTTTCATGCGCACCAGGGCTTAAACTTGACTTTTCAAACAGATCGAAATATAGTTTTACAATAAAACAGTTCTACTAGTGAACTATTTACGGGAGGAGGCGATTATTTTGAATGATGAGATCAAACAGTGGATCTACCGCTACATTGACGCCTATCATACGGTAACCCGGCGGGTCAACGCCCGGATCAGGGAAAGCATTGAAGAGGGCCTAACAAGTGAGCAGTTCCAGATTCTAAGGCTGATCGACGGGCAGCCTTGCTGCACCTCGACTTATCTGTCGGAAGCTTTATGCGTGGGCAAAAGTTCCATAACCGCAATGATCAACCGACTCGTTGAGGCGGGCATTATCGAGCGAACCCGGGACGAGAACGACCGGCGGCTCGTTTATCTGACGATTACCGAGGACGGACACGGCATATACAAAACAGCGGAAGAAAAAGTGCTGGAGGTCATCTCGCCCTATTTGACTAACTTCGATAAGGACAAGGTTGAGCAGTTTATCACCATGTTCGAGAGCTTGGCGGAATTAATGCAGGAACCGGGAGGAAGAAACGAATGAGAGGCATTTTGAAAGCAAGATGGGCAATAATCGCGGTTTGGCTGGCTGCGGCGGTGGTTCTGGTCATGACCGCTCCGTCATTCTCCGATCTGGTCCGGGAGAAGGGTCAAATCTCCGTTCCGGAGGGCTATACTTCTTCCAGAGCATCGGAGATTTTGAGAGAAGCGTCCGACGCCAAGGGCAGAGAAACACTTCATCAGGTCGCACTGGTGTTCAACAGGCCGGAAGGTCTTGGCGAGAAAGAGACGGAGAGCATCCGTCAAGGAGTGGAAAAGCTCGCAAGCAATAAGGAGCAGCTAGGGCTGAGCGGCATTACGGACCCTTTTTCGCAGGAGGCGTTAAAGGATACCCTGATTGCCAAGGACGGCAAGACCATCCTGGTCGCTTTGTCGGTCAAAGGCGGGGATGAAGAAGTCAAAGCGCTGCCGGATAAGGTGGCACCCCTGCTGAAGGATGTGGACGCCGATCATTATCTGACGAGTGAAGGGCTGATTAACGAGGATACGATCCTAAGCTCAGAAGCGGGTCTGAAAAAATCGGAATACATCACGGTCGTGTTTATTCTGGTGATTCTGCTCGTAGTGTTCCGTTCGGTTGTGGCTCCGTTCGTGCCGCTGCTGACCGTGGGGCTCAGCTATATTGTGTCGCAGTCGATTGTGGCGTTTCTTGTAGACCGGTTCGATTTTCCGCTCTCCACCTTCACGCAGATCTTCATGGTGGCCGTCATGTTCGGGATCGGGACGGATTATTGCATTCTGCTGATCAGCCGGTTTAAAGAAGAGCTGGGCGCTACGGAAGATACCCGCACGGCCATTATCGAGACGTACCGCAAGGCGGGCGGAACAGTGTTCTTCTCCGGACTGGCCGTATTTGTCGGCTTCGTCGTCATCGGGCTGTCCAAGTTCATTCTGTACCGTTCGGCCGTGGCGGTCGCCGTAGGAATTGCGGTGATGCTGCTTGCGCTGGTTACTGTCGTCCCTTTCTTTATGGCGGTGCTGGGCAAAAAGCTGTTCTGGCCGTCGCGGGGCAGTCTGGAGCACAGCGAGAGCCGGATTTGGGGAGCGGCGGGCTCCTTTTCTTTAAAAAGACCTTGGGCGGCGATGCTGATTGTAGCAGCCGTCGTGCTCCCGTTCCTCCTTACTTACAGCGGCAAGCTTTCGTTTAACAGCCTGGAAGAGATCGGCGGCCGCTATCCATCGGTAAAAGGCTTCAACATTATCGCAGACAGCTTCGGTCCGGGAGAATCGATGCCAGGCAAGCTGGTGATCAAGAACGATGACCGGATGGACAACGCGGAGTATATGGGACTTGCTGAAAAAATCAGCCGCGAGGTTGAACAGGTCGACGGCGTGAAGACGGTTCGCAGCATGACCCGTCCGGCCGGCGAGCAGATTGACGACTTTCTGATTCCGACGCAGGTTGCGTCGCTGTCGGAAGGCCTGGACAAGAGCAATGAGGGCCTGGAGCAAATCCGGAGCGGCTTGTCGGATGCAAGCAACCGGCTCAAGCAGAATGAGCCGAAGCTGACAGAAGCCGCTTCCGGAGCGGAACAGCTCGTCGATGGCACGGCTGCCTTGAAATCGGGTGTCGCCGCACTCGGCGACGGTCTGACCCGCATCCAGAAAGGCATCGAGAGCGGTTCTGTCGGAGCTGGCGAGTTAAAGAGCGGTCTCCAGCAGGCTGCGGCGAGCGCGCAGCAACTGGCCGATGCTCATCGGAAGCTGCTGGCCGGGTATCAGCAGCTGGGTGGCGGGCTGACGGCGCTGGATGGCGGAATCAGCCAAATTCAGCAGCAGCTGTCCGGCGCGGCGGCGGCGCTCACCGGTCTGGGACCGAGCTTTACCGGTCTGGAGGGGAGCCATCCCGAGCTTCTGCAGGATGCGAATTACCAGACCATCAAGGGAACGGTCACCCAGACCGGGGAAGGAACCGCCAAGCTTGCCGCCGGACTCGGTCAAGTCTCCGGGCAGCTTAAAGGTGCTGCCGCGGGACTGGACGAAGCCAACGCAGGCTATGCCAAGGCGGCTGCCGGACAGGATGCGCTGGCGCAGGGGCTGCAAAAGCTGGCAGCCGGGATTGCTCAGCTCCAGTCCGGACTCAATCAGGCTGCCGGCGGACAAGGGCAAATCGTCGGCAAGATTCCATCCATTACGGACGGACTGGACCGGCTGCAGGGCGGACAGCAGCAGCTTGCTGACGGCTTCAGTGAACTGAACGGGCAAATCGGCCAGCTGACGAAGGGTCTCAGCGACAGCGCGGAAGGGCTGAAGCAGATTACCGGCGGTCTCGGCTCGGCGCAGGATTATCTGAGCCAGATTCAGGCCGCCGGAGACAGCGAGCTGAGCGGTTTCTTCATTCCAGCGGAAGCGCTGGAATCGGACGACATCCAGACCGTCTTCGACAATTACTTGTCGGATGACCGCAAGGTGATGACGATTGATGTCGTCTTTGCCGATAACCCGTACAGCACCGGGGCGATCGATAAGGCGGGCGATATTCAGGCGGCGGTAGAACGGGCGGTTAAGGGCACGAAGCTGGAAAATGCGGAAGTGGCAATGAGCGGGGTAACAAGCACCTACAGCGACCTGCAGTCCATTTCAAATGCGGATTACTCGCGGACGGTTATGCTGATGCTGGGCGGAATTTTCGTCATCCTGGTCTTTTTGCTCCGGTCGGTCATTATGCCAGTTTACCTTATTCTGTCGCTTGTCCTGACCTATTTCACGGCGATGGGCATAACGGAAGCGGTCTTTGTTAACCTGCTGGGCTATTCCGGCATCACCTGGACGACTCCGTTCTTCAGCTTCGTCATGCTGATTGCGCTGGGCGTTGATTACAGTATCTTCCTGATGGCCCGCTTCAACGAGAATTCAGGCTGGGATGTCAAAGAAGCCATCCTGCACGCGATGCGCAATATGGGCACCGTCATTTTATCGGCGGTCATTATCCTTGGAGGCACGTTTGCGGCAATGTATCCGTCGGGCGTACTGTCCATGATGCAGATTGCGACCGTGGTGCTCTCGGGACTTGTTCTGTACGCCTTGCTGTTTCTGCCTTTCTTCATTCCAGTTATGGTAAAAACATTCGGCAGAGCGAACTGGTGGCCGTTCAAAATGAAAGAGCCGGAGGAAGCAGCGGACCGCAATATCCAGATGTAAACTGGGATTGGCGCAAGTTTAAATAATCTTAATGGCATTATTTTGCGCCACGCAAAGCGGCGGAAATCGGCCAGCCTTCGGGCTGGCTTTTTCATTGCGGGAGTGTGCTCATATTAAGGAAAATAAAGTATTTGACTGCCCCCCCAACAAATGAAACAGCAGCAGTCATGGACGAGAAAAAAGTCTTGGACTACCGCTGCTTAAATTCAACTATCGTTCTCCGTTAGCTCAATTTCAAACAGTATATGGGTTCATCATGGAAACCTTTTTCAATTTCACCTGCTCATTTTGTTCGCTCTACAGAATACAGAAAAAATTCCATATCTATATTCCTAAAATTCTTAGTATCTTTATCAATAATATTCATACCGTTTCGAACAGCAACTTTTTGAGAGGCTATATTTGTGTCCCTAATAATAGAATAAACCCTATTTGCATTAAGAACTGAGAAAGCGTATTCCTTGCAAGCAATTGCCGCTTCTGTTGCGTAACCTTTGTGCCAATACGCTTTTTGAAACAAAAATCCTATTTCCAAAATTTCTTTTTCTCTCCAGCCTTGCATTGTCAAGCCACATTGACCAATCATTTCGTTTGTTTCTTTTAATACAACAGCCCAAAGTCCAAAACCATATTCTTCATATCTTTTAAGATGTCTGTTAAGCCAATTTTGTGCTTCTTCTAAGTTGAATGCACTTTCATAAGCAGCACGCATTACTTCCTCATCACACAATATTCCGCACAATGCATCATAATCGGACTGCACCATTTCTCTAATTATAAGACGTTTTGTTTCTATCAAAAATCTCCCACCTTTCTATTATATCAATAACCTTTCAAAAATTCCTTATCCTGCCCGTTAGCTTAACCAACGGGCACCAGTTGCCAGTCTAATACTTTATTTTCTAAGTCTACAACTTTATTTTCCTAGTCTAATACTTTATTTTTCAGTCTAACACTTTATTTTCTTCTGACACCGTAACAGCCTTCGAGAAGACAGCAATGGCTTTAATGCCCTTTTCGAATACCGGTGGAGTAGTCATTAACGACCTGGATTTGTATTCGGAGAAAGAGGAAGATGCCTCAGCTGCTGAAGTTTCTAGTAAAAAATATGAAGAGTATGATTGGAACTGGTCTGAACATCTCGATGAGAAGAACATGACTGAACAGGCCGATACAGCAGCTATGAAAGAACATAACGACAATGTCTCCGAAGACGAAAATTTGCCTATCGCGGAAGCTAAAAAGGCTCTTCCCGTGGTTAAAGAGTCTCTCATCTTCAAAAGAATCAAACTCTCAGGGGGCATTGTGGTAGATCAAAACGGTAATCAAGTCGATTATCTGAACGAATCCATTATCCGGCATATGAATCTTGACCACAATGATAAATTAAGAGTTCGTCGTATCAAGGAAGATGGGCGCAAGGAATACGACATAATTGGTAAAGTGGGGGAAATTAACCCTGAGCGGATTGTCGCTCAGTATTGTATTGCGAATTTGGATCCGGAAGGGAACAGGTATCTGATCAATACGCAGATTGTTGGAGGCGAAAAACAGCTTTTCTCTCTGCCCGAGGGGGAAATGTATCAATTTCAATTTAAGATGGAAGATGTTAAACATTTGAACCTAGAGGATGGCAGTATAGTCGATCTGGCTTTTTGGAAGGGCCGGCCAGACACGGCGCGTATTATATGGAAACATAGCTACGGTCAAAAAGTTTAATAGAAAACAACAGCTTAAAGTAAACCATTATTACGAATGTTCACATCAGTTTATCAACAAGGTAGGAAAGCTATTGATATTGAATTAAAGAGGTCATTTAATGAAGCTACCAAAGAGATCAGCTATTGATCAGCTGAATGATAAATGGGAGAAAAACAAGGATATTATTACTAGATTACATTATAATTATGCCTCTGGGTTAGTATTTCAATTTGGCCATATGTCAGACTTTAATAATCAACTTAACCAAAGTTTTGTACTAGAAGTACAGCACTTTAAAGAAAACTTCAAAAAGAATTCTGATAACGATGCTTTATTATGTAGAATGAAAAGCTTTATGGAAAAAAGCATAAGAGGAACTGGAGTTTGCCATTGAGACATGGGGACTTGGTGACAGATGTAAGACTCATCTTGATGTCGCTGCCAAATTAGTACATTTAGAATGTGGCTCCTTCCTGTCCGCCCGTGTCAGTCATCTTCCATTTGGCAAGCTGACCATCGTTGTGCATGCTGGTCATGGCCTGATGGATCGCGGCTGTTTGCATCCTGTCCGGCCCTCTATATTGTTTATGGCTGCGGCTTTGTTTCGCACGGTTTTTTTGAATTTACAGCATACTGGATGGGGATAACGCTAAGGCGGATGCCGCCTGTTAAGGAGCTGGTACTGTTTATGAAAGACGAATCACCAATGGATATAAGTGAAAGCAAAACAAAAAAACATTGTGAATTGTCTGGGTCTTAATTACCATGTCATTTTTGGAATAAAATGTTAGTCTAGATTTGTTCTATTATTTAAAATTTAGGAGGTTTTGTGATTGAGTACTACGACTGCAAAAGCTTCGGCGTATTCCCCGCCAACACCGTATCAAGCTACCTGGTTAAGCGTGCTCAGTCAGGATCTGGTCATGACGGACAAAATTCCGGTGGACAGTACGACCAGCGGCAGTGCGGTGGCCGTATTCCGGAATAAAACAAGCGGAGGAAGAGCAGGGAATGAACAGACGGAGGCCCTTGTAATCGCCAACCTGGAGGGAGCAGGGGGGGCAGCAGCCAGACTGTGCCATGTGAAGCGTGATTACTCGACAGATGCCGGATGGAGGCTCGAAACGCTATTTAAGGACAGAATTGTAAACGCCGTTACAGCAGGCACAGCTTATGCGGGAACAACCGCTTCGGAGGTACATGGTATTTTTCAGGACGAAACGGGGCTGCATGCCATCGGATTAAGCGCCGCTGACGGAGCCGCATGGTCGCAGCCGCAGCAGATTACTACGCTTAAGCTGCACGGGTTAAAATCCTGCTACACTCCTTCAGGCGCACTTGTTGTCTACGGCAGTACGGATCAAGGAGATCTCTTTACGGCTGTACAGCAAGTTTTAGGGGGGCCTTTCACCGGCAACGTTTGTGTCTTGGACGGCGCCCTATTGTCAGGAAAGTATTGCCTCACCTTCACGGATACCGCAACCTGGACTCTGGCTGTAAACGAGAACGGAAAGCCCGCTCTCTATATCGGAGAGCTCGGCGAGAAGGAATACAGCTCCAAGGGGCTTGCGGACGGCTTTCAAGGGACACTGTCCGATATCTGCTTAGGTTTCTGGAACGGAGCACAGAATACCCTCTCTTATCTCTTCATTGATACCTCAAACAAACTTCACATCTGGTCTACCAACTCAGCGGCCTCTGGTCCGATCTCACAACAAATTGAAGGAAGTACCATCACGGTGGCCGCAGGCCATATCAGCAGTACCGACGGAACGGTTCACCTCTATGGCGTGGACGATAAGCAGACGCTGTGGGCGGTTCATCAGGATATCGACAATCCATGGGATGATAATGGTTACCCCAACTGGTCTCCCTGCCTACCGCTCGATACAGGAGTTGCCGCGCTGGCTTCAGACTTTACACCAGCGGATGCTCCGGCGCTGTTTGCGCTGGATGCCGCGGACTATTCGCTGCGCCTGCATAGCCAGGATGCGGTCACCGGCATGTGGAATTCCGGCACCGTCCATCAGGCGGGTGAGAAGTCCTATGAAGTTGTCCGTTTCCGCACAGAGCTGACGCTAAGAGACGCAAACGGTGTGGGTGTATCCAACCATCCAGTCTCGCTGCAGCCTGCGGAAGGAAGTTCCTCTGCCGAGCTTTGGTGTGGGGGCGCCGTTCATCAGGTAACCAGCACCAAGGCAGCTGCGCTGAGTACAGATGCCGCAGGCAAGCTGACCATTGCCACATTGGCCACTTCTGGCCTGGCGGCTCCCGAACTGCACCTTACAGCAGATGGGCTTACAGCACCTCTGCGGTTGCAGCCGGCCGCCCATCTGCATGACTATTTCGCGGGTAAGGGCACGCTTCATCCGACCAACCCGCATGGTGAGCTGCCTGTCTTTGACGCCGACGGCACTGCACTCGCGCAGGCGAGTATTGGCGGTCAGCCGCTCGCTCCGGGGGTGCAGGGGAATGGAAACCTGGCGAAAACTGCTGCGGGTGCAATTAGGCAGACTGCGCTCTCGGCCGGACAGACCGGATCGGTTGTACAGGGCGTCTCGCAAGCTTCGCAGGAGCAGCAGCCGATTGCCGGCTACGCGGCAGACTTCTCTAATCCTGAGGAGCCAAGCTTCATTCTGTTCCACTCGGCGGAAGAGCTTGAAGCCCATCAGCAGCAGCGTAAGGCTGCCCTGCAAGCGGAAGGGCTTGGCAGCATTTGGGGAGACATCGGCAAGTGGGCCGGCGATGTATGGGAAGCCGTCAAGAACGGCGTCGCCAAGCTGTCCAACTTTGTCGTTGACGCAGCGAAGAAGATCGCCTCGGTGACGCTGAAGATCGGCGATGTAATTGCACATGATGTACAGCTCGCGATTCATGGTCTGGAGCAGGCCGGTCACTTCATTGCGGGGGTGTTCCAGGCCATTGCCGCTGACATCGGCAAGCTGATTGACTGGTTGAAGGCATTGTTCGATTTCGGTGCAATCTGGCGGACGAAGAAGGCCTTCGAGGAAGGAATATTAAGCATTCCTCCTTATGTGAAGCAAGTGCTGAAGCTGGGGCAAAAGGCGGCGGACGGATTTTTTGCGAAGCAGATCAGCCGGGTGGACAGCTCCTTCGAGCAAATGAAGGCAAAATATGCCGGAGTAAGCTTCAGCGGATTAGCCGGCTGGCAGCCTGTGGGACAACCGCCCGATAGCAAGCACAGGCTCGTGGGGAAGGCAACCGCCGCGGATTTCACGGATAATACGCACCACAACTGGCTGCATGATAAGGTGAGCTCGTATACTCCTTCAAGCTCAGGCATAGCGCCGTCGCAGGAGGTTCAGTCGCCTTGGGAAGCTTTTGTCAGCAATATGGAGGCCTCAGGCAAAGACTTCCTCGGGGCTCTGGAGATTTTGAAGGATTCCCTGGGCGATGTGATCAAGAACCCTGCCAGTATTGGAGAGATGGCGCTACCTGCCTTCCTCGGTTTTGTGCAGAAGATGGTCGACGCTGTTCTTCACCTGACTGACGCAATCATCGACGGATTGATTGAACTTGGAGATATCGTCATGGACGCGATGACCGCCTTCCTATCGCACGAGCTGCATCTTGGGCCGATCAATACGCTGTGGAGCTGGATTGCCGATGCTGCGGGCTATCCGGATGATGACAAGCTGACGGTAGCCGCGATGATGTCTCTGCTCGTGGCTTTTCCAACGACAGTGATCTACAAGCTCATTGAGGGCACATCCGCCGAGCCTTTCCCGGATGGGCGTTTCCCTAAGGCAGGCAGCAGCGCCAAATGGATGGCCGAAGCAGGACACCCGCTGCTAAGTGATATGCCGAGAGGGGCCAAAATCGCTTCGGCGGTGGTGCAGATTCTGGTGGTTATTCCCGTCATGTACGGGGACGCCAAGGGACCTGACTGCCCTTGGTGGGTCAGCTCGTTGTCGATCGTCATGTCCGGGATCAGCTGGGGGCTCAGCAACGGTTTGCCGGACCTGGACGCTATGGACTGGACGATTGCAGCTGTCGTAGGTGTAAAGCTAGCTTCCCTAGCCTATGTGTTCTATTTTGTTATCCAATCGTCCACAAGCGTCGTCGCCACCTTCCTGAAAAATAATACGTATGATATTGGCCAGATAGGGCTTTCGCTCTATGGGTTAGGCAGGTTAATCTTAAACGTTTATAACAGTATTGCGTATCCTACCAGCGGGTACCGCATATTGGCGAATATCTTGCTTCCACTTCCGTGTCTCTTTGCCGTATACAATATGAACACCATCCGGAAGGAACCCCTTGCGCCGGTGTTTATTGGAGCCGTGGAGGCTATTGATTTTGTCGGGTATGTTGCAGGCGGGGCTTGCCTGCTGGTTGATGCGATTGAGGCGCCGCGTGCGCTGACGACTTAAGGAGGGATGCCGTATGAATGCAGGACAAGTGAAGATGGAAAGTGCCGAGCCGCAGACAGCCCTCAAGGGCTGGGATGCGGTGCTTGCCATAGATGCAGCCAATCTGAATGAGCTGCTGTTCCACCAATATCTCGAGAAAGGGCCCGACAGCGCGGATATTCACTTTAGCCTGGCTGCGCAGGACGATCAGGATATCTGGCTGGTGAACGTGGTGCTCGGACCACCCCAAATCTCTTTCTCAGCCGGAAATACTGATAATCAGCAGTGCACTGTTTCCATGGAAATGATACGCGGCGTCGTGGTGAAAATGGATCCCAACAGCTCCGTGGTAAAAGCTGTACTTCATGTAACAAGGAATCAGGCAGAGGTTACGGGAGAGATTAATCTGCGCAAAATCAGAGGTACGGTAACGAATCCCAACTCCCAGTTGGGCTCGGTCGTCATCGATCTGGCAGGCGGAGCCTTCACGCCAAGGATTGCGGGCATTGATCCGAAATCGGAACTTGCGATGGAGCTGGGGAAAGCATTCGGGTTTTATTTTGCTGCCAATGATACGACTTATGCTCTGGGAGGATTAACGGAATCCAATGTGCCGGATTGCCTGCAGCCCACGGACTTCGTATTCTATTGTCAAAAGGCAGGAGAGAATGACGGCTGTGTCGTCCTTCTCATCCGTACGAACGGGAGTACAGGGGATCTCGGCGATTTGAAGCCTTATCCGATTGAAGAGGGTTACACGACGGGATTGTATGTATCGAGCGAGGTTCTGTTCGGCAAGTTGTTCCCGCCGTTTCTCTCTAAGAACAACAACTCGGGGATTTCGTTCTCAGGTAAGCAGATTAGTGCAGGAAACTGGGTTACGGTCGCTCACAGCGGAACGTTATCCGTTATGGTGAAAGACGAGGATACGGATTCATGGAGCTCTGACTCTAACGGCTACGAGATGCCCGTGAACATGAACTTGTCCGGGCTTACGGTCAGGGCGGACGGGACCAACCTGTCAGTGTATTGGGAATATAAGTGGAAGCAGTATTGGACGCGGCCTTATCCCGGTCATATTGGGGTTGATAACACTCAGAGTAACGAGGGCACCGCATCGTACTCCCTGACTGCCACGCCGAGTGTGGACACGGTTACGGATATCATCACATTTAGCGGCAAAGGCGCAGCTTCTTACAAACCGTATAAAGCCGATTTTTGGGAGAAGTTCTTCGGTAAGATGAATGTGTCGGACATCCTTAAAAATACGGTGGAGAATTCACTGCAAAACGCTCTGGAGGACATCCAGCTGCCCAGTGTGAACGTGTTCGCGCTTGAGAACCTGTTGTTTCCGGCTAGCCATACACTGCATGTTGAAAAGGCGGCTTTGCCAGGCCATCTGTATGCCGCCGGCCGGACGAAGCGACCGGTTGCCGTGGAGCCTGCAGTGACGCCCTCCATTATGCCGGGCACTTCCGTGCAGCTGGGCGCTACGGGACATTCGGCGGGTGACTTCCTCTGGTCCGTCGTTGCCGGTGGTGTCGGTACGATCAGTGATGCCGGTCTCTACACGGCTCCGGCAGTAACCGGGGCTGCTGCGCAGCCTGTGGTAATCAGCGCTGTTCTGCGGTCAGACACGAAGCAGGAGGGACGGGCGCTGATTGTGGTTACTTCGCCGGCTGCAGCGAGCGGGCTGCAGGTCGAGCCGGAGTCGCTGATGGTGACACCCGGCCAGACCTTCATGCTGCGTGTAGCCGATGCCGCGGGGAATCCGGTGAAAGCGGACTGCACGCTCAGCTCCCCAGTGGGCACGCTGCGTCCTGCGCTTCAGCAAGGGGAATGGATTTATACGGCTCCTGCTCTCCTGGAGGATGGCGCGGCGGAGCGGGTAATCTTTAAGGCGGTTAGTTGTGCTGACAAAACGATTACTGGACAGAGCAGCATCACTGTTGTTCCGACTACGGCAGTCAGCGTAACCTCAAGCAGCGCCACCATCTCCAAGGGAGGCCAAGTGAGTGTGACTGCGGACGCCAATGCAGGCACCGACCCGCTGTGGTTTGTGCTGCCGACAGGCCGGGGCACAATTACGGCTAATCCTGAAGACCGGACCAAGGCGGTCTACACTGCCCCTGTGTCGATAACTCCTGCGGACAATCAGGTCATTATCGGCGTATACGCCGGCGGCATGAATTTTTCAAACTCCGGCTTCACTGCGGTGAGCATCGAAGGGTAGATTCAGCTGTTAGAGGAAAGTATTGAAAGACTCCTGTAAGAATGTCGCTCCCGGAGTCAACCACCCCAGAAAACCCCGCCGACTATTGTCAGCGGGGTTTTAAGAAATTAATAGAGAAATGTTTCACTGTGTAATAAATCGAGTCATCTGAATTGTGTCTTAATTATTTCTATCAATGGCTTGAAATTGCAGTGAAGGGAGCCAATCAAATTCGTGTACCTGATTGGAATCAATTAGAATAATGATAGACAAGAGTCTGCCAAAGATTATTTTAAACACTATGCAGATGTTAGCACAAACAAGCACTTGAAGTAATCTTTCAAAATGAAGCTATTATAATTTCACTAATATATTTCATTGTTCTTCGCATCTGACTTACAAATGAATATTCATTGTCAAATCATGCCGCGACTTTAATTTGGTATTCACCTTCATTGATTGAGCAATATTATAGAAAGAAAGATTCTTAGACGCTCCGCTTGTCTTAAATATAGTTTTTCATTTAGAAAAGGTCCTAAAATTTCGTGTAATATTCTGATTTACACTCTACTCATTATGTAATTGACGAAATTTAGCGAATGTGGTATTTATAAAGTATTACGATTTGTTGCTTTCGTTTTCTTTGTCGTTATTGATCCGACAGAGTTGGAGTTTAACAGGAGCACTTCCTGTTTATATATTTTAGGCTTATTTAGCCATGGAGAGCTAGACACCGACTTACTATTGGTGTCTTTTGTGCTATCCATGGTTTTTATTTTTTTTCTACTATTTTTTATTAAGGAGGAGTCCAGAATGAATGCTTTAATGTTTAAAAAAATCAAGCGGAACAGCAAATTCACCCAAGCTTAATTTATAAGATGGAAAATATTCTAAAAAGAGTGGTTTTGCAATCTAAATTTTATGCAGACTTCTATGTCAATGATATCGAATCCATGAAAACTTCGCCCTATTTCGCTTGGTTTGTTTATGATTGTGGCACTCATTTTATCCCGTTGACAGAAAGGGAGGTCCAAGCGTTCCAAAAAGAATGGCTGGCTGGACTGGATGATCTGAAAACCGAGCGAAAAACTGCTAAATACCGTCTCTATGTCGGCAACGTACGGACTGGATCTATTACCGGGATTTACGGATTCAAAACTGCTACGAATTTGTATCAAAAACTAATAGAAGTTCTTTAACTATTAGTTAGTTATACATACTGAATGTAATCACTTTCTTTACCGAGGAGGAATAATCATGATGAAATATAATTTCACGGTTTTGTATGAAGAAGATAAGGCAGAAGGGAATGTATCCGCGTATATCCCGGCTCTAAAACTCGATGCGATCGGTGACACCTTTGAGGAAGCGCGTGAAAATGCTGCTGACGTTGCAGCTGCAGAGCTTGAACGGATACTCAAAAGTGGATCGACAGTTCCAAACGATGAGGCGGTCATGGACATAGTTCAGGGTTGCCAGGTATTATTTGAGGAGGATATTGAGCTTGGAAACGTGATCGCCTATTTGCCGGCATTACGGCTAGGTGTGGTCGGCAAGAGCTACGAGCAAGCCAGAGAACATGCTGAAACCTTGCTCTTTACCGAGACAGAACACATGCTGAAAAACGGTAACCTGGTCATGCGTAATCGGGCGCTATTTGATACTTTAAGTGTGGAGGTTCAAGAAGGAAGCAATCTATATCTATAGCAATCGAAAGGCTCCTCATGAAGAGGAGCCTATTTTTATATATTATCTCAACAATATTTCCAATGATTCATCAACCATTTTTATTTGTTCCTGAATCTCAAGTTCTCGTTCTCGCCTTGTATTCTGAAATGCAGTTAGGTTGGATTTCGCAATTTTAATCTGTTGTTCCAAGAATACAGTAACGGGGAGAGTTCCGACAGTAGCATTTGTTCCGGATTCAATAGCATTCTGCAGCTGGTTTTGAAGGGATTGAATTCTAGTTTCATGCTCGCTCTCACTTGTAGATAACGTTTTTAAGTCCTCATTTAATCTGTTTTTAAATTCTGTGAGAAATTTCACTTGATCGAAATCCATAAGCATCTTCCCTCCAAGCATACTCCTTAGTTATCATTACATGGTTTAAAACAGCATCAAGGTGATATTAATTTGTATATGATACTAGATTCTAACATATACTATTAATGGGTAAAAGCTGCTTACTTAAAAGAAGGACATCTTTTAAAAAGATGTCCTTCTTTTGTTTATATTTTTTGTATAGAATTATGGATTTACATTAGAGTGAATATTATTAAAAGGCTCTGTTAGACTAAATTGTTGATATGGTAAAAAATAAATGGAAGAGACTTCTCTTCCATTTATTTCATGGGTTATTTTAACATAGTTCGTACAATACTAATATGTCGAACTTCGTATTATGCTCATTAGGCGTGGCTGGTAATCCATTCTAAAATATAGTCAAAGCGTTCTTGTGTCAATTGATGACCACCTTTATATTGTTTTATCTGCAAATTCCTTTCTGCATTTCTTGAGATATAGTGTTTTCTTACAATTTCATAAATTTGCGGTGCATCCTTTGAATACTTATCTTCATCAGAACAAATAATTAAGAAATCTCTCGGTGCTATTTCTTTTATTACATCAACAATTTCAAATTCTTTGAGAAATCCAGGTATAATACTAGACATTTCTATTCCTATTGAGTTATCCATACGATGTTTATAACTGACAACGCTTCCGCTTGACATGGCATAGCTTATTCTTTTGTCAAAAGCAGTTGCGAAATATGTAGTGTTCCCACCATAAGAATGTCCTAAGCAACCAATTTTTGTTTTGTCCACAATATCCAAACCATTAAGAACACTTACTGCACCTATAGCATCTTCTATGGAAATTTTCGCCAATGTTTCTCCTGTCAAAATACCATGACATAGTGCAAGGAAATGATTCCATTCATCTTCTGTGTGGTTTTCTTCAGTGCCTCTCGCATTTACTCTTCGTTCCTCGAAACATATTGCATCTGGCGCAATTACTACAAAACCTGCACAAGCAAGCTTGCTTCCAAAATCTTGTAATGGGTCACCAACCAATCCGCAAACTTCACTTTTGCCCCAATTTCGTTGACTATGGTGTTGATGATTAACCAAAACTGCTGGAAACGGTGCTTCACCTTTTGGAATAAGCAGGAAGGCAGGTATGATACGACCGTTTACTTCATATTCAATTTTATTTCTTATATAAGCATCACAATCAATAACCGAATTGTAAATAAATTCTATTCTATCCGTTATTTGTGCAAGACCGATAATTTCGGATATTCTACCAATTTCACTCATTTTTTCGCCCTTTCTGTTATATAAATAATCTCCACTACAAATTCCTATTTATTGCTGACTATTGAATGCTATAATACCATTGTGATTTACTTGATATATATTATAACTTATTTTCGAATAAATGGAGTATTTTGCATGTTAAATGAAAACAGCCTCTCTCCCATTATAACTACAAATTCGAGTATCAACAAAAGGAACTACACTATGAATTAGCATATTTTTAGTCCTTAATTGGGTGGGGGCGATATTGTACTTCTTCTCGTAACTGTCATATTCATTCCGGCTAATGCCGAAAGACTGGATAATATCATTCAAATTACTGGTTAAGGTAAATTTACCGCACATGAGACAGCCCTCCTTTTTTCAAATTCACCCCTCTAGACAGTGGATGAATACAAGGACCAACAACTCCCAGTATCGGCCCCTTACCGACTGTGTTACCCTAAAAAAGGGTGATAAATCATGTTTTACCCGCCTATGTTATTGCAATATGCTGTTGATAACAAGCCTTTCGACCATCCCGACTATTTCGCCAGTTTGAAACTGGACGGCATCCGTTTGCTTGTGTCCAATATGGATGCGCTGAAGCTTTACACGAAAAACATGGACGTCACATTTCGCTTCCCTGAGCTCCACAATCCTCCTATAAGTAAAGGAACCATCCTGGACGGGGAATTAATCGTTACGGATGAAAAGGGCCACCCTGACTTTGAAGCGATGATGGCTCGTTTTCATTCCCGGAAGGCCAAGCACCGGATCCAGTTTTGCGCCTTTGATATCCTGTATTATCGCGGGGAGAACGTCATGGGCTTACCACTGGAAAGGCGCTTGGAATTGCTGGAATCGGAATTAACCGAAACAAAGTATTACTCGCGCATGCGGGTAATGAACGGCAGCGCTGTACAGTTTTTCGAGCTCGTGAAGTCTGCTGGTTTAGAAGGTATTGTGCTAAAGAAATGGGACAGTCTTTACCAAACCCGAATTCGCCCCTGTGACCCGGGAAGCAAGGCAATCCGTTCATGGGCCTGGCAGAAGGTTATTAACTACGACTACGCCGATGTGGTAATTACTGGCTATGCCAAGGAAGAGCATGAATGGCTCATTGGAGAACCAAGGGACGGCCACATTAAGCCGCTGGGCTCAATTAAACTTGGGATAACGGCTCAGCACCGTAAAGCTGTATGGCCACGCCTTAAGCGGTCTATCGTTGGCGAGAATAAGCAATTCGTTTTTGTTGATCCAGTCTTTCAATGCAGGGTAAAACATCGCGGCTTTTACAAGTCAGGCCGTATGCGTTTGCCTGTACTGGAGGCTGTAATAGGATAAACCGGAGGAGATTCTTCCGGTTTATATTTTTCATTAATGGATGTCTTTATTCCATGCGGCTCTTCTAATTGTTATACCTCCAGACTACTTAAAATAAGTTTTAGACGCCCATGCCGCTAACACGGCACCATCAGATGATGAAATAGAGTTATTTCAGGATAGACTGACCGTAGAAATTGAAACAGCGACAGCCACGGACGAAAAAATAAAGTCCTAGACTGTCGCTGTTTCATTGAATGCTAATGTCTCCGTTAGCTAATCAGAAAATCAATAACAAATTTTATTAAGAAAAAACCTGCGCGTGATATACTGAAAGATGGGAAAGCGAAAGGGGGGAGAGCATATGGAAAGACTCTGTCCGAGACATAAAGAAGAGATGTTTGAGAAAATCGAGAACAACAAAATCGTGGCATTTTGGCGTGGACTGCGAGATTGACCGCATCTATAAAGCAGAAGAACTGAAGCACCGCAATTCTTTTCAAAAAATAATAGATGAAAACAAAGCCATCATGAGAAAATATGAGGACAATTTCGCTTCAGAGCGCGTCAAATATCTAGTCAAGAAACTACCTACATGCATTCTTTTCGTGGGTATGGGGTTTGCTACCCTGGGATGGTGGGTTTCGTTTATTATCCAGTTTGCGCTAGTGTCTGTAGAAGCTTTATCGCAACGCTTCTTGGGTTGGCAGTTTTATAAGGGTTTTGGCGAGTTCTGTACGCTTAATTATTGGATATCTGCCAGCATCTTCATGTTAGTAATATTTATCTATTTTTGGCACAACGACGAGACGGAAATGCCCGAACCACAGCTAATTCCCGAATCGGTACCACCTGACCGCAAGAAAATTGAGGACGATGTTTTAACCGAGGCGGGAAAGCAAATATCAATGGTTACTGCTTATAAAAAGAGGATACTCGAAGAATACATACTCGTAGCTTCTGACATCCACGAGGTGGACAAAATGGAAGGCGTGGAATTTGAGCATTTTTTGGCGGACGTATTCCGGCGCAAAGGATATAAGGTACAGTTAACGCCGGCAAGCGGCGACGACGGCGTGGACTTGATAATCATGAAGGCTGGAAGGAAAATCGCCGTCCAATGCAAGCGATACAGCGGAACCGTCGGAAATTCAGCTGTGCAAGAAGTCTTTGCAGGCAAATCGTTCTATGATTGCGATGAGGCAATGGTTGTCACGAACTCCACCTTAACGGCGCCCGCTGTCAATACAGCGCGCAAACTTGGCGTTACGCTGTGGGAACGAAGTCGATTGATTGAGGAACTGGCGCAAACGCAGGCGTCTATTGAGTTTGAGGATTACTTAGAGCGATATTACGCGTAAAACAAAAACACCGCTTCTAGAAATCAATCTAAAAGCGGCGTTTATTTTATACAACGTTCTTTATTTTTATTTCTTGGAATTCCTAGCTATATCATTATCCAGATTGCCACCACGCTCTACTGCCCGTTAGTTTAATAAAATGGGCAGGCTAACGAAGCGCCACCGAGAGCGCAAGAATGCAGTCATTCACTCTCAGAGGTTGCATCCTAGTAGCTTAAAAGCAAAAAGGGACTTAACTTATTTATTTTAGAGAAATCGATTTTTCTTAAATCATAATGAGCAATATTTAGTTCGGATTTGAAATCCTCGATACATTTATATGCTTCTTCCTTTTTATCAAATTGCCCTAATTGTGCATGTCTGTTCTTAGTCTTATCCTTTTCTACACATTCAAAAAAAATGAATAAGAATAGTGGTCATTTATGTAGTCTTTAATCCTGTTCATTCTTATTATCATTCTTTCCATTGGGCACCTCTATTTTTAATTTCCACCTTCTAGGTAATTATTCAAGAAGGAGACTAAACTCTCCTGCCTGTTAGCTTAATGGCGTCCATGAGTCTAATACATTATTTTCTCAGTCAAAAACTATATTTTCCAGTCTAAAACTATATTTTCTTCAGACAGTTCAAATACTCCTTTGCTCGCTCTAAGCCGCCTATTGACATTGGATAAAATTAGGGGCAGACTATACTTAGTTATACTAAATAATAAGGTTAGCAAGGTGATGTGATGAGCGATCCGGCAAGCCAGCTTAAAAAGGGCGTTCTGGAAATTTTGGTGCTGCATTTGCTGAGACGCGGAAATTTGTACGGCTACCAGTTGATCAACGAATTGGATGAGAGAAGCGGCGGATATTTCAAGCTTAAAGAAGGGACCCTGTACCCCGTGCTGTATAGGCTCGAGGATTCCCGGCTCGTCGAGAGCTACTGGGAGCAGACACAAGGCAAGCGCGGGGCCCGGCGCAAATATTACCGGATCACCGCTGCGGGTCAAGAATGGCTTAAGGAAATGACCGGAGAGCTTGCGCTGCTATATCACTCCATTTATAAGATTATGGGAGATGAACGTTTATGAGCCAACGATTGAAGCTCTATGTCAACGAAGTGATAGCGGGAATTGAAGCAGACCCCGGTACCAAACGCAGAATCGCAGAGGATTTGTTAACTTCCCTGACGGAAAGGGCCGAGCGGAGCAGTGTAGAACGGGTGCTGGCCGAATCCGGAACGCCCCGGGAGATGGCCCGGGAATATATGAACGGACTGTACGGTGCCGAAGCGGGATCGAGTTACGGCAGCAATAAAGACTCTTACCAGGGACATGGTTACGAGACCTCAGGTTATGGCGATTATTACGAATACAAATCATCGGTTACGGTTCTGGACCTGCCGCTTGTGCATATTAAATTGCGCAGACGGGGCTGGTTCTATGGCGGCGCGCCTGCGGTTGCCAAAGGAATTATCGCCATCGGTGATGTGGCGCTCGGGGGCTTTGCCGTCGGGGGGATTGCGGCCGGTATCGTCGGCATTGGCGGCGTGTCTGCCGGGATTCTCGCGCTGGGAGGAGCAGCGCTGGGAGCCGTTGCGGCGGGCGGAGCCGCGGCGGGAGTCCTTGCCTTTGGAGGGGCGGCGGTCGGAGCGGTGGCGCTTGGAGGTCTGGCCATTGGCAAAATCGCCATTGGCGGCAGCGCCTTCGGAAGCTATACGATCAGCGCCGCGGATACCGGAACCTTCTCGCTGGAGCTGCTGCGCAGGATGCTGGAGGAGGCTTTCCCCCGTGCGGCCGGCTGGCTGAGCCGTTTGAGACCGTGAGCCTGATGCTATGGCCGATACGTAAGAACCTCCGTCAACTCCCGGGAAGGAGAAGCGGAGGTACTTGTGTAAGCTTAAAGACTTCGGATCTAGCGCATTTTCGCAAAAAAGCTGCGCAGCGCCCACCCGCGTTCCTGCCGCTTCTTGTACCTTGGCAGCGAGCGGTAGACGTCGATTGATTCGTTGAAAGAACGCTTTGCTTCGGTCTCCTGACCGAGCGCCTTATACATAGAGCCGAGCAAATAGTACGCCTCGCTGGATGAAGACTGAATGTCCTGGAACTCGTGCAAATAATGCAGCGCTTTGTCGCGGTCGGAATTGCGAAACGCCTCCGCAAGCCGAAGATAAGGCTGGCCGTACTGAACTCTCCGGTTAATCTCGAGTCCGCGCAGCATTTGGCTTTCGCCTTCCTCCAGCTGACCCAGCTTGATATTCGCATAGCCCAGATCAACCCAGTATTCGGCGGACTGCTCATAGCGGTCCCCGATTTGCAGCAGAAGCTCCTGCGCTTCCCTGTATTTCTTGCGCTCGCTTAAGAGGCGGGCCAGCTCGAACTTGGAAGAGACATCATTCGGGTTCAGCGAGATTTGAGTGCGAAGTCTGGAGCCTTGTCTTGCTCTGCGAAAAGGTCTGGTGATGCTCGGGAACACGCCGACATAGCGGCGGTCAAGGAAATAGAGTACCGCAAGCAGGATAATCACTGCAAGAAACGGATTCCCGACCAGCCTCCACAGCAGCATAAAAACGATAAATTTAACCATGATTTCCCTCCAAAAAAAGTGTTGCCGAAATATCCGCGGGCCGCAGCAATCCACAGGTGCATTATATCATTCTTTGGTCCGGCAGAAAATGGAAGAGGCCGCTCGCGGACTTGACATATTTGCGTCTTTATTGCTTTAGCAATGGTTAGGGAGCCGCCTATTGGTAATGGGGAGACAGGAGTGATAAAATAAAAAAATCAATCGAAGGAAGAATGGTGCGGTAGTGAGGATCGGATTTTTTGACTCGGGGATAGGTGGCATAACTGTATTGCATCAAGCGCTGAGGCTCCTGCCGAATGAAGATTACATCTTCTACGCGGACAGCTTGCATGTTCCATATGGGGATAAGCCGAAAGAAGAGGTAAGGCAATATATATTCGAGGCCGCTGACTTTATTGCAAGCCAGGGCGTCAAAGCATTAGTCATTGCCTGTAATACGGCAACCAGCATTGCGGTGCAAGACCTTCGCCAAAAATATGATTTCCCTATTTTAGGTATTGAGCCGGCCGTTAAACCGGCTGTTCAACAATGTGAAGGAACCCGGAAAAAAGTTCTGGTGCTTGCGACGAGTCTAACGCTGAAAGAAGAAAAATACCATAATCTGGTGAGAAGTGTGGATCGTCACGATATCGTTGAAAGCCTGCCGCTGAACGGCCTTGTCCGGTTTGCCGAACAATTCGATTTCAGCGAAGAAAGCGTGCTTCCCTATTTAAGAGACCAGTTCTCCCATCTGGATTTACGGCAGTACGGAACCGTTGTATTGGGCTGCACTCATTTTCCGTATTTTATTCCTGTTTTTAAGAAGCTTTTTAACGATGACGCGGAGATTATTTCAGGCAGCTTCGGGACGGCGAAGAACCTGAAGCATATTCTCGAATCCAGGAATCAATTATCGGATGGGACAGGAGAGATTTCTTTCTACCATTCCGGCCGTAAAGTCGAGGATCAGGCGACTCTCACCCAATATCATAGGTTGTTCAGAATGCTGGATGAAATGTAATTACGAGCACAACAGCGGCAGTCAAAGGATGATTATCTCGTCCATGACTGCCGCTGTTTTTGTTTTTGCGGCCAGTCCGCAAATTTTTTTTCGTAAATTCACAAAAACTGTTTTGGACTGGAAAGAATAGGGTAAGTAAAAAGTAACAAATTCGTCATCATGCAAATTTTTCGTGAAAATGTAGAGGAAAAGGAGGCCGACTTCCATGACCTTACCCGTACATAATCTTATGGCGTTCAATCAGCAATATTTCAGAGCTCAGCCGCCCGTTGCTTTTAAACGGGAAGCCGTTCAGGAGAAGAGCCTGAGCTTTCAGGAGATTCTGAACGAAAAGATGAGCTCCGGCGGCACCGCTCTCAAAAAATAATCATTTTCTCTATGATGAGGACTGGCCGGGGATTCGCCGTAATGGCGAGTTGCCGGTTATTTGCTATGTCTGCATTTCCGCTATCTACCTGACTTCGAAGAACTCGCAGTCCCGCCGCGAATAATAGGTCAGATCGCTGACCCTGGACTGGATAATGACATCGGTATCGGTGAACCTCACCACCGTCGCTCCGGAGTTGATCAAGTGATCATTCTGGAACACGCGCACGGGCAGCTGCCGTTCCATAGCCTCCTGAAAGTCGCTGTCGGTGATCAAAGGTCGGTTTATCGGCATGTTAAAGCTCTCCTTTTTCGAAAAATAAGCACATCCAAAAGTAAAATCAGTATACCCGCGAAATGTCCCAAACGCCAGTGTAAGCCTAAACTTGCCTTGAAAACGAAATCACGATTATACTTGGGATTACTCAGGCGGGAGGTGATCTTTTGAAGACAAAAAATAATATCACGTCAATTCCGTTCATTCTGCAATGGACACTCAACGTCGCGCTTATCGTGCTGGCGGTTATTCTTGTCATTCTTCTCGGCAAGGAGACCCTTTATATTTTTGGCTTTGTTAACGATGGCGGCCATCTGACTAAACTGGACCTGCTGGAAGCTTTGCTGATTTATTTTTTGTATTTCGAGTTCATTGCCCTGATTATCAAGTATTTCGAAGCGCATTATCATTTCCCGCTCAGGTATTTTATCTACATCGGCATTACGGCGATGATCCGGCTGATTATTATCGATCATGAAAGTCCGTCGGATACATTGATCTATTCGGGAGCCATCCTGCTGCTGGTCATCACGCTCTATATTGCCAACAGCAATCTGCTCAAAAGAGAGAGTTAATCAAGTAACAGTAAAGCATCAGCCATAAAAACAGAACGCCGACCGGGTACGGTCAGCGGATCTGTTTTTTTTTCGCTTCCAGCGGCTTTCATGAAGGTTCGCCAGGTTCCGTCCATTCCGTGAACAGCCCGAAATCGGCCTCCACCTGATCGGCGTAAGCTGAGGCCCAATGGGAAATATGACTGGCGGGGAGGTCTGGGTCCGGTCCCATCGCCCGTGCAATTTCATTCTCGCTGTGATACGGGAGGACCCCTTGGTTTACATCGGCGTCCGCTCTCGCATGCATTTTCGCGGTGAGCTTGGCCATGATGATAAGCGTACGCTCCATATCCGGGATGGAATCGAAATTATCCAGCTTCAATCTTTTCTTATAGGGAGAACGCTCCCGTACATAGAAATGCCGTTCATCCATCGTGAAGAAACCAAGAAAGGGGTCCGCTTTATGATGCATGGCCTGCTGAGTCGCCGTCACCCTTTTGCCCTGATGGCCGAAATAATGCCAGAACGATTCCGAGTAAGGCATGAAGTATGCGGGGATTGGCACGCGAACCTCTTTGGCTTCCAGCACCGTGCTGTCCGCATCCTTTTTTTCTCCGCCTTCGATCAGGATATAATAGCGGGCCAGCCCGATCGAAGCCGTTCCCGAGCCTTCTTTTACCGCGATGTCCTTGATGTCGTATTGTTCCGGCTCCGATCTCCGGGAATTTAGCGTCTCCAGATAGAACGGCCACGCCTGTTCTAATCTTTCCTGTTCGGCTCTGCCGGGCACCTGCAGCTCCGAGGTTTCAAGAAATATTCGGTCATTCTGCATGGAGGCGGTCACCTTCTCCAGAAAATGCGCCGCTTTTCGTTTTTCCAGTTTACGCAGCAGTTTTTTGACGGGCCCCTTCGCCGAATCCTCATCGATCATGAATTTGCCCGGATCATCCTTGCCTTCACAAAAAGCCTGAATCTGGCGGTAATACGCCTTTACATAGGTTTCCACACCTTCCAATTGATCCTCGCGGGTGTAGCCGAGCTCCCGGCAGACAAGGATAATGCTGACAGACATCCGCAGGAGATCGTAGAGATAGGACCCCACATAGCCTTCGTCAAAATCATTGACATCATAAACCAGATTTCCGTCTTCATTACGAAAAGCGCCGAAATTCTCGAAATGCAAATCTCCCTGAATCCAGGTGGGGCGCTCGGGTGAGGAATGGTAGGGAAAATACTGGCGTGTAGCATCAAAATAGAAAAGATAGGCGCTGCCCCGGAAAAAAGAGAATGGGCTCAGCCGCATTTTGGCGTATTTCTCGGCTCTTTTGCCGTCGTCAAGCTTCATAATTTCGCCGTCAAACTCGTTAAAAATGGAGATCAGCGCCTGCTTGCGCAGCTTCGTCCGTGTGCGGATCACACCTTCGGTAATGTTATGGTCGATCATCCCGGACCTCCTCTGTTTATTGGTGCGTACTTCTATTAACCGTAATCTGTATATACTATTTTTGCAATGGTCCTTGAAACTAGTCATAGAAGAAGGACTCCTTAGCGGAGTCCTCCCAGTGTAATAAGTTCTTCGATTTTTTCTGGATGAAACGTGATTCTGCCAGCAGCTATTCCTCGTAAATGACGACGGAACGGCTTGCCGCTTCCCACTTGACTGTTGCCTTAAGCGATTCGCTGACGAAGCGGACAGGAACTACCGTGGTGCCGTTCACAACGGCAGGAGCGGTCTGCAGAGCAACTTTTTTGCCGTTTACGTAAGCGGTCTTGCTGCCGATGACGAGCTTGACGGCGATTCCGCCGCGGGTGATGGTCACGGACTGCTTTTGTTTGTTCCAGGTGACCTTGGCGCCCAGTTCTTCGGCGATGGCACGGAAAGGAACAAGCGTTGTTCCGCCCTGAAGAACAGGAGCCGATCCGGCGTCAGGCTGTTCCCCGTTAACATATAGCCGGATGCCTTTTTTTCCTAATTTATCATAGAGTTTGCCGAGCTTTTTGTAGGAGTCGAGGTTCTTGACATTCGCCTTGATTACTTCCTGGCGGACATATACCGCGTCGGTTACACTGCCGTTTTGTTCCAGCATTTCGGCGACGGCTGTCAGTGCCGCATCCTTGGCCTTGATGGCTTCCAGCCTGGCTTTCATTTCAGGAGTCAGCTCGGTGGAGTAATTCGTGAGCAGCAGTTCGGCAAGAACGGCTCCGGCCGGCTTGTCTTCCACATTTTCGATGGCTTTAAGCAGACCGTTGTAACCGTTGTGGCCTTTATATGTACTTGTTGTTGCGGTTTCCTGATACGTAGCATCCGTAACCGACTTCTTCTTGTTCTCTTTGCTCTCGGATTTCCCCTCGGCCTTGTCAGATGGGCCTTTGTCCGAGGCGGCATTTTTCTGGCTTTGCCCGTTGCCGCTAGAGTGATCGGGTTTGGCCAGCGCCGAACCGGCCGTTAGGCTTGTCACCAGCATACAGGTTAAGAGGATTATCCAGCTTTTTTTCATTTGTTATGTGCCCTCCTTGATCGAATGTATTTATTTTATCGGTCTTTGAGTGACACATTTGAGGAAGCACGGAAAATTTAAGTCAAATTCCTATTCGCGCTCCTCTTGATTGGCTAGTTCCGCCGCCGCTAACCGGGGGCTTGAGGCGGAGGCAATGGCGGAAATGACCGAAATGCCGTCGGCGCCCGCTGCCAGAACAGGGAGGGCATTGTTAACGGTTATGCCGCCGATGCCAACAATAGGAATGGAGATGCCTTCTCTGCGCAGGCTCTCGATCAACACCGTGCCCTGGACCGGCCGGGCATCGTCTTTGGACGATGTCGGGTAGACAGGGCCGATCCCGAGATAGTCGGCGCCGTCGGCGATGGCCTGCCGGACTTCCTCAGGCGTATGGGCGGACACGCCGATGATTTTATCGCTGCCCAGCTGCTCACGCAGAATCCGGGCAGGCTCGTCATCCTGGCCGACGTGCACGCCGTCCGCGTCAAGCGCGATCGCCAGGTCGATATCGTCGTTGACGATAAAGGGGACGCCGTGGGCCCGGCAGATCCCCTGAAGCTCCCGGGCGAGGTCCAGCTTGGCTGCGCCGGTCAGCGCGCCGGTGCCTTTTTCACGGAATTGAAAGATCGTGACTCCTCCGGCAATCGCTTCCTTAAGAACTTCGGCGGCCGGACGGCGGCAGTTGATGCTGCCCATAATGAAATAGACCTTGAGGAGGCCGCGAACATATTCGCTGTCCAGTCTTTCTCCGCCGCTCAATGGGGAGCCGGAGAGTGGGTTCCGTTCGCTCATTGCCGGTCACTTCCTTCCGCGCGGAGCCTGCGGCCATACGCAAAATGGTTGGTCGGTCCGTGTCCGCCCCCGATGCCTAGTCCGTCTTCGATCGCCGCCCGGATGAACGCCTTGGCGGTACGAACGGCTTCTGCCGCCGAATGTCCTTTTGCCAGTTCCGCTGTCAAAGCAGCTGAATAGGTACAGCCCGTTCCGTGCGTATGCCGGGTGTCGATTCTCGGGCTTTCCATATACACAAATTCTCGGCCGTCGTACAGCACATCCGTGACGATGCCGTTTTCGCTGCCATGGCCGCCCTTGATGACCACGCTCTGAGACCCCATTTGCCGGATTCTTTTGGCCGCTTCCTCGCAGTCCTGTAGATTAGCAATGCTCATGCCGGCAAGAATTTCGGCTTCCGGAATGTTCGGCGTGGTTACCAGGGCGAGAGGAAGCAGGTGGTCAATAAGGGACTGAACCGCCTCACGCAGCAGCAGCGACGACCCTCCTTTGGCAACCATAACCGGATCGATCACGAGATTGCTCCAACCGTACTGCCGGATTTTATCCGCAACGGTCCGTATAATCTCGCTGTTGAACAGCATGCCGGTCTTGACCGCATCCGGGGCCAAATCCTCGCCGACCGAATCCAGCTGCTGTGCCACAGCCGCAGGTTCAAGCGGGTATACGCCCTGAACGCCGAGCGTATTCTGCGCCGTCACTGCGGTCAGCGCGGACATGCCGTAGACGCCAAGCTCCTGGAATGTCTTGAGGTCGGCCTGGATTCCCGCGCCGCCGCCGCTGTCCGAGCCGGCGATCGTTAACCCCTTGTATACGTTCATTGTTTTGCCTCCTTTGCTGAGTAGTTCTGTTTACGCTTCGCGTATTTTCGAAAGCTTGCCGTATTCTTCCGGCGTAAGCAGAGCCAGCTGGTTCAGGAATTCGAACTGGAAGCTGCCCGGACCCTGGGAAGCCGTCTTCTCCGACGCGATTTCGGCGGCGACGCCGTAGAAGGAGAGGGCTTCGGCCGCCGCTTCCAGCGGAGCGTCCCCAGCGATCGCTAGGAAAGCGGCAACGACGGAGCTGAGCAGACATCCTGTTCCGGTCACTTTGGTCAGAATGGGGTCGCCGTTGGCCGCGATATACGTCTTCTCGCCATCGGTGATAATGTCCTCTTTTCCGGTTACAATGACGATGCATCCGAGCTTCTTCGCCGCTTTCACAGCGACGGCGGCATGATCGCCGTCGCCTGCTCCGGCGTCCACGCCCTTGATGGACCATTTCTCCCCGATCACGTTGGCAACCTCAGCCACATTGCCCCGCAGCGCGGTAATTTTCATTTCCGAAACGAGGCGATGGGTGACTTCTGTCCGAAAGGCCGTCGCACCGGCGCCCACCGGATCAAGAACGACCGGCACACCGTGCTTGTTGGCCGACTGTCCGGCAATCAGCATGGCCTTGATGGAGTGATCGTTAAGCGTGCCGATGTTGATCAGTACGGCGCCGGACATCGCAGCGACATCCGCCACCTCTTCATGCGAATCCGCCATAAACGGCGAAGCGCCCAGCGCGAGCAGACCGTTCGCAGTAAAGTTGGTGACGACGATGTTGGTAATGTTGTGGATGAGCGGATTGTTGTCCCGAAGCTTCGTAATAAATGACATTTTAATTCCTCCCTAAAAAAAGTATAAACCTTATAAATTTACAAAAGCGTCTCCGGCCTGAATACCCGCAGGCAGCAGTCCGTTATCCGAAAGCCACTGACGCACCTTATCCCATGAGGCGGGGTCCTGATAGCCGAAAGGCTTATCGCCAGCGTCCATAAGCGGAAGCAGTACCTTCAGGCTTTGCGTTTCAATGTCCTTGTCAAGCGGGGCGGTCGTGTCTTCATGCTTCAGCAGGATCGCCAGCGCTTCGTCAGGATGCTCTTTTACATACGCCTGGCCTTCCCGCATCGCTGCCAAAAATTTGCTGAAATCGTCCTTACGGGTGCCGACTCCTTCGTCGCTTGCGACCAGCACCAGCTCGGAATAGTCGGGTACGCCATATTTCGCCGGGTCGATGGAATTGACGGGATGGCCTTCTTTTTGCAAAATAAGCTGCTCGTGGTTGATGAATGCTCCCATAATGGCGTCGGTCTGTCCGGTGGAAATGGCCGGGATCAAATCGTAGCCCACATCCACAAAATTCACTTTGTCCGGATCTCCGCCATCGGTCTTGACCATCGTTTTGACTATCGCCTCATAGAGCGGGATGGAGGAATAGCCGACATTTTTGCCTGCCAAATCCTTAGGGCTATGTACGGAGCTGTCCACAGGCACCATCAGGTGGGTCAGCGGATGACGGACAATGGAGGCCAGCGTTTTGACGGGAATCTTCTCCCCCCGGGCCATCAGCACTTGCGGCTGGTAGCTCAGCGCCAGATCAACCTTGCCGGCGGCGACGAGCTTCAGCGCGTCATTCGTGTCGGCCGGCATTTGAATCTCTACATCAAGCCCCTGCTTGGCGAAATACCCCTGTTCCTGGGCGGTATACAAAAAAGAATGCACGGCGTTCGGATACCAGTCGAGCATAAGCGTCAGCTTGTGAGCAGGTTCGGCCGGGCTGGCCGATGCAATGGGGGCTTGTGAGGGCGCGGAGGAAGCCGCCGCATCGCCTGAAGGCGAAGAGCCTCCACAAGCGGTTGTCACAAGCAGCATCGTTAGGGCAGACAGCAGCATAGCTTTACTACGGGTAAAAAATTTCATCAATATGTACCTCTTTTCTTAAGAATCTGATGTTCTAGCAGCCGGACGGCGAGGAAAAGGGCGATGCCGAGCGCCGAGAGCAGGGCAATCGCGGCAAACATTTCGGCGCTGTGCAGGCTTCCGGCCATCCGGCGGCTGTAATAACCGAGACCGCGAGTCCCACCGAGCCATTCGCCTATAGTTGCGCCGATCACGCAGTACACTGCGGTCAGCTTCAGCCCCGAGAAAAAGGAGGGGAGAGCCAGCGGAACGCCGATCTTAAGCAGCAGTTGCCTGCGGCTTGCGCCCATCGTCAGCAGCAGCTCTTGGTAGGCGCCGCGGCTTTTGCCCAGACCGTCGTAGACGCCGACGACCACCGGAAAGAACGCTGTCAGGAAGACGACGGCAACCTTGCTCCACAGGGAATATCCGAACCACATAATAAAAATGGGGGAGAGTGCAATCAATGGAATCGTCTGGCTTACGATAATCAATGGATAGAGCGCCTTCTCCAGCGTCCGGGACAGATGCATGCCGGTTCCAAGCAAAATGCCGCCTGCCACCGACATCAGGCAGCCGATAGCGACTTCCTCCAGGGTGGCTGGCAGATGAGTGCCCAGTAGCAGCCCTGCGTTTCGGACGAGCGCCGTCCAGATCGAGGAAGGAGCGGGAAGGATAAAGGACGGAACAAGTTCCGTGCGCACTGCGGCTTCCCATAAGGCGAGAATCAACAGCGACAGGAGAGGGAAGGCGCCTGAGCGGTGAATCCCTTCCTTAAACGGCGCGCGTTTCATACAGCCTCCGCTCCAGCTCGGCCCGTAAGGATACAAAGCCGGGTTCAAAGTTCATTTGCATGCTGCGGGGCCTTGGAAGCCCGACGTTCATCTCCTGAAGGGCGCCGCCGCTTCCGGCAGGCATCAGAAAGATGCGGTCGCTGAGCAGAACCGCTTCCTCCAGATCATGCGTGATGAACATCACCGTCCGCTTAAGGTTCCCCCATAGCTCCAGCAGCCAACGGTGTATGTCCCGCTTGGTCATCGCGTCGAGCGCGCCGAATGGTTCATCGAGCAGCATCAATTCGCCACCGTTCATCAGCGTGCGGACAAAGGCGGCCCGCTGCCGCATCCCGCCGGACAGCTCATGCGGATAAGCAAGCTCATATCCGGCGAGCCCGACACGCTTCAGCATGTCACGCGCCTTGGCCTTGGTTCCGCTGGCGGCCTGGCCTTTAATCTCAAGCGGCAGCAGGCAGTTGTTTAGCACGGTCCGCCAGGGCAGAAGAAGATCCTGCTGAGGCATGTAGGCGATATGGCCAAGCCGGTTGGCGCCTGAGCCGGAGTCGGTGCCGCGAAGCCGGATGTCTCCCGCAGACTGCTTCAGCAGTCCGGCTATCACTTTCAGCAGCGTGCTCTTGCCGCAGCCGCTGGCGCCGACGATGCTGACGAATTCGCCCTTGTGGACTGTCAATGACAGATCCGAAAATACGGGCTTCTGCTGCGGAAAGGAAAAAGAAAGGCGTTTAAGAGATAAAAGTTCTTCGATAGCGGGTCAACCCTCCTTTAAATGAACAAAGACCCGTCCATTTCCATTAGAGAAATGAACGGGCCTTTAGAAATCCGCCGAACATCAGCACAAGCTGTCCGGCTTCAGTCAAGTAAAAGCTCAGGTTCCACTTCCCTCCGCTGGTATGATCCAGATCAGGTTCCAAGGGTCCGAAGCTCGCGGCTCCGTCTCAGTCTAGTGACTCCCCTAGTGAAATTGCGGTCTTGTATTCGGTTATTATTGATTCTAACTATACCATATCCCTTGAGGTCCCTCAATGAATCGTTTGGGTCCAAGCAAGCTTACAACACAAGGGTACAGTACAAGGGCCGTTCCAGGCATTAGGTCATCCAATGGCCGGGAATCGTCAACGAGGGTGGCAGCTTCGTATGAATATCGCCCTTAGCCGAGTTGATTTGTGCTTGCGTAAGAAAAATACTCCCCGTGAGATCGGCTCCCCTTAAGTCAGCATCCCTGAAATCGGCGCCGATCAGGTCGGCCTGTCGCATGTCGACCTTTCGGAGGTCGGCCGCGATCAGCAGTGCGCCTCTCAAGTTGGCGCCCCTAAGATCGGCTTCCCGCAAATTGGCCCCGATATAGTCGTTTCTCTTGCTCATTTTGGGTTTTGCTTTCTGGTGATTATGATGCCGCGGCGGAACATTGGCCCGCACCCGTTCACTTGTCTGGAGCAGGAGATCGTTGACGACCGCCCGATGGGCGGGGACGTCCAGCTTGATAATCGAAACTGGATCAAGCTTCGTGAGATTCTCGGTTGATTCCAGAGCTGCCCGCAAATTGGTATTTATCGGTCCGGTCTCTTGCCTCTCCAATGCTTCATTCAAATAGCACAGCATCTCATGCAGCTGCTGCATAATCGGAAAGACCTCGAACATTTCCTGGGCCGAACCCGGATTTTTTCGCCAATCCTTTCCTTTATAAGTAATTTGGGATACTTTCTGCCCCGCGCCAAAGCATTCATAGACGGTACAGCCCTTATAGCCTTTTGCTCTGAGATCATTATGGATCCCGCAGCGGTAGTCGGCCTGCAGGTTGGGGCAGGGGATGCCTCCGGCTTTATCTGCTGCAAAATCGGCAGATTTGGCGTAAGGCAAAGCTGCGCAGCATAAACCGAAGCATTGTGCGCAATCGGCCTTTAAATGATTGGACATTGCCTACACTTCCTTTTATATGAAAACTACTTCAATAGTTTAATAAGGAATGCTTCAGGAGTAAACCGCTTTTCATGATTTCGTCTGCGCAGGCAAAAAAGAAACGCACGGATGCCTTCTGCACAGGAGGCAAGTGCGTTTCACTAAACAGTTTATCGATTGCCGTGAGCTTTCAGATACTCTAAGGCGTTATACAGCATGACAGCCGCTTCAGCCCGTGTCAGCTTGCTCTCCGGATGAAACTTACCGTCTTTGTCGAGCGCGGTGATCTTGTACGCGAGGGAGCGCTGAATGCCGCCCTGGTAAGAAGGGTCAATCTGGTCTTCGTCAGCGATTTTCGCCGGAGCCAGCTTGATCATCGGCAGATTGCCGGCTTTTTCAAGGCCTTGAACGAGCAGGGCAGTGAACTGCTGTTTGGTCATCGGTTCCTTGGGATCGATATCCGCCGGGACTTCGACACCGTTATAATGCGCGTTGATAAAAGCTTCGGCATACCAGGCGTCGTCTTTGACTTTGGTAAATATATCGCTGGCCACGGGAGCCTTAATGAAGTCTATGGCAGCCAGACTGAGCTGCAGGCCTCCCGCTATAAACTGAATACCTTGAGCTGCGCTCAAGGAGGAACCTGGCTTAAACTGCGAGCCGTCCACTCCTTTTACGAGCCCTCGGTCTTTCAGGCTTTGGATCATCTCCTTGCCCTGAACGGAGCCGAGATCGGTGAATCCGCTTCCGGCGGCAAAGACTGCGCTTCCTGCCGACAGCATCATTAGTGCGCTGATCGAAACGGCTGCCAGCGCTTTTTTGGTAAATGTCATATAGCTGCACCTCCAACTAGTACGGTTTACGAAACCGCCATATTCTAAACGGAGGACAGGCCGGAAAGGTTGCGGGAGGCAGCCGGGCAGAGGTCTATCATTCCACTCCCTTGAACAAAAGATTACGGTAAGGATAAGGGGAATCGCTGGTTTTGAACAGCAGAGCAATTCCGGACTCTTCAATGCTTACTGATTTAAGGGCAGGACTGCGGATAAGTCCGCGTACCATGGCCGAGACCGATTGGCGGTCATTTCTGCGAATACCCCGTGCCAGAGCTTTGGTGAAGTTCCGGTTAAAGGCCAGCTCGCGGTACAGCGGCAGCACGGCGAGGGCTATCCGGCGGTGCACCTTCGTGCTGAACGTAAACTGTACAAGTCCCGGCGGGATGGTAGTACCGTTCGTATACACCGCTATGGGAGGCGGAAAAGTAAAGTCCACAAAATACCCAATGGCATTTGTTCCGTATCCCTGCCGTGCGGCCAGCGGCGCAGCCTGCTTCAACAGCTTGCCCATCAGCCCAAGGTCAGCTGTGACAACCGCGCGGGTCCAGGCCCTCGCATAGCTTCGGCTTCCGGCTATGGTTCGGTAGAACGGCAGCATGCCCCTCGCCACTTTACGCAGAACATCTGCCGAAACGGCTGCGTCATTTTTTTTCGTTGTCTTCATCACCGGTCATCTCCTTAACAGAACGCTGTCTGCTATAAGGTATGGACTCCGGGCATTGATCCGTATGGGCTTTTTGCTTAAACGAGCGGAATAAATATTTGCATTCTCATGCTGCCCGGAAATCTGGAGTTAACCACATCGGTGACTTCAAAATCGGGTCCTTCCCTGCGAACATAGTTGGATTCTGGCAGCCATACGCCGTAAATGAAATCCCGTTTGTTCTGAATGTGCTCCGCGGGACCGTAGGCGTTGAACTTGGCGTATTTTCCTTCCGGCAGATCGATGCTGACATAGGGGTGATTTGGCGCTTCCCCGGTTTCGCCGGATTCTTCCCCTACAATAAAAGAGAATCCCCCGTCGTCCTGAAAGCGGCAGGAAACCCCGTAAGCCATTCCGGGCGCAGTTCTATGCGGGATATGCATAAAGTGTCCGTTTCTGCCGAAATCGTCGTAAAAGCCAGGGATCTCCCGGTAATGCCGGCCGCCATCCAAATGTGTCCTATACTCGCAGCCGATAATCCGTAAACGGTCCAATTGGACAATTGCCGGTTTGTCCATCTCGAATTCTCCGGTTTCTTTTTCCGGATAATGAAGAAAGCTGATCGGTGACTGTCCGATAAATCCCGGATTCTCTTTGCGAAATTTCCCGGGCGTTATCCCGGTATAGCTCTCAAAGGCGCGCGTAAAAGCTTCCTGCGAATGATACTGAAAGGCTACGGCAACGGAGAGAATGCTTTCATCCGAATCCAACAGATGCTTTGAAGCTTCGGTTATCCTGCGTTTGCGGATGTACTCCTGAACGGTAAAACCCGAAATGGCGAGAAACAGACGCTGAAAATGAAAAGGGGAGAAGGAGGCGGAAGAAGCGATTTCCTGAATGGCGAGGTTCTCCTGCAGATGATGCTCGATATAATCTACGGCCTTCTGTATTTGCAAATAATACTGCATGGGCTGAATTTCCTTTCCGGGGCTGAAATTGTAAATTCAAGATCATTATAACCGGAGGGCTTACGGGATGATTGATTTAAAATGCGCAGCTGACAGGGAGAGTAACGGCGGCTTGCCTCTTTCCTTTTTGCGATGCATTTGGTATGCTCTTATTATAATAATTCTAATCTAGACAATCTTACGATTAAACTTCCGGCAGCATAAATGATAAAGACCGGCTTGGTCCCATCGATTGCGTCTTTATCAACCGGGGAGGGAGGAATGATCATGAATCCTATAGATACAATTGCCCAGCAATTTGCCGCCCACAACTACAAGCTGACCTCACAGCGCGAAGCTATTGTTAAGGTTCTGCTTGATAACGAGAAGGACCATTTGAGCGTCGAAGAGGTGTATATGCTCGTCAAGGGAAGCTTCCCTCAGCTCGGTCTGGCCACAGTATACCGTACGCTGGAGCTGCTGTGCGAGCTTCATATCGTTGAGAAAATGAACTTCGGCGACGGCGTATCCCGTTACGATCTGCGCAGCGAAGGACATGATCATATGCACCATCATATGATCTGCCAATCCTGCGGCAAAGTGGCCGAAATCAAGGAGGATTGGCTGGAAGAGCTGGAGAAGCGACTCGAGAAGGAATACGGATTTGCGGTAACCGACCATCGTCTCGATTTCAAAGGCAATTACCGGATCTGCAAGGGCAGCGGCTGCAAGCGAGAGAAGGACGGCCAGGCGATATCGTAAGTGGATCTTAGCGAAAGAAGCTATCTTACAAATTGATAATCGGAAAAAGGGAGTGTCCTGCCGAGAGCGGCGGAGGCGCTCCCTTTTTGGGTTGGAGCGGAAATGCATCCAAGCGAAATTACAGCCTTTAGGCGGATTGCCACGTTTGAAAAAAGGCCTTTCCGGTTATAAAAAGGATACACTCACCTGCTTTCACTTCCTGCTAAAGTGCTATGACATCCTTAAGAAGCGAGGTGCAATAAGCATGAACCATACCAAGGCAAGAGAGCGATTGTTAACCGGATTCCGGGCCTGTGCGCTGTTGATGGCCGCAGTTCTGCTGTTTGTCATTGGGGGACAAGCCGTATCGGCAAATTCTCTGGCGTTCGCAGTACCGGGTTATCATAAATCGGCTGTAAAAGGACTGACTGAGGCTGTGCAAAAAGAAGCAGTCGGCATATACGAAGGACAGGCCGACCCTCATACCGTTGAAATAACAGTGTACGGCGAACCGGTCGATCTTCAGTTTAGCGAAGCGCTGGAAGCCCATGTGGAGAAACTGGAAGAGGGGACGAAAGTCGCCTTTGTCTATACCGAGCAGCAAGTCAAAGGGGATAGCATCGTCAGATTCCGCAGACTGCTGTCCATTAAAGAAGCGGAAGAATGAACGCTCTGCCGTGCACAGCAAGATGCCGTCCTGAAGAGGAGGGCATCTTTTTTGTGCACCAGCAGCAGGAAAGTTCAGGACTCAAGGTCAAATAAGCGCCGGCGCATCCTTTTCCCTGCTGAGGGTGCGGAACTGCTTCGGCGACATGCCGTAGCGTCTGCGGAACTGCCGGTGAAAGTAGGTGTAATTCATGAAACCGCAGGTTTCGGCGATGTGCTCCAGCGGCATCGGACTGTAGACGATCCGTTCGCGCGCCATTTCCAGGCGGACTTCATTTACATATTTCACAATCGTCGTCCCGAACTCCTCCTTAAATAGATGGACGGCCCGCGAGACGGAAATGTCGACATGAGCGGCCACGTCTTCAAGACGGAAGAGAAGTGCCGCGTTTTCTTCCACGAACTGCTTCATCCGGTAAGCCAGATAACCCCTTGGTGACACGGAAGGGCGGTCGAGTGTAATCCGGTCGATTTCCATGCAGAGAATCTGCAGGTAACAGCTTGAGATTTCCGGGGAAAAATCGGACAGGCGGCGCTGCTCCAGCACAAGCTGGCGAAAAAGGCCGACAAAGGCGTCGTTTAGCGGAATATGCATGAGCGACGCCCGATGACGGCTGTTCCACCACCGGTCGAGCCACTCTCCCCGGCAAAAAATATGATAATCTCCGCTTTCGACACGCGGTTCACCGAGCGGATAATGTTCCTTGTCGATAATCAGGTTGTAGGGAACGCCCGGAGCAATAAGCATCAGTCCGCCGCTTTCGACACGCGTGATCGCGCCGTCGATTAAAGCGCTGCAGCACCCTTCGGTCTGGAGACGAATCAGATAATGGGGAAAGCCTTCCGCTTCCGACATCTGGAACGGTTTGCGGTGGAAGGAAAATCCGGCGGTTAATATAGTGCAAGGTGCATCGCTTGTCATATGTCCTCCTGCCTTTTTTCAAATGATAATCAGATTGTTCATGTTTTAATCATATTATTCATTTTATTATATACGCTTTCAGATTACGATGATACTAGTTCCAGGGCATCGAAAAATAATACCCAGAATGAGAAATCCATCAAGAAAACATGGATTGCGGTTCGCCCAGGCAACAAGCGTCAGAAGCAGATGAAGGTGAATCAGCGGTAAGAAAGAGCCCTTTTGTTCAGGTCAAGGCTTTCAGATTTCCCATCAGGGCGCCGGCCCTGAAGTTGCCAGGCGGTTCGTGGGATCGTTTGCACTTGGGTACTGAACCAAACGGCTACAAAACCATGTCCAGGGAGTGATTGCATGTTGAAGATCGGGCTGCAGCTTTACACGCTCAGAGAAGAACTGGAACAGGATTTCGAAGGTACGCTGCGAAAAGTGGCGGCGCTCGGTTACAGCGGTGTCGAATTCTTCCATTATTTTGGCAGAAGCGAAGGCGAGGTCAAGGCGCTGCTTGAGGAGACAGGACTCATAGCCATAGGAGCACATCGCCCTTATGATGTCCTGCTGGAGAATGCCGATGCCGAAATGGACTACATACGCAAGATCGGCAGCAACTATTTGATCGTGCCTTATCTCAGTGAGGAGCAGCGCTCCGATTGGGGCAGGATTGCCGCCAATTTGCGGATTCTTGGAGAGAAGGCCAAGCAGCAAGGCGTGGTACTGTTTTACCACAACCATGATTTCGAGCTTCGGGAGAGCAGCGGAGGCCAGACCGCCTTCGATTATCTCTACAGCGAAGTTCCGCCGGAGCTGCTTCAGGTTGAAATGGATACCTGCTGGGTTCAGTACGGCGGTTACGACCCCGTGGAGTATATCGGCAAGTATGCCGGACGGCTTCCCCTCATCCATCTTAAAGATATGAAGCGGCGGGAAGACGGTTCGGCGGAAACGGTCGTGCTTGGCGAGGGCGAAGTTGATCTTACCGCCATTCTGAAGGCGGCGGAGCAGGCCGGGACCGAATGGGCGATTGTTGAACAGGATTACTGCAGCCGGCCGGCGCTTGAAAGCGTAGCGGCAAGCTTGGAATGGCTGAAAGCAAATTATAAACAAGGAGGCAACATTTATGTCTAAGACACTTAAAATCGCAATTATCGGCTGCGGAGGTATCGCGAACGGCAAGCATTTGCCAAGCCTTTCGCGCCAAAAAAACGCTGAACTGGTAGCCTTCTGCGATATTATCGAAGAACGGGCAAAGGAAGCGGCGGAGAAGTACGGCACGGAAGATGCCAAGGTCTATACAGATTTCCGCAAGCTGCTGGAAGACGGCGGCATCGACGTGGTTCATGTATGTACACCGAATGACAGCCACTCGGAAATCACGGTTGCCGCTCTGGAAGCTGACTGCCACGTCATGTGCGAAAAGCCGATGGCCAAGACAACGGCGCAGGCTCAGGCCATGCTGGAAGCAGCACGCCGTACCGGCAAGAAGCTGTCCATCGCCTACCAGAACCGTTTCCGCAATGACAGCCAATATTTGAAGGAAATGTGCGAGAACGGCGAACTTGGCGACATTTATTATGCCAAAGCGATTGCGCTGCGCCGGCGTGCGGTGCCGACGTGGGGCGTCTTCCTGGATGAAGAGAAGCAGGGCGGCGGACCGCTGATCGATATCGGCACCCACGCGCTCGATCTGACGCTGTGGATGATGGACAATTACAAGCCGCACAGCGTAACCGGCTCGGTCTTCCACAAGCTCGGACAACGCAAGAACGCCGCCAATGCGTTCGGCCCTTGGGACCCCGAGCAGTTCAAGGTCGAGGATTCCGCGTTCGGCTTCATTACGATGGAGAACGGCGCGACGATTGCGCTCGAGTCGAGCTGGGCACTGAACGTCGCCGAGTATGGCGAAGCGAAGACGCTGCTGTGCGGAACGGAAGCCGGCGCCGACATGACGAGCGGACTCCGTATCAACGGTGAGAAGTCCGGCCGTCTGTACGAGACGAATATCGAGCTTACTCCGGGCGGAGTCGCATTCTATTCGGGCGATGAGGAGAGCGAGGCGGATCGCGAAGCGCGCCTGTGGCTCGAAGCCGTAACCCTAGACAAAGAGCCGCTTGTGAAGCCGGAGCAGGCGCTTGTGGTCACGCAAATTCTGGAGGCGATTTACGAATCCGCCCGCACCGGGAAGACGGTTTATTTTGACGGAACCGAGGATAGCTGGGCCCAGGATTCGGCTCAAGCGGTACTGAATAAATAAATCAATTAACCTAACTACGGAAGATATACAGAGAGGAGAAACACATTCCATGAAACTTGGCGTATTTTTGGTGCTGTTCGGCGGCCGGAAGCTTGAAGAAGCGCTTGATTATGTGGCGGAAAAAGGGGTAAAAGCGGTTGAGATCGGCACGGGAGGAAATCCGGGAAAAAGACACTGCGATCCACAGCTGCTGCTCGAGGATGAGCGTGCACTTAAGGAGTTCAAGCGTGCGGTGGAATCGAGAGGACTGGTCATCAGCGCGCTCAGCTGCCACGGTAACCCGCTGCATCCGCAACAAGAGCTGGCGCAAAAGGATCACGAGGATTTCCTGAATTCCGTTAAACTCGCGGAGAAGCTGGGTGTTCCGGTTGTCAATACATTCTCCGGCTGCCCGGGCGACCATGAGGGTGCGAAGTATCCGAACTGGCCGGTCGCGCCTTGGCCGAATGATTTTCAGGAAGTGCTGAAATGGCAGTGGGAGAATAAAATCATCCCTTATTGGACGGAGACTGGCGCCTTTGCGGCTGAACACGGCGTTAAAATCGGTCTTGAGCTGCACGGCGGGTTCTCGGTGCATACCCCGGCTACGCTGCTCCGCCTCAGAGCGGCTGCGGGCGAAGTGATCGGCGCCAATCTGGACCCGAGCCATATGTGGTGGCAGGGCATCGACCCCGTACAGGCCATCCATATTCTGGGCCGGGAAGGAGCGATCCACCACTTCCATGCCAAGGATACAGTCATCGATCCGATCAATGTGAACAAGTACGGCCTGACCGATATGCAGACCTATGACAACATGCTGGACCGCGCATGGCAGTTCCGCACCGTCGGCTTCGGCCATGATCTGAAGACCTGGGCCGACATTATCAGCGCGCTTCGTCTGGTCGGCTATGACTATGTGGTCAGCATCGAGCACGAGGATGGGCTGATGTCGATCAATGAAGGCTTCTCCAAAGCGGTCGATAATCTGAATCAGGTGCTGATTCAGGAGCAGCTTGGCGAAATGTGGTGGCTGTAAGGACGTTGTCCTGAACGCGCCCTTTCGTAAGCGAGGCGTTTGATCACACCGGTGCCGGATGGAATCGGCGCCGGTGTGTTTTTATATCACTAGACTTATTATTAGGAAGGCGGATACCTGTGCAAAATGAGAAATGGTGGAAAGAGACGGTAGTGTATCAAATTTATCCCCGCAGCTTTCAGGATACGAATGGAGACGGAATCGGGGATCTGCAAGGTATAATCTCTAGACTGGATTATTTGGCGGAGCTTGGCATCGGAGCGATCTGGCTTTCTCCGGTATGCAAATCGCCGCAGGATGACAATGGCTATGACATTTCCGACTATCAGGACATCGACCCGATGTTCGGTTCGCTTGACGATATGGAGACGCTGATTAACGAGGCGAAGAAGCGCAACATCCGCATCGTCATGGATTTGGTGCTGAACCATTCGTCCGATGAGCACCCTTGGTTTCTGGAAGCGAAGAAAAGCAAGGACAATCCGTATCATGACTATTACGTCTGGAGAGACGGCGTAGAAGGAACACCGCCCAATGATCTGCGAGGCTGCTTCGGCGGGTCCGCATGGGAGTGGGTGCCGGAGCTCGGGCAGTATTATTTCCATCAATTTGCCGTGAAGCAGCCGGATCTCAACTGGGATAATCCGAAGGTCCGGCAGGAGATTTATGACATGATCAACTGGTGGATGGATAAGGGAGTAGGCGGCTTCCGGCTGGATGTGATCGACCTGATCGCCAAAGAACCCGACCGGAAAATCACCGGCAACGGTCCGAACCTCCACAAGTACATTCAAGAACTCAGCAGAGAAACCTTTCAAAAAGGAGATTTGCTTACGGTAGGAGAAACCTGGGGCGCCACTCCGGAGATCGCCAAGCTGTACAGCAATCCGGATGGCAGCGAGTTCTCCATGGTGTTCCAGTTCGAGCATATTGGCCTGGACGAGCAGGAAGGCAAAGGGAAGTGGGATCTCTCCCCGCTGGATTTCCTGAAATTGAAACAGGTGCTGACCAAATGGCAGACCGAGCTCAAGGGCGAGGCCTGGAACAGCCTGTTCTGGAACAACCACGATCTGCCACGCATCGTCTCCCGCTGGGGGAATGACAAGGAATACCGCGTGGAGTCGGCCAAAATGCTTGCCACCCTTCTCCACGGGATGCAGGGGACCCCTTACATTTATCAGGGCGAAGAGCTGGGCATGACGAACGTGCAGTATCCGATCGAAGACTACCGGGACATCGAGCTGCTGAACCTGTACAAAGAGCGGCTTGAGGGCGGGTATGTTCATGAAGACATTATGGAATCCATCTACGCCAAAGGCCGGGACAATGCGCGTACGCCGATGCAGTGGGACGCGGGCGAAAATGCCGGATTTACAACAGGTGAGCCCTGGATTCGGGTTAATCCGAATTATACAGGGATCAATGCGGCGGATCAATTGGAGAATCCTGACTCCATATTCCATTATTACCGGAAGCTGATCGGGCTTCGAAAGGAATATAACGTAATCGTTTACGGAGACTTCAAGCTGCTGTTCCCGGATGACAAGGATCTGTTCGCTTATACACGCACGCTGGACGATACCACGGTTCTCGTGCTGTGCAATTTCTACGGAAACACCGTTTCCTACGACTTGCCCGAAGAACTGAAGGGAGATAAAGAGCTGCTGATCTCCAACTACAGCGATGAACCTGTTAACGGCTCGCTGCGCCCCTATGAAGCAAGAATGTATCTGCTGAAATAGACTTAAGCGGAAATACCTCCCTGAATCGTATAGGTTCAGTGGAGGTATTTTTTTGGATGCGGCGAATTCTATAAATTGTAAATCAAAAGGGAATGGCGGTGGAGCATGGAAGTCGGCACGAAATCGAAATTGACGGAAGAAGAGCAAGGAAGGCTTGCCCAAGCGGCCTTTGGCGATGGAACGGTAATCTTGAGTACGAGGGAGCTGACTGGCGGATTTTTCAATACTGCATATGAGCTTGCTCTTGCTGACGGGAGAGAGGCGATCCTGAAGATCGCTCCATCAGACACGGCTGAAATGCTCAGTTATGAGCGGAACATTATGCGCGCCGAAGTGGAAGCGCTTCGATTGGTAAAAGCGGCCGGTATCGCGCCGGTTCCCGAAGTGTACGCCTATGACGACAGCCGCACCGTGACTCCGTATGAGTATTTCTTCATGGAGAAAGTCAAAGGCCGGCCATATAACGAAGTCCGTGAAGAGATGACAGCGGGTGAGAGAGCGGAAATTGAACGGGAGCTGGGCCGTTATAACCGGCGGATCAATGAAGTGCGGGGCGAACGGTTCGGTTTGTTTAACCAAGCGCCCGCGAAAGCGAAGGGAACATGGCGGGAAACCTTCGCCGGATTGATCGGCGATGTGCTGGACGATGCGGTGCGGCTGGGCGCCTCGCTGCCGATTGACCGCATAGAGGTGGAGCAGGGGATTGATACCTTGCTGCCCGCGCTTGATGAAATGACAGAGCCGAGGCTGGTGCATTGGGATTTGTGGGACGGCAATATTTTTGTGGCCGATGGCCAAATTACGTCGCTAATCGATTGGGAACGGGCGCTGTGGGGCGATCCGTTGATGGAGCATTATTTTCGTTCATTTATAGATTCGGAAGGCTTCCGTGAGGGGTATGACACAAGTATATTCGTCACTCCCGGCGTACAGGCGCGCAAAGAGCTGTATGATCTCTATTTCAATTTGATTGCCGTTATCGAGTATTACTCACGCAAATACGATAACAGCGGTTATCTGGATTGGGCGACTGGCCAATTGCTCGAAGGCTGGCAAAGGGTTGGTAAAATTCGCGATTAACACCAGAGGGGATTTCTATATTATAATCGGCTAATTGGATAAGCGCCAAACCTTGCTTAAGGCTTGGCGCTTATCCGGTTTGTTATGTAACTGCCCGCTCCGAGTGATATAAGCAGTACAGCATAATGGCCTGCTGGACGTACAGAAGGCATTTTTTAAATTCATATCCGACAAAATAATCCGAGCTGATGGCATCCGCTGCAACCTCTTCCCCTCGGAAAAATGGCGGACACGGATTGAGCAGCGAACCGGGCCTCGCCATCTGCATCCGCTGCAAATCCAGCTGGTATTTCCTTATGTATTCGGCCGTTCGGTATTCTTCCGGCAAAGAATCGGTCAGAAGGATGTCGCTGTCCGGCAGAATCTCCTCCAAATCAGTATGAAACCTGTAGTTGGCGGTCTCCGGTCCGAGCGCATTCCCTGCGGCGCAGACATGGTGGAAGTTCAGGTTCATCATCTTCGCCATGCTCATCCATGTTCGGCTGATATTGCCCGCCGGGCCAACAAAGGTATAGACCAAATCCTTGTAATCCGGCCTTCGTCTGCTGATGGCATATAGGTCGGACATGATTTCGCACGGATGATTCTCCGAAGTCATTGCATTGATAACAGGAATCGAAGCACCCCGCGACAGTTCCCTGAGTTTATGAAGGTCCGGATGCCGGACTACGGCTGCATCGGCCCAGTTCGCTATATAGCTTATGACATCGGCAAGCTGTTCTCTCTTATTCAGAGCTTCAGGGGATATGTAAATATACTTTCCCCGCAGATCGCGGATGCCTTTTTCAAAGCTTACTCTCGTGCGAAGACTCGATTCGGGAAAAAATAAAATAAATGTTTTTCCTAGAAGCAGGGGCTGTTCCCGGTTCTGACAAAGACGGTCGGTCAGGTTAAAAATTTCTTGGATCTGTTCTGGCTTCCACTCCTCAATATCCAGAAAATGCATAGTCATCACGTCCTTATATTAGTTTCGAGTTATACCGGGGGCACAGGCGCCATCTCTTTCCGACTTTTCCGGTATTCATTCGGACTGCATCCGGCCTCTTGCTTGAACAGCTTGGAAAAATGCGAATAATTGGCGTACCCGACCTTGCTGGCGATCGCATAGACCGACAGTTGAGTCGTTTCAAGCAGATGTTTGGCCGCCGTAATCCGGGCTTGAATGATATAGTTTCCGAGCGAGATGCCCGTTTCTTTTTTGAACAGTCTTGCCAGATAATCCGGATTGAGATAGACGGTCTCCGCCAGACTCATTCTGGACAAATCATCGCCGCAGTGGGTATGGATGTAATGCTTGATTTCATGGACGACCGATTTGGGCTGCTCGGTAAAATGACGGTATTCCGCGGCGGTGCTTACCAGATAGCCGATATATTTTTGCATATCTTCTATGGAATTCAGCGACTGCACAAACAATTGATCTCCGGTTCTTCCCGTATACAATTTATGCGCCTCAATTTCTTTGCTCTTCAAATGGGCATAGACAAGCTGGGCAATATCGAGCCGGAGCAGGCTCAGGACTGACATGTTCAGGACTTGGCCTTGATTAAGCTTGTGCAGATAATCTCCCGTTTCTTTCAAAAAAGCGTCATAGGCGTTCTCATTCAGCAATTGCTCAAGCAAACTGAGGTCGGGCGGTGTATATACGGCCTCCGGGCGGTGATACTGTTCCAGCCAAAAGATCCGGTTGCGGTGCTTGATCATCTCGTCGTTCAACTTCAGAAGGTCTTTGATCGCTTTACGGATGTGTTCAAGCGTGCGGGATTCTGCAATATTGCAGCTGGCGTCGCATTTGAGATACTTGCCTGCCTGCCCGATGAAGGAGGCGCAAATGCTTTCAATGATCCGGGGATCGGGGGCATGATTCCATTTCAGGATCACCATCCAGTTATATTCCTTGAATTCCGTAATCGCCTCGACCGAGAAGCCGGAGTCCTGGAACAGCTCATACATTACATTTAGCAGCGCGTAATCGAACAGACTTTTATCGTTGTCGCCCAAGCTTTTATCATAGGGGAACAGATTGATCAGAACGGGAAGAATGCGGTCTTCCGCCTGGTAAGGGAGATTCTGCTGCTCCACGAAAGCGGCGAACGAAGAAGGGCTTGACGGAAAATCTTTCCCCAGGATCAGTCTGCGCCAGAAATCCTCCAGCAGGGTCTTCCGGTTCTTCTGCCACAAATGCCCTTCGTGTATAGCCCTTTCATTGCTTTGCTGCTCTTTCGCCTTGGCAACGGCTTTCTGAATGATGAGCGTCAATTTGTCGAACTCGATCGGCTTCAGGAAATAATCGAAGCTTTGCAGCTCAATCGCTTTTTGGGCATAGTTGAAATCGGCGTAATTGGTCAGGATGATGGCCTGCACGCTGTAATGCTCCTCCCGAATCCAGGCCAGCAGCTCAAGCCCGCTTCCCTGAGGCATTTCGATATCGCAGATGACGATTTGCACCGGGTGCTGCAGCAGAATCTCGCGCGCTTGCGCCACATTGTAAGCAGTATAAATATTTTCGATGGATAATGCTTTCCAGTCTATTTTTTTCTCGAGAGCCGTTATAACAAAATAATCATCGTCCACCAGCAAAATGTTCACGGATCACACCTCTTTTGGCTGTTCATGAATCGGTGTTAATGAAAGGGAGGGATATCGTAACGCAAGCACCGCCGTCCGCACCGTTGGCAAATTCGACATTCGCCTTCTGGCGGTAAAGAAGGTTCAGCCGCTGCAGGACATTCATGATGCCGATCCGGCTGCCGCCGGTTTGCACGAACGGCTCGCCATTCGCTAATTTCTCCAGAATGTCCGGCGGAAATCCCGGGCCGGTATCGGCGATCCGAATGACCGTCATTTCTTCATCAGCCGCCTGTATCTGCTTGATTACCGTCAGCGTAATCTGCAGTTCGCGGTCTCTCGAAACGGCGTATTTGACGGAGTTTTCGATAAAGGTCTGCAGCATTAGCGGCGGGACCATGGTGCCGATCGTATCTTCCGACTGCTCGATGCGGTAGGTGAAGGCGCCCTGATAGCGCGATTTTTGAATATCCAGATACGTGCGGACATGTTCGATTTCATCCTCCAGACGGACAAAGTTCTCGCCGCTTTGAAAAATATACCGGAAATACTTGGAGGTCGACATCGCCATGTTCTCGATTTCCTCGTACATTTGAATTTGGGCCATGCTGTAAATGCTCGTCAGGCAGTTCAGGAAAAAATGGGGCTTGATCTGCAGCTTCATGTAGTCCAGCCGTATTCGCTGTTTTTCCAGCTCCTGCTCGTACATGGCGATTTTATAGGTTTTGATTTGCTCAACCAGGTCTTTGAACTGCGCGTTCGCCCGTTCCAGCTCGATGATTCTGCCGGTTTTAATATCCGCAGGCGCTTCGCCTTCGTTAATCCGCGCAAGATTTCGCGAGAAGCTTCGGATCGGTCCGAGAACCCTTTTCCTAAATAACAGCATGACGGCGCTCAGCACAAACACGACAATGAAGAACATCAGCATAATCAGCAGCTGGGCAATGACGATCTTCTCAAACGCCCCGAATTTGATGACCATCTTGACGCTGAACGTCGAGTTGGAGAATTCGTTAGTGACGACCCTTCCGGACCGAAGGAAATTCAGCACAGAGGATGCCTGGCTTTCTGCATGCGCAGTCAGGCTCTCGGATATTGGAGTGGACAAGGTTCTTCCCTGTATATCCACAAGCGACGCATAGCCGTTCTTTCCAAGATTGATCTGACGAAGAGGCCGGATCAGGTCATCTGCGGAAATGAGGGCGATCAGATAACGGTTGTAGTAAGGCACAATGTTGATAATATAATACTTGCCTCCGGCAAGAACAGGCGTCCATTTGGAATAAAATTTCTCGAACAGGTTCTTGTCCTCTATGTAGGAAACCATCTGATCTTTCAGTTTGCGGTAATCCGTATAGGAAATGCTCATTGGCGCGCAGTTCAGAAAAAAGGACTGATTCTTCAAATAGAAAAAGAAGTTATATTCCAGGCCGTAATTTTTTTGCAGCTCGGTAAACCGTTTGTACAGATTTTCGTTGGCTTTAATGAACGGAGTGCTGTTCAGGCCGTAGGCATTCATCATGTTCAGGCTTTCGTCGTTCGCCAGCGTCCAGCCCATGTAGTGATTGATATAAGCAAAATCATGATTGATCCGATTGATATAGAGGTCGGCCGTGTCCTGCAAATACCGTGTTGACTGCTGCTTTACGATGAAAATGGAAGCAAAGCTGATGATAAAGTCCAGCACAAGCACCGAGAAAGAAATGATAATCATAATTTTTACATAATGCTTGATGGGATAAGGCTTGTTTCCAGTTTTTTTTCCCATAGGCCTTAAGAGCCGCATCCTTTCTGCGAGTTTCCTTTATTGAATGCGTTTTATTTTATGGGTGGCAGATCTATTATAAAACCTTTATGAAAAAAAACATATGATACAGGCACCGTTTTGTCTCAAAGTCCGGAAAGCGCATACAAAAGTCGGAATACCGTCAACTTTTCCTGCTAAGAAGGGGAGGCTGGTCTTCCAAACTTCACGTTAACGGTCTTCAAAGGTCCGAATACCCGTCTCATGAAGTCCAGTATATGGGAAATGAGAAAGGTATACTAAAGGTGTTCAAAGGTTCAGACAGATTCATGAAGAAAAGGAGGGGATGTCATGCGAGCCGGTCAATTTGCTCCGGGGCGGACAATCGGACAGATCAGACGGAACTGGGGACTCTATCTGCTGCTGCTTCCCGCTGTCGTGCTCACGCTATTATTCGCCTACAAACCGATGTACGGGGTGATTATTGCCTTCAAGGATTACAGCCCGGCTTCGGGAATTACCGGCAGCCCTTGGGCCGGGTTCAAGTATTTTGAAAAGTTCTTTCATTCCTATCAATTTACGACGACGATCAAGAATACGCTTGTCATCAGCATTTACAGTCTGGTTACCTTTCCGATTCCGATCCTGCTGGCGCTGATGGTCAATCAGATGAGGCCCAACCGGTTCAGACGCTTTTTTCAGACGGTATCGTATATGCCGCATTTTATCTCTACGGTCGTTATGGTGGGGCTGATGATGATTTTATTTTCCCCCAGCACCGGTCTGCTCGGCAGTCTGTATCAACTGTTCGGGGCAGAAGCTCCCGATTTGATGGGCTCCGCCGGTTTATTCAGCAGCGTGTATGTCTGGTCGGATGTGTGGCAGCATGTCGGGTGGGACAGCATTATTTATATCGCCGCGCTTTCGGCGGTCGACCCGAGCCTGTATGAGGCGGCAACCGTGGACGGAGCAAGCCGCTTTCACAAAATCCGCTATATCGATATTCCTATGCTCATGCCGACGGCGATAACGCTGCTTATTCTGCGGGTCGGCGGGCTGCTCGGGGTCGGTTTTGAAAAGGTGTACCTGATGCAGAATGACCTGAATATTACCTCAAGCGAAATTCTTTCCACCTATGTGTACAAAATCGGGCTGCTCAGCAGCCAGTACAGCTTTTCCTCGGCCATCAACTTGTTCAATACCGTCATTAACTTCATTCTATTGATTATGGTCAATCAGATATCCAAAAAATTCAGCGAAAACAGCTTGTGGTAGAGGGGAGGAGTCCAGGATGGGGGTAGTGGAAGCCGCGGTCAACAAGAATATGCGAAAAGTAAAAAACAGCCGTTCATCCGACACGGTGATGGAAATTGCGATGTATGTGTTTGCAGTAATTTTTCTGGTGATTCTGATGTACCCGCTCTTTTTTATCATTATTGCGTCGTTCAGCGATCCGTCTGCGGTGGCGAATGGACAGGTTTGGCTGTTTCCGAAAGGGTTTACACTGGATGGCTACCGGGAACTGCTGCGTCATGAGAACATCTGGATCGGGTATCGAAACACCATCCTGTATACGGTCGTGGGAACCGCCATCGGGCTGATTGTCAATATTTCGGCGGCCTATGCGCTGTCAAGAAAGGACCTTGTAGGGCGAAAGTTTCTTTCCTTGTTTTTCATCTTCACGATGTTTTTCAACGGCGGGCTGATCCCCACCTTCCTGACAGTCAGGGATTTTCATCTGTACGATACGTTCCTGGTCATGGTCCTGCCCTTCTCGGTTATCGTCTACGATATTATCGTTGCCCGGACGTTCTTTCAGTCGAGTATTCCCGGAGATTTGTGGGAGGCGGCGCAGATCGACGGCTGCGGGAACCTCCGATATTTTGTTCAGGTAGTCCTGCCGTTGTCGAAAGCGATTATTGCAGTTCTAGGCTTGTGGATTGCGGTCGGCTACTGGAATTCGTATTTTAACGCCTTGATTTATTTGAAAAATCCCGATTTGTATCCCCTGCAGCTCATCCTGCGCAATATTCTGATCACCAATCAGATGCAGTCCAGCATGGGAACCGGAGAAGCCGCGCAGATCGCGCTGCGCCTGGCCAATTTGATGCGTTATTCCGTTATTATCGTTGCGACCGTCCCGATCCTGTGTATGTATCCGTTTGTGCAAAAATACTTCAACCAAGGGGTGATGATCGGAGCCGTGAAGGAGTAGCAGCATTGATCCTAAATTGAATCAGGGGGAATCACGAATGGGCAAAAGCACAAAGAAGAGATGGGTGAAAATGATCACCGCAATGGTTCTTATTCCTGTCCTGCTTACAGGCATGGCTGGCTGCAGCGGCAGCAAGGGAGAGAACTCCGGCTCAGTGGCTAGCGGCGATTTTAACCAAGAAGGCCTTCCGATTGTCAAGAAGCCGGTGACCTTGAAAGTACTGACCGTCCGTTGGGGAAGCATGGGGGACACCTTCACGCAGAATCAATGGCTTAAAGACCTTGAAAAGAATACAAACGTCAAAATCGAATGGCAGGTGATGTCCTCCAACGACTGGGCCGAACAGAAGTCCATTATGCTGGCGAGCGGCACGCTTCCGGAAGTTATTCTGGGCGACCAATCCTTCTCCGATTCCGACATCGTAAATAATTTAAGCTATTTCCGCCCGCTGGATGATTATATCGACAAGTATATGCCCAATCTGAAAGCAGCCATGCAGGAAACACCCGAGATGAAACAGATCAGCACCTTTCCTGACGGAAAGATCTACTCTTTGCCGGCCAGACTCCCATCGCGTCCAATCACCGCCCAACAGCCTGTTATCAACAAGGCCTGGCTGGATAAATTGGGGCTAAAGGCCCCGGACACCATTGACGATTTGTACAACGTATTAAAAGCGTTTAAAGAGCAAGACCCGAACGGGAACGGTAAAAAAGACGAGATTCCTTACAGCGAGGTTGGATTGTCGATGGATTTTCTGAACCCCTTTGGCATTACCGACCTGAATGCCACAAGCATGATGATTAAAGACGGCAAACCGGTATATTTCCCGACCAGCGAGGAATACAAAGCCGGACTGGAGTGGGTACACAAGCTCTATTCCGAAGGCTTGCTCGATAAAGAGCTGTTCACACAGGACGGCACGATGGCATCCGCGAAGCATCAAAATCCGGACGCTCCGATCGTAGGCTTTTCCAACCAATGGACACCCGATGCGGTATTCGGCAAATGGAGCGATCAATATGAAACCATTCCTCCAATCGCCGGACTTGATGGTAAGCGGTATTCGACTGGAGATCCGAGCGGACTCAGCTATAGACGGAATGAACTGCTCATTACGAAATTTTGCAAAAATCCGGAGGTTGCCGCCCGCTGGGCCGACCAGTTCTATACGAATGAAGCCAGTATCCAGAATTTCTGGGGGGCGATCGGAACGGTCATCAAGAAGAACGACGACGGCACGTATTCACTGATGGACCCGCCGGCCGGCACCAGCGCGGACGCCTGGTACTGGGAACAGTCGCTCCGGGATTTCGGTCCGAAATATGCCAGCCCTACTTTTGAGCAGAATATCAAGCTTAGTCCGAAGACCGGCGACGGCCTGAAGCTGCAGCTCGACAAGCTGGGGAACGAATATGTGGCAACGCCTTTTCCTAACGTTATGTATACCTCGGAAGAATTTCAGGAGCTGCCGACGCTGACGACGGACATTGACACCTATGTGAATACGATGCGCGCTCAATTTATTACCAAAGGCGGAATCAACGAAGGCTGGGACAACTATATTAAGAAGCTGAACGACATGGGACTGGAGAAGCTGCTGAAGATTCGCACGGATGCTTACAATCGCTATACCAGCGTAAAATAACCTTACTGCTCATTATGGATGCCGTCCCGCATACAAGCTGCGGGGCGGCATTTTTTGGGATGTATGTAATAATACTTAACAAATTTTGCTACAATGCACTCGTTTTCTTTGAGATAAATTAAAATTTAAATTAAATGGTGTTATTTATATTGACATCTTTTCATTCCCGATAGTATGATAATCGCAAATAACAGCTGCAAAGCAGATGAAAGATTCAGAAAGACAGTTTTCATTTCCAGGAAAAGGTTTACCCGTCAATAGTGAACGGTACTGCCCACTGCAATGAACAAGCAATCCAGATGAGTCTCTCTTTTTTTGAGGTATAGGAAAAGGTTTTCCTGATTAAGCTCAAGGGGGTGAAAGCATGTCTTATACGATCAAAGATGTCGCCAGACTAGCCGATGTGTCCATTGCCACGGTGTCGCGGGTGCTGAACCGGAGCAAGCCGGTAAGTCCCGAAGTAAGGGAGAAGGTCATGAAAGTGGTGGACGAGCTGGGCTACAACCCGAATCCCGTGGCCCGGACGCTGATCATGAAGGAAAGTACACTGATTGGCGTACTGATCCCGGACGTTGCCAATACATTCATTTCGATGTTTGTCCGCGGCATTGAAAAGGAACTCATTCAGCACGGCTACACGACTCTGCTCTGCAATACGAACGGGGATACGGATGTTGAACTTCATTATTTAAATCTGCTTCGTGATAAGTATGTGGATGGCGTTATTCTGCTGACCTCGGCGCCGAAGCCGGAGCAAATCGAGTTCTTCAATAAAAATGATGTACCCGTCATCTTCTCCAGCCATACGGACAAGGACGGCAGGTTCTCCAGCATCAACATCGATGATTATCAGGCTACCTATGACGCTGCCAAGTATCTGATCGAGCTGGGTCACCGCAGCATCGCTTTTTTCTGCGGCCCGATGGATTATTACCAGACGGTACGGCGATACGACGGCTACAAGCAGGCTTTGGCGGATCACGGCATTACCGCACGCCCGGAATGGGTGTTTGACAAGGACTACAACCTTGACTCGGGTTACAAGAGCGGGATGGAGCTGTTCGCGAGAGTGCAGGAAGACCACCCGACGGCTGTATGCTGTGTCAGCGATATGATCGCCATCGGAGCGATCCGGGCGGCGGAGGACAACGGCCTGCGGGTTCCCGAGGATGTATCGGTTATGGGCTTTGATGATATTCCGATCGCCGGAGCGTACCGTCCGAAAATTACAACCGTACGCCAGCCGGTGTACGAGCTGGGTTCCGGGTCCGCGCAAATGCTTCTTAAGCAAATCCGGGAGAAAGGAACCGGAAGCTGCGAATCCAGAGTGCTTCCCCACGGAATTATTGAAAGAGAAAGCTGCCGGGCGCTGACTGACTAATGTCATGCTTATACATTTTACCAAAGCGATAAGGAGAGATTGGAAATGACTAAGAAATTGGGACTTCTTGCACTTTGTATGATGCTGATGCTCGTGCTCGTAGCTTGCGGCGGCAAGCCGGGCGCCGGGAATGCGGAGACGGAAGGCGCCGCGGCGAATTCCGGCGGGGAAGCGACCGCGGAGGCGACGGAGGAATTAACGCCGGAGCCTGGAGCGCAGCTGACCTTCTGGACGATCAAGGACGCCTTTACCGATTATGCGGCGGCCGAGTTTGAGAAGAAATACGGCATCAAGGTAACAGTGGAAGATGTTGCTTACTGGGACAGCGTGGCCCGTTTGACGACGGACGGCCCGGCCGGTACCGGAGCGGACGTGCTGGGCATTAACAACGACGGACTGGGGGGCGCCGTCAAAGCGGGCGTCGTCCTGCCGAACGACTATTTTGAAGAAGATACGAAGAGCATCAACCGGAAAATGGCTGTCGACGCATCGACCATTGACGGCATTCTGTATGGGTATCCGCGAAATGTGTACACGTACTCGCTGTATGTCAACAAAGATCTGGTCAAAGATACCAAGCTCGACACCTGGGATGATATCATCGCGTTCTCCAAGAAATTCAATGACGTTAAGAACAATAAATACGGGTTTATGTTCGAAGGAAGCAATGCCTTCTACGATGTGGCGTTCATGACCGGCTACGGCGGCTATGTATTCGGCAGCGGGGAGACCGATCCCCACGATATCGGCGTTAACAACGAAGGCTCGGTCCAAGGGATGAAGTTCTTCCAAACGCTTCGGGAGATTATGCCGCTCAAATTGTCCGACGCTACCCGTGACGTGAAGACGGGACTGTGGGAAAGCGGCAAGCTGGCCATCAATATGGACGGAAGCTGGAACATCGGCAATTTCGGCAAGCTGCCATTTAAAGTGGAAGTCATTCCGCTGCCGGCGATGCCTGGCGGTAAAGAGCCGATCGTGCTGGCGGGCAACACTTCCTACTATGTAAGCTCGTATTCGAAATATCCGAACGCGGCGAAGATCTTCGCTAACTTCATCACCTCCAAAGAGATGCAGATCAAAGACAACCAGATGACCGGTGTTATTCCGGCGGCGGAAGGCATCGACAATGATCCGAGCATCCGCAAGGACGCCATTATGCAGGGCTTCTTCAAACAGATGAAGAACAGCCAGATGATGTCCAACCTGACGGAAATGGAATATTTCTGGAACTATATGGGCCCGGCATTTGATGATATCTGGAACGGCGCCGACGTCAAGGCAACACTGGATAAAGCGGCGGAAGGCATGAAGTCGAGCATTGAGGCGAAGTAAACAGACTATATAAGATGAACTTGAAAAATGTAATCAGTGTAAGGAGTAACGAAGAGGAAGTTTGGAACTGTAGGAGCGATAGCGATCGCCTTTGTCTCCGGATTTCAACCGCGAAGATTGGTTTAAATTAAGAAATCTGGAGACAACAGCGGCCGGAAGTCCAAATGTTCCTCGTAGTTGCGACTGGTATCTGATGGGAAAATCTTAAGTTCAGCTTATACATTATGAAAAATAGAGGAGATCATCCGGTCCTTCCCGGGTGATCCTTCCTTATGATGGGAGCTGAAAGGAGATGCAGCAGCTGGCAGTTGAGCGTGAGTATCCAGAACATTCCAAAAAGTTCAGAAAAAAGGCGGCCCTGCTATCGGCTCTCGCCATGGGTCTGGGCCAGATTTATAACAAGCAGTATGCCAAAGGAATCCTTATGCTCGCCTTTTATGCATATGGGATATTTACAGCCATTACGAGTTTGCCCCACGCACTTTGGGCGCTCGCGACGCTTGGCGAAACGGAAACCCATCTGAAAAAAGTCGGAAGGCTGTACAAGCAGGTGATGGGCGACCATTCGATTTTCCTGATGATCGAGGGTTTGATCACGGTATTCATCATGCTGGTGCTGATTTGGATGTACATCGCGGGCATTAAGGATGCCTACCGGACCGGAAGGCTGCGGGAAGAAGGTATTCAGCCCAATACATTCAAGCAGACACTCAGCTTCGTGGCGGCTTACCGCTTCCCGCATATCGTGCTGGCGATTCCGCTGCTGGGCGTCGTGTTCTTTACGGTGATGCCGATTATTTTCATGATCCTGGTCGCTTTTACCGACTTTACCCGTGATACGATGCCTCCTGCGCATCTGATTAACTGGGAAGGACTTCAGGCGTTCAAGGAGCTTTTGCGCAACAACTCCTGGAGCCACACCTTTTACAGCGTCACGATCTGGACGTTTGTCTGGGCGTTTTTTGCGACCGTCACCGGCTATTTCGGCGGATTCGCAGCGGCCCTGCTCGTTCAGCAGAAGGGAATTCGGTTCAGAGCGTTCTGGCGGACGGCTTTCATTTTGCCTTTTGCCATCCCGATGTTCGTGTCCACTCTGATTCTGCGCAACATTTTTAACGGCCAATTCGGTCCCGTGAATCAGTATCTGGGAATGCTCGGTATTTCCAAGGCGCCGTGGCTGTCCGACCCTCTGTGGGCGAAAATCACGCTCATTCTGGCCAACTTCTGGCTGACCTTCCCGGTCTCCATGCTGATGATTATCGGCATACTGTCGACGATACCGAAAGATATGTATGAAGCGGCTGATATCGACGGGGCGAGCGGCTTCCAGAAGACGCGGCTGATTACATTCCCGATGGTCATGTTCTCGATGGCGCCGCTGATTATCATGCAGTTTGTCGGCAACATCAACAACTTCAACATTGTATATCTGCTGACGAACGGCAAGCCGCTTAACGGCGATTTCCAGTTTGCCGGACATACCGATATCCTGATCACCTGGCTGTTCAAGCTGTCCATGGAGCAGGGCAAATACAACTACGCTTCGGTAATCGGAATTTTCATCTTCATCGTGCTCTCCGCATTCGCCATCTGGAATGTCCGCCGCACGAAAGCGTTCAAGGAGGAGGAGGCATCATGATCACCGGCAAAAAAGCGAAAACGGCCTTCCGTCTGTCTTTCAGTTATATCGCGCTCGTTATTCTGACGATTTTCTGCGCTTATCCGGCCCTTTGGGTGCTGATGTCTTCTTTCCGTACGGGGGACGCGCTGTTCAGCGATAAGATTATTCCGACTTCGTACACGATCAGCCATTATATCATGCTGTTCGATAAGCATCCCTTTGGCGTCTGGTACGGGAACACGCTGAAGATATCCATCGCCAGCATGATTCTCGGAACGATTCTAACGCTGCTGACAGGATATGCTTTCTCGGTATTCCGGTTTACCGGGCGTAAAAATTTGATGAGCATTCTGCTGGTACTCGGACTCTTTCCCGGCTTTATGAGCATGATTGCGATTTATATTTTGCTCAATCAGATGAATCTGCTCAACACGCACACCGCCGTCGTCATCGTGTATGCCGCAGGAGCGCCGCTATACTTTCTGTTCGCCAAAAGCTACTTTGACACCATTCCGAAGAGTCTTGTCGAAGCCGCACGGATTGACGGAGCCGGACATATGCCGATTTTCTTCCGCATCGTGCTTCCGCTGTCAACGCCGCTCATCGTGTTTACATCGCTGATGACGTTCACCGGCGCGTTCACCGACTTTATTTTTGCGAAGCTAGTGCTGCGCTCGCCCGAGAAGAAGACCCTTGCCGTCGGCCTGTTCGACATGATCGGCGACCGCTTTTCTACCGAATTTACGACGTTTGCCGCAGGCTGCGTACTGGCCGCCGTTCCGGTGACCATCCTGTTTATCTTGATGCAGCGCTTCCTTGTGGAGGGATTGACGGCAGGAGCCGACAAGGGTTAATCAACTTTTTATAGATATATGCCAAACGAACGTTCAGGAGGAACAAGTCATGCTAACGAGCGAACAAATCAGTCCGGACAAGCTGCATTCCGATTACGCAGCCTCATTCACCCTGATGTTGGGACGGGTTATCAAAATAGAGCAAGAAGCCGGCCGCGTGATCTTCACCTGCGTCAACGGCAAATTTGCCGTAAGCAAGGCCCGCGCGGGTGCGGTCCGCATCAGGCTGTTCGCCGGCGCCGCCCCGGATGAAGAGATCAACATGAAGACGACTCCGGCAATTGTGGAGGGGGGATCCGGGGCCGGCGCCGCAGAAACGGAGCTGCCGGTTGCCGATATCGGGCTCGCTTACCTTGTCGAAACGGATGAGATCACGATAGAGGTTGTTAAAGAGGACGGCAGCCTCAGGTTTAAGGATAGCTCCGGCCATATTTGGGCCCGAAATCCTATGATGGCCTGGAACGAACAGAAATCCGCCATCGCCTTGTTCCGGGCAAGCGAGAATGTCCATTACTATGGACTGGGCGAGAAGACGGGCTTCCTGGACAAGCGGGGCGAACGATACGAAATGTGGAACTCCGATAACTTCTCTCCGCATGTGCCGGAAATCGAAGCATTGTACCAGTCGATTCCTTTTCTGATCGTCAATGAGCCGGAGTGCTCTTACGGTATCTTTCTGGACAATCCAGGGAGATCGGTGTTCGATATGCGTACCTCAAGCGAGGCATTTACGGTTCAAGCGGATACCGGCGGGTTGGACTATTATTTGATTCCGGGTCCGCAATTGAAAGATGTGGTCAAAAAATACACCGCCCTCACCGGACGCATCCAGCTTCCGCCTCAGTGGTCCATCGGCTACCATCAGTCCCGCTACAGCTACATGGATCAGGATGAAGTGATGGAAATGGCCCGCACCTTCCGCGAAAAGGAAATTCCGTGCGATGTCATTCACCTGGACATTCATTATATGAACGAATACCGCGTCTTTACCTTCGATCCGGCCCGGTTCCCCGATCCGAAAGCGATGATCGCCGAACTGAAAACGATGGGCATCCGGATCGTCCCGATCGTTGATCCCGGTGTGAAGCTGGACCCGGAGTACCGCGTTTATCAAGAGGGGACAGATTCGGACCTCTTCTGCCTGAAACCGGACGGGTCGCCGTTTGTCGGTCCGGTGTGGCCGGGACCTAGCGTGTTTCCCGATTTCTCGGATGCCAAGGCCAGAGAATGGTGGGGAGACCTTCACCGCTTCTTTACGGATATGGGTATTGAGGGCATCTGGAACGATATGAACGAGCCCTCTGTATTTAACGAGAACAAGACGATCGACCCGGACACGCTGCACCGGTACGACGGTAATCCCGCTACGCATGCCGAAATTCACAATCTGTACGGCATGCTGATGTCCAAAGCGACCGCCGAGGGCATGATACGGAACCTGGATGGCCGCAGGCCGTTCGTGCTTTCGCGCGCCGGCTACGCCGGGATTCAGCGCTATGCGGCGGTCTGGACGGGTGATAACCGCAGCTTCTGGGAGCATATGGCGCTGGCGATGCCGATGGTGCTGAACCTCGGGCTGTCCGGCGTCTCCTTCTCGGGCCCCGATATCGGCGGGTTCGGACATCATACAACGGGCGAGCTGCTGGCGCGGTGGACGCAGATGGGGGCGCTGTTCCCGTTCTGCCGGAACCACAGCATGCTGGAAACCGTCCGCCAGGAGCCGTGGTCGTTCGGGCCCGAGGTGGAGGATATTTGCAGGGAGTATATTCGCCTGCGCTACTCCTTGATGCCGCTGCTGTATTCGTTATTCCGGGAAGCCTCCGAAACGGGGATGCCGATCATCCGGCCGCTTCTTCTGGAATACCCGGAAGATCCGAATGTCGCCAACCTTTGCGACCAATTCCTGCTGGGAGATCAAATACTTGCGGCTCCCGTCTACCGTCCCGATACGTTCCACCGTGTCGTTTATTTGCCCGAGGGGAACTGGTTCGACTACAAGACCGGCGAAAAAAGGGCGGGCGGCTGTCATTTCATGGCTTCTGCCCCGCTTGATACGCTGCCGCTGTACGTTAAAGAGGGTGCAATTATCCCTTCCACGGCACCGGCACTATCTGCCGAATTTGAACGCCCCTCGGATCTGTTCCTGGATATTTATACACCGGAGAACGGCGAAGGCGCATTTGACCTGTATGATGACGATGGCGCGACGTTCGCCTACAAGGACAAGAAGTATAATCTGTACCGCTTAAGAGTTGTTGGAACGGAGGGAACCGTCAAATTCACCATTCACCCCGAATGGACAGGCTACGGCGAAGGTTGGAAGCGATGGACGCTCACGTTCAAGCATCTCCCGTTTGCGGGTTGTCTGCCGGATTTCGGGAAAGAGGCGGCGGACCGGGATGAACTGGAGACGCTCGCGGAGGGATGGCATTTCGACAACGCCGCCCGCGAACTGACGGTTGTCCTGAATCAGCCTTTGGAGGATGTGGAGCTGGTCGTTAAGACCCGGGCATAGTCCATTCGAGGCGATAATTCGCGTGAAAGGCAATGCCGATTTTTTCTCGCCTCGGGGTGAATAAATATAACACGCCTATGATAATTAACCATTTTTTCGCCGAAAAGTTTATTAGCGGATTACAAAAACATTCCAATAATTTGTGCAGCATGACATAAATCATATCAAGCAATTGACGCTAATCTATCATGCGATTATCTTGTGTAAAAGCAGCCAAGCCAAAATTTTACGACGAGGTGATCGCAGATGAAAAAATGGTTATTATGGAGTGTTGCCTTACTGCTTCTTCTGATGCCTTTGCAGGTAAGCGCCGCTGAGGCCAAAGAAGTCCGTCCAATCGCCGTACAGGGCGCGATGGACATGGAAGTCGCCTATTTTCTGAAGCAAATGGGTGAATACAAGACGGAGACCTTCGGATCGTATCATTTTTATTCGGGTACCATCGAGGGCGTTCCGGTTGTCGTGTCCAAGACGAATATCGGCATGGTCAATGCCGCGGCTTCGACAACGCTCTTAATCGAGAAATATCATCCGAAAGCGATCATTAACCAGGGAACCGCCGGAGGTCACGACCCCGCGCTCCATCAGTTCGATATTGTGATTGGCGCCAAAGCGATCAATTACAGCTGGTTCGAATCCCCGCATAGAGATGCGGGAGCGGGAATCGACACCGGCAGCTGGAAGGTCATGCCCAAACCCATCGAGCCGGACCCTGAGCTGTACAAGACGGCAATGAGCTTGGCCGATCAGTATAAGCACGGCAAAGTCGTATCTGGCGTTATCGGCACTTCGGATGCGTGGAACAAGGAAATCGACCGCATTAACCAGCTGCATAATACGCTTGGCACAAGCGCGGAAGAAATGGAGACCGCGTCGGTGGCCGATGTAGCGAGAACATTCAATGTTCCTTTCCTTGGCATCCGGGTATTGTCCAATTCCGAATTGTACGGAGAGGATTTCGCTCCGGTATCTAGCGATTACTGCTCTGAATTTGTGATTGAGGTTATCAAAAAAATCGAGAGCGGCGTCACGTTCTCGGACAAGCTTCAGGTGTACGCGGACGGTAAAGAAGTGGTTGGTCTTGCTGGCGAGTATAAAGACGGGAAAGTCATACTTCCGCTACGGGGCGTCATGGAAAGCCTCGGTTCCAAAGTGACATGGGACGGCGCCAAGAAGCAGATCGTGGTCGTTACCGACGGTAAGCCGGCCGCAATCAAAGCGAGTGAAACTATGGTCAAACAGGGTACGGCGTGGATCGACATGGACGTGCTGGAAGCTAAGTTCGATTTGACCACAGACTTTCTCGGCTCCGGCGTATATATTTACCCATAAAAAATGCGCCGTTCAGCGCCGAATTAGTTTGTTCGTTCAAAGTCAGAGCTCTCCCTATCCGGGGAGGGCTCTATTGCATTTTGCCGGACCGCATCAGCCATTTCAGTCCTTCTCTCCTACTCAGCGGCTTCAGTTCCTCTTGCTCGATAAACGCCGTGACCGACGCCGGGTTCGTCTTGGAATATTCCCTTAGTGCCCAGCCGATCGCTTTTTGGATAAAAAATTCTCCGGACGACGCATGTTCACGGATATAGCGGTACAGCAGCGCTTCATCCGTAGCTTCCTTGTAGTGGAGCTGGAAGAGGATGGCCGTGCGGTTCAGCCACATGTTGTCCGATTGCAGCCACTTCTCAGCGTACTCCGCCTGCAGCTCCGGATATTTGCGCAGCAGAAACCCGGCGGCATTGGCCGCCAGAAGATCGACGGTGTCCCACCACGAACGGGAGACGATGCAGGCTTCAATCATGCCGATGTCGGATGGTTCCAGCTTTTTTCGCAGGGACTGGGCGATATCCACACCGCAGTATTGATACTCCCTTTCGGGCTTTGCCCATAGAAGGGGAACCCATTCCTTAACGGGGGGATGTTCCTTGAGAAAGGCTTTCAAGAGCTGTCTTCTTACGGGTGTCCGCACACCCAAATAAGGGAATTGATCCCGCATATACGCGCTCATGGCCGCCGCCGCTTCCGGGTCCCGCGCATTTTCCAGTTCCCGGACCAGCTGCTTCAATGCTTCATTCATACGTTTCGCTCCTTTCGGGATAAGCGGTATAAAATAAGGCCGAAGACGAACCCGGCAAACGACATGCCCGAGATGCAGACATACAGCGACTTCCCACCGAAGGCGTTATACAGCGCACCGCCCGCATAGGAAGCGACAATACCCGATATTCCGAAGAACAGCAGAGCGAGTACGGTCTGTCCCGTCGCCCGCCATTCCGCCGGTACAATGCTGTACAAGTATTGAATCGCGGCGGAGTAGAAGACCGGGAAGGTCAGGATCTGCAAAAATTGCAGAAAGACAAGCTGCTGCGGATCGGTGAGCCAGACGGACAGAAAGAAGCGCATGAAGTAGAAAAAGCCGGAAATCGAAATGATCATCAGCTCTTGGCCTTTGCGCAGCCACCAGAAGCTTAGGGCGAACACGAGGATTTCGCTGCCTGCCGCAAGGAACCAGGCCTGTCCGACAAGCTCCGGCTTGCCGCCAAGCTCGGAAATATAGACCCCAAGGAACGTATCGTTCATCCGCGCGGGAATCGAGCTGATCAGGACGAGAACGAGGAACAGAACCGTCTCCTTGTTGCCCAAAAAAGCTTTCAGGCTGCCAAGGGTAACCGGCTTACCCGATACCGGCGCGTCTGGCATGGCCCAAGTGGTCACAAGGCTGAGCAGCACGATGCCTGCGAAGAGCGGCGCGAGAATATGTCCGCCGAAATACGACATGACATATCCGGCCAGCAGTGACATCACCGCATAACCGAGTGCGCCGTAGGTGCGGATGGACCCGTAGCTTACGCCGTGGGCCTCGGCAACCCGGAAGTTCAGACTTTCCGTCAGCGGATCAATCGGCATCAGGAAGAAGTAGAGCAGCATGGCGAACGAAATCAGCGGGATAAAGCGGTCTGAAGCGTAAAGCGAATAACCAAGTATGCCCGCAAAAAGCAGGAGCAGCAGCAAAACCTTGCGAATCGTCTTGGTCCTGTCGCTGATCATCCCCCACAGCGGCTGGGAGATAATCGTCACAAAGCCGCCGGTGCCGACGATGAACCCGATTTGACCGGGGTTCAGCCCCTGACCGGCCAGGTAGACCGGAAGAAACGGAATGAAAATCGCCAGCAGGGCAAAGTACAGAAAGTTAAAACCTCTTAAAAGCTGCGGTGCGTTCATGGATGTTTTTTTACCTCACAAATACAGTATGTATGGATATTCGTTGAAAAGTCTGGTCCATCAAGTCATTCTATCATGAGCAGGCTTAAATAGTAAGAAACCGATAGGCGTAAGTGATCTCCTGCTAAGCCGCAGACATTGTAAGATACATTGGCAAACTGCTATTCTTATAAGAAGAAAAGGCAAAGGATGATGCGAAATGACCTTCAAAAAGACAGACTGGTCAAGTGGTAGTTGGACTAACGAACCGGAATCCAACCGTACTGAGGGAGATCGGCTTATCGTTCAAGCCGTGGAACAAAGTGATTACTGGCAGCAAACGATGTACGGTTTTCAGCATGACAGTGGTCATGCCCTCCTGGCTTCTTGGGATGAACCGTTTGCCGTTGAAATTGCCTTTAAGCTGGACGGATTTTCCGGATTATACGATCAGGCGGGATTGATGCTATGGCATAGTCCGACTCATTGGATTAAATCAGGAATTGAAATCAACGACGGTGTGCCGCATCTTGGCGCCGTGGTAACGGATACATACTCGGACTGGTCTCTTTCGCCTGTACCCGAATGGATTGGCAAAGAGATTACCATCCGCGCCTCCAGGCTTAACGATGCCGTCATTATCAGAGCCAGAACGGAAGAGGGACCGTGGCGGACCGTTCGTGTTGCCCGATTTCCGTATCCGCCAAGTGTTCAGGCCGGACCTTTTTTGTGCGCGCCGACCCGAGCGGGGTTTCAGGTCACCTTTACCCGCTGGTCGTTAACGAGTCCCGACACGGATATTCATATCGACCCTCCGACCGGAGGATAGGAATACCTGGGTTGTATCAAGAATTTCGGCAGTCATCTTATCATAATCAAGTTTCATAAGTGAGGAGAATAACGGAGAATGAAGCTGGTATCCTGGAACGTGAACGGGCTGAGAGCCTGCGTGAACAAAGGATTTAACGATTATTTCGCGGATTGCGACGCGGATATCTTCTGCGTGCAGGAAACGAAGCTCCAGGAAGGGCAAATTACCCTGGATCACGGAGAGAGGTACCGCCAGTATTGGAATTACGCTGTCAAGAAGGGATATTCCGGTACCGCGGTTTTTACTAAAAAAGAGCCTTTGACCGTCACCCTCGGTCTGGAAGGGGAGGAAGAGACGGAAGGAAGAGTCATCACGCTGGAATTTGACAACTTCTATTTAGTCAATGCCTACAGCCCCAATGCCCGGCGCGATCTGTCGCGTTTGGAGTACCGGCTGGAATGGGAGGACCGGTTCCGCGCGCATTTGCAGCGTCTGGACAAGCATAAGCCGGTCGTGGTATGCGGCGATTTGAACGTGGCTCATCAGGAGATCGATTTGAAAAATGCGAAATCCAACAACGGCAATTCCGGCTTTACCCCGGAGGAGCGGCAAAAGATGACCGAACTGCTGGAAGCGGGGTTCGTCGATACGTTCCGCTACCTGCATCCCGATGTGCAGGATGCATATTCCTGGTGGTCCTACATGCCGAAGGTCAGGGAACGTAATATCGGCTGGCGGATCGACTATTTTCTCGTGTCCTCAAGGTTGGCACCTTCCATTAAGGATGCACGAATCGAGTGCGCGATCATGGGCAGCGATCATTGTCCGGTCGTTCTGGAACTTAGCGCGGCTGCGGCTCCATTGTGATATACTGGAAAGATTCGGTTCAAAAAATGAACAAACGGAGGATGAGCAGACATGGCTTTTTTTGAACAAATGTTGGAAAAATATGCGGAATTGGTCGTCAAAGTAGGGGTGAACGTGCAGCCCGGGCAGGTGCTGATGGTTCACGCGCCGCTGGAGACCGCCGAGCTGACCCGGCTGATTGTCGCGAAGGCCTACGAGGCTGGCGCCAAATACGTCATGATGGATTGGGACGACGAAGCCATCACCCGCATCCGTTACGAGAAAGCGCCGGAGGATTCCTTCGGCTATTACCCTCAGTGGCATGCGGATATGCTGGAGCAATTCGCCGAGGAAGGGGGAGCCATCCTGCATATCAAAGTACCAGATCCGGAGCTGCTAAAGGGCATCGATTCTGCTAAAGTGTCCGCATCAGTAAAAGCGGCAGCGGTCGCCCGCCAGAAATACCAGGCCTATACCCGGAACAGCCGGATCAGCTGGTCGCTGATCAAAGCGCCGACCCGCGCCTGGGCGGACAAGGTATTCGCCGACCTGCCGGAAGAAGCGCGCATTGACGCCATGTGGGAGGCGATCTTTCAGATGAACCGCGTTGAAGCGGAAGGCGATCCCGTCGCCGCTTGGCGGGAACACATTGCCCGTCTGAAGGAAAGACAGGAGAAGCTGAACGCCAAGCGTTATCGCAGCCTGCACTACCGCGCTCCGGGTACCGATCTGCGCGTGGAGCTGCCGGAAGGACATCTGTGGCGGGCCGCGGGAGGCGAGAACGAGAAGGGCGTCTATTTTGTCGCCAATATGCCGACCGAGGAAGTGTACTCCATGCCACACCGCACCGGCGTGAATGGAACGGTAAGCAGTACGCTCCCGCTGAATTTGAACGGACGGCTGGTGGACGGCATCAAGCTGACCTTTAAGGATGGGAAGGTAACGGAATTTGACGCTTCGACAGGCCGTGAGCATCTGGCTTCACTGCTAGAGACGGACGAAGGCGCGTCCTACTTAGGCGAAGTGGCGCTTGTGCCGCATGATTCGCCGATCTCCCGGCTGAACCGGATCTTTTACAACACAGGTATTGACGAGAATGCTTCCTGCCATTTCGCGCTCGGCAGCGCCTATCCGGTCAATATCGAGGGCGGAACGAAGCTTGGCCGGGACGAACTGCTGGCCAGAGGCGCCAACGTCAGCCTGACGCATGTCGATTTCATGATCGGGTCCCCCGAGCTGGATATCGACGGCGAGCTGCCGGATGGAACGATCGAACCGGTATTCCGGCAAGGAAACTGGGCTTGATTGATGCTGAACTGGTGATGGAAGCCATCCGGGAATACGACTCCGAGGTTGACATCAAAGTGGTCGAATGATGCTGATTTGCAAATAAGGCGGAATTCCTCCCGCTTATTTTTACGAAACTGGGGATTACGGTAGCCTGAGCGGGAAAGTCTCCCTTCTAATCCGGCCTTTTGGCCGAATTTGAATAGGAATGGGTTAATAAACCGGAGATTTTCCCGCTTAATGGCTGTTTCGTCCCTTTTTTGCGAAATAACAGGGAGGTTTTCCCTTTCATCACCCACGCATATTGATCCCATTTAACGCGGACACCTATTCAATCTACTGATCTCGAATTCACCCGTTCCACTAGAAGCCGCACATGCTTATAGATATCCCAGACACCCCATGCATCCCAAACAACCATATATCAGCATACCTTTCATATCCCAATATCCCATATCTCCATATCCCCCATATCCTCAGATCCTTCATAACCTGACGTCCTCACACCCTCATCCCCCTCATACTTCACATCCGCACACCTTTCGCATCCTCATCTCCCACCATCATCTACTTTTTATGAAAACACAGCTTCCCTCCACATTATCTAAAACAGTTTGTACCGGATACCCGCGCTTCATTTGCGAAAAGAAGAAGTGGTTTCTAAATGAATGCTTGGCATTTTCGCCTTACGGGAATCGTGCTACAATGAATATAACTAACTAGTTAGTTATATAAATTTAAATAGAGGAGGATGGCTATGGCCGGAGGGAAAGGGGAAGTAACCCGCAACAAGCTTATCGCATCGGCGGAGGCTTTGTTTGCCGGCAAAGGCTATCACGCGGCAACAGTGAGCCAGATCGTGGCTGGCGCGGGATTGACTCAGGCGGCGTTTTACCTGCATTTTGCAAGCAAAGAGGAAATGCTTAAGGAACTGCTGCACCGGTTCGAGACCCGAATGTTAGTGCTCGGGAATGCCGGAGAAGAAGCCGGCAGACAGCCGGAAGGAGCGGTGGAAAGCTTCGCCGTCGGTTCTCTGGTGCGAATGTTCAAGCTTTTGGGAGAGAACATCAATTTGACCAAAATCGCGCTGCAGGGAGCATCAGGCGACCGAATTCGCCGCGAACTGGTGACGCAAGTGTACGCCAATCTGAAATTAAACCAGTCCCGTGGAGTTGTCAGCCCCGACATCGATCCGGAGGTGGCAGCCGAGTCGCTCGTTGCCTCAGTGGAAAGCCTGACCTACCGGTATTTATTGAACGGAGAAGGAAGCGAAGAGGAGCTTGGCCGGCAGGCCGCGAGAGTATTTTTACGGGGGATTCTAAAATAAGGAGGTATAACCATGCTGGAGTGGCTGGATACGGCAGTTGATTGGGTCAGCCTGCTGTGGCTGTTTCCCGTGTTATTCATGTTTCATGATTTCGAGGAAATTTTGACGGTCGAGAAATGGGCCGATAGTAACAGAGAGAAGGTGCTGGGTGCATTGCCATCTTTTGCCCGAAAGGCCCTTCTTCCCTCATTCTACTGCGGCACCCGCCGGTTTGCCGAGGATGTGCTGTACGTGTATTCCGTTATCGTGGCTTCGACCATACTGGCTGTGTTCTTCTCGGTTTATCTGCCGTTTCTGGCGGCGCTTTCCTTGTTCTTTCTCCATTCGTTCACACATGCTTTTCAAGCTTTATATTTAAAAATGTACACGCCCGGCGTCTGGACGGCCATATTCATTGCGCTTCCCTATTCGGCGTATGCTTTTTACCGGTTTCTTGACGGGGGCGCCGCGGACTGGAGCGATATCGGAAGCAGCCTGATTGTCCTGCTTGTTATCGGGCCACCCCTGCTTCTTCTGCTGCTGAAAGGGAGACGGAAGGCATCCAATCATTTGACGGATTAAGCGCAGCCGGATTTGTGCGGAAATCTAGTGTTTTCGTAGGAATGTTCTGGTAGAATCGGGACAAGAGGGGAGATGGTGGTACAATAGACCCATCAGACCGGGACGGTCTGCAATAGTTGAATTTTAAATACATAATTTAAGAGTAGGAAGGGCGTCGGCGGAAAGGTGAATAGTTTGTTGTGGCGTATGGTTATTTTTTTCTCTGTGCTGCTGCTGGTCAGCGGATCGATCCTCGGGGGAACCGTTTACCTCTCCTCCGTCCGGCTCGTCGAAAAGTCCATGGGACAGCAGGCGCTGGCTGTTGCCGAAAGGGCAGTGAAGCTTATTGATTCGGATAAATATGCTGGTATTCCCGCCAAGGCGGGCGGGGAGAATGCCTATTACGCCGAACTCCGGGAGAAGCTTAATACATTCAGGGAGAACAATGGATTAAAATATTTATACACCCTGAACCGGACCGAGGACGGCGGCAGCACCTCTTATGTCTATATGGTGGACGGCGCGCCGGCGGACGCCAAGGAGGATGATTATTCTCCGCTCGGCTCCGTGGAGGACAACGACTATCCCGAGATGGTGAAGGCTTTTGCGGGAACGGCCGAATTCGGAGAGCTGTCCCGGGACGAGTATGGGGCGACGGTATCCGCTTATGTCCCTTTTTATGACGGGGCGGGGCGCCAGCTCGGTGTAATAGGAGCCGATCTGGAGGCGACGAGTGTCTATGAATCAATGGCCGCATCCCGGAGAATAATGCTGATTGCCGGCTCCGCAATTCTGCTTGCAAGCTTGGCTCTCGTCTATGCGCTGGCCAGATTTTTAACCACACCGCTGAAGAGGCTGACGCGCGAGATGCTTCGGGTCGGCGACGGCGATCTGACCGTGTATGTGCCCGTTACACGCAAAGACGAGATCGGTAGACTGGCTTCCGCCTTCGACTCCCTGGTTAGCGGAACCCGGACGGTCATTGAAGGTATCAAGGATGGATCGGAGAGGCTGCTTTCGTCGTCTTCCGAGGTGAGCGAGCACTCGAAGCGCACGGCAGCGGCCAGCACCGATATCTCCAGCCGGATGCAGGAAGCGGCATCCGGAGCTGAGACGCAAGCGGTGCAGACGGTGGAGATGTGCCGGGCGATGGAGGAAATGGCCTCCGGCGTACAGCGTATTGCCGAATCCGCCGCTGCAGCGGCGGAATTGTCGGCAAGCACAACGGGCGCGGCTCAGGAAGGCAGCCTCTCGGTCGCCGGAAGCGTCGAACAGATGAACCGAATTGCCAATATGACGGAGGAAATGGCTGCCGCCGCCCGCAGCTTGGCGGTTCATGCGGAAGAGATCGGCGAGATCTCCGCCTTCATGTCGGACATTGCCGGGCAGACGCAATTGCTTGCTCTGAATGCCGCGATCGAAGCGGCGCGGGCAGGGGAGCACGGGCGGGGCTTTGCCGTTGTCGCGGAGCAGGTGCGTAAGCTTGCCGATCAGACGCAGGTTTCACTTGAGGCCAGCTCGCGGCTTGCGGGAGAAATCCGCACGGGAACGGCGGAGCTGGCGACATTCATGGAACAGGGAGCGGCTGAAGCAAGGAGAGGACGGACTCTGGTCAATGAAGCGGGCAGCGCCTTTGGCGATATTACGGGCGGGATCGCCCGCCTATCGGATCGACTTCAAGAGATTTCTGCCTCCACGCAGGAAATGAGTGCGACCTCCGAGGAGCTTGCGGCATCGGTTGGCGAGCTGGAGGCAATATCACGCACGGCATCGGAACATTTCCGAAGCGTGGCGGCTTCTTCGGAGGAACAGCTCGGATCGATGAAGGAGGTCAGTCTGGAGTCGGAAAGGATCAGCGTCATGGCGGCCGAGCTCCGGATGCTGATCGGAAGGTTTATTACCTCATGATTTAGCCCGGATAATGGGTCTGACATGCGCCTTATCAAAGCGCGCTCTGGATAAGGTGCGCGCTTTGAGGGTGTCATGCAATACTTCCGGCCGGTAATATGGGGGGGCAAAGAGGTGCTCCACCCTCGCAGGTATTTCCCGCTTGCCAAGAACCGGAATTTCTTTTATCATCACTTTAGTACAATCGTTCTATATATGGCGAGGGTGGTGTGAGACGTGGCCAAAAGAAGCTATGACAGCGAGCGTGTCCGTCAGGATGTGCTCAGGGAAGCCGAAGGGCTGTTCTCCCGGAGAGGGTACACCGCCACTTCGATCGCGGACATTTCCAAGGTAACCGGGCACAGCAAGGGACATATATATTATCACTTCAAGAGCAAGGAGGAGCTGTTCGTTGCTCTGGCGCAGCAGACGATGCGGAAGTGGGGGGAGCGCTGGCAGGAGCGCGCAATGACTTGTTCCTCTCCGCCTGAGAAGCTGTTTGCGATTGCCGATTTTGTCATGGACAATTACCAGCAGGATCTGCTGAAAGCGGGGCAAGAGCTGGCCTCTCTTCCCGGCGTTCAGCCGTCGACCATGCAGGCGCTGTACGGATTAGCGGTAACGCCTATGGCGGCTTACAAGGCCATCATCGAAGAAGGAATGACGTGCGGTGATTTCAGACAAGGAGACGCGGACCAGTTGAGTCTGCTGTTTGGCGCATGGCTCGGCGGACTCAATTCGTTTGTGCACACGATGGACCGGGATACGCTGCGGGGCCTGTACCGGGAGACGGCGGCTTTGTTTTTGCGGTCGATTTCAGGGTAGATCCCTGTTGTTTTGAGATAATTAGAACGATTGTCCAAATTTTAAAAAGGTGGGGAAAAGATATGGAATGGGTATACTGGCTGCTTTCGGGATTGAATGTGCTGATGTGGGTAGGCGTGGCGGTTCTGTATACGGCCAAGGTTGGCCAGATCGGCCAGCTGTACAAGATGGAAGCGCAGCCGATTCAGGAGCCGCCGCTGATTTCGGTCATTATTGCTGCGAGAAACGAGCAGAAGGCGCTCAAACGCTGCATTCGTTCGCTTACCCGCCAAACTTACCCGAGCCTTGAAATCATCGCTGTCGATGACCGTTCTACGGACAGAACACGCTCGATTATCGAAGAAATGGCATCCAAACACCCCAATGTGTCCGGAGTTTATATTAAGGAACTGCCAAAGCACTGGATGGGAAAAAGCCATGCCTTATACGAAGGCGTGAAGCGAGCGAAAGGGGAGTGGCTGCTGTTTGCGGACGGGGATATTTTGTTTCACCCGGAGTGCCTGACCAAAGCGGAGAGTTACTGCAGAAAAAATACGCTTGATCATTTAACGCTGATTCCAGATTTTCACGGCAGCCATTTGTTCTCTAAATGGTATGGCGCCTTTATTTTTATGAGCGCATCGTCCTTCGGCATGCTCTGGAGGGTCAAAAATCCGAAAGCGCCGCAATCGCTCGGCGTTGGCGCTTTTAATCTGGTCAAGCGAAGCGCCTATGAACAAATCGGTACGCATGCGGCTTTTTCCTATAACACCACGGACGATGCGACGCGGATCAAACAGGCGGGCTTCCGACAGGATGCGGTTTACGGAACCCGGATGATCGCCGTCTGGAATTGGTATGAGAATCTGAGCCAGCTCATTCGAAGTGTGGAAAAATCGGTGTTCAGCTTTCAAAGCGCCCTGATAACCGCTGTATCCTGTCTGCTGACGATGCTGTATCCCTGGGCCGGTCTCTTCATCGGTCCTCCGGTTCCAAGAGTGCTCTGCGCGGTAAGCCTGCTGGCCGTGTTCTTGCTGTACTACGTATACTCGCGCCATGCCGGCGGCGGCCGTTGGTACGGCATCGCCCATCCCTTAATCGGACTGTGCCTGATTTATGGCGGATTTCGCGGCGCTCTCCGGGCTTCCCGGCGGGGCGGAATGACCTGGCGCGGCACGACCTACGGTCTGAAAGATTTGAAGTCGTAGGGGTAACGATTTAACACCGAATTGGACGTTAAATTTGCTTGGTATGACATGCATCATTCCCTTTTTTGCAAAATTTTAAGAAAATCGAATGAAACACAAAAGTCATCACAGAGGAGGCATAACAAGTCTAAAGGAGGCTATATAATGGGCGCGATCAGAACGTATTTGAAGCTGGGTGAGTTGTTGGAACAGTATCCGGATAAAGAGGGTGTGCTCAAGGATTTTTTTGATGCGGGCTCATCAGAGGAGCTGTTACGCCGATATGGGGCTGACGCTTACCTCAACCGGATGCTTAGAAGTGAAGGGAAGCCGGCGGACACGCTGCTGTCTTTGCTGAATGAAGGCGAGGAGGACCGGGCGCTGATGCATTCCGGAGAGCTGGATTTTCTCGGAATGACCATCTGTTTGATGCGCCAGCGGTTTCAAGCCTGTTTTGACGAATGGATGACGGATTACAGGGGGGAAACGGGCCGAAGCTTTAATTGCTACTTGCCCCGGAACTGCGGCAGCGGCAATCCGTACCGAAATGTCTGGCAGGCGGAGAATGTTAGGGACTTCCCGGGAATCGTAAGCGGCTGCGGGTTCAGCGATTTCTTTCGGGCTGAATTCCGGGACAATCTGCTGAACAAGAACGTCTTCCAAGCCGTGGATATGCCGATCAACGCTTCGCTTTCTTCCGACCTGATTGATCCTTATGGCGCTTATACCCTGTATGGTATTTACCCTTATGTGATGATGATTGACGAGACCCGGATCGGCTCGCTGCCGCGCCCGAGGGAGTGGGCGGACCTGATGAATCCCGTATACGAGGATAATGTGATTGTGATCGGATCTCCTGAAAAAGTGTCCGAGCTGCTGCTGATGTACACGCACAAAGAGCATGGCGACGAAGGCATCCGCCGGCTCGGCGTTACGATTAAGGACGGTTGGCACGGCTCCCGAATGGCGAAAACGGCGGGAAGCGGCTCATCGGATGGGGCGGCGATATATGTGCTGCCGTGGGCGTTTGCCCGGTTCAGTCCAAGACCGGATAAAGTATCCGTCGTGTGGCCGGAGGACGGCGCGATTGCCAACCCGCTGTTTATGCTCGTCCGCAAAGACCGTTACCAGGAGCTTGAACCGATTGCGCGCTACATGACCGGTCCGCAGCTGGGGCGCGAGGTTGCCTCCTGTTCCTTCCCGGCGCTCAATGCCGAGGTAGACAACGCGCTGCCCGCGCAGGCGAAGATGAAGTGGCTGGGCTGGGACTACCTCCGGTCCGTCGATCTTCAGCAGCTGAAGAACCATACGCAATCGCTTTTTCAGCAAAATTGGAAAAGAAAGTCCCTCGCGGGGATTTTCAAATAAGGAATATTCTGTTTAACTTAGAAAGGGTGTCTCAGCGTCATGTGATGCGGCTGGGGCATCCTTTTGCCATAGGAAAGGAGAGAGGGCAAGCTTATGAAAATAGAAGAACAGAAGCTCCGTGTCAACGGGCTAAGCTATACGGTCAGATCTGCCTTGGACAAGGATGCGCACAGGTTATCTGAAATCCGGGTACAAATTGACGGAGAGACTGAGAATTTGGACCGGGAACAAGGCGAAGGGTTCATCGATACACCGGGTTTCAAACAGATCATTAGAACGGATACCGAAAGCAGGGTGAACCTGTTCCTGGTTGCGGAAGCGGAAGGCCAAATCGTCGGCTTTTCAAGATGCGAAGGGAATGCTTTGAAACGATTTTCCCATAAAGTCGAGTTCGGGATATGCATACTGAAAGATTATTGGGGCTATGGGATTGGAAAAAATCTGTTAAAGCGATCCGTCTCCTGGGCCGATTCCACCGGGATTTCAAAAATGACATTGAACGTTCTGGAAACCAATGTTAAGGCGATTGAGCTGTATAGGAAGTTCGGTTTTGAGATCGAAGGGGTGTTAAAGAATGACAAGTTACTTTCCGACGGAAAATTCTATAACACCGTTGTTATGGGAAGATTGAAACCTGAAATGATTAAGCGCCGCTAGATACGTTTCCATCTCACGGTTCCAATCTCATATGTATGCTTCTCTCCTTGAATCCGAGCGATTTCCAAAAAGAACGGGCTCGTTCATTCCAGTACAGAACATCGATGTCCAGCCTGCCTGTCCCCAGAAACGCTGCCAATGTTGTGAATGCCGCCCGCCCGAAGCCCTGTCTTCTGCTGTTCCGGCAAATAAAAAATTGCCTCAGATAAAGCGGATTCCTGCCGTGATGCACCAGGGCGTAACCTTTGACCTCTCCGGATTCCGTAAACAGGTACGCTCTGTATTCCCCCTCTAAAAAGAGCTTCATTCGCTCCTTCAATTGTTCTGTATTCATCGGATTATCGTGCTTCTCATCTTCGATAAGCTGCCGGTTAAGCTCTGCCAACAGGTCAAAATCATCGCCGGAAGCGGCGGTAACTGTCAGATTAATCATGAATTTCCCTCCCCGAATAATCATTCCAAATATGTCTCATCGCTAGAGTCTCCAGCTTAAAGTTAGCACAAGGTCAGTAGCAGTTACAACTATATCAGCGGGTTAAAGGTCACCGCCATCTGTTCCGATAAATAGCAATTGCATATTGACAGCGGGAAGATAAGAATTTAAAGTATTAAACATTGATAGTGATAATCATTATCACTAATACATAAATACTATACATCTCTAGGAGGACAAGAGAAAATGAAGAAATTATGTTTTCCGGTTCTGATCCTGCTGGCGCTTGTCGTCAGCGCATGCGGCTCTAACGCCGGTAATTCCGGCGGGGCGGCGGCAAGCAGCAGTCCGTCTGCCAGCGGCGCCTTGGCTTCGGCCGCGCCTGAGAGCACAGCGGCGGCGGAAACCAGCCCGGCAAGCGCATCCGGCACCATCACCTACCAATCCCAGAACGGACCGGTTGAAGTTCCGGCGCATCCGCAGCGTGTCATCGTATTGTCGTCGTTTGCGGGCAATGTGATGGCGCTGGGCGTCAATCTGGTCGGTGTCGATTCGTGGAGCAAGATGAATCCGAACTTTGCCGAAAAGCTGAACAATGTGGAAGCCGTATCTGATGAGGATCTGGAGAAGATTATCGAGCTGAAACCCGATCTGATCATCGGGCTCGACAATGTCAAGAATGTGGACAAGCTGAAGCAGATTGCGCCAACTGTGGTCTATACGTATGCCAAGGTCGATTACTTGACGCAGCATCTGGAAATCGGCAAGCTGCTGAATAAAGAGAAGGAAGCTCAGGCTTGGGTCGACGACTTCAAGGCCCGCATGGAGAAAGCCGGGGAAGAAATTCGGACGAAGATCGGCGATAAGACGATTTCGGTCACTGAAAACGACGCCAAGCAGTTCTACGTATTCGGCGATCATTGGGGACGCGGCACGGAAATTCTGTATCAGGGCATGAAGCTGAATATGCCGCCAAAAGTGAAGGACGCGGTTGCAAAAGACGGTTGGTATGCACTCTCGCTGGAAGTTATGCCGGAATACATGGGCGACTATGTCATCTTCAGCCGCAGCTCCGCGATGGATAACGCCTTCCAGCAAACGGCGACTTACAAGAATATTCCCGCAGTCAAAAATAACCGTGTCTATGAAGTCAATGCCATGTCGTTCTATTTCAACGATCCGCTGACGCTGGACTATCAGCTGAGCTTCATTAGCAAGAGTATTCTTGGCAAGTAAGCGGAGCGACTAATGAGAGCAGAATCTGCACCATCAAGATCGCTATGGGGAAAACTGCTGGCTGCTTCTATATTTTTAATTCTCTCTTTTTCGGTCTCGCTGGTTATGGGGGCGAAGAGCACCACGCTTCATGACGCCTGGCTTGCACTTGTTTCTAGCGCTTCCGGAGATGACATTACATTGATTCGGGAAATCCGCCTGCCGCGCATCGCGGCGGGCATTCTGGTCGGCGCGGCTCTCGCCGTTGCGGGAGCGATTATGCAGGGATTGACGCGTAATCCGCTGGCGGACCCCGGACTGCTCGGGGTCACATCGGGCGGCAATGCCGCACTGGCGTGTGCGCTGGCTTTTTTTCCTGCGCTGAACTACTTTGGCATCATGGTGGCGTGCTTTCTAGGCGCTGCGGCGGGGGCCCTTCTGGTATTCGGGCTCGGGTCCGCATCAAGAAGCGGATTGTCCTCCATGCAGCTGGTGCTTGCCGGGGCAGCCGTTACGGCGCTGCTGACCGCAATAGCCGAAGGCGTCGCCCTGTATTTTAAAATATCAAAAGACGTATCCATGTGGACGGCGGCCGGGCTTGTCGGCACCAATTGGGGGCAGGTCAGGAGCCTTGCTCCCTTTGTAATCGCCGGAATACTTATTTCGCTATGTTACGCCCGCCAGCTTACTCTGCTCAGTCTGAACGAAACGGCGGCGACCGGGCTCGGGCTGAAGACAGGGCAAGTCAAGGCCGTGCTTTACACACTCGTCGTTATTTTGGCGGGGGCTTCCGTCGCGCTTGCGGGGAATATGGTGTTTCTCGGGCTCATGGTTCCGCATATTATCCGCTCTTTTGCCGGAACCGATTACCGGAGCATCCTACCGCTGTCGGTGCTTGGGGGAGCTGCGTTCATGCTGCTGGCCGATACAATGGGGCGGATGGTTCATGCGCCTTTTGAGACGCCGGTCGCCGCCATCATAGCCATGCTCGGATTTCCTTTCTTTCTGATTATTGTCCGGAAAGGGGCGAAATTTCTGTCATGATCCGATCCGAGCTTGCTGCCCGTCAGCGAAAAATCCTTCTTGCACTAACGCTGCTGCTAATCTTCACCCTGTTTGCGGGCATGGGAATCGGAAGCGCCTCCGTCTCTTACAGCCATATTATCCCAACGATAATGGGGCACGGCTCCTTCAAAGATGAATTTGTGCTCTTCGACATAAGGCTTCCCCGTATGCTGATTGCCTTACTGTCCGGCATGGCCCTGGCGCTGTCCGGTTCCATTCTGCAAGCCGTCACCCGGAACGATCTGGCCGATCCCGGCATCGTAGGCATTAATTCAGGCGCTGGCGTAGCGGTTTCTCTTTTCTTCTTGCATGCGCCAATTGACGCCGGATCGTTCGCATATTTGCTGCCGTTGGTCGGATTTGCCGGCGGTTTTCTGGCTGCCGCCCTGATTTATATTCTGTCCTACAGCCGAAGTGAAGGGCTGCAGCCGATCAAGCTGGTGCTTATGGGGATCGGCAGCTCGATGGCCTTGTCGGGACTGATGATCTTCATCATTTCGTCATCCGACCGGCAGAAGTACGAATTTATCGCCAAATGGCTGGCGGGTAATATTTGGGGCACGGACTGGCCATATCTATCCGCTTTGGCCCCGTGGCTGGTCATCCTGATTCCTTATGTACTGTACAAATCGGGCGTTCTGAATCTGCTGGCGCTCAGTGATCATGTGACCGTTGGCGTCGGAGTGCGGCTGCAGCGTGAACGGCTGGGGCTCATGATCGCCGCAGTGGCGCTGGCTTCGGCCGCGGTTTCCGTAACGGGGGCGATCGCCTTTATCGGTCTGATGGCGCCGCATATAGCCAAATCGCTGGTCGGTCCCCGTCACCAGATGTACATCCCTGTGACGCTGCTGCTTGGAGGCTGGCTGCTTACGCTCGCCGATCTCATCGGCCATCATATCGTCGGTCCCGATGGGGTTTCGGCTGGAATTATGGTCGCCTTAATCGGAGCGCCGTACTTTGCCTATTTGCTGCTGCGAAAATAACTCCCGGCCATTGAATGTACCGGGAGTAACACAGAATTAAATAAGGCCGCTCCGAGTTAGAGTACGCTAACGCGGAGCGGCCTATTTGTCTTTTTCTGCTTAATGGAGAGGAGTGGCCATCAGATTTTAAAACGGGAGATCAGCAACTGGAGTTTACCGGCCATACTGCTTAGTGCTTCAGCTGCGGCACCCATTTCTTCACCGGAAGCCAATTGCTCCTCGGTTGCTGCGGATATTTCTTGAGTACCTGCCGAAATGTCGTTTGTTCCAGCTCCCACGGTTTCCATGGATTGAGAAACGACGGTGAACTGGCTATGCACCAGCTGCGCCGAGTCGGAGATTTCCGACGTTTTGTCCGAAACCTCGCTAATTGAACGCAAGATCTCCTGGAACTGCTCCAGGCCAAGGCTCGTTATCTCGTTCCCTTCGGCGGTTCGGGCTTTGACGTCAGTCATACTGCTTAGCGCGAGACTGGCGTTCTCGCTTATGTTTAAGGTGAGTGCTCCGATCTCTTTGGCGGATTCGGCGGAGTACCCGGCCAGCTTTTTCACCTCCCCGGCTACTACGTGAAATCCGCGGCCCGCTTCGCCCGCTCTTGCCGCTTCAATTGAGGCGTTGAGAGCAAGCAGGTGGGTCTGCTCGGAAATTTCGTTGATCAGCGAGGAAATCTCCGCGATCTTCACCGTTTGCCCGGAAAGCAGGGTTAATCTTGAATCCGCCTCGTCAACTGCGCGCGTGATATCGATCATCTTCTCTCCCATTCGGGCAAGGGTCTGCTCTCCGGCACCGGCCCGTTCACTCATATGGAGCGCAGCGGAGGCCATACCTTTGGAGTGGAGAGAGATGGACTCGATCCTGTCCCGCGATTCACGCGTCTCTTTTGCATTATCGGCAGCAAGACTATTTTGCTCGGAGGCTCTGTCTGCAATGGTCTGCATGGACCCGGCGATAAGCTGTGATGTGGAACGGGACTGCTCGACGCTGGCGAAGAATTGCTGCGTTACGGAAGAAAGGTGGTTGGTGGCTTCCCCGACTTTTCCAATGATATCTCTCAAGGATGCGACAAAAGCGTTAAAGCTTCCCGCCAGCATGCCAAATTCATCTTTTTGAACAATCTGAATCGTTCTTGTAAGATCGGCTTCACCCGCTGCGATTTCATTCATCTGATCATTAAGAAGTCTCAAAGGCTTCACAATAATTCGCACAAGCAGGATGGAGGCGGCCGTTCCGAGAATCACGCTTAAAATAGCGACTGTAAGCAAAATAATTTGCGAGCGGGTTGAGTTTTCTTTAATATGCCTCTCGACCGGAGCAGCCTCATCCGCAAGAAGCTTAACCACTTTTTCAACGGCCGGATTTACATTTTGCTTCCGCAGACTTCGCTCTTGCCCGAAATGTATACTTTCAGCCTGCTGCAGAGAGCCGCTGCCGCGCAGGCGAACCATTTCTCCGCTCAATTGGGACAGCTTGGCCAAAGCGCTGTTGATCTCTTGCATCGCTGAGCCGTATTTGGCCTCAAGAGCCGGGGCCATAGTATGGAGCAGTTTGTTTATACTGTCCATTTTTGTTTGCATTTCCACGGTGAACTCCTTCTGGCCGGTAAGCAAATATCCTCTCTCGTCATTGGCCAGCCCTGCCAGCAGATATTGAACCTGCTTCATATCCCGCTGCAGTTCATTCAGTTCACGCAGAGCCTGCGCTTCTTCCGCTATTCCTCGGATTGATGTTACAGCCAAAATACTGCTGCAGGTAAGCGCTGCAATCAGCAGCGACACCAGCACGATCAATTTACTTCTGACTTTCATTTCCATTCCTCCCGGGCTTTATACTCTTATTTATATCGGGAGGTTTTATCCGCTATGTTACACCACAGTGCTGAAAGATTCGTCAGAGCTCTACCGTGATCCTTCCCGCTTCAAGGCCTAAGCTGCATCAACTGTAACCTACATCAGCCTCCAGTCCGTCTGTTCCTCGGTATATACGGCAACCAGGACGAGAGCGGTCTCATCCCCGATATTCTTGACCTTATGGGGTGTGCAGGCGTTCCAGCTAAAGGTGTCTCCTTCTTCCAGTACGGCCGAATCCTCACCCTGCTCGGCAAGAATTCGTCCTTTCATTACCAGATGCGTCTCCTCGCCTTCATGGGCATGGGGGGCTTCGCCGGTGGATGCGCCGGGGGGAAGCTCTACCAGCACCATCCGCATATTTTTCGTCCGGCCGAGATGGGAGACTTTTAGCCGCTCCGGGCCGCTAGTGCTCTGGGTACGCTCACCCGCCCGGATGATCTGCATCCGTTCTTCCTTCTTCAGCAGCAGGTAAGCAAGCGGCACGTTAAGCGCCTCGGCAATGCTTTCCAGCGTAGCGATGGATGGAGAGGTTTTATTCGTCTCAACCTGGCTCATGAATCCTTGCGATAACCCGGTTTGCTCGCATATCTGGGCGATCGTGATATTTTTGCGCTTGCGAATGGCGCGGATCGTGGAACCGATATCCACAGGCGGTCACCTCGATTGAAGTTGGGGTAGTCATTCCAATATCTTATCATTTTCGGCTGCGGTAAGGCTATTCCACCTGAATAAACGTACAAAAAACGGTTAATAAATTACTAATAGTCAGTAACTATATTTAATATTGACAAATGGACTTATTTTGTATATCTTTATTTACACAAAACAAAAATTTATATTACTTATATTTTGAGAGGAGACATGATTGATGAAAAACAAGGTGACGGTTTTGATGCGGGTGGTACTCGGGATTTTATTTCTGGCTCACGGGATCAGCAAGCTGCAAATGGGGCTGGGTAACGTCGCGGGCTGGTTCGGCAGTATCGGTCTTCCAGAGTTTTTGGCTTATGTCGTTGCAGCAATCGAGCTGATTGGCGGGATTCTGCTGATTCTGGGTCTCTTTACACGCTACGTGTCGGTTGTGCTGATTATTGTGCTCGTTGGCGCGGTCTTTACCGCGAAGCTATCGGCAGGCCTCCTCGGGAACGGGCAAGCAGCCGGATATGAGCTGGATATCGCCTATATCCTGATCGCCCTGTATCTCGCTGTGGCAGGAACGACGGAATGGTCGCTCGACCGCGTGATTTTTAACAAAGGTTAACAGTCAATGAGTATTCCATACGAATACAGCGTTGTACTGCCGGAGGGCTATACGGAGGGTAAGCGATATCCGGTGTTGTTCGCCCTTCACGGGAAAGGCTCGAATGAGCAGGATATGCTCGGTTTGGCAGAGCCGCTGAAGAACGAGTTTATTCTGATCGGGATTCGCGGCGACCTGCCCATGGGGCAAGGCTATCAATATTATGAGCTGAGAAGCCTCGGGAATCCGATCCGTGAAATGTTTGACCGGGCGGTTGGCCGTCTGGAAGCTTTTATTGAATACGCTACGGAAAAATATGCGGTTGATCCCGCGCGGCGCTATGTGCTGGGCTTCAGCCAAGGGGCGATTCTGGCGATGACGCTAGCGCTTACTATGGGCGAAAGAATTAAGGGAATCGTGGCGCTAAATGGATACATCCCTGATTTCGTAAAAACGGAATACCCGCAGCGCAGCGTTATAAACATGTCCATTTTTATCTCGCACGGTGAATTTGATCCCGTATTCCCGGTCAAGATCGGCTATGAGACCGCGGCCTATTTCAAGAACCTGAACGACCGCGTCAACTTTAAGACCTACCCTAGCGGGCACGAAGTAACCGGGGCGAACCGCCGGGATGTGATGAACTTTTTGCTGGAAGACCGTTTAACCGATTAATTGAAGAGAAAAAGGAGTGAACCGCTGATGATGCCATCTTACTTTTTTGCGCACGGAGCACCGTCGCTTGTAATTGAAGATCACGAGTATACCTCTTTCCTGAAAAATATTGCCGCCACGCTTACGCGCAAGCCTAAGGCGATTGTGATCTTTTCCGCCCACTGGGAGCATACGGTTCAGCAAGTCAGCGCGGCGGATACGTACAGTACCATATATGATTTCTCCGGATTTCCGGAGGAAATGTACCGGATGACCTATCCGGCGTCCGGAGACGCCTCGGTTACTGAACAGGTGTTGTCGCTGCTGAATGACGCAGGCATTCCGGCCGTATCCGACACCAGCCGCGGGCTTGACCATGGCTCCTGGGCAGTGCTGAAGCTCATCTTCCCGGATGCGGACATTCCCGTGGTGGCGCTGTCGGTGAACCAGTATCTGGACAGTGCGAACCAGTACGAGATTGGAAAAGCGCTGGCGAAGCTGCGGGAGCAGGACGTACTCATCATCGGCAGCGGCGGTATCGTCCACAACCTGCGGCAGATCAAGTGGGGCGTCGGAGCGGAGGACATCGATGCATGGGCATTTGAATTCGACACCTGGATCGAGAAGCGGCTTAAGGACTGGAATTTGCCGGAGCTGTTCCGCTATAGCGAGCTCGCGCCTTACGCGGATCGAGCCGTTCCGACGAGCGAGCATTTCATTCCGCTGCTTCTGGCGATGGGGAGCGGCGATGGGGTGCGGCAAGCGGAGCTTCTGCACCGCAGTTACCAATGGGGCAGCCTGAGCCTGACGGCTTGGCGGTTCAATTAATCGCTTCGATCATACGGTTATACAAAAAGCACTATTGAAAAACTAATGGTATTAGTTTATTATAAAACTAACACCATTAGTTTTTTTTGTTTTTTATCGGAAAATCATATTAAATAACAGGATAGGAGAGGGATGAAACATGATCGGAGTATTGCAAATGCTTAATCTTGCGCTGCGTCTTTTGCTGGAGATCGTTGCCCTTATTGTTTACGGGTTATGGGGCTACCGGATGGGTGGCAGCGGCTGGAGCCGAACGCTGTTCAGCCTTGGTCTGCCGCTGATCGCGGCCGCCGTTTGGGGAATGCTGGGCGCACCCAAAGCCGCTTATGCTCTGCCCGCCCCGCTGCATCTGCTGCTGGAAATCCTGATGTTCGGAACGCCGGTCTTGCTGCTGTATCTGATGAACCGGCCCGGGCAGGCAGCGGTATATGGGATTGTAGTGCTTGTTAACAAGCTGCTTATGATGGTCTGGAACCAGTAATTCATAACCGAAACCGGGCAGGAGACAGATCGCTGCTCCAACTAATATATCGCAAAAACCCATCCCCCTAATTGCAGAGGATGGGTTCGTCCATATATAGCTGCTTACCTCATTACATGGCTTGCTCGAAAATTTCCATGATCTCGTCATGCGAGCCTTGAACCGGATTGGTGACGCCGCAAGCATCTTTCAGCGCATTCGATGCCAGCACGGGGAAATCTTCCCGTTTCACGCCAAGCGCCGACAGTCCGGGCGGGATGCCGACCCGCTTCGCCATTACCTCAATAGACTCAAGCGCAAGCGCAGCGCCTTCTTCTGAAGTGACGCCGCCTACATTCCGGCCGAGCGCCTCTGCCACATCTTTCAGCCGTGGCGCGGCTTTGACCGAATTATAACGCTCCACATGCGGCAGAAGAATGGCGTTACAGACTCCGTGCGGCAAATTGTAGAAGCCTCCGAGCTGATGCGCCATCGCGTGGACAAGCCCTAGGCCCGCGTTGTTGAACGCCATGCCGGCAAGGAATTCGGCATATGCCATCTGCTCGCGCGCTTCCTTATCCGATCCGTCGTCAACCGCCCGGATGAGATAATCCCGGATAAGATTAATCGCCTTAATTGCGCAAGCATCCGTAATCGGCGTCGCGTTGATTGAGACATACGCTTCGATAGCGTGCGTCAGCGCGTCCATGCCGGTGGCGGCAGTCAGGGATTTCGGCATCGCCATCATCAGGTCGGGATCGTTGACCGCGATCAGCGGCGTCGTATGCTTGTCAACAATCGCCATCTTGATATGGCGCTCCTCGTCAGTGATGATACAAAACATCGTCATCTCACTGGCCGTTCCGGCCGTCGTATTAATGGCAATAAGCGGAGCGGCAGGCTGTGCGGACTTGTCCACGCCTTCGTAATCTCCGATTTCTCCTCCATTCCCGGCCAGCAGCGCGATTCCCTTGGCGCAGTCATGCGGCGAACCGCCTCCAAGCGAGACGACGCAGTCACACTCCGAATCGGTATAGAGCTTAAGCCCCTCACGTACATTTGTTACTGTGGGATTCGGCTGCGTTCCGCTGTAAATGGCAGAGCCGATTCCATTTTGATTCAGCATATCCGTGACTTTGGCGGCAAGCCCGATGTCCACGAGCGGCTTGTCGGTGACGACAAGCGCTTTTTTGTAACCGAGCTTTCGAATTTCTTCACCTGCGTCCAAAAGCGCTCCAGATCCCAGCAGACTCATTCCCGGCATCATAAATTTCGCATTACCTGACATTTCGACACCTCGCTATTTGTTAATTGGAAAATATTGTGATAACCTTGCTCTATTATTAAAATAAGGCTTCGAACACCAAAAAACTAATCGAAACTGCGGTAAAATACACGAAATTTCTGGAGGATCGCATGGAAAAGCTTCTGAAGAATTTTAGCCGGTTCGATGAACTGCACTATGGGTTCCAAACGGATTTGATCCGGATTTTATATTATGATCTGCCGGAGCATTACTACGAGCAGTATTCTTCATATGAATGCTCCAAGCTGTGCACGATTTTGGACGGGGAGAAGGAAGTACGGATCAATAAAACGGAGAGCTTTCAGTATGGATCGGATGAAATGATTCTTCTGCCGCCGCACTCCTCGGTCGAGATGTCGATAGAGCGCCAGACGAAAGCGCTTGTGTTCGAGCTGGGCGATCAGTTGATCGAGCGTCTGGAGCCGGTGGTGAGCGAAGAATTTGGGCTTGCGGAGAAAGCGACGGTCGGAGATGTCGTGCGGTGCGGACTGAAGAGCGACGATATGGACCCTGTGGTAAAAGCAATCGGCCGGATGAAGGCCTACATGGCTTACCCGGGAGACAGCAAAATCTTTCTGGTCGACCTTGCGGCGCAGGAACTGGCTTATCATCTGCTGCGTATTCGGGCCTTCCGGCTGAGTCTGAAAAATGAAAGCAAACATCCCGTGTTCCGCGCCATCCGCGATATTCACTCGGAGTTGTTAACGCTTGCATCCGTAAAAGAGCTGGCAGGCAGTTATAATATGTCGCATACTCATTTTACGCATCTGTTCAAAAGGATGACGGGTCTCGCCCCGCTTGAATACATCACCCGCGAAAAAATGAAGCTCGCTAGTAAGCTGCTCCAGGAGCTAACGGTTACAGAGACGGCGATGCAGCTGAATTACGACAACATCTCCCACTTCATCGCTTTGTTTAAAAAGCAGTTTGGCATGACGCCTAAGCAGTACCAGCTTAGCCGCCAGCCTGAAAATGTGCTATAAGGCAAAAAGTTTATTGACAGAGCAGACAATCTTCACTATAATCCATATTAACCATTAATTCACATTGAAATAATATGAATTAAGAAATGTAGCTGACCGGTTACCCGGAAGCTGGGCCTCCAACGGATTTGGAGCGCTTGGCTTCCTTTTTTTTATGATATTATTGTGATTTTTATCACAAATACCGGCTGATATGCACACTTAGGCTAACCAGTTCACTGGAGGCTTGACTTTACCTTTACAGGACAGGTCAAGTCTCTTTTTTAATACAAGCAAGCCAAGCAAATTGAAGATGGAGGAACGTATCATGTCGAAAATTGCAAGCAAACTGACAGATCTTATTGGAAACACGCCGCTTCTGGAACTCAGGAGCTTTAGCGGGAAAAAGGAGCTTGGCGCTTCGGTAATCGCGAAGCTGGAATATTTCAATCCGGCGGGAAGTGTAAAAGACCGGATTGGCTACGCCATGATCAAGGACGCCGAAGAGCAGGGCCTGATCGGACCGGGAACCGTGCTGATCGAGCCGACCAGCGGCAATACCGGTATCGCTCTCGCCTTTGTGGCCGCGGCCCGCGGATACCGTCTTATTCTGACCATGCCGGATACGATGAGCGTGGAACGCCGCAATCTGCTGAAGGCGCTGGGCGCCGAGCTGGTGCTGACACCCGGAGCCGAGGGTATCAAGGGCTCTGTCCGCAAGGCGGAAGCGCTGGCGGCGGTTACACCGAACTCGTTCATTCTGCAGCAGTTCAACAATTCGGCCAATCCCAAAATTCACCGCCAGACAACTGCAGAGGAAATCTGGCGGGATACGGGCGGTAAAGTGGACATTTTCGTCAGCGGAGTCGGAACCGGAGGCACGATAACCGGCGTCGGGGAAGTTCTGAAAGAACGGAATCCGGATGTGAAGATTGTGGCCGTAGAGCCGTTTGATTCACCGGTTCTCTCGGGAGGAAATCCGGGTCCGCACAAAATTCAGGGCCTTGGGGCCGGGTTTGTTCCGCTCATCCTGAACCGGGAAATCATTGATGAGGTATTCAAAGTTCGAAATGAGGAAGCGCTGGAAACGGCGAGAGAATTGGCGGCCACGGAAGGACTGCTGGTCGGCATCTCCTCGGGCGCTGCCGTCTTTGCAGCCTCCCAGCTTGCCAAGCGGAAAGAGAACAGAGGCAAGAATATCGTCGTTCTGCTGCCTGATACCGGTGAACGCTATTTATCTACCGTATTGTTTCAGGAACCGGCGCAGACAGGAGGATTGTCATGAGCAAAGTCATCGAGAGACCGCGTTATGTTTGCGCCCTCGGCGGCGCGATCGGCACCATCCAGTCCCTGCCCCGGGCGATTCCGATTTTACATTCCTCTTCCGGCTGCGGCGGCAATCTGGCGGGGGCTTTAAGCGGAGCTTCGGGCTATAACGGCGGCAATTATTGCGGCGGGCAGGCGCTCCCAAGCTCGAACGTATCCGAAAGAGACATCGTGTTCGGCGGCGAAGGCCGGCTGTACGAACAGATCGAGAATACGCTGAAGGTTATGGACGGGGATTTGTATTTTGTCGTCACGGGCTGCATGGTCGAGATGATCGGCGACAACGTTCATGCCGTGACCAAACGGTTCAAGGACGGCAAATTGCCGGTACTGGCCGCGGAAACGGTCAGCTTCAAAGGCAACTCCTATTACGGCTACGAGCTGGTGCTGGAAACCCTGTTCCGTGAATTTGTGGAGCCGGCTCCGGTGAAAGATCCCGGGACAGTGAATTTGTGGGGAGTCGTTCCCATGCAGGATGTGTTCTGGAAAGGAAACCTCGGCGTGCTGAAAGGCTTGCTGAAGAAGCTGGGCTTTGAGACAAACACCTTCTTCGGCCAGGGCGAGACGTTGGAGAACCTGAAAAATTCCGGAAAAGCCAGCCTGAATATCGTCGTGTCGGAAGCTTACGGGATTGAAGCGGCGAAAGTATTTGAAGAGGTACACGGAGTTCCCTATATCACGCTTCCTTTGCCGGTCGGGGATCACGGAACTTCGCGCTTCCTTCGCACAGTAGGCAAGGCACTCGGGGTAGATGAAATCAAGGTCGAGAAATTAATCCAGGAAGAAAGAAAAGCCTACTACCCTTATCTGGAGCGTCTGGCGGATGTCTACAACGATCTCGATTTCCAGCGCTACGCCACCGTGGTCGGCGATCCCAACTATACGCAAGCCATTACCCGTTTTCTTTCCGACGATCTGGGCTGGCTGCCTGAACTGGTTGTGATCACCGATATTCTGGGGGAAGAGCAGAAGGAACGGGTTCTGGCATCATTCGGTGAATATGAATCCGGGCTTCGTCCGGAAATTGTGTTCGATGAGGATGCCTCAAGCGTCGTAGGCTATATCAATCGTCACTGGCCGCAGAATCAAGGGCAAAAATATTATAAAGGCTTCGCCCCTGGAGTCATTATCGGAAGCGTCATGGAACGCGATACGGCGGAACAGTTCAAGGTGCCGCTGCTGCCGGTCACCTATCCTATCTCCAACCGGGTGGTGCTGAACCGGGCATATGCCGGTTATTCCGGCGGGCTTACTCTTGCCGAGGACGTGCTCAGTCTGGTTGTTGCCCACCGGTAATGAACCCCATCGTTTTTTTAATGAAAAAAGGAGGCTTGTTCCATGGATTACATTAAACATAAAGTGCCGCCGGTGCGTGAAGACCGCCTGATGGCTTGCCAGGCCTACGGCGGAACGTGCGGAGATTTGTCCAATGATTCGAAGAAAGGATGTCTCTACGCCAGCAAACGGACCTTCTCCCAAACCCAGGGCTGCCAGCTTAACCTCAGTCTGGGCATGATCAGCTCCATGCGCGATGCGGTTATGGTCATTCACAGTCCGATCGGCTGCGGCGGCAACCTGATTCAGAACGCCGGGATTAACAAGGTATTCCAGAAGCTGCGCCAGCAATCAGCCGTTGGCCTGCGCTGGATTAACACCAACCTGAGCGAAGTGGATGTTATCAGCGGCGGCGAAGCCAAGCTGAGACAGGCCGTGCTCAAAGCCGAGCGAGAATTTCGCCCTAGCGCCATCCTTGTTTTTAACAGCTGTGTCCCGGCTTTGATCGGCGATGATATTGACGGCATTCTGGACGATTTGCAAAAGCAGGTATCGGCCCGGATCGTACCGATCCACTGCGAAGGCTTCAAAACGAAAATTCAGGCAACCGCCTATGACTCCGTGTACCACGGCTTAATCCGTAATCTTGTGGGCGAAGACAAAAGCACCAAACCGGCGATCATTCGTACACCGGAGGAAGAGCTCGAGCATCAGGAGAAAATCAGCAAAACGGTCAATCTGCTCAATGTCGGCTCGATGAGCCGCATCGATGAGGAAGAGCTGGTTCGTTTGCTCAAGGCGCTGGATCTTAACGTACGAATTTTGCCCTCGTATTCGCACCCCGAAGATTTTACCTATGCCTATGAAGCGGCGCTCAATGTGAGCATCTGCGCAACGCATGATGATTATTTCGTAGAGCATTTCCAGAAATTATATGGTATTCCTTACGTACTGCGGACCATTCCAATCGGCATTGCCAATACGAACAAATGGCTGCGCGATATCGCTGCCCACTTCGGAATCGAGGAGCAGGCCGAGAAGCTGATTGCGGCGGAAACGGCGGAGCTGAACAAGGCGATCGAACCGTTCAAAGCAGAGTTCAATGGAAAGACCGCATTTCTCACCGGCGGCGAGGTTCGGATATTGACTACGGCGGAGCTGCTGCATAATCTCGGCTTCGAAATCCTGGGCCTCCGGGGATATCACTTTGATAAATACGGCGAGATTCTCCTGGAAGAATATATGGAGGATGTACCGAATTCGGAAAAAGCGATCTTCAATATCGGTTCGGGCCAGGTGTTCGAGCAGGCCAATCTGCTCAGCAAAATTACTCCTGACTTGTTCGTTGGACATATCGGCGTTAACGGCTCGGCAGCCAAGCAAGGATATCCGATCTTCCCGCTCTTCGGGCAAAGCGACGACTATTTGGGCTACAAAGGCGTGTACGAGGTGGCAACGCGGGTCAGTCGTATTTTGAGAAATGCTTCCTTTAACAAAAATCTGGGCAAAAACACGAGACTGCCTTACCGGGATAGCTGGTATGAGCAGGACCCGTTCACGTACATTGACGATTCGGCGAGCATCGCTGCCCGTATTGGATAGCTTGAAATAGCTTTGGATGGAAAGAACAAGTAAGAGGAAGGGAGAATGAAAATGTCCGAAAATGAAGCGAAAATCAAGGTGACCGGGGTAACCCGCCAGTATATGATCCGGCGGAATACGGAGGATGAGAAGAAGGAGTTTACCGCTCTGAAGGATGTCGACCTGAATGTGAGACCCGGCGAGTTCCTGACCATTGTGGGACCGAGCGGCTGCGGAAAATCGACGCTGCTTGATCTGATTGCCGGGCTTGCCTTGCCGACGGAGGGCGAATTGTTCATCGACGGCAAGAAAATTACCGGTCCTGCGCTGGATAGAGGGATTGTTATGCAGGGATATGCGTTATTCCCCTGGCGGACGGTTCGCCGCAATGTGGAATTCGGTCTGGAAATCAAGAAGGTTCCCAAAAAAGACCGCCAAGCTATCAGCGACCGGTTTCTGGAGCTTGTCGGATTAAGCGGATACGCCGACCGTTATCCATATGAGCTGTCAGGCGGAATGAAGCAGCGGGTCGCTATTGCCCGGGCTCTCGCGTACGATCCTGAAGTGCTGCTTATGGACGAGCCGTTCGCCGCGGTGGATGCCCAGACACGGGAGACGCTTCAAGATGAGCTGCTTCAAATCTGGGAGCGGACCGGAAAGACGATTATTTTTGTTACCCACAGCATTGATGAAGCCGTCGCACTTGCCGACCGTGTTGTTGTCATGTCGCCTAATCCGGGCAGAGTGCGCGAAATTGTTAATGTTACCCTGCCTCGTCCAAGACGAGTAGGGGATGTCCAATCCACGGCCGACTTCAGCTGGATCCGCCACAGAGTGTGGGAGCTTCTGCAGGGGGAAACAGCCGAAGTCAAACCGGTGGCCCAGAAGGCTCCGGCGCAAGCGCAGCTTGAGCTTGCCGAACAGCTATCCTCATCGGCTGCGTTATAAAATTTTCACTAAGGATAAGGAGTGCAGTTTAATGGCTAAAAAGATAAAACAAATTGCAATCTACGGCAAAGGGGGGATAGGCAAGTCCACCACAACTTCCAACATAAGCGCGGCTCTGTCGGTGGCTGGCTACAAGGTAATGCAGTTTGGCTGCGACCCAAAGAGCGATTCGACGAACACGCTGCGCGGTGGAGAATATATTCCCACTGTGCTCGACACGCTGCGGGACAAACAAATCGTGAGAGCGCATGATGTTATATTTGAAGGGTTTAATGGCATTTATTGCGTTGAAGCAGGCGGCCCGGCTCCCGGAGTCGGCTGCGCTGGTCGGGGGATTATCACATCGGTATCTTTGCTGAAGCAGCAAAAGGTATTTGAAGAACTGGATCTCGATTATGTTATTTATGACGTACTGGGCGATGTCGTCTGCGGAGGGTTTGCCGTTCCAGTACGTGAAGGCATCGCTGAGCATGTATTTACCGTAACTTCTGCCGATTTCATGGCTATTTACGCGGCCAACAACCTGTTTAAAGGTATTCATAAATATTCTACCGAAGGCGGAGCCCTGCTGGGCGGTGTTATCGCCAATTCCATCAACGCCCCATATGCCAAGGAAATCGTGGATGACTTCGTTGCCCGCACCCACACCCAGGTGATGGAATACGTTCCGCGCTCGGTTTCGGTAACGCAGGCGGAGCTTCAGGGCAAGACAACGATCGAAGCGGACCCTGATTCCAATCAGGCGAAGGTATATAAATCTCTGGCCCAGAAAATTATTAATCATACCGAGTCCAAAGTGCCGGCCCCAATGGAAACCGGCGAGCTAAGGCAGTGGGCCGCCGAATGGGGCAAACAGCTTGTGGCCCTGGAATCCGGCCTGATCGCTCCCGCCGCAGCCGGTAATTTGTAATTTGGTATGAAGACCAGAACTCCATCTCGGGAGAACTTCCATTTGCCGGTATCCGGAGCGGTCTTTGACAAGAAGGAAGCTTTGAAAGCAAGAACGCATGTTGTGAACAGTATCACAGAACTGATCGGAAATACTCCGGTGGTGAGACTGCAGCGATTGGCCAGAACAAATGCTGCGGAGGTTCTCGTTAAACTGGAATCTTTCAATCCTTCCGGAAGTGTCAAGGACCGGGCCGCTTATAACATGATTCGGAGAGCGGAGGAGAAGGGACTGCTGCGTCCGGGGAGCACGATTATCGAACCGACCAGCGGAAATACGGGAATTGGAATCGCCATGAACGCAGCCGCCAGGGGATACTCGGCAATTATTGTCATGACGGATAACATGACGCCTGAACGGATTAGTATACTGAAAGCCTACGGCGCCCAGGTGGTACTAACTCCGGTTGCCGAAGGCATGAAGGGCGCCATTGCCCGGGCGGTCAAGCTGCGCGAGGAAATTCCCGGAAGCCTCATGCTCCAGCAATTCGAGAACAGCGCCAATCCGGACTGTCACCGGACGACAACGGCACTGGAGATCGTAGAGCAGACGGAAGGCAGGCTGGACGCCTTCGTTGCTTGCTCCGGTACTGGAGGAACTATTACGGGAACCGGAGAAACGCTGAGAAAATTGATTCCGGGGATTTCCATTTATGTAGTCGAGCCCAAAGGCTCTCCTGTACTCTCCGGCGGAAAGGCTGGGCCGAACAAGCTGGTTGGAACCGGTCCGGGCTTTATTCCAAAAGTGCTGAATACAAAGGTATACGATGAAATTGTTCAGGTATCCGACGATGATGCGCTCGGCGTCATGAGGGAGCTTGCCCGCAGGGAAGGACTGCTTGTAGGGCCCTCCTCCGGTGCGGCGGTGTGGGCCGGATTGAAGGTCGCGGACAGACTCGGCCCCGGCAAGAGGGTTCTGTGCATGGCACCGGATACGGGCGAACGGTATTTGAGCATGGATGTATTTTGAAAGTGCAGTATTTCTTTGCAGCCCACTTTTCCAAAAGAGGTCAAGCAGCCGATTTCCATCCGGCGGGCTTGACCTTTTTTACTAAATTAGAATGAAAGGAAGTGAATGGGAAATGCTCGAGATCGATAGTGAAATTCTGCTACGGACTTACCCGGTGAACCGGATTCATTCAAAGGCCGAAGGCCATAAGACTCCATTCCTCCCCATATTGAAGACCGCGGCCGGGAAATCCGTCATTAGGCTGCTGATTCTCTCGGCTTGGGAAGCGCTACTGCGTCTCTATGGTCATGGTGCGGGCGATTCCTCCGGCAGGGAAAGACATTCACATTGATGGTGCCGATCTTCAGAAGGCAGATAGTTGGCGGTAGAAGGTTTTTCAATTTCAAAATACGAGGTGATGCAAATGCGGATTCAAGATGTGGTAGATGAAAGACTGTTGGATCAAATATCCGGCGGCAGCGTGATTGGCATCGACATTGGGTCGAGAACCGGTAAAGCGGTGCTGCTGTCCGGGGGTGAGTTATATACCAGCAAGGTCTATACCGGCATCAACATGCAGGAAACGGCCGATGAGCTGCTCGAGGATTTGCTGGAACAATCGGGTCTGATACGTTCGGATATCGATTATATCGTCGGCACCGGTTACGGCCGAATTGCCCTTAAGTATAGCGATATTTCATCCCAGATTGTAACGGAAATATCCTGCCATGCCATGGGTGCGCATTATTTAAACGCCGACGTTCGGACCATCGTGGACATTGGAGGGCAGGACTCCAAGGCGATTCGGGTTGACCCGTTGACCGGCGGTGTTGTGGAGTTCGTCATGAACGACAAATGTGCCGCAGGCACCGGCCGCTTTCTGGAGAAGGTCGCTGAAATCCTGGAGCTGTCCATAACCGAGCTTGGACAAGAAGCCGTGCAGTCCGATTCGCCTTCGGAAATCAGCAGTCAATGCGTCGTCTTTGCCGAGTCTGAGGTCATTTCTCTCCGGGCCAAAGGCGAGACACGGCGGGATATCGCAGCCGGCATCCATTTCGCTTCGGCCAAGCGGGTCCGCAATTTGCTGAAGCGGGTCGGTATCGAGCCGGGGCTGATTTTCTCCGGCGGCGTTTCGAACAACGTCGGGATGAGGAAGGCGCTCGAGGAGCTGTCCGGGCATCCGCTGATCGAGTCCAAGATCGACACGATCTTCGCCGGCGCTCTGGGCGCGGCCATTCATGCCCTGAATTATTCAAGGGCAGCAGTCACCTCAACCCAGGAAACGGAGAACGTGTTCCGATTGGACCTTACCGGTCTGGAGAACCGGATCGCCGAGCGCCAGGAACAGCTTATCCTTGGTGCGGACGAACACAAAAAAGTCGGCTACCTATGCTCCTATACGCCGCTCGAGCTGATCAGCGCCGCCGGCGTTTCCCATATCCGGCTGTTCAAGGCTGGAGATACTCATACGGTAGCCAGCGGCGAGCAGATTACGCAGAGCGTATTCTGCGATTTTACCAAGAGCATTCTCGGCGCCTTCAAAGAAGAAGATCCGCTGTATACTTCTCTGGATAAAGTCTACACCTTCTATACCTGCGACTGCATCAAGACCGTTGGAGAAGCTATCGGTGAATTCTTTGCGCCTGCTGACATTTATACGCTTCCCCGGATTAAGGACAAGCCGTCTTCGCGAGACTTCTACAGCTCCCAAATCCTGAGCTTCAAGGCCGATCTGGAACAGCTGTCCGGCAATATCATCACCGAAGGTGAGCTGCGTTTGCAGATTCGGCAGTACAACGAGGTGCGCAAGCTTCTGACCCAAATTTCCGAGCTGCGCAAGCGGCCCAATCCGCCGCTTTCGGGCAAAGATTATCTGGACCTGGTCAAAGCCTTCTATTATTTGCCCGCCGAAGAGCTGCTTCCTCTATACCAGGGCATTTATGATAAGCTGGCCGCGGTCCCCGTCCGCGAAGACCGGACGATCCGGCTGTTCATGGCCGGGGGCATTATCGCGGATGGCGACCGTAAGCTGCTTGAGCTTATCGAGGATGAGCTTGGCGCCAGAATCGTTGCCGAGGATCACTGCACCGGGCTGAAAATAGCCTCCGGACATATCGATGAGGAAGGCGATCCGTACCGGGCTCTGGCCGAGGGATATATTGACCAGACCCCTTGCGCACGGATGAAGCCTCTCCAGGAACGCGTGGAAATTTCCGGCGCGCTTGCAACCGAATATCAGGCGGACGGCGTTCTGTACGCTTACCTTAAATTCTGCCCATGCTACGGACAAATCAAGAACGAATTCTTCCGCCACTATCAACAGCTGGGCATTCCGGTTCTTGAGCTGCCGATCGACTATTCCAAGAGCGATCAGGGTCAGCTCAAAACACGGCTCGAAGCATTTATCGAAGTGCTGAGAGAACGAAAAGGGCTGGCCGCCGTCGGATCGGCTTGATAAGCAGACCGTTCGAAAGGAACCTTGATACAATGCCGGTTTAATCGAAAATCCTTCAATTACATTTCTTAAGGGAGATGAACGTGCATGAGCGATTTGAAAGAAATCATCGACCCTGATCTGTTGTCCACAGTGACCGGCGATATTGCGGTCGGGCTCGATCTGGGCTCCAGAACGGGAAAAGGAGTGCTTTTGGCCGGTGGCAAGCTCTACACGGCGATTACCCCAACGGGCGTGTTCATGCAGGAGACGGCCGACAAGCTGCTGGACAAGCTGCTTAAGCAGTCGAAGGTGGCGCGGGAGAATATCGCTTATATTGTCGGGACCGGGTATGGCCGAATAGCGCTGAACTTCGGCGTGACCGGGCACAAGATTGTGACTGAAATATCATGCCACGCCATGGGCTCGCATTATCTGAACGCCAAGGTCAGGTCCATCGTGGATATCGGCGGTCAGGATTCCAAAGCGATCCGGGTGGACCCGGCCACGGGCAAGGTGATTGAATTTATCATGAACGACAAGTGCGCCGCCGGCACCGGACGATTTCTGGAGAAAGTTGCGCATTTGCTCGATCTGACGCTGGAGCAGCTCGGTGCCGAAGCGCTGAAAGCCGATGCTCCCGCCGATGTCAGCAGCCAATGCGTCGTTTTCGCCGAATCCGAGGTGATCTCCCTGAAAGCGAAAGGCGTATCCGCGGCGAACATTGCCGCCGGCATTCATCTGGCAACGGCGCGACGCGTCCGCAATCTCGTCAACCGGATCGGCCTCGAACCGGACCTTGTCTTTTCGGGCGGCGTATCGAATAATCCGGGCATGACCCATGCGCTTGAAGAACTGCTCGGACATCCGATCAGCAAGGTCAAGCTTGATACGATCTTTGCTGGAGCGCTGGGGGCAGCCATATTTGCCCAGAAGGCGGCTTCCAGCACCGATGAGGAGTTGGGCGATTTTGCTCTGCTAAAAACGAAATGATGAGTAGTTAAAAGCGAAAAATGAATTAATTTTTTGTGAGAGGAAGATGATTATGTCGACGGTGCTGACAAACGAAGCGCAGGAGCAGCTCAATCATATCCGATACAGTCGGGATACGGTTCATGCCCACTCGCCCGCGATCCAAAAGCTGTTCAATCTTGTTATTGATTATGTGGATGATGCGGAGATAGCCGGAAAGAACGGCACTAAGGTCATCTGGGCCGGCGTGCCCTGGGCGATGCCCTTGATTTATTCCGCTGGAGCCATACCGGTCGCCTTTTCGGAGGTGGGACGCATCAGCGGACAAGAGGCTATTACGGTCTCGGAGGATTATTATCAGATGCCCGCAGAAACCTGTTCCATGGTGAAAGCGACAGCGGGGGAATGGCATTTGCGGAAACAGGCCGGGACCTCGATCACCCGCATATTCGGTTCATCCTCCGGCTGTGAACCATATAACCTAGCGTGGGAAGTGATGAAGAAGGAAGGCTTCGACGTATATACGAGCGACGTTGTCTATCGCGCTCCGGGCGTTGAAGGCGAGCGTTATGAGGAACTGGTCCGTTATTTTGTGGATGAAATTTATGACTTCAATGAATGGCTGACCGGAAGCCGGGAGATTGACAAGGAAAGCCTGCATCGTGAAATTGCACGCAAGAACTATCTCATGCGCAGAATGCGGGAAATTATGGATTTGCGGCTGCAGCATCCGTTTCATGTCAAAAGTCTGGGAATTATGTACCTGATGAACGGACTCACCCATTATTTTGGCAAACCGGAGGAATACACCGAAGTATTGGATGCGCTGGTTGAGGAATTGTCCGGTCTTGAAGCTGATGAAGCCGAACGCCAACGGGCGATTCCGTTAATCTGGACAGGCGGCAGCGGGCAGGAATTCGGAATTTACGAAACAATCGACAATGCAGGAGGGGCGCTGCTCGGATTTGTTAGCTCGCCATATACAAGGGATTTTCCAGAGGATATCGATCCGGTCGAATCGGTTGCCCGCTTCCAGCTCCAGAGTCAGATGGCTGGAGCCTCGATATACCGGCGCCACGTTATCGAGCAGCAAGTAGACCGGATTCAGGCTCGCGGACTTATTTTATACGGATACCTGGGCTGCTCGTTCGGAAGCGTCACCCGCGAGATGTACAGGGATTATTTCCATAATAAAGGCATTCCGAGCATTAATCTGGAAGGAACCTTCCAGGTCGGAGCCCCCAGCGGACAACTGCTGACGCGGATTAAAGCTTTTATCGAAATGCTGTCCTGATCAGATACGAGGAAGGATCGCTGATTGGAGCGTATATTATTCCTGTGTTTGTTATGATCGTAAAAAAGGACGTCCCCGAAATCGGTATCGGGAACGTCCTTTTGTGATTTTATGGCGAGGCTGTTTGTTCAAGACGCTTATTTTAACTGCAACCGCCGCTGGTGGATGGCTTCTCCCGCAATTGAGGTAACAAGTACGGCAACAGCCAGCAGAGCAAATGCATAATAAATCAGGCCGCTCCACCCCAAATGGCGGAGAAACAGGCCACCTGACCATCCGACCAGACTGGAGCCTCCGTAATAGAAGAGCAAGTAAAGAGAGGCGGCCTGTGCTTTGTGTTTGGAATCTGCCACCAACCCTACCCAGCCGCTTGCAACCGAATGTCCGCCAAAAAACCCAAAGGCAACCAGAGCGACTCCTGCGATTTTGATGGCCAAAACAGGAATCAGAGTCAGCAGCGCCCCTAACGCAAAAATGGAGATCGCTATCGCAACAACTTGCGGGCGCGAATGACGATCCGCCAGCTTACCGAACCAAATAGAGCTAAATGTACCGACCAAATTGACGACAAACAGAAAGCCGAAGACGGTCTGGCTCAATTCGTAGGGCTTGGCCGTCAGCGGATAGCCGATATAATCCAGAATCATGATATAGACGCCCATCAGCAAAAATCCGGTGATAAACAGCAAGAGAAGCCGCTTATTCAGCAGGTTGTCGATCATCCCTGCCTGCCACTGCTTGAAAGACCGCCGGTGAGGATGGAAATTGCGCGACGCCGGAAGGTATCTCCAGAAATAAAGACTAAGCAGCAGATTGATCATTCCCAGAATCATCAGCGCGGTCTTCCAATCCAATAAGTCAGTTAATGCTCCGATCACGATCCGCCCGGTAAATCCGCCGATGGCCGTTCCCGCAATGTAACTCCCCATGACTCTCCCGATGTCTTTTCTATGGAACTCTTCATTAATATAGGCCATCGCTATCGAAGGAAATCCCGCAATACTGACACCCTCCAAGAACCGGATGACGAGAAATAACGAAAATTGATGGCAGAATGCGGATGCCACTGCAAGGATAGAGGTTAGCAGCAGGGATAGGCTCATTAATTTTTTTCTTTCCAGAGTGCTGGATAACGCCGAAATCAGGATCAGGCCGATACCAAGACCGATCGTGGCCAGGGAAATGGAGGCTCCCGCCGTTGCCGGTGAAATATGATATTCCTTGGAAAAAAGGCTGATCAATGGCTGCGGGCTGTACAAAACAGCGAATACAACTATGCTTCCCATCAACATGCCTGCCGAAGCCCTCCGATGGTCTGAGCTTCCGATTTCGATTACATTCATGCCTAATTCTCTCCCATTCATCAACTTGCTTGGTGATTTGTGTCTTTATTCTTAGCCAAAGCAAGTATAAAATGAAGAGGACCTGAAAGTATAATGCATTATTTTCATTGTTTTCATATATTCTGTGTAATCGAAGTGAGGGAAACAGGCCTTGGAATGGCAGCAACTCGAATATTTTGAAGCAACCGCGCGTTTGCAGCATATGACGCTGGCGGCACAGACACTTAACATTACACAGCCGGCTCTAAGCCGGTCCATCGCCAGACTGGAGACGGAACTTGGTATTCCGCTTTTTGAGCGGGAGGGACGGTCGATCCGTCTTAACCGCTACGGCCAGCTTTTTCTCAGCCATGTTGAACATATTCTTGAAGAATTCCGGATGGCCAAGCGCGAGATTGACGATCTTCTGAACCCGTCACAAGGGGAGGTCTCTCTGGGGTTTCTGCATACGCTCGGCATTCACCATATTCCCGATCTGATCGGCAGGTTCCGCAGAGCGCATCCCCACACCCGGTTTCAGCTTAATCAGAGCAGCACCCAGCGTCTGTTGGAACAGCTGGTCTCAGGTGAAATTGATCTGTGCATGGCTTCGCCTCAGGATGCCGACATGCGCATTCGTTGGGCAAGATTGTGGTCGGAGGAGCTGTTCATAGCGGTGCCTGCCGGACATCGGCTTGCCGGTTCGTCACTGGCGGAATTGTGCGAGATTGGTCAGGAACCTTTGATCTCGTTTAAAGAAGGCTACGGGCTCCGCATTATTACCGATAAACTGCTGGATGAGTCGGGGATATCTCCGGGTATTGTTTTCGAGGGGGAAGATGTCGATACTGTCGCCGGGCTGGTCGCCGCCGGACTCGGTGTTGCCATCCTGCCCAAATACAGCGGACTGGACCATGAAGAGGTAAGCTGGGTGTCCATCGCAAACCGCTCCTGCCGCAGAGAAATCGGAATCGCATGGATGGAAGACCGGTTTTTGTCCCCCGCGGCTGAACGGTTCAGGCAGTTTGTGCTGGATTATTATTTGATGGCGTAAAGCTTAGTTTTAGCCCCTAAAGCCGCCGTCGGAATGGATAATTTGCCCGGTGATCCACTGCGCGTCGTCATTTGCAAGAAAGGCGATCAGCTTCGCCGCATCCCCGGGCTCTCCAACTCTACCCATCGGAAACTTGGAAAGCAGGGTTTGCTTCAAATCATCGTCCATCCATCCTGTATCCGTCGGTCCGGGGTCCACGGCATTCACTGACTGATACTCGGCCCCGTAAGTCTGCCGACCGTCATACATACTCCAATGGGTAAAAAAGATATCCGCCCCCTCACGGGCGAGCGCACGAGCGATAGCGCTTCCAATTCCTTTGCTGCGGCTTACTCCGGTAATAATTGCGATTTTGCCATGTAATCGGTTCATGAGTAATCCTCCTTGAAACAAGACTTATTGAAAGATACATTCGCACCTATTTGTTTAAGATAATTTCGGCGATAGCTGTACCGATCGTATCAACAGGCTGAAAAATATTACTTAGTACAATAACGGTTGCTTGTCTGTCTATATACTTTAAAAATATCGAAGAAAATCCGTGTACTCCCCCGCTATGACCAACAACCCTTCCGTATGGTGTGTCCTGAATTATCCATCCGTAGCCATATGAAAATTCAGCAGCTTTCAAGTAAGGCGTTAACATTTTCCACTTCATTTTTGCGCTCAGTAGACTGTTGGATTCGATTCCTTGATCCCACTTGAATAAATCCCTTATTGAAGAAATGATCGCTCCAGCCGCATGTGTATTGGACATGTCGATATAGGGAGCGTTTGATAAAAGTCCTTCATCGTTAATTTGATATCCTGAGGCCCGATCATTAATCATCGTTGCGGGATGGTCAATACATGTATCCATCATGTCAAGGGGCTTAAAGATGAAATCCTGAAAATAAGAACCGAATGATTTCCCGGTAATGCATTCGATTAAAGCTCCCAAAAGGATATATCCTGAATTGGAGTAGCTGAATTGTTGCCCAGGTTCAAACGCCAAAGGAAGATCGGAAAAGCGATTGATCAACTCTATTGTTGTTGAGGGGGATGCAAACCAATCCAGTAAATGAGGATCGTCCACATAATTTACAATCCCGGAAGAGTGGGTTAACAGATGATGAATTGTTATTTGCCCCGAACCCTTTTGATGCGGAAAATATTTGATTATCGGATCGTCAAGCTGAATGAGCTTTTTCTGGGTAAGCTGAAGAATTGCAATGGCTGTAAAAGATTTTGTTATAGAGCCAATCCTGAATCGGGTTCGCTCGGTATGATCTGTCGATAACTCAAAATTTGATTTACCGTAGTCGCCTTGAAATACGACTTTACCGTTTAACGAAGCCAGAACCGATCCGGAAAAATGAATGCCATCCGACAGCCTAGACAGGTATTCATGGATTTTTTCCTGGATATCCTGCATTGTAATTGTCCTCCTGATATCACCGACTTCTGCTTAAATCCTGCAATATTTGTTTCACTTCATTTGGAGCTCTCAGTATTCCATACAGTTTTAATTTTCCGAACGTATCTTTAGCGAGACTGGGTGTCACGTCATTTGAAACGATTAACGCGCCAATTAATTTAATGTCCAATGTTTTCCCCGATCGCTTGACTTCCTCCAACCGTTCGCGGTTAAATTCCAGCACTCCCATGACGAAGAACTTCTCGGTAGTGTAGCGCTGTACTTCATTCGTATGATTTTGAAGTTGGTTCCGGATAGCGATTCTAATAAAATCTGTTCGGTTCGAATAAAAGCCCTGGTCCACCAATAAATCGACTTGACCTAAATCCACTGGGCCAAGATTAATAGTGATTTTTTCTTGATCAGCCATACGCCATCCCCCCACCATCTATATAGATGGTATAATACACTAATTACCAATATTTATCAATCCTATTTCACATTCTCCTTAAGTTTTCACTTGATAAATCTGGAAATATCTACGACAATAATGGTTGGGGGAAGAGCTACCGATGTGCCTACTGATTAGAAATCCCTACTATCGACCTAAAGGAGTGATGATGTTTGAAGACGTTTTCCATTTCAAATGAATCCGAGAGAGGTCATGATTTATAAGAGCCTTTGAAATCATCGCGCCTCTCACCGGGAACGGGAGGCAGTTAAGTTATGATGTCATTAAGAAACATGGTTCGGGGCTTGGAATATGATGCTCCGGCCAAACAATTAATTGCGTTATGGGAGCATGATGCCGGCACGCTGAAGTTCTGGAGAGCCAGCAGCAATTTTGTGTACATGTTCGAATTAAACGGGGAGCGGCGCTTTCTCCGGTTTATTCATGAAGAGGACAACACGATCAACAATATCCGGGCTGAGCTTGATTTCATGCTATTTTTGCTCAGTCAAGGTTATCCGGCGGTTGCTCCTGTACGTTCAACGAACGGGGACTTGATTGAAACCATTTCTACAAAGGACGGGCTTTATTACGGGGTGGTATTTGAGCAGGCGAAGGGAAGGCAGCTTCCGCTTGAGGAGATGTCGGACATTCATTACGAACAATGGGGACAATCGCTTGCCGCTCTTCATCTGATTTCCGAACAATACCGTCCTCCAGCGGTGGAATACAGAAGCTGGCGGGATGCGCTGAATTTTGTCTCATCGGTATTGGAGCGGTACCCCGGTGAAACCGGGCTCCGGCAAGAGCTGGAACGATTGCGGCGCGAGCTTTCTGAGCTTCCGACCGGCAAAGGGCATACCGGATTCATCCATTATGATTTCGAGACGGATAATATTTTCTATAATGATGAACTTGCGCGGTATTGCGCTATTGATTTCGACGATTCCATGCATCATTGGTTCATGATGGATGTTGCCGCCGCCATTTCCGATCTGTATGAACAGGAGGACGAAGAGGCCAGAGGGAAGATCGGGCAGTTCCTCGCCGGATACCGGTCAGTGAAGCCCTTGGATGAACAATACACCAGCGATCCGTTCATTTTTCAGAAATTTTCAGATCTCTATATGTTCGCGCGGCTGCTTCGCAGTATCGAGGGGATGGATGATTCTAGCACGCCAGAATGGGCCGTTAGGCTGAAAGACAGGCTGCTCGGTTTCTGCGACCGGATACGCGAGCGTTACCGGACAGCTTCAGAATCCGTGCCAATTGATTCAAATAACTGATTCGCCCAAAATCGGCTTTGCCGATCCTTGCCGCTAGAGTTTTGGCGGTTTTTTTGATTCTCCGATTCCGCTCATAAGCGGCCGGGTTCTGAATCATAGGTATAACCAATCACATCTATACGATTTATATATTTCACTTATAAAAAGGCAGCGTTGTAATATATACATGAAAAACAGATCTTCTGTAATCATGACGGGGTGTTTCTGAAACAAGAAGGGAGTGCCGAGATGAAACAGCAGTGGAATACCGGAACCTATGATGCGGATATGTCGTTTGTCTCCAGCTTTGGGGAGTCGTTAATCGAGCTGTTAAAGCCGCAGCCGGGAGAGCGGATTATCGATTGGGGCTGCGGGACAGGTGATTTGGCCGCAGCCATTGCCGGAAACGGCGCAGAAGTAACCGGAATTGACGCCTCCGCCGAGATGATTCAGGCCGCCCGGGGCAAATATCCGGAGCGTATCTTCATCCTAGCGGATGGACAAACGTATGTCTCGGAGCAGCCGGCAGATGCTGTTTTCAGTAACGCCGCACTGCATTGGCTGAAGAATGCGGAAGGGGCTGCGGCCTCCATCGCAGGCAGTCTGCGGACGGGCGGGCGTTTTGTCGCAGAATTCGGCGCGTTTGGAAATATCGCTTCGGTCGTAGCCGGACTGCCGCGCGCTTTTGAAGCTATAGGCGCAAATGACAGGCTCCAGCTTCCTTGGTATTTCCCAAGTATCGGGCAGTACACAACGCTGCTGGAGCGGCATGGACTTACGGTAGACTTCGCCCACTGTTTTGACCGTCCGACATTGCTTGAGGGTGGGGAGCAGGGCTTCCGCCAGTGGGTTAACACTTTTGCCAATGGAGTCTTAAGTGTACTTTCTCCTTCGGAAAGGGTGGCGGTCATTGAACACTTGGAGCACGAACTGAAACCGTCGCTTTATCGCAGCGGAGTTTGGGAGATGGATTACCGCCGTATTCGGGTGGTGGCGCGTAAAGAGTAAGGGGTGTATCTGTTCGGCACGACCGGCGGACGTTAGAAACGAAGTAGACATGAATCCTTTTAACTTTTCCGTAAAATGCAAAGAGGCTGCCTATGTGCAGCCTCTTTGTGATCCAAGGTTCCTCCTTCTGGCGGTCCGTCCTACAGTTGACTTAAAACGTCGGGCTGATCCCCGGAACGGTGTGAAGAGAAACATTCGTTATATTTGTCAGCAATACGGCTGTGCAGTGGATGGGAGTCCGGAATTCCCAAGTGATGTTCGATTACATAGCCGATTCCATGCTCGCGTATGGAGTTTTGGAGTTTGACGGCTTCCGGATCCTTTACGAAATCGAATACCAGAGCTGCGGCAATCGCCGCGACCAGATGGTCGGTTTTGAGTCCCATCTTGTGTGCCTGGATAGCGGGACGAACGAGTCGATCGTTCGGAGACAGTTTGCGAAGCGGAGATCTGCCCACACGGGTGATTTTGTCAGTAAAATGGGGATTTGTAAAACGTTTGATCATTTTTTCAATATAAAGTTCATGCTTCTTGCTATCCAGATTGTATTTCTGCGTCAGCATAGCGCCGGTTTCCTGCAGGACCCCACGGACCTGCTTCAGCACTGTCGGATTAGCAATGGCCTCCTGAATCGTAGAGAATCCTTCCAGGTATCCAAAGTAAGCTGCAGCGCAGTGGCCGGTATTCACGGTGAACAACTTGCGTTCGATATAAGGGTCAAGGGAATCGACATAACGGACGCCTTTGATTTTGGTGAAACCGTCCAGCATACCGGCCTTGTGGATGACCCATTCGCAGAATGGCTCAACCATCACCTTCAGCGGGTCTTTATGCTGCTGGATCGGCACGATCCGGTCAACCATCGTATTCGGAAAAGCAACAAGCTCATCAGCCTGCTTGCGTTCCGACGGCTTAAGAAGAGGGTAGACCAGCTTTTTCAAGCGCTGGCTGCCTCCAATGCCGTTCTCGCAGGCGATGATATGGAGCGGCTCCGGATGCTTTTTCTTCTTGAACCTCAGCTTAATACCTCTGGCAACGGATTCGGCAATATCCTTAAGCGCCGACATCCCGATGGCGGTGGTGACAAGATCCGCTTCAGCGATGGATTCCGCGACTTCATCGACATCTTTGATGCTCACGGCTGTAACATTTTTAACAAGCTCGGTATCGCGGGATTCATTGGCAAGCGTGACAGGGTACTGTCCGCGCTCCTGAAGCAGGGAAATCTTCTTCTCATTACGGGCGACAAAAACAATCTCATAGTCGGATTCAGCTAAGATCGGTCCAATAAAGCCCCGGCCGATATTACCAGCTCCGAAGTGTACGGCTTTCAAAAGTGCATTCCTCCTTAATTTATCTGTCGGCAGATGAGATACAACTTGATGTAAGGTTCATCAATATCGATCCATTCGAAGTAAGTCTCTACCGGCTAGGTATTTGGGGACGGACTGAGGCAATTAGTCAGCCTGTTTGGTTTAGCTCATTTGAGTAGTTTCGAAAAGACGGGTGGTCAGATGATCGAAGTCGAGGTCGGTAAAGCACGCAACTCTATAAAGCGAAGGGTCGAAGTCCAGCAGGCTTGTGATTTTATTCGGACTTATAATGCAGTGCATGCCTGCGGCCAATGCGGCCTTGGAACCGTTCGGCGAGTCCTCGATTGCGATAGCTTCATCCGGTTTGACACCCAGACAATCCAACGCCTGCAGATACAATTCAGGGTCGGGCTTGACGTTCTTTACATGATCGGCTGTACGAATACAATCGAAATATTCACGAAGCCCGAGCTGCTTCAAGTATTTTTCAACCCATGCGGTCGAAGAACTTGTCGCAAGTCCGATCTTAAGTCCCGCGGCTTTGGCGGAATCCAGATAATGCTTGATGCCCAGCCGCATTTCTTCGGCTTCCATCAGCTCGGAATGGCGCTTCTGAACGGCTTTCCGGAATTCCTCCCGGTCAATAGGAAGGTTCAAATCGGTCATCAAATACTCATACGGGTTAAAATTGCACAAGCTCGTTCCGATACATTGGGAGTACTGCTTCACAGAAAGCTCTACGCCGTGCTGCTCGTATGCTTCCCGAAAAGCGGCATACCATGCGGATTCTGTGTCGATAATCGTACCGTCGAAGTCAAATACCAATGCTTTAATCATGAATGTTCGCTCTCCCTTCAGTTAGATAATTTTCATGCTTGAGTCTGAAATATTCATGAAAAAGATTGAAAGCTTAGCGCTTTTCTCTGAAAAAAGCGTAACACAACTCAAAAGCCAGGGTCAAACCGGGAAGGTCGGAAAACTTCAAAAAACGCTGTATGAAAGCGCATTCATTCAGTGTTAAAATAAAATAAATAAGTTGCTGTCCGGGTAATGATTATTCTAAGAAGATAGCGCTATCATTCTCCGCATACAAAACTGACAGAGGCGGCTGAAAGCGTTGAGGGAAGCGGAGTTCAGAACGATGATGGCTTTACAGCAAGGGGAGCGGCGGCAGAAACGGATAAAGTCGAAAATCGAAGCTCTTAATTCCGGGGATGTCTGGAATTCGCCCATTTTTAATAAATTTTTTTTGAACGATGCAAAATCACTTGAAAACAAGGCTAAAATTACGCGACAGTGTAAGGTTCGTTATAGGTTTTAGGGGCACAGATTGATCGAAAATTAGGTGAGTTTACTCTATTAAAAGTGCTTGTTCGCTTGCAAGTGAGGTTTTATAATCTAAACGTTTAGTAAATTTTGTAGAAATCCAATCCCTATTATTGTATGGATTAATCGAAGGAGTGGAAGATATGGCGGAACAACAAAGCCGAAAGCGAGTCTGCATTATTCACGGCTACAGGGCAACACCCGGTAACCATTGGTTTCCTTGGCTAAAAGATAAGTTAACGGCAATCGGAGTGGATGTTGAAATTATAGCAATGCCAACTCCGCAAACGCCGAAGCTCGACGAGTGGCTTAATCAGTTGGCTCAATCAGCCAAAGATATGGATTCCGATACCTATTTTGTCGCGCACAGTTTGGGCTGTATTACATTGCTGCGTTTTCTTCTGAAGCAAAATTCTTCTCAGCCAATTGGCGGCCTCGTTCTTGTATCCGGATTTGCACAATCATTGCCGACCTTGCCGATATTGGATGAATTTGTCGAACAGCCTCTTGATTATCATCAACTGATTCAGCGGGCCAGCCAGTGTGCCGGTATTGCGGCTAAGGACGATCCCATTGTACCGTTTGCCTTCAGCAAAGAACTAATGGAGCAACTTAAGGCCGATTTCTTTGAAGTGGACAAGGGAGGGCATTTTTTGGAAGGTGACGGTTTTACCGCTTTGCCGATTGTGTTTGATGTGCTTGTTGATATGATGGAACTGGAAAAATAACCGATTAGCTCAAGCTGAGCAGATGCAAAAGCCCGCGTCAATCGCGGGCTTCTTCACGTTTATTCTGTTCCCGTTGCCACCGGATTATCCTCAAAGCTGATACTGTTTGGCGGCTCTTTTTCATCCATATGTCCGATCATTATAGTGACGGATTTAACGTGTTGCTGTCTTCTATTGGCTTTTCAATGACTAAGGTGGCTTCCGAAATGCAATATAATGTTTACATTTTGCAATACACAAGTTACAATAATTCCCAACCTATAGGGTGATGCTTGTAAGCATTTATAATCGAATAAATCCGAAAGACCGCCTCACTGCGCTCCCTTGGTCCGATGAATTTTAGGTATTGCGTGGGGTTTATCTCCGATTGGAGTAGGCATCATCGGACTAGCCGGCAATCTATTAACTGTTATCTACCGAGGGGAGAGCAAGTTTCTATGAATATAGCCGTCAAGTTGATACAAAAATTCAAAGACCTAGATACCCAGAATAAGCTGAAAGTCTATCGGGACAAAGCGGATCTCATCAGGAACCGGAATTTGGAAGCATGGGATGATGGGCAGCTTCAAGCGGAATCTCTCCGGCTGCAAAAAGAAGCAAAATCGGGCACGCCTTTAGATGAGCTGCTTGTCGATGCTTATGCGTTAGTCTGCGAGACAGCGAAGAGAAAGCTCGGATTACAGCCTTACGATGTCCAGATCATGGCTGCCATCGCTTTGCACGAGAGATTTTTGATCGAGCAGCATACCGGTGAAGGAAAAACCCTCTCTGCTGTTATGCCTGCTTATCTGAATGCGCTGACCGGCAAAGGTGTTCATGTGCTGACTTTTAACGATTATTTGGCCAAGCGGGATACGGAGTGGATGGGCCCGGTCTATCGTTTCCTCGGGTTAACGGTAAACTCGGTTCAATCGGGCATGAGCCTGTCCGAGAAGCGGGAAGCATACGCCAGTGACATAACCTATGTTACGGCCAAAGAGGCGGGATTCGATTATTTGCGCGACACGATCGCACTAAGCGAAGCCGATACCGTGCATCGTCCTTTCCACTACGTCATCGTCGACGAAGCCGATTCACTCCTTCTCGACGAAGCGCGGGTGCCGCTAGTTATCAGCGGTGAGCTGGGCTCTTTCAAGAGCGACGGCTTCCTTTTCGCAGATGTGGCTCGGCAGCTAAAGCAAACAGAGCATTACGACTTCGACGAGTTTCAGCGGAACGTTTACTTGAATGAAGCAGGCGCTGCGAAAGCGGAGTCGCTGCTGGGATGCGGCAATTTGTACGATAGCCATAACAGTCATTTGTTAACATCATTGAATTGCGCGCTGCATGTGGAATCGTTATTAAAAAAAGACGTTGATTACATCGTCCGGGACGGTAAAATCGAGCTGATCGAAGAATATACCGGCCGCGTGGCCGAGAACAGGTATTTGCCGGACGGGCTGCAAGCCGCGCTTGCGGCCAAAGAAGGGCTGCAGTGGAACGCTGGCGGGAAAATTCTAGGGACGATTACCCTTCAACACTTCATTAGCCTGTATCCGAGGATTTGTGGAATGACGGCTACTGCACACGCTTCTGCAATGGAATTCGAAAATATTTATGCGCTGCAGGTGCTGCAAATTCCGCCGAACCAGCCAAACATACGGATCGACCACCCACACCGGATTTATACCCATAAAGAAGCCAAATATAAGGCGCTTGTACAAGAAATCTCGTCCGTCCATAGGGCGGGACGCCCCATTCTGATTGGTACGTCCAGCGTCGAGGAGTCTGACAAGCTGGCGGAGGCGCTGGCGGTTGCCGGCGTGCCTTGCCATGTTCTGAATGCGAAAAACGACGCAGAAGAAGCCGAAATCATCGCCAAAGCGGGAGAAACCGGCGCCGTGACGGTGTCTACGAATATGGCGGGACGCGGCGTCGACATTCGGCTCGGCGGCGGGGACCCCGCGCAAGCGGAAGTTGTCGCCAAGCTGGGCGGGTTGTATGTGATTGGTACACATGTGAACGAAAGTGTGCGGATCGACGACCAACTGCGCGGGCGTTCTGGCCGCCAAGGCGACCCGGGAGCTTCCGTATTTTTTGTAAGCCTGGAAGACGAGTTGCTGCTTCGGTTCGGCATCAATAAAGTGATTCGCGCTCCCAGGCAGGATGAGGCGCTCGAAGAGCCGGTGCTCCGCAGCAAAATCGCGCATATTCAGCGCGTTATTATGGGCCAAAACTTCGATATCCACCAGGAACTGAACTGTTATTCGGATATGGTGGAGGATCAGAGGCGAATTCTATACGAGGAGCGGCTCGGAATATTAAAAGGCGAGCAGCCGATGAGCCTTTCGGAGCAGCGGGTACGACTTTTTTATATTGACGAGTTCTGGGCTGACCATCTGGCATACGTTTCTTATCTTCGCGAAGGCATCCACTTGGAGAGCCTTGCCAGCCGCAATCCAATCGACGAATTTCATGCGCTAATCACCCAAGCCTACGAGCAAATTCCGGCTAAAATCAATAGGGAGTCGGCGAATATGCTTGTAAGGCTCGGAGGTTCGAATGACCCGGCGAAGTGGGAAAAGTTCGGTCTGAAGAGCCCTTCTTCCACTCGGACTTATATTATCAACGATCAATACCTCCAGAATAAGCGCAGCTCGTGGACCGGAACGACCGTATTTGCTTATTGGCTTCGCAAGATTGCAAGGCCGATATTCAGGCTGTCCAAATATTGATGCAGCGTAGCTTTTTCAAGGTTAATCGCGTGCCGCCCACCGGTATAACTCCAGCACAAAAAGCCCGCGTCCAGCGGGCTCATCATGTTGACTATTCACCAGTGGCGATAGCATTCCCCTCATAGCTGATCCAGTCGCTCCAGCTCCCCGCGTACAGCCGCACCTTGTCGTATCCGGCTCGATGAAGCGCGAGCACGTTCGGGCAGGCGCTGACGCCGGAGCCGCAGTAGACAATGACTTCGCGTCCAGGATCAACATCGGCAAAATGCTGCTTCAGCGCTTCTGCGTCTTTCCATCGGCCTTGTTCGTCAAGGACGTCCTTCCAGAACCGGTTGATCGCACCCGGGATATGACCTGCCTTGGAGTCGATCGGCTCTTCAAGACCTTCATAACGCCTTGGCTCCCGTGAGTCGATCAGCAGGGGAGAGGACGCTCCGCCTTCCTGTGAAACTGTACGGACTTCCTCTATTCCGGCCAGCATTTCGGGGTGGACCTCCGGTTCATACAGCGTTGGAATACGGACTGGCTGGCTGTCGCTCACAGGGAAATTCGCCGTTTTCCATGCCGAGTAGCCTTCATCCATGACATACACTTTCTCATGCCCGACATAACGCAGCATCCACCAAAGTCTGGAAGCGTATGCGCCTCCCTGATCATCGTAAGCGACGACGATGCTGTCCCGGCTGATTCCCGCTTGGCCGAGGACAGCCGCAATTTCGTGAGGCTCCGGAAGCGGATGGCGTCCGCCATGCTTGCCGACAGGAGCGGACAGCTGCTCTTCCAGATGCAAATATACGGCTCCCGGAATGTGATCCTTTAGATAGGCGCTGCGACCCGCTTCGGGTTCAGACAGCAGAAAACGGCAATCCGCGATCACAAGCTCAGGCTCGTACAGCCGGGCCAACAGCCAGCGGGGAGAAACGACGGTATCCATCAATTATACCTTCCTCCTAATTTTGCTATTATTTTAAAGTCTATTATATCGAATAAAGAAGCATACACAAAGAGAACAGGAGGCATGGAGCGGGAGGAGTGTCATGATCTCAAGAAGCGTAAGGCGAGAATTAGGGCCGCGAACATTTAGGCACCCAAAAAAAAGACGGGCAGCCCCGTCTTCTTCTAAACGCCTTCACCGCCTGAAGACATCGTCCATATATCGAGCTCGTGCTTGAGAATATCTTCTTCTTCATCCGTCAAATCGAGCCTGATTCCGTACTGATATTCGCCAAGTCCGTACATCCAGCCCCAGCGAACGCTTCCATTGAACTGAAGCAGGGTCTCATTTAATTGAAAATAAATAATAAGCCGGGTATCCCCGGCTGTAAACCGGAGATTCAAAGAGCTGCGAACCTTGCAGCCCGAGCGGCTGAGGTCGAGCAGTACACCTGCGGTACGCTTGCCGGTACCGGGACCGGTATTACGGGCCGGCACTTCCAGCCAGCAATCGATCGGTTGATTCATCACAAAACGGAATGGTTCTTTTCTGCTGGCAGCACCCATAAATTCCCTCCGCTCATTTATTCACTATTATATCGGAATGATGCGCTTTGGACAATCTGCCGGGAGGATAAATTGTAAAAAAATTAAAGGAACAGACGGTTCAAATTGCGGCATCAGGCAATAGCCGTACACAAGAAGCTGTCAGTTTTCCTAACGAAAGCGCTCTTTTCGATGAGGGTGCGAGCCTACAAAAAAGGGGGCGATCAGCCGATATATATACTAAAAAACTATCATGCGTTTTTACGCCGTTGCCATTCCGCACGATTTTATACCCGGATGGGCGACGGGGAGGGAGGAACGGACGGGTGTCAATCCATTTGCGGACTTTGTTTGCAGGCGCGTTTGCTGTTGTTATTATTTTGCTGACGGCTCTGCTCAGTTTATTGATCGGCAAAGAATCATCGAAGACCGCGGAGGTTACCATAGGCAGATCGCTGGCGGAAGTCGCTTTCCAGATGTCTTATAGTTTGGATCACTTCATGTGGGCGCGGTCTGAGGAAGTGGAGGTTCTGAGCAAGCTTAAAGCGTTCCAGGAGCCTGTCGACAAGAAGGAAATTGGGGAATTATTAAACCAGCTGAAAGAAAATCTTCCGGTATTTACCTGGGTCGGATATATGGATGCAAAAGGCAATGTTCTGTCGGCAACGGATAACATTCTGGTCGGAAGCAACATTAAGGATCGGCCGGTATTCAAATTCGGGATCGAAGCTCCTTTTGTCGGGGATGTCCATGATGCCAAGCTGCTCGCCAAACTGCTGCCCAATCCGGGCGGAGAGCCACTACAATTCGTCGATATCAGCGTCCCTGTAATGGATGCAAGCGGCAAAGCGGTGGGCGTCCTGGCGGCACATCTCAGCTGGGAATGGTCCCGTCAGGTGGAGTCGTCCATTCTCACGCCGCTCAAGGAAAATATGAAGGGAGTGCAGGTCTTCGTTGTCAGCAAAAATGACAATACGATTGTGCTCGGACCGTCCACCCAGGTGGGCAAGCCGATGAAGGACGCGGCGCTGACTGAGGCCCGTCAGGGCAAAAGCTCATGGCTCGTCAATAAATCAGATGACGGACAAGCCTATTTGACAGGTTACGCACACGGAGACGGATACATGGATTATCCCGGTCTAGGCTGGTCCGTTATCATCCGCCAACCGGCGGAAATTGCCTTCGCTTCCGTACACCGGCTGCAAAATTATATCGCTCTCTCCGGACTCGCCGTCGCCGTTCTGTTCGGCATTGCAGGCTGGTTTCTCGCCGGGTGGATTGCCCGCCCGCTTCAGCTTATAGCCGAGAAAGCCGATCTCCTCAGTACCGGAAAAGAGGCGGAGATTCCGAAATTTAACCGGATCAAGGATTTGTCCATCCTCTCCGTTTCTCTGCGAAATCTGGTCCAAAACTTGAGCCAAACCGAGACGGAGCTGAATTATATGTCGGATATTGCCCGGCATGATGCTCTGACCGGCTTGCCTAACCGGATGGCTCTGGACGATTATTTGGCACATGCCGTCAACAAGGCGAAACAGAACCGCACTACTCTCAGCTTCCTGTATCTGGATTTGGACGGCTTCAAGAAGGTGAACGATACGCTCGGACACGCAGCCGGAGACAAGCTGCTGCAAGAGGTCGCCTTCCGCCTGCTTGAATCGACCCGGGACAATGAGATGGTTACCCGTATCGGGGGAGACGAATTCGTGGTGATCCTGCACACTTCGGCGGCAAAGCCGATGCAGGAAGCCGAAGTCGTAGCCAAGCGCATTATCGACAAAATTAATCAGCCATTCCTGATCGGCGGAGAAATCGTGCAGGTCGGCTGCAGCGTCGGCGCCGCGGTCTGGAGTCCCGAAACCCAGGACACAAGCGAAATTTTGCGATTGGCTGACGACGCGCTTTATATTTCCAAACGGAGCGGCAAGAACCGGATTACATTTGAAACAGCGGTTTAATGCTGGGGATAAACACCCAATCGATTCAAGGGGCTGCGGAATAGGATATGTCGTACGCTACTTTGAAGGAGGAATTTTCGAATGGGTGAAGTTGCAGGCGGCGGTTGCGGAATCGGAACATCGACAGGAACAATTCTGGTATTGTTTATCCTGCTTGTCATTATTACTCGGACTTTTATGTATTAGGAACGGCTGTTAACTGAATAGGTATGTATAGAAAAAGCGCCTTTCCCCGGCATTTTAGGGAAAGGCGCTTTCTGCGTATTAATAAGGGCGTTTGATCCGGTCTTCCGCAGATTAGACTTGATGCGTAACGGGCGGCTCGCTGAGCAGTGCATTCTTCCATGCATTATAGCTGTCCCAAGCCTTGCCGCCATCCAGCAGATCCTTGCAGGTGTACACACCCTCCTCAATGGAACCGACACGGCCAGCCAAATGCAGTCGGACGGCCCCGTTGAGGAGGACCTGATTGTAAAAGGCGATGTGGCCGCCGCCCCGCAGCACGGCTTCAGCCGTTGTCAGCTGCAGGCGGGCATCCCAGACAAGCTCCGGAACGGGAGTATCCAATCCGAGCGCTTCGGGATCAATAATATCAAGACCCGCCGAGCCGTTCTCGACCTTGTAAACCCGTGTCGGGCGGTCGATATAAAGGTCTTCCGAGCCTTCAGTCCCTTGTATGATCATGGCTTTCCGGTATCCGAGTTTAATCATGAGCCGCGCGAGACGGTCAAAGACAGTATTGTGATAGATTCCGAACACGATGAAAGGCGAGCAGGAGTAATCCATCAGCTTCTCGGTCGTATTCAAAATGGTCCGCATCCCGATTTCCTCGCGGATTCCCCGGATTTTACCGAACGGAGGGCACCACTCTTCGGAGCTTGCATACAGCACACCGCTGCGGCGGGCCGCATGAATGGAGCTATAGCGGGAAAGAGCGGAGAGCGGGATGTCCGCCTCCAGAATAATGTCCTGCAGGGTGATCCCCCATTTCGGAGGGAGCGGAGCGGAACCGTGCAGGGTCACCGGCAGTCCCGCCGCGGCGAGCAGGAAGGCGGTCGGAAATGTCGCCGCAAAGGAACGGATTCGTCCGTCATAAGGTCCGGCGCAGTCCAGGCCCTCCTGGATCGGCTCCCGGCGCGTAAATTTTCGGCAGACGGACACGAATGCCTCCAATTCCTCTATACTTTCAAGCTTGATCCGTTCGGCTACAAGGAACGCTCCAATCTGCGCCGGTGTGGCGGACTGACCTAGAATCGCTTCTGCGGCGGCGGCAGCTTCTCCGAAGTCTAAATCCCGGGCGCCCCGTTTGCCTCTGGCGACTTCTTTAAGTAGGTTAATCATGTTCGGTGCCCCCTTACTTTTGATCCTGAAGCATCTGGTATACCTTGACGATTGAAGTTGCGACATCCACCATCCGTTTGCGTTCGTTCATCGCTTGCTTGCGCAGAAGATCGTACGCTTCGGATTCGGGGATGTTTTTGGCCTTGGAGAGAATCCCTTTCGCCATTTCGATCCATTTTCTTTCTTCGAGCCGGGAGAGCAGCTGCTCCTTTTCCTTCATCCACTGCTTCCGTTCGAAGCACTGTTTGGCGCCGAAGTGAAGACTCCAATGAATCTCTTGCGGCCGCATGGACGGGCAGAGGATACCGTCAGTCATAATATTGTCCTCGCATGCGGATACAGAGAGCGTAGCGGTCTCGTCCGTACACCACCACATGACGGGGGCAGTCTTGCGGGACATCAAAAGATCCGCCCAGCATTTGAATTCCGTAATCGGAATACAAAGGATAGAGGCGTCGACGTCCGCAATTAGCTTGACGGCTTCTTCCCGAGAAGCGGCCACTTCAACAATATAGCCGCAGGACCTGAGAATAACCTCCGGTTTCGACTGGGCATCGGTCTTGCCAGGGTGTTTCCCGGCCAGCTCGCTATAGACAACCAACAGGGAATGCATAGTCGGACGCCCCTTTTTTTAAACTTGGAAGAAATTTGGTTTGGTAACGCTTGACAGTCGCCGTATAAATCGTGCGATTATCTATCAATGTTATTTTATATAACACAAAATGCGCCTAAATGTCGATATTTTTAAAAATTAAAAATTTATATGTTAAATTTATTGACGTTTAAAAAACGGTGTTGTATAGTCGATTTAACAAATTCAATCTTTTGCGGATACAAAGGCGTATCTGAGAAAAAGCGGCAATGGCGCCTGCTTTCATGTCTGATTCGAGTGATGCTTTCTCTCGTACGGGCTTTGAAGCGGGCTTTTTGTGTTCCCCAAGGAGAGGAGAGAGATACATGATAAAATCATCGCGTAAAAAACTGGTGCTTGTCGGCAATGGTATGGCGGGTGTGCGGGCAATCGAGCATCTGCTCAAGCTGGCTCCCGATACTTATGAAATAACGATCTTTGGCGCCGAGCCGCATCCGAACTACAACCGGATTATGCTGTCCTCCGTTTTGGCAGGGGGAACTGATTTATCCGAAATCGTTATTAACGATTATGAATGGTATAAGAATCATAATATCACTTTGTATACAGGACACAAAATCGAGAGTATCGATACGGAGAACAAAGTTGTCCGTTCCGACCTCGGGGTGGAGGCGGCTTACGATGAGCTGATTCTCGCTACCGGTTCTGATCCGTTTATGCTCCCGCTTCCGGGAGCGGACAAGGAGGGCGTTATCGCTTTCCGCGATATCAAAGACTGTCAAATCATGATGGAAACCGCAAAGTCCTATAAAAAAGCCGTTGTAATCGGCGGAGGACTGCTTGGCCTGGAAGCGGCCCGTGGCCTGCTGCATCTGGGAATGGACGTCTCCGTTGTCCATATCTCCGAATATATAATGGAAAGACAGCTCGACAGGGAAGCAGCGGTCATGCTGCAGAAGGAGCTGGAGGCCCAGGGCATGAAGTTCCTGCTGACCAAGCAGTCGGAAGCCATTCTCGGCAAAAAGCGGGTCAAAAGCCTGCTCTTCGCGGACGGCAGCACGGCGGAAGCCGATCTGATCGTGATGGCGGTCGGAATCCGGCCCAATACCGCGCTTGCGAAAAAGAGCGGCATAACCGTTAACCGCGGTATTGTCGTCAACGACTATATGGAAACAAATATTCCGGGCGTTTATGCCATTGGGGAATGCGCGGAGCACCGGGGCATCGCTTACGGTCTTGTCGCGCCGCTGTATGAGCAGGGTGCCGTGCTTGCCAAAAAGCTGGCAGGTGTTGAAACGCAAGGCTATGAAGGATCGGTCACTTCGACCAAGCTTAAAGTGTCGGGCGTGGATGTCTTCTCCGGAGGACAATACGAGGAACCGGCCGGATCGCGGGCGCTCCGCTATCAGGATGAAATCGGTGGAGTTTACAAGAAGCTCGTTATCCGTGAAGACAAGCTCATCGGCGCGGTGTTGTTCGGCGATACAGCGGACGGCGCGCAGCTGTTCTCTCTAATTAAGAGCGGCGAATCGATCCAGGGCAAAGAAAGAGCTCTGCTGCTCGGCCTGCCGGATGACGCGGTGAAATCTTCTCCGACGGCCCGCCTCGATGCAATGGCGGATGATGAAATCATCTGCGGCTGCAACGGTGTATCCAAGGGAGCCATTGCAGAAGCCATTACAAGCGGCGGCTGCACAAGCGTAGGGCAGATCAAGGCCTGCACGAAAGCGTCGGCTTCCTGCGGAGGCTGCAAGCCATTGGTAGAAGGGCTGCTGGAGTTGTATGCGGGCGATGCTGCGGTCAAGGTCAAGGAAGGCATTTGCGGCTGTACCACGCTTAGCCGGGACGAAATCGTTGCGGAAATCAAGCGAATGGAGCTCAAGAGTGTCAAGGAAGTCATGAATGTGCTGGAATGGAACAATGAGGAGGGCTGCTCGAAATGCCGTCCTTCCCTGAACTATTATCTCGGCATGCTGTGGCCGGAAGAATATGTGGATGAGAAAGAATCCCGGATCACGAATGAACGCTTTCACGCCAACATTCAGAAGGACGGAACGTACTCCGTCGTTCCCCGGATCTACGGTGGCGTCACTTCCCCGGCTGAGCTGAAGAAGATTGCCGAGGTTGCAGAGAAATTCGACGTTCCGTTGGTGAAGTTCACGGGAGGCCAACGGCTTGACCTGCTCGGCATCAAAAAAGAGGACCTGCCGAAAATCTGGGAAGAGCTTGACATGCCTTCGGGACATGCATACGGCAAAACGCTGCGTACGGTCAAGACCTGCGTCGGATCGACCTTCTGCCGGTTCGGCACCCAGGACTCCATAGCGATGGGCATCCGTCTGGAGAAGGAATTCGAGCGGCTGAATACGCCGGCCAAGGTCAAGCTTGCCGTCTCCGGCTGTCCGCGCAACTGTGCGGAAGCGACGATCAAGGATTTTGGCGTTGTCGCAATCGACGGAGGCTGGGAGCTGCATGTCGGCGGCAACGGCGGCGTGCATGTCCGGGCGACGGATCTGCTCTGCGTAGTGAAGACAGAGGATGAGGTTGTCGAGTGGGCAAGCGCGTTCCTTCAATATTACCGCGAAAATGCCGGATGGAACGAAAGAACCTCGACTTGGGTGGAGCGTGTCGGGCTGGACAGCATCAAGAAGGCGCTTGAGGAAAGAGAGGAGCGGCTTGCGCTTCAGGAAAGAATCCAGACAGCGCTCAGTGTGACCACCGATCCGTGGAAGGAGATCGTATCTAACAAAAAGCTTCGCAAAAATTTCGAGCCGATCTCTCGGACCGAGACGGTATACCAGGAGGGCTAAAGGATATGACGATGACCAAAATGCATGTCGGCAATGTGTCGGAAATCGACCTTAAGGGATCGCGGACACTTAAAGTAAGGGACTTGGAAATTGCCTTGTTCCGCCTGTCGAACGGGGAAGTGCTGGCTGTGGAGAACAAGTGCCCGCATAAAGGGGGCACGTTGTCGGAAGGAATAGTCTGCGGCGACAAGGTCCACTGTCCGCTGCATGACTGGCGCATTGACCTTCATACGGGGAAAGTGCAGGAGCCGGACACGGGATGCGTTCCCACCTTTGAAGTTGAGGTTGATCCGGCGACTGGCGCCATTTATCTAACCGTCTAAAGGCCGGCAAGGTTCCGGTCTCGGGAGATAGATTTCGGAGTCTGGTTAGAAAGGGGGCAGCACATCATGGATTACGTAAAACCCGATGAAGTTCAGCAGTCAATGATTGATGCAGAGAAGACTAAAGCGGAGCTGACCATTTCTCAGTTGGTGACACGCGGTGTGTTGGGCGGAGCCATACTGGCCTCTGCCACCACCCTGTCTAATACTGCAGCGGCACAGACGAAAATTCCGGTTGCAAGCGCGGTTGTTTTTCCGGTGGAGAAAAGCTTATGAAGAGCGGACGTATATCCATCGTCGGGGCGGGGCCGGGAGATCCGGAATTGATCACGTTGAAGGCTGTGCGCCGCATCCGGGAAGCGGATGTCGTGCTGTACGACAGGCTTGTGTCGAAGGAGCTGCTCGATTATGCAAAACCCGATGCGCGTTTGATCTACTGCGGCAAAGCGCCGGGCCAGCACACCATGACCCAGGAACAAATTGAGCTTGAGATGATTAATCATGCCCGTCAAGGTTCCAAGGTTGTCAGGCTGAAGGGTGGCGATCCGTTCGTGTTCGGCAGGGGCGGCGAGGAAGCGCTGGCGGCCGCTAAGGCCGGTATTGTCTGGGAAGTCGTTCCCGGTATTACTTCTGCTATCGGAGCAGCCGCAGCCGCCGGCATCCCGCTAACTCACCGCGGCGTCGCCGCTTCCTTTGCCGTCATCACCGCCAGCCGGTGCGGCGATCCGGAAGCTCAGCTGGACTGGGAGCATCTTGCGCGTGGTGTGGATACGATAGCCGTATATATGGGTGTTGGCCGCCTTGGGCAAATCCGGGAGGAGCTGCTCCGCCACGGCAAATCGGGATCGACACCGGTGGCACTGATTGAGAATGGAACGACGAGCCGCCAGCGGACGGCGGTCGGGACACTGGATAACATGGAACAACTGGCATTCGCGCTCGAGATTGGCAATCCGGCGATGATCATCATCGGGGAAGTTGTCAAAGTGAAAGAGGTGCTGATGAAGCTGGAATCGGCCCCCGATCATAAATCGATTAATTTTTAGTTGCGATTCAGATTCATTTTAGCGGCTAGGGGTTAATTTAGAATCATAACCCCCTTATAATACAGGATTGACCCCGCTTTAGAGGCGGGGTTCTTTTTTTTATTTAACCTGAATGTATCGCTGTGCGAACTGATCCCGGTATTCTTTATTGAAGTAAGGACCGCTGATTTGCTCGGCCCACTGCTCGTCGGTTTCGATGCCATCCAAATCGGTATTGAAAAACTTCTCCACCGAACCTTTGGTCAGTGAGACCGAATAGGTTTTGCCGCTGTATGGCAGAGTGATGTCAATGGAGGCCGTGCCCGGGAATTGGCGGAACAGCTGGACCGGTGCTTCCATAAGGATTTTGTTAATGGCATCGCGGGAGCTGAAATTTTCATTATAATCCGCTTTGGTTAACTGCGTGCCAGGGTTGGCTTGTGCGAACTCCGCGAAGCTGCCAAAGTAATGGATTTCAATATTATCCGTTCCGACCGCAACATCTCTTATATACGGAGCGCCCTTCAACTGCCGCGAGTAGGCCAGCACCTCTGATTTAGGCAAAGGGACCTGATCCGCAGGGGCGGTTTGGCCGGGATCTGCCGAAGGCGGAGTGGTTGTCGGCGGAGTTCCCGCCGAAGGCACTGCGTTCGTTGGCGTTGACGTAGGAGGCGTCGGATTTGCCGCAGAAGCGACGGGGGCCACCGTTGCGGAAGGTGTGGGGGCCGTTTCCTGCGATGGCAATTGAGTGGCTGCAGCCGGCTGAGGAGAGGCGGACGGCGGGTTGTTCCGTGCTTGCTCTTGCTGCTGTACTATCGCGGCTGCAATGGCAATCCCCAATACAATAACGGCGATAATAACCCAAAACCGCCATTCGGTATAGATAGGCTTTCTCATATTCTGATCCTCCTTGGCGCTGGATTTGATCATAACACAAGTGTAGCAGAATCCGCTCTCGAGGTTAAATGGAGCAATAGGACTAGAATTAGAAACGCTTACATTTGACCCGTAAAGTGTTATTATTATTTCGAAAGGAGGGGGTAATTTTGGAACAAGTTATCTACTGGATCGGGGGCTCAGCCTGTGCCGGTAAAAGCATAATCGCGAGGCAGTACGCAAAGAAGCGCGGTTTTGATTTGTACTCCTGCGATGAGTATCTGGATCGACATTTGCGGAGCATATCTGCCTCGAATCAGCCTGCCATGCATAAGGTTTCGAGGATGACTTATAATGAAGCCTTTTATATTCGAAGTGTTCAGGAACAATTAAAAGAGTATATCGAATTTTTTAAAGAAGATTTTACTTTTGTCTTGCGAGATCTTGAGGAAAGAAGCCATCAGTCCATAATTGTCGAGGGCAATCAGCTGCTGCCATCTTTGGTTGCGCCATGCCTGAATTCCCGACATAAAGCCATCTGGCTTATCCCTACCGAACCTTTTCAGCGTCATCATTACCGTAAGCGGGAGTGGATACAAGAAATACTGGACTGCACGGATGATCCGGTTGTAGCTTTTGACAAATGGATGACAAGGGATGCCGGATTTGCCGCTTTTGTCGAACATGAAGCCCTAGAACTTAATCTTGATGTATTAAAAATAGACGGGAGCAAAAATTTACAGCAGACCTACAATGAGGTCGAGGAATTTTTTAACCAAAACGAGCATTAAGCCTCCTCCAGCAATTCTTTCGAATCGTTGCGGACATTGCCGACCTTAGGGGAGACGGGGTAGGCCCGCATTTTGGAAGCGTCATACGGATTCATCAGCCGGGCCAGGCTGTTCGCATCTTGATTGCTTCGCTCAAGCCAGCTAGCCTCATCTTCCGGCCGAAGAATGACCGGCATCCGGTTATGAATTTCCGCCACTAAAGCATTGGGCTCCGTAGTGATGATGGAACAGGTGCCCAGCTTCGCGCCATCAGCATTTACCCAAATATCATAAATCCCCGCCAGCGAAAAAATACCGCCGTCACGCATCACAATCCGCATCGGCTGCTTGCTTCCGCCCTGATTCTGCCATTCGTAAAATCCGTCTGCCGGAATAATACAGCGCCGCGAAGAGAGCAGTTTTTTAAATGAGGGCTTGTCCCGCAGCGTCTCGGCCCGGATATTGATCAATTTGCTTCCGGATCTGTCATCCGCTGCCCATGAAGGAACAAGCCCCCAGCGCAGATGGCCGATCCGGTTCCCGGCTCCGGTGCCGATAACGGCGGGAATATATTGCATGGGCGCGGCATTATATTTTGGAGCGTAATGTTTGATCGTGACATCTTCGGTGTAATATTTCAGCATAAGCTCTTCCAATAAGACGGTTATCGTGTAACGGCCGCACATAGCTTAGACACCCCCTCAGTTTGTCATTCATGATAAAACAAGCCGGCGCCTTAATCAACCGGAGCTGCTCAATAAAGCGGAAGTCGGTTCCTAAATATTCGAGTGTAACATTTATTACATAATAATAGTTATAAAAACAGTATAATTATTAAAGTAAGATTAATACCATGGGCTGTATTCGGGCGAAACGGCTCAAACAGGAGGGGTAATGTATGGAGCAAATCGTTCAGCTGAAGGAAGAAATCAAGCAATTAAACAGTGAGGCGGTCAGCCTGCAGAACCAGCTTCACGATTTGGCGGAGAGCCTGCCGTTGAATCTGGAACAACTCCCCGACTTGGCTCGGCAAACCTTCGAGACCTTTTCTTCGTTGGCAGCCAAGAGACAGGAACTAAAAAGTCTGAAATCGAAGCAAGTTTGAGTTCGCAATTATTAAAAGTGGTTGATTGGGGCGCCGCTCCGAATGGGACCTATCCAGTGACCGTAAAGGTTGCAAGGAGGGGTCCCTTTTTCTGCTGCCGGATTTGCTAATCGGGATTAAAGCAGGCACAAATGAGGATTCCGCCTATATACTGTTAAAAAAAGAAGGAGCCAGCCCAATGAATGTTTATTCCCGATTTATCACCATTACGCTTACCGGCAGCCTCATCAAATGGAGTGGACACCATCGAAAGTAGAGTTGAACCGAAAGCTCAGGTCTTTGTGGGAACAGCAGGTGTACTGGACCCGGTTAACGGTCAACAGTATCGTCGATGGCCTTAAGGATGAAAAAGAAACAACGGAAAGGCTTCTTCGGAATCCCGACGACTTTGCGGCTGTTCTCGCCCCTCTGTACGGTACGGCAGTCGCGGCCGAATTTGCCAAATTATTGCGGGGGCATCTCACGATCGCAGCAGAGCTCGTCAAGGCTTTGAAAGCGGGGAATTCCAAAGCGGCTGCGGATGCCCAAAAGCGTTGGTATGCGAATGCGGATGCTATCGCTGCATTCTTAAGCCGGATCAATCCCCATTGGTCCGAGGCAGAATGGCGCCAAATGCTTCATGAGCATTTGAGACTGCTCAGCAATGAGGTCGCCACGCGTATTGCGGGCAATTATGCGGAGAACGTCGCATCGAGTGACCGGATCGAACAACAGGCGCTCGAAATGGCCGACGTCATGACGCGAGGAATTGTCCAGCAGTTTCCTTCGGCTTTTCTTCGTTAATTCACGGCTTTAATCCCTTACCGAGACTTTATTCACTAACAAGATGCACCAATTGAATTAATATACTATTTGAAGCTGCATTCACAAGGAGATGAGACATTTGATGGTGCAACCAGGGATGTTTTTTGGCGGAGGATTGGCTATCGCTCCATTTTTCTTTTTCTTTTGGCTGATTTCAGCAGGGCTTGGGCTCTACGCCTTTATCCTGTTTGTCAAGCTTGCCCGTCGCGGAATTGAGGCGCTCGATCTGTACATCTATACGAAAAATCGCGAAATCCGTGATGGTCATGAAACATACAGACCGGAAGACAGAGTTTGAAAAAATTAGCAAAGACCCCGTCAGGCGTCATGCCGGCGGGGTTGTTTTGCATTTCAGCAGTACCTATTGTACGGAAGGGCTGGTGCTATCTGTTCAGGATGAAGATGGAGCGCCGGTTAAGTCCTCGATATCTGTAGATCCAAAAACAAGCAAAGTGATAACAATGATTAATAGAATGTTTCCGGCAAAGCTTTCTCCGTCGAAGCCACTCATTCGGTTCCCCGCCTTCTTTTTTAAAATTTATTTACTGTTCCCGGTTTTCTTCTTTAAAGCTTCCATCAGATCGTTTAAGGTTAATCCGCCGTTATCATTCATGAAGTTAACCAGCTTTTCGACGTTGCTGTCGCTGATATCACTTAATTTTTTGTATTTGCCCACCAGGCTTATAACCAGAGAAGCGTCAGTGAACAACTGAACGGAATCGACTTTAAGTTTGCCGGTTAACAAAAGCGCGGCCACCGTTAATTCAAGCCCTTTGTTTTCCTTGATCAAGGAAGCAGGGTTTTTCTTTTTGGAGCCTGAGTTATTGCGTTTTCCGAGAGGAGCCAAGATTCTTCCCTTCCTCCCTAAGCTTTATCTTGATCAGGATTTCGGCACTTCTTCTGTACCACAATTTATGCTAGCTCAAAGCTTTTGGTTAATAGATAGAATTCCTGATAGGTAACTTGCGGTGCTATTCTGGAGATGCCGGTAACCTACGGTGCAAAGAAAAACTGACCTAAGTCAAACCGCTAAAGGTAGTATTTTGAATACACTTCAATTTGTTATGATACCGACTTCCAAATACACAATCCCGGGTATCAGTCTGGTTTCGCTTAGAACCCGCCGATCGGTCACCTGATGGACTACGGTGGGATAGTGGAGGTATATACACCTGAAACCGTTAAGATCGCAGGAAGCCGATTTTTTTGGGACCATTTCGATTCCGCACGTGCATAAAAAAAAACCCGTCAATCTGA
>NZ_JAAKGU010000039.1:0-516 GCF_011043685.1 Paenibacillus apii | reverse complement strand
GATAAGAGTATTGAATTATGGTGGAGGCTGAGGGGATCGAACCCCCGACCCTCTGCTTGTAAGGCAGATGCTCTCCCAGCTGAGCTAAGCCTCCGTAAAAGAACAATTGTTATCTTACCAAAGATCATAACTGAAAAGCAAGTTTGTTCCGACGAACCATTTGGGATTCTCATCCCTGGCTAAGAAGAAAATGGTGACCCGTAGGGGATTCGAACCCCTGTTACCTCCGTGAAAGGGAGGTGTCTTAACCCCTTGACCAACGGGCCGTACTTTAAAAAATAGTGGCGGAGAGAGAGGGATTCGAACCCTCGAGACGCTTTTGACGCCTACACGATTTCCAATCGTGCTCCTTCGGCCAACTCGGACACCTCTCCATAATGGCTCCCCGAACAGGACTCGAACCTGTGACAACTCGATTAACAGTCGAGTGCTCTACCAACTGAGCTATCAGGGAACAATATTCAATTCAGGCCTTGATCGCCTGAAAACTGGATCGAAACGAAATATTGCGTTGAT
>NZ_JAAKGU010000004.1:0-408786 GCF_011043685.1 Paenibacillus apii | reverse complement strand
TCACGCTATCGCGATTGCTCGGGCTCCTTCTTATTTTAATCCGGCAATCCGGTAAATTTTGCCGATATCGAGATGCGCTCTGGCATGGTCGGCCAATCGGTCGAACGCGGCTGTTTTGCGGCTCTGGAAATGAATGTCCGTTTCAAGAGAGACAAGTCCTTTTTCCTGCCGGATCAGGTTAAGCCATGTACGCCGGAATTCATCGTTTTCGAATATCCCGTGCAGATAAGTGCCCCAGATCCTTCCGTCAGCCGACAGCATGCCGTCTTCATGACCGCCGATCTGAAACAGCCCTTCTATGGGCTCCAGTTTCTCCGTTCTGCCCATATGTATTTCGTAACCCTCAACGGAAATACCTTGCAGTTCCAGCCATTCCGGATGATTGCAAGCTACAGTTCCCCGGACTCTCTCCGTTCGTTTATCCGAATAAAAGACCGTCTCCGCCGGCAAAAATCCCAGTCCGGCCGCTTCGCCTTCCTCCGACTCCACTTGATGGGGATCGCTCAGCCTCGCCCCCAGCATCTGGTATCCGCCGCAAATGCCCACTAGACGGGTACCGGACTCGGCCTTTTTGCTTATGGCTTCCGCCAGTCCCGATTCCCGCAAAAATCCCAGGTCAGCCAGTGTGTTCTTCGTTCCGGGCAGCAGAATGACATCGGGATTGCCCAGCTCCTCCGGACTCTGTACATAACGCACCTGCACATCCGGTTCAGCCCCAAGCGGGTCGGTATCCGTAAAGTTGGAAATCCGGGGCAGCCGGATGACAGCGACATCGATGTCGGCATCCGGATTCAGGTTATCCGCCTGGTGATCCAGGGCCACCGAATCTTCTGCCTCGATATCGAGCCCGTTCAGGTGGGGGACCACGCCAAGGACGGGTATCCCCGTACGCTGCTCCAGCCAGTCGAGCCCGGGCTGCAGGATCGCGATATCCCCCCGGAATTTATTGATAATGAAGCCTTTTACACGGTTCCGTTCATGCTCTTCAAGCAGCTCCAACGTTCCGACGATCGCGGCAAACACACCGCCTCGGTCAATATCCGCAACGAGAACAACCGGAGCATCCGCCCACTCCGCCAGCCGCATATTGACAATATCCCGGTCCTTCAAATTGATTTCCGCCGGGCTCCCCGCCCCTTCGATGACGATTACCTCATACTCGGACTTCAAACGGTCAAGGGCCTCTCGCACAATCGTACCCGCTATGGGCAAATATTCCTCACGATAGCGCCGGGCGCTCATTTCCGCATGCGGCCTGCCGTGAACGACAACCTGGGCGGTCATATCCCTTGTCGGTTTGATAAGAATGGGGTTCATGTCCGTCGTAGCCGTAATCCCGCAGGCTTCCGCCTGAACGCCCTGCGCCCGGCCGATCTCTTTGCCGCACAAGGTAACATAGGAGTTCAGCGCCATATTTTGCGACTTGTAAGGCGCCGTCTTGAACCCGTCCTGAACCAAAATTCGGCAGATTGCCGTGGTGATAATGCTCTTGCCTACGTCGGACGCCGTTCCCTGGAACATGATCGTTTTCGCTTTACTCAGTTTCCCTCACCTCTTGACCCTCGCATTCGGTCCACTCCCCATGCTTAAGGGGATTCTCCCAGAATGGCTTCTTCCTAATATGCGCAAGCCATGAATTAATGACTCCGCCATGGGTAACAATCAGAATCCTGCTGTAATCCTGCCCGCTCACTTCCTTCATAAAATGGCACACCCGGCTGCGGACATCGGATAGCGATTCTTTCCCGCCGGGCGGGGTCCGCGTCTCGATCTGTTCGTACCACCGGGTCATTTCTTCGGGGAAGCGGGCCATTGCTTCTTCATAAGTTAATCCTTCGATACAGCCGAAATCCGTTTCTCTCAGCCTTGCATCCGCGATCAGCGGAGGCCGGTTTCCCCCTGCGCCGCAAACCGCCCGCTGCACTTCACAGGCTGTCTCGCGGGCTCTCCGCAGATCGCTGCAATAAATGGCATCCAAATGAAAATGCGCCAAGGCGCTGCCGAGTTCCTTCGCCTGCTTCCTGCCCCGCTCATTCAGCGGCTGATCCGTATGGCCGATGTAGCGCTGCTGTATATTCCAATCCGTAGCTCCATGCCTGGCAAATATTATCTTGGTTAGCGGGACGGCCAATCGACTTCCTCCGCTCCTTGCTGATTGCAGAGAGCGCCGCGCAGCGCGGCAATCAAGCGTTCATTCTCCATACATGTTCTAACCGCAATCCGAAAGTATCGCGTATCTAGACCGGTAAAGCCTGTGCAGAGGCGAATCAAAATGCCTTGCTTTCCCAGTATAAGCTGGAGCTCTGAGGCATCCGGCCCGGACGCAGCGGTGCGGACCAGCATGAAATTAGCTTTTCCTGGATACGGCAGGCAGCCGATTCGCTTTAATTCCTCTTCAAGCCAAGCCCGCTCCACGGCTACGAGCTGCCTTGTGCGCGTTTCGTATTCGCTCTGGTTTAATGCGTACACCCCGGCTTTTTGCGCCAAATGATTTACGCTCCAAGGCACCTGAAGCTTCCGAATGAACGAGATATTGTCCGGATGGGAGGAGGCATAACCAAGGCGCAATCCGGGGATGCCGTAAAATTTGGTCATAGACCGGATAACGATCACATGCCTTGAGGTAGCCGCCTCGCGAATGAAAGACAGCTCGCGCTCGTCCTCGAAAAAGTCGATAAATGCCTCATCCAGCACAACGACGGTATTATATGTTACGGCTGTGTCCGCAAGACGAACCACTGCTTCCTTGTTCAACCACTGTCCCGTAGGATTGTTGGGCTGCCCAATAAACAGCAGGTCCGCTTCTTCGCAGGCGGCGAACAGCGCTTCTTCGGGAATGGCGAAGCCGTCGTCCGCAGAGGCGGGAACGGATAGAACTTCGGCACCGGCTTTTAACGCGGCTTCGGCATATTCCAGAAACGCCGGATCGACCACCGCCACTTTCCCCGGCTTAAACCCTCGAACGATCAAATCAATGATTTCGGCAGCCCCGTTGCCAATCAGAATGGATGCAGGCTCAATATTGTATTTTTGCGAAATAGCTCTTCGCAGTTCCCGGGATTCAGGGTCAGGATAGTGAACCAGCCCCGCCCATTCCTCATGAAGGACATCCTTTAACCCCGGCGGCGGTCCCAAGGGATTAATATTCGCGCTGTAATCAAGCAAATCCCGGGCCGGTACTCCGAACAGTTCAACCGCCGTAGTCAAGTCCCCTCCATGGCCGTTTCGTTCCAGCATCCTTTTTCCTCCTGTTCTAGAACGAGATATATACCGCAGCCAGGAGACCTACGGTCTCTACCAGCTCGTTTAAAGCCCCATATGTATCCCCGGTTAACCCTCCAAGCCGCCGGACAAAATGACGGACCAGCAGCCAGGCGGCAGCGGCCTGAATGATGGTAAGCCAGATCCATCCGAAGGAAGGCCGGAGAATAACCGGGAATAGCAGCAGCAGTATGGCTCCTGCAAGATAACCGGCACGGGCTTCCCGGAACAGCCCTCCCATGCCTTGTTCCCCTCCAATATAAGGCCGCCGGACAATGGCAGCCACCATAGCCCCCCGGCTCACAGCCGGAACGGTTAGGAGCACGCAGAGCAGCATGCTTCCGTATATCGAGCCCTCTCGCAGTCTGTCAATCAGGGTCCAGAGAGAGGCCCACTTGATCAGCAGCACGAAGAATGCGGCCAAGACACCCATTGCGCCGACACGGCTGTCCTTCATAATCGCCAGCATCTGTTCACGCGGCCGATGGCTTCCGAGTCCGTCGGCCGTATCCATCAAACCGTCCAAATGCAGCCCTCCGGTCAGAAGGGTCCAAATGAGCAGCACTACAGCCGCATCGAGAGGAGCCGAGCCGGATGTCAGCATCAGCGAAGCCAAATAAAGTATAGAGCCGATGACAAAACCCACAACTGGATAAAATAATACGCTCCGGCTCACATAGCGCTTGTCATATTCCACTTGAACAGGAATCGGAAGCCGGGTAAGAAACTGAAACGCCACAATTAAAGAAACCAGCCATTGTCTCATCTTATCTCTCCAATAAAAAGACTTCCCGCCGCGAGCAGAAGCAGGATCATGATGATTGCCGCTGTCAGCCTTAGAATCTTTATCGTCTGCCGGATATCTTCCGCTGCCAATTCCCGGGTGGCGGTTCCCATTCTGGCTCTCTCCGAAACAATGCCGCCGTAGCTGTTGAACCCGCCGAGCTGAATCCCAAGCGCTCCGGCGACAGCGGCCTCAGGGATGCCGCTGTTCGGGCTCGGATGCTTCGCGGCATCGCGCCGCATGACCTGCCAGGCCCTTCCGGCATTCAGCCCTTTCGTCATAAGCGCCGCAGCCCAGAGCAGCAGCCCCGTTATTCTGGCGGGGATATAGTTCAGCACATCGTCAAGCCGGGCGGAGGCCCAGCCGAAATACCGGTATTTATCGTTCTTATAGCCGACCATCGAATCGAGGGTATTCACCGCACGATACAGTAAAGCCAGGGGAGCCCCGCCTAGCAGCGCATAAAATAAGGGAGCAACCACAGCATCGACAATATTCTCGGCAACCGTCTCTACGGTGGCTCTCGTGACTTCCCGTTCCGATAAAGCATGCGTTTCCCTGCCCACAATGTAGCCGACATAGGTTCTAGCACTGTCCAAATCTCCCTTGACCAAAGGGCGGAATACCTGCATGGCTGCGTCACCCAGGCCTTTGATGGCAATCGTGGTTGAAATCAGCCAGACCGCCACCAAAGACCGGATAACAGGGTGAATGAGACCGGCGAGCCATAATATCAGTACAGCGGCGGCGTACACGGCGGACAGTACGATCAGGACAAGGAGCACGCCAAGCGCTCTCTCCTTCGCCCTCCCTGTTCCCCATTTCCGCAGGGCCGCTTCCGTGCCGGATATGATCTTCCCTATTCCGATCACCGGATGCGGGATGCCGCGCGGGTCACCGACCAGCAGATCAATGACAATCGCTGTAATCACAAACATAATTCCTTGCAAGAGTTACTGCCCCTTTCCGCCGAACCGCCAAGCCGCTTCCCGCAAATTCAAAGGAATTCCGCAAACGACCAGAAAGACTTCATCAGCCTGTTCCGCAAGCGCCTGATTCACCTGCCCGGCTAGGTCGCGGTACACTCTGCCGAGCGGATATTCGGGAACGAGCGAGTCGCCAACTTCATTGGTGACGAGAACCGCATGAAACGGAGCCCGTTTCAGCAGGCGGGCAAGCTCCCGGGTCCGCCCAAGAATAGCTTCGCTGTGCTCCGGCCGCATCCAGCGCTCTTGTCCCTCTTCATCCGGCTGTAACAGCAGGTTCGAAATCCATAAGGTAATGCAATCGATCAGGACAACGGATACCGGTTCTTCCGACAGCCGCCGGATGACGGATTCCAGCTCATACGGCTCTTCGACCGTCCGCCATTCCGCGGGCCGCCGGTCCCGGTGTAATGCCGCCCGCCTTTTCATCTCGTCATCATATAACTGGGATGTGGCTACATACACGACTTCCTGCTTCCGAGTCAGTCCCAGTTCCCCGGCATACTGTTCGGCAAAACGGCTCTTGCCGCTGCGCGCCCCTCCGGTGGCAAGAATCAGCTTTTTTTCATAGGACTCCGCTTCAACCATCATTTCCTCCCTGCCGCGTCCAAGGTCAATATTCAATCCCGAGAACCGCGGGTACTCCATCATTGTAATAATGCTTAACAGCCTGAACCTCGGACACCAGATCCGCCAGTTCCAGAATTTCCGGTTTGGCCTGGCGTCCGGTCAGAACCAGATGCAAATGCTTCGGCCTTTGCCTGATTAAATCGAGCACTTCGCCAAGGGGAAGAACGTCGTCAATCGGGAATCTTTCGATCGCCAGCGCATTGTTGATTTCGTCCAGCACCACTACATCCCAATCGCCGCCAAGCACTTCTTCTCTGGCCGAAGACCAAGCCTCCCGCAGAGCGGTGCGGTGCTCCTCCGGCGTCTTCGTCCAGGTGAATCCCACGCCAAGCTGCCGGATCTCCACACCCAGTTTACGAAGAGCGATATGTTCTCCGTATGTCCTCTGGGGTGATTTGATAAATTGCAGAATCAGCACTTTGTAACCGCGTCCCGAAGCCCGCAGCGCGAGCCCCAGTGCGGCTGTCGTTTTGCCTTTGCCGTCGCCTGTATAGACAAGAGTATAGCCCTTGCGGTTCGCTCTCCGGTCAGACTGTTCCACTGGCCTCGCCTCTTTTCCGGCTGTATTGTAAGCAGCGCTGTACGAAGCGCTCCGCGACATTCGGATTGGATGCAAAATGGAGATGCGTGTAGCCTGCCATCACATTTTCCGAATGGTATCCTTCGAGTCCCGTTCCGCGCAGACCTTTTGTTTCATACAGGTAAGGGTAATTCTCCTGGTCCGCCGTCAGTTTGGAATAATGGAACTCATGGCCTCGGATAACCTCGCCCGCTTCCATAAGCAGACAGTCTTGGAGCGCCGTGGCCTCTCGGTAGCCCAGAGCAGCAAGCTTATCCTGCATCGTAACGTCCGCCGGGATAAGCCCGACCATGGCATGGGCAGCTCCCGCACGGTCGGTAATCGAACGGGTGAGATACATGTACCCTCCGCACTCGGCGAAGATCGGCAGCCCTTCCTGAACGCGGGCTTGCAAATCCCGCTTTACACGCTGATCCGCCGCTAGCTCAGCGGCAAACTCCTCGGGGAATCCGCCGCCGAGATATACACCGTCCGCATCGCCCGGCACGGTATCGCCCGCCAGGGGGCTGAAATACACCAGCCTGGCGCCAAACTGCTCAAGCAGTTCCAGGTTCTCACGGTAGTAGAAGTTGAACGCTGCGTCCCGGGCGACGGCAATCGCTGGACCAGGGTTCTGGTGCGGCCCGCCGGTGAACAGCCGTTCCTTCGGCCAGGCGAGCGCCGGGGCCGTACCCGCCAGGGATAGCACCAACTCGATATCCACGCCGCCTTCGATCAAATCGGCCGCCCGTTCGAACAAACCGTCCAGCTCTCCCCGCTCAATGGCCGGAACGAGACCGAGATGGCGCTCGGGAATGCTCAGCCCCTCGTCCCGCCCCAGCCAGCCGACAACGGGAATGCCGCATTCCTGTTCAATCGCGGCTTTGACGAGCTGATAATGCCCCTTGCTTCCGCACTTGTTAACGATAACTCCGGCAATACGGATGCTTTCATCCAGCTTCTGGTACCCCAACACGACAGCGGCTGCGCTGCGGGCCATGCTCTGCGCATTCACAACGAGAATGACCGGACTCTCCAGCAAGGAGGAAATTTCGGCTGTCGAACCGGTATTGGACAACGGGTCCTTCCCGTCGTACAGCCCCATGACGCCCTCAATGACAGACAGATCCGCTCCTTCGGAAGCTCTGAGAAAAATTTCACGCATGATATCATAGGGCAGCATCCAGGTATCCAGGTTGCAGGGCGGCCTGCTCGTTACGGCGGTATGATAGGTCGGATCAATGTAATCCGGGCCGCACTTGAATCCCTGAACCCGAAGACCCCGGCGCTTCAGCGCGGCCATTAACCCGATCGTCACCGTTGTTTTACCGGCGCCGCTGCCTGTCCCCGCAATGATGATCCGGTTTCTGTTCTCGCTCATATCCTCACCTGCCCACCAGATGGGAATGGAACGCGGGCAATGGAAATGGTGACGTTACCGCTCTTCCTTTTCTCCAGCACCCAATCCGCCGCTCCGGATGAGCGGAGCGCCGCAGGCTCGCTGACCCCGTATGCGCCCGTATATTTGTACACCATTTCGGACGGATTTCGAAGAGGAACCTCATTCAGCTCGTCCGGCGTATACAGATCAAGCTTCCACTTATACTTCAGGCAGACTTCGAGAAGCCCTTCTTCATCCTGTTTCAGCACAATGGTGGCCGCATTGCGTACACTCTTGATAGACAGACGGAGCTCAGACAGCGTGCTTATGATCGTATGCTCGATCTCCTCCGCCGATGTCCCCCGATTGCAGCCGATGCCGAGGACAAGCGTCTTGGGCCTGTACAGCACCCCGTTCTTCAGCAGCGCCGCTTCTTCCCCGGCCTTCAGCAGCCGATCCGTAACCACCAGCGCCGCGTCAAACTTCGCCTGCATCGCCTCTCTGGCGTGACCGTAAACGGCAATATGCGGCGGCAGCGGCTTGTCATAGGTCCACCACTGCGTCTCGCCAGCTTCCTGCACAACGGCGATCCGCTCCTCATTGACCACCGAAGCGCTGACGGTCGTCGCCTTGTCGAAGCTTTCGATCTCCCAGCCGAAGCCGCGTCCGAACAAATCGACCGGGATCGTCCCCTGCACATCGGACGCTGTCGTGATGACAGGACGGGCGCCGAGCGCTTTCGCCACCTCCAGCGTCAGCGCATTGGCGCCGCCCAGATGGCCCGAAAGCACGCTGATCACATGCTGGCCACGATCATCGATCACGATGACTGCAGGGTCTTTTTTCTTGTCTTCCAGAATCGGGGCGATCATGCGAACGACGGCTCCAAGGGAAATGAAGATAATTAGACCTTTGTAGGCTTTGAACAGGTCCGGCAGGATCAGCTTGACAGAACCTTCGAATAGTCTGTACCCGAGCTCCGTCTCGTCGCCCCGGGCGAATTTACTCATATAATAAAGGTCGGTTCCCGGGAAATCCCCGGCCAGGGACCGGGCCATTTCCACCCCATGCTTGGTGATCGCGACGGCGGCGTAAGGCTTAGTCATTGGCGGCCAGCCCTTTCCGGTAACCGTGGGTAAACGACTTGTCATATAGTTTGGAACGGTGATCGTCCCGGTCAACCATTCCCGGGTCAAGTGCCCAACCCGCCAGGATCATGGCATGCATGCGAATTCCGGCCTGCCGCAAATCGCTGTCGAGATTTCGGAGCGTCGTGCGCACGATTTTCTGATCCGGCCATGTGGCCCGCTGCACGACGGCGACCGGTGTGTCCTCCGACCAGCCCGCCTCTATAAACTCTTTGACCACTTTCTTCGCAAGCGTAGCGCTTAAAAAGAGGGCGACCGTACAATGATGGGAGGCGAGGTCACGGAGCTTCTCCCGCTCCGGTACGGGCGTCCGTCCTTCAGCCCGGGTCAGAATGACCGTCTGGGTCAAATCCGGCACCGTCAACTCGGCGCCCAGCACGGCAGCCGCGGCGAAGACGGAGCTGACGCCCGGCACGATTTCGTAGGCGATCCCGCGCTGCTTCAGCAGAACCATCTGCTCCAGGATCGCGCCGTAAACGGCCGGGTCGCCGGTATGGACCCGGGCTACGCTTTTTCCGGCTAGGACGGCCTCCGCCATCACATCGACCATCTGCTCCAGATCCATCCCGGAGCTTTGCAGTACCTTAGCATGGCTGCCCGCACGTGAGATAAGCTGTTCGTTTACGAGCGAATCGGTATACAGGACAAGATCTGCGTTCATCAGGATGTTCAGGCCTTTGACCGTAATGAGGTCCGGATCACCCGGACCGGCGCCGACAATATACACTCTCGGTTCGAGCTCCACTATTTTTTCACCGCCATTAACGTCAAATATTCAAGCTCCTGCCCCTTTAATTCCCGCACATTCCGCCAGATCAGCTCATCGGAAGAGGTTACTTTCATGACCACCGAAGCTTTGTCTGCAAGCTCCATCTCCTCCAATAGATCGATGATCAAATCCAGCACTTTGGCCACTTTGATGAACACAACCGCGTCATGGTCTTCAAGGGCTTTTTTCATTGCGAATCGATCATTTCGGGCGGGCACAATCGCCACCTGTTCATCACCGTCGGCCAGAGGGAGTCCGAGGCGGGCGGCAGCTCCCAGGACGGAGGAAATGCCCGGAACGGAAACAACAGGGACTTCCGGATAGAGTTCCTTCACCAGGCGGGCCATGTGAATAAAGGTGCTGTACAGATTGGGATCTCCTTCCGTCACAAAAGCGATATCGCGCCCTTCCTTCAGGTGCTCCCAGCACTGGGCAACCGTCCGGCTCCACTCCCTGTCCAGCGTGTCTTGATCTTTTGTCATGGGAAACACAAGCCCTAGCATGTCTTTCTCCGCTGTATTAATATATAATTCCACGATTTCAAGCGCGTAGGATTTGCCTCCCATCCGCTTCTTGGGATAGGCAATCACCGGACATTCTTTCATCAGGCGGAACGCTTTAACCGTAATTAACTCCGGATCACCCGGGCCTACGCCGATCCCGTATAAGGTTCCTGTTTTTACTGCTGTCGTTGTCATGATTGTTCGGTTCCCCCTCTTTCACTTCCGGGCTTCGCAAAGCCGGTGATCACATAAATGGGATTGAGTCCCTCGAAGCGGGTCATGTTCAAAATCGGCTTGCTGCGCGAAATCTGCACCAGCGTAATCCGGGAATCGAAGCCGTGATCGGCAAGCGCCTGCCGGGATTCGGATAGCGTCTCAATCGTAGCCGCGTTCACGACCATTCGCCCTCCCGCTTTCAGCCTGGAGCAGCAGATCCGGATCAGCTCCCGCAGTTCCCCTCCGCTGCCGCCAATAAACACCGCATCCGGATCGGGAAGCTGATCAAGGCCATTCGGGGCCTTGTCATGAATCACCGTGAAATCGGCACGGAATTTCTTCCGGTTCAGCTCAATATTTTCTATGTCTCCGGCATTTTTCTCGATGGCAAACACCTGCCCGTACGGAGCAGACAGCGTACACTCAACAGCGACCGATCCGGAGCCGGCTCCAATGTCCCAAACGATGCTGTCTTTCTTAAGCTTTAACTCGGCCAGGCTGAGTACCCGGACTTCCTTTTTGGTAATCAATCCTTTTTCAGGCTTGCGCTGATAAAATTCCTCGTCTTCTATGCCATATCCGAACTGCGGTGCCGCAACCCCAGGCTTTCGGCGCAGAATGACGACATTGAGGGGTGAAAACTCCGTCCGGGACATTTCGTCTAACGTCCAGAATCCGCATCTCTCATGCTCGCCGCCCAAATTTTCCGCAACAAAAGCCTCATATTCATTCATCCCAAAATCGATCAGATAACGGGCAATTGAAGGCGGACTGTTCTCGTGATCGGTCAGCAGGGCAATCTTCTCTTTGCCGCTGATTTTCTGTGCCAGCCCTTTCATCGTCCGTCCATGGACGCTTTCCACTGCGGCATCCTGCCAGCTTTCGCCCATTCTGGCAAAGGCCAATTGCACCGAGCTTATATGAGGATGGATCTCCACCGCATCCCCGCCCAGCTTCTTCACCATGAAACTCGCGATACCGTAAAACAGCGGATCACCGGAAGCCAGCACGACGACATCTTTGTCCGTCCTTAGTTCAGCCAGCCGTTCGACAGTGCTTCCCAGACCGCCCTTCAATATAATGGCTTCTCCCTTGTGACCGGGGAAAAAGGACAAATGTCTCTCACCACCGGCAAGCACATCCGCCCGATGAATCTGTTCGAGGGAAGCTGCGGACAGACCCGCAGGGCCTTCGTCTCCGATACCAATAATCTTGATGCGCCTATCCACTCCGTTGCTCCCTCCCCAATATCTCGCCTTTCATCGTGACCAGCACGACCTCTACCGTTACTCCTCCCCCGATATGCTCAAGACAGTGACGGCAGGCGTATTCGCATAATTTATCAAAAAAACCGGGCAGACCCGCCTCGGTAACGAGGTCGGCGGCTTGAGTCGCCGTGTTGCACTCCAGAATCGCCTCCTGCAGTTCGGGCGACGCGCCCGTCTCGGCAGCGGCCTTAGCCAGAAAACCGAAATCGACGGCGGCGCTTTTGGAGTGAACCATCATTACGCCCTGTGCCACTTTTGAGAATTTGCCGATCATACCGACAAGGCTTACGGTTCTCATTCCGAGACGTTTGGCATGTTGCAAGGAGAAGCCGACAAAGTCGCCCATCTGGATAAAAGCCTCTTCACTCAACTCGGGGTTTAGCTTCATCGCATATTTCTCGCTGCTGCCTCCTGTGGTCAGGACAACCTGAGTGCAGCCGGAAGCCCTCGCCACCTGCATGGCTTGAATAATACTCGCCTTATACGCGGACGTGGAAAAAGGTACTACCGTTCCTCGCGTGCCCAAAATCGATATCCCGCCGACAATTCCCAGCCGTCCGTTCAAGGTCTTCTTGGCGATTTCTTCTCCACCGGGTACGGAAATCACCACTTTAACGCCCCGGTCTATGCCGTACTCCTCCAAGACTTCCTGTACTTCCTTCCGGATCATCCGGCGGGGAACCGGATTAATGGCCGCTTCGCCTACCGGAATAGGAAGCCCCGGCTTGGTGACACGCCCCACCCCGACGCCGCCGTCCAGTTCGATGCCGCTGCCGTCCGTCCATCCCGCCATAGCGACAATCCTCGCCTTATGGGTGGCGTCCGGGTCATCGCCCGCGTCCTTGATCGTAGCGCACTGAGCCATATCCGCAGTGAATTCACCATCTATGATGGTAAACGTATGGAAAAATCCGGCGGGCAGCCAGATGGTCGATTCATTAACCCGGATTTGGGTAGCCAGCATCATAACCGCGGCTTTCGCCGCAGCCGCCGCGCAGGCGCCTGTTGTATATCCGTGCCGCATCTCTTTCGGATTGTTCTCCGGTTCCACAAAATCGCTCATGAGATCCCTTCCCTGATTTACGCTTTTTTCTCCGCCATAATGGTAAGAGCGTTGACAGCCGCCACCACAACCGTACTGCCGCCCTTTCGCCCAAGATTGGTGATGTACGGAATATCGAGTTTGCGGAGCTCGTCCTTCGATTCCGCTGCGGACACAAAACCTACCGGCATGCCGATAATCAGACCCGGCTTGGCTTCGCCTTCCTTGACCATGCGCATCAATTCAAGCAGGGCGGTAGGGGCGTTGCCGATGGCGTAAATTCCTCCCTCCGCTTCACGCACCGCTTTGCGCATGGAGATGATGGCGCGGGTTGTGTTCAGCCGTTTCGCTTCCTCCATCACATCGGGGTCCGAAATGTAGACGTTGACGCTTCCGCCGAACCGCTCTATACGCGGCTTGCTGATCCCAACCTGGACCATCTGCACATCGGCGACGATTTTCTTTCCGCCAAGGATGGCCGCTATTCCCGCTTCAATCGCTTCCGGATGAAACACAATATTCCTGCCAAGCTCGAAGTCCGCCGAGGCATGGATAATTCGCTGAACAACCGGATACTGCTCGGGTGTAAAGGGATGTTCGCCCAGTTCCTCCGTGATGATCTCGAAGCTTTTGCTCTCAATTTCCTGAGGCTGCACCGTCAGCGGTTTAAACTCTGTCTTAAAATCCATAACATTTCTCCCTTGTATTCGAATGATATAAAATGAACTTGAGATTTTCCAATTTATGTGTCGTTCGCAACTTCGAGAAATGTTTGGACTTCCGGCCGCTGTTGTCTGCAGATTTCTTGATTTATACCATCCTTCGTGGATGAAATCCGGAGACAGCTTATGCTTTCGAAGCGAGCTTTCCTTCGGAAAGCTTTCGGGCGGTCGCTATCGCTCCTACAGTTCCAAACTTCCCCTTCGTTACTCCTTACCCTGATGTCATTTTTTCAAGTTCATCTTATTAAACGGGCAACTTGTTGTAACTCCTCAATAACGCCTTGGAATTCCGTAAACACGGCGCCGAAATTAATTTCCGGCCGGGAAATTAATATTACCTGTATGCCCAACTTCAGCGCGGCTTCAATCTTCTCGTCAACGGCTCCGGGTTTGCCGCTCTCTTTCGTGACCATCACCGTCGTGCCGTACTGCCGGTAAAGGGCTTCATTCAGCTCCCGGGTGAACGGTCCTTGCAGAGCAATGATATTCTTCTGCTCCACGCCGAGCTCTTCGCATTTCTCCAAATTATCGCGCCGGGGCAGCATGCGGGCCACCAGACGGATGTCCGAATCTCCAAGCAGATACTTGGAAAAAATATGCAGCGTCTTGCTGCCGGTGGTCAGCATAACGGAGCCCTTGCGCTTCTTGGCTTCTAACGCCGCTTCTTCATAGGAAGAAACAACCGTAAGCTTCGGATCGTCACCGTAAACCAAGGACGCCCGTTCAAAACGAATATAGGGAATACCGGCTTCTTTCGCGGCTTCCATCGCATTCCTGTGCGCTTCTTCGGCGAACGGATGGCTCGCGTCAACAATGGCCTTGACTTCTTCCCGGCGTATCAGCGTCACGATTTCATCCTTGGCCAGACGCCCGACACGCACGGGCAGATTGGCTTCCTGCAAGCTTTTCGCCGCACTATCGGTAACCACCGATGTCAATATTTCAAATCCGTTCTGTTGTATCAAAGCAGCGAGCTCTCTCGCATCGCTTGTACCGCACAGGGCAAAAATCAAATCGTTTCCTCCTCAACATGCTCTTGATGTCATTCAGCGCGGCTACGTTCCCACATGATGATGGTCGTGGTCGTGATGATGGTGGTCGTGATCATGCCTATCGTCGAGATCGTGCCCATGATCATGGTGATGATCATGCCCATGGTCGTGATCGTGATCGTGGCCATGGTGATGATCGTGCCCGTGATCGTGGCCATGGTGATGATCGTGCCCGTGATCGTGGTCGTGATGATGGTGATGATGCTCATGACCGGCCGCCAACCGGTATTGGCACATATCACAGTTCATAAAGGCCTGCCCTTCCACCGCTTCGACAACCCGGTCAAGCAGCGCTTCCACCAGCTTCGGATGAAATCCGAAATACCCTGCAAGTTCAACATCGATGCCCGGGTGCTGTGCTGCAAACTTCGCTGTCATTTCCTCAATGCGCTTAATCAAAATTCCTGTAAACAGAAAGTAAGGAAGGACAAAGATTTTTTTCGCGCCGAGCCGTAAGACTCTTTCCAGGCCATCCTCAAAGGTAGGCTCCGTAACGCCAATAAAGCAGTTCTCCACCCATTTGACCGGAAGCTGCTCCCACAGAAGGCGGGTCATCTTAAAAAAATCGCCGTTGGCATCGCCGTCGCTGCTCCCCCGGCCAATCAGCAGAACCGCCGTTTCCGGTTCACGCAGTCCATGTTCTATAGGCAGCACCGGGCTGCCGGTCTTAAATCCGGCTGACGCCATACGGGAAGTGAGAATCTCCATCACCTTTTGATGCACACCAATCGGACGCCCGTAGACGAATTCCACGGCAGGATACAGCTTTTTGGCCCGGTCTATCTCAAAAGGGATATGAATTTTGGCATGACCCGCCGCGAACAGCATGACCGGAATTACGACAACCCGAGAAGCTCCCTGTTCAACACAGTTAGCTATTCCCCGGGCAATATCCGGCTGCACAAACTCCAAAAAGCAGGTCTCAATCTTATATTGAGGCGCTGCCAGGCGCACCGTATCGGCAAACTGCAGCAGCTCCTCGTTCCCTTCGGGGTCACGGCTTCCATGTCCCACCAATAATATCGCGTCCATCTTCTTCCTCCTCATGATCGTTAATCGCCACAGACCGCATCCGCCAAAGTAGCGGCAGCCTGTTCCTGATGTCTGAACCCGGCAACCGTCCCCACACGCTTAAAAAACTTATGAAATCTTTCACCCGGAAAAGCCTTATCGGTATATTCCCGGAAAATCCGTTCCACCGTATCTACAATTTGGTCCTCTGTAATCCCTTCGGCTGCTGGCTGCGCCGGATGGGCGTTCCGCCCGATCGTCTTGCCGCCCAGGAACAAGTCATACGCCCCTTTGCGGTATACAATGCCGATATCCTCCAGCACAGCCCCGTAACAGGCCATGCCGCAGCCGTTAAAGCCGATTTTCAATTCCTTGGGCGTTTTTAATCCGCCGATAACGCGATTCAGTTCTTCCGCAACGGGGATGGACCCGTCTTTCTCCAAATTGCAGAAATCGCAGGCTTTAATCTGCGCAACATCGCCAACCGGGAAGACGAGCAGCTTCGCCGCTTTCAGCTCCGCGACGACCCGCTCGGGATCGGCCCCGGGGATGCGCAGAATGATTTGGTGATGCGGGGTATACTCCATTTCCCCCTGTTCACCTGCGATTTCCGCAAGCAGCGTCATTTGATGAGCGGTGAATTTCTTGTTCGCTATGCCCGGCGCCACTCCCACCTCAAAAAGGGCGTTCGGATTTCCGGTGGCAGACGGGGCGGACGGGTTCGAGGCGACAGACGGGGCGGAACCCGCGTCGCCACCGGAGACGATACCTTTGGCCTCGAGAATTTGCAGCGCCTCCATCGCCGCTTTCAGCGGGCTGGACGAACTCGCGCTGCTGTAAGAGGCGGAAGCCGGGAAATCACGCTCGGCGGACTTAACTTCCCCGCTCTCTCCAGCCTGCTCCTTCGCACTCAGTGACCACGGCTCGGCTGCCACTTGCAGACGCTCGCTTGGCCTTAGTCTCTGCTCTTCCGAGTCCAGTGTATATTTCCGCTGGTAGCCTCTTGGCGTAATCATTAGGCCGTCATATACTACCGTCGAGGAATTACCGATAATAACCGTGGTGAGCATCCCTATTTCATGCTCCAGCATGTCCGCGAGCGTGGTAAGCACGACCTGCTGCCGGTCCCGGTAAGCGCTCTTCACGAGGCCCACCGGCGTGTCCGGAGAACGGTGCCCCAGCAAAATCCGCTGAGTCTCAGCAATCTGCCGCGTACGCCTTCCGCTTCGCGGATTGTACAGAGCGATTACAAAATCTGCCGCGGCGGCGGCTTCCACACGTTTGGCGATGGTGTCCCAGGGGGTTAAATGATCGCTCAGGCTGATCGTGCAGGCGTCATGCATGATAGGCGCCCCAAGGAGAGCGGCACAGGAGTTGATCGAGGATATTCCGGGAATAACCTCTACTTCAACTCCCTCCTCGGCATTCCATTTCTTTTCCATCAACACTTCATAAATCAGCCCGGCCATTCCGTATACACCGGCGTCGCCGCTGGAAATAACTGCAACCGTTCTTCCCATATACGCCTGCCGTACTGCTTCCTGAGCGCGGCTTACTTCTTCCGTCATGCCGGTTCTTACGATCTCCTGTGTGGTCAGCAGGCCCCGGATCAAATCCACATAGGTGTTGTAGCCAATAATGACTTCGCTTTCCTCGATTGCCCTGCGGGCACGATCCGTAATATGTTCAAAAGCGCCCGGGCCAAACCCGATCACCAGCAGTTTGCCTCTCTTCTCTTCCATTCGTGCTGCCTCCTCTGTATGAAACAACTATCCCCGTAACGCCAAGCTTTCCTTAGAAGAAGCCGAGTTCATAGACTCACTGAACCGCAAGGCCGAATTCATCTTCTTCGGGGGCCGGACTCGGGATGCCGAGATCTTCAAATGTGGCCATCTTCGCAACCAATCGGAGGGCCGATTCGATTACAGGCAGGACCAACGCTGCTCCTGTCCCTTCTCCAAGGCGCATGTCCAGATGCAGCAATGGCTTCAGCCCAAGCTCATCCAGAACGATCCGGTGCGCCGGTTCAACGGATAAATGGGAAGCGAATAAATAATCCCGACAGCGGGGCTCGATCCGGCAGGCAGCAAGCGCCGCGGCGCCTGTAATCACCCCGTCAATGACCACCGGAACCTTGCGGACCGCCGCTCCCAATATCACACCGGCCAGTCCAGCGATTTCGAGCCCTCCTACCTTAGCAAGCACGTCGACAGCATCACCCGGATTTGGCTGGTTGACCTGTATTGCTCGTTCGATTACCTTCGTTTTGGCGGCTAGCGCTTCGTCATCGATGCCGGTTCCTCTTCCGGTGATCCGTTCCGCTGGATGGTCAGTGAACACTGCCGTCATGGCGCTGCTTGGAGTCGTGTTGCCGATGCCCATTTCCCCTAAACCGATCACTTCGATTCCTTTATCAGCAAGCTCGTAAGCCATACTAATCCCGACATGGATCGCAGCAACCGCTTCTTCCTTGGTCATTGCCGGTCCTTTGGCCATATTAGCCGTTCCTTGGCGGACTTTCCGCCGAACCACGCCTTCCGGCAGGTCCGTCAGCACCGTTCCGATATCGACAACGTGAACCTCCGCTCCCGCTTGCTGTGCGAGCACATTAACAGCAGCGCTTTGGCGAATAAAATTCGCCATCATAAGGCCTGTAACTTCCTGAGGATAGGCGCTGACGCCTTCCTGGACGACCCCATGATCGCCGCACATCACGATAATCGCTTTTTTGTCCACACGGGGCTGCGCACTCCCAGTGATACCGGCAAGCCTTACAGCGATTTCCTCCAAACGGCCGAGACTTCCCAAGGGCTTGGTCAGGTTGTTGACTCGTCTTCTCATTTGATGCATCGATACAATATTGAGCCGTTCAATCTCATTTAGCACCTGCAATAATTTTTCCAAGAAAATCACAATCCTCTCTTTTATTTAGGAGTCTTATGTAACAGGAATTGAGAAACAAAAAAGCACTCCTACACACAAAAGAGCGTAGAAGTGCCGTTAATCGCCGCAATACAAGCGTTCTCCCCTCCCTATCCTCGTAGGTCAGTCGTGCTGTTGAAAAAAGGCAGGTCTCCTGACTTGTGGATCAGACGCAAAAACGAGATCATGATGACCAAGTTGCTTAAGCCTTCCCATTTGACACAGTGGCTTAAAGCTCGCTCTCCATTTACAGTGGCGGGACCGCGACGGATTTTCACCGTCTTCCCTTTTAAGAAACGCCGCAGCGTTTCACCTTTTCTCTCATATGCTGTTGTAGACAAATATGCTTAAAGTACGTCTATTATAACTTGAGATTTAAAGAGAAGTCTATAAGTCTGTTTTTCAGTGTATCCGTGAATTCGATTACAGTACCGTTCTCTACGATTTCTGCTTGTCCGGTAATCACCCGAATAATGCTGCCATGGGTTACTAGCAGTACATTTCTTCCCGCCGGAGCCTCCAGGTTGCAAATTCCTTCGCAAACCCGCCTTTGCATTGATTCCACAGCTTCAACCCCATAGATCGGAGAATGGATCAGCTCAGGATTGGCTATTTGGAATACATACCTGATTTTCTCCAGCGTCTTGCCTTCCAGTTCACCAAAGCAGCGTTCCGAGAATCGGCTGTCAACCTTAACAGAAAGTCCGTAGACGGATGCCAGAATATGGGCGGACTCATAGGCTCTTCGCAAAGGGCTCGAAATAACGGCATGAACATTCATCCGTTCTCGTAGCCATCTGGAAGCTTCCTGAATCTGGCCGATCCCGTGCTCATTCAGACCGATATCCTGTATCCCTTGTATTCTCCCCTGCTTGTTCCAATTGGTCTCGCCATGGCGCATCAGATAAAGAGGCATTTCTAATCTCGTCCTTCCAAGCCTGTAATATTGCGCTAAAGAGCAGCATACCTGGATGAGTTAGGCTGCTCATGGCAATATCTATTCAGGGGATCGGAAATACTTTGATTTCCATTATTTTTGCAGCAGTGATTCGATAACTGGCTCTAAGTCAACCGGTTCCGTCGTCGTTTCGAATCTAGCTTTTACATATCCGTTACGATCGATCAAAAATTTCGAGAAGTTCCACTTGATCCCGTCGCCGGCGTATATTTCCGGATGCTTTTCCTGCAGGAAATCCTGCATCCATTGGCCCTCCGAAGTCTGGGTATCGAAACCGTAAAATGGTGCTTGCTGTGTCAGATATTGAAATATAGGATGAGCAGATAGCCCTCTAACCTCTATTTTCTCAAACAACGGGAACGTCACTCCAAAGCTGCTCTCGCAAAATTCTTGTACTTCAGAGTTGCTCCCCTGCTCTTTCTCGTTGAATTGGTTGCAAGGAAAACCGAGTATTTCGAATCCCTGCTCGCGGTGACTTTCGTAAAGCCTCTGTAGACCGGCGAATTGACGAGAATAGCTGCATCTGCTTGCAGTATTGACAATAAGGAGAACTTTTCCGCGATAGGCTGACAATTCGAACAGCTTACCGTTAATTGAGTTGACTTGAAAATCATAAATCGACACCGTATCATTCCTCCTCAGGCTTAATAGATACATCATACGGCTAGAACATCTATTGGTCTAATATATAAGAGGAATAATTGTTATAGGTTATACTAATATAGCGAGGGTGCTCGGGCCTATCACGACTCTTTCACAAGCAATCCCAATAAACTAAAACTTGACGGCTCTACTGTTCCTAGTTCCTCCGTTTTTGCACCATACACATATAACTCAACTCCCAGCACTTCAGCTTTCTCTGACTCTTCAAGCTTCGGCCCGAAGCTGGATTTAGGCCGCATATAAAGCAGGGTTATAGTTAATGAAGCTGTCCATAATGTGAAGTTCAGGCCCTTCCGGGCTTAGCGCCGCCCCAAATACTTCCTTCCAGAACGGTTTCCCATATGATCGAACAGTAGTATTACGTCTTCAGCAATTCGCAGAGCGGCCTCTTCCGGCTGCGGCGGACATTCCTGCGGTTGTACATCTTTTACTGTGGAAATCCTCCTCCCTGACCCAATACCTGCAAACGTGCAGGCATTTCTCCCTCGAACTCCCCGCCTGACGGCGCGCATGCTCTAAAAGGTGCACAATCGAAGGTTTTACTTCTTCCTACCTGAAAATCACCTGACAAACCTGCAGATTTGCAGGAAAACCCCAGACACTCTACCTCGCAGCCCATTCTGACCGCCGTATCGAATATGCCCAGATACGCCTCGCCGCTGCCGTCACCCGACAAGTACGATTCCGGTAAAAGAGCGATATCACTCAAAAGACCTCCTTTACGGTTGAACTGCCGCTATCCGCTGTTTAACAAGAAAAAAATCCGCTTCCCCGGGATATATCCCGCGGGAGCGGATTTTTTTATGCGGCAGATTTCTTTATGCAATCTCCTGCATTTTCCACCGGCCGTGTATCAGAAGCCTTCCTTGAATGATGACCGGTTCAGCAGATTAACCCAGCTGTTCAATAACGGCTTTGGTTACAGCCAGCGTGGACTGTGGATTTTGGCCCGTAATCAGGTTGCCGTCCACCTCGTAATGGGAAGTCCAGTTCGGAGCGGCCACATAGATGGCTCCCAGATCGCGAATCTTGCTTTCCAGCAGGAAAGGAAGATGCTGATCCAGCGTCGTTTGCGCCTCTTCCCGGTCTGTAAACGCGCTGACGCGTTTGCCGGCAACAAGCGGTTCGCCGTTCGACAAGGTAGCGCCAACCAGTCCGGCCGGACCGTGGCATACCGCAGCCACAATCTTGCCCCCTTCATAGAAATCGCGCAGCAGCTTCTGAAGAGTTTCGTTAGCTGGAAGATCATACATCGTTCCGTGGCCGCCCGGCAGGAAAATCGCATCGAAGCCTTGAACGGATGCATCGCTCAGCTTTGCCGTATTTTCCAAATATTTTTGCGTATCCAGGATTTCTTGCGGTGTGTTGGCATCTACGCTTCCGGGATCGACAGGGGCCTTGCCGCCAAGCGGGCTTGCGATGGTAAGCTCGTAGCCCTTCTTGGTAAATTCAATATAGGCTTCAGCGAATTCAGAAAGCCAAATCCCGGTCGACTTGCCTTCATGAATTTCCGAGTGATTCGTTACAACGATCAGAACTTTTTTTGCCATTGTATTGCCTCCAGTATTTTAATTTTGGTGCTGACTTTATTCTAGTTCCGATCTTGATATAAAACAAATTATGAAATTTCGGTTTATCCATAAATATATTTATATATTATCGCGTATTGCGGCCATCATTTCCTGAATTTGAGGCAGTTGCTTATGCTTCAGTTTATAGGCGAAGTACAGCTCGTTGTTCACTTTTAAATCCGGAGCAATCATTTTTGCCGCAACACTTGACGAATTATCCAATATATAGGTCGGGATCACACTTAGGCCTGCGCCACTTTCGATGGCCCTCAGGATCAGATGCAGATCTGGAATGATATGAGCGGGCCGGATTTGCGGACGCTTCTTGAAATGCTCCCTCCAGATTCTCCGGATGATCGGTAAATCCGGCCCGTAGCTGATCCACGACTGAGCCGACAGCCATTGTTCCAAGGACTCCGGGTCGTCCGTATCTGGCATTTCACAATCCCCGGGAGCGGCAATGACAAATTCTTCTTCCATGAATTTCAGATACTCGATGCCCGGCGTCTGATATTTTTTCGATGTAATGACGAGATCCAGCTTATCCTCCTTCAGCAGTTCCACCAACTGGTCGGCCGTGCCAAAATTTGAAATCGTGCTCATCTTGTAGGTATGCAGCTCAGGGAGTATTTTTTCAGAGTAAAACTCGCGTGCGGCACCTATCTTTATGACGGTATGCGTGGGCAGGGAAGCCGATTTGAAATTCATCGTGGTCTCCTCCAAAGCCTCGATCAGCGGAGCCAGCTGGGAATACAGCTCTTTCCCCCGTTCCGTCGGAATCATTTTTCTTGAAGTCCGGATGAATAAATCTTCCCCGACCTCGGCTTCCAGGGAAGCCAGATGCTGGCTCATCGCCGGCTGTGTCATTATCCGCGCCTTGGCGGCTTCAGACACGGAGTTATGTTTATATATCGAGCAAAAGCTTCGGTACCATTCAAAATCAGCCATATCCAAATACCCCTTTTCATCAAACTTTCCACTGTCTTTAAAAAGGAATAGACCGCCCCGTCCAATGGATGCGATCTATTTCTCCCCGTTATATCCAAGCCATAATTAGGTTCGCGCTTCTCCGGGCCGGATTTCGGCTACCGACTCTCTTTCGATGATTTTATAAGGCAGATAAAATTGCCCCTTCTCAGGAATCTGTCCTCCCTCGGTAAACCATCGGATCATGTGCTTCACGCCTTCTGCACCAATCTCTCCAAAGGGCTGTTCAATGGTTGTCAGCTTCGGCATCGTAATCCGGCTTACCGACAAATTGTCAAAGCCGATAACCGAGATATCCTCCGGCACTTTAAGGCCCGCATCGAAGATACAGCGCATCGCTCCGATCGCCATCTCGTCCGAAGCGGCAAATACAGCCGTCAGTCCGGTCTCCTCCCGCTTGGCCAGAAGCTCCTTCATCGCTGAATATCCATCCTCAAAACGCATATCTCCGTAAGCGACTAACGCTTCCGAGAACGGCAAACCGTAGAAGTCAACGGCCTGTTTATAGCCCTTCAGCCTGAGCTGCTCGCCGCGATCATGCTGGTCCGTCAGCAGGGCGGAAATCATGCCAATGTTACGGTGTCCGCGCGAAACGAGATAAGAAACGGCTTCGAATGATGCCCGGATATCATCCACCTTGTAAGTCGGCAGCTTGCCGCTCTCATGAGAATCAAGCAGCAGAACGACCGGAATCTGAAGCGTATCGATCAGCTCGTCATATTTGGCCGGCAGATGGAAGCTCGTCAGGATAATCCCGTCAACCAAATGCCGCTGCACAAAGGAAAAAGCCTCGGCAAGCCCCTCCTCGTTCATTTTGCTGCTCTTTAGCTCGTACAAAATCAAATCAATATGATTCTCCTGTGCGACACGGCTTATCCCGCTGAATAATTCGCCAAAGAAAAACGAGGTAATATACGGAATAATAACGCCCAGGGAGATCTTTTTGTTCTTCAGATTCGCTTGTCTGGTCTTGGCCGGATCGAAGTAATTAAGCTTCTTCGCCGCCTGCATGACACGCTCGCGGGTCTCCGCATTGACCATCGCCGGTTTGTTAAGCGCCCTTGATACGGTTGCAATGGAAAGCCCCACATAATCTGCTATATCCTGAATTGTCGCCAATACTATAACCCTCCGTTTCTTTCTTTCCCGGAGGCCGAACTACCCGGACCGCTCGGAACCATATATTGCAGTTATTGCATACCCTTCTTTCAATTATACCCGATACAGCTTTGGCCGAACAGACAACCTCCAACCCACTACTCCGCGTTTTTCGCTAGCCTTTTTCTGCTCCGGACGTCAATCCGGCAACCAGATACCGCTGTAATAGAAGGAACAGAACGGTAATCGGTACGGCAATCAGCACACAACCGGCGGCGAACATCGTAAATTGAAGCTTCGTCCGGTCCGTGACAATATCGTACAGTCCGACGGCCAGCGTCTTTTTCTCCGGAGTCCTCAGCACGAGCCTGGCGAAGATGAAGTCCGTGAACGGGCCGGTAAAATTCATCAGCACCACGTACACCACCAGCGGCTTGGACAAAGGCAAAATCATGCGGAAGAAGGTGTTCAGATGACCGGCCCCGTCGATCCGCGCCGCTTCTACAAGACTGCGGGGAATTGTATCGAAATAGCTTTTGGAGAACAGAAAGAACAGCGGCGCTGCCGCAGCAGACACGATAATAACCGCCGCATGCGTATTGAGCAGATTCATCTGGTTCAGCAAAATATAGACGGCAATCATGCTCATGAAGCCGGGAAACAAACCGAGTGAAAGCAGCATGCTCATCAGGTTTTTTCGGCCGGGGAAACGGAACATCGAGAACACATAACCGGTCATCATTACAAGCACAGTGGAGATTGCGGTGCTGATGATGGCGATTTTGAACGTGTTAATATACCACTCGGCGAACGGATAGTTCTCAAACAACTGCCTGTAATGAAGGAGCGTGAATGATGCCGGAAGCAGCGTTTCGCTAAAGAGCATATCCCCCGGACGGAACGAGGACAGCAGTACCCAGAGAGCGGGATATATACAAAACAGCGCAGCGAGCGACAACAGCACGTAACTTGAAGTCAGGCGCACCGCTTTCCATAAGGAGCGATTCGTCATTACAGCCTCTCCTCCTTAAACGACTTTGTCCGGCGGATGCTCCAGACGGCAAAGCCCGACAAGAGTACGAAAATGAAAATGCCGATAACGGAAGCAAAATTATACTGCCCCTGCTCCATGGACAGCTTGTACAGCCAGGTAATCAGGATATCCGTATGACCCGCGAACTGATAGTTCCCATTTACGGGATTGCCTCCGGTAAGCAAATAAATCACATTAAAATTGTTGATGTTGGCCACGAATTGCATAATCAGGATCGGCATCATGGTGTACATCACGGTAGGAAAAGTGATCAGCCGCAGCTTTTGCAGTCCGTCCGCCCCGTCGATATCGGCTGCTTCGTACATGTCCCCCGGTATGGTGGACAGGACGCCGATAATCATCAGCATGATTACGGGGAAGCCGAGAAGCATGTTGACAAGGACAAGCGTGAGCTTTGCCCATTCCGGGTCCGACAGCCAGGGAATACGCCCGAACCCCATGAGCTCGAGATAATCGTTCACAGGCCCGAACTGGCCGTTAAATACGTTGCGCAGGATGAGCGTAGAGACAAATAAAGGGATGGCGTAGGGAAGAATAAAGATCGTCCGCCAGAACTTTTTGAACCGGATATCCTTCTGCTGCACCGCCAACGCAATCATAAATCCGGCCGCAAAGCAGGTCAGGGTCGACCCCACAGCCCACAGCAGGGTCCACAGCGTTACGCCGTAGAAGGTCTCACTCCAGACCCGAAGCCGGAAAATATCGCGGAAGGTCTCGAGGCCATGCCAATTGACGAGTTGGGCAGGAGGCATATGGCTGCGTGTGAAATCGGTGAAAGCGAGCAGAATCATGAACACAATCGGCATTGCCGTAAAAAACGCGACGCCCAGCACCGGAATGGCAATGGCAATCTGCGGAAAACGGTACTCGAGCAAAAAATGCAGCGTCTGCCTGAACGTATGCAGCGGCACACCTTCTTCCCGCAGCCTGGCGCAGTGATGAGCATCCCTGACATTTTGCACATAAACGGCGAGAAGAACGAACATCAGAAAAATCATGATCAGCCCCTCCACCAGCAAATAGATGGAATGATCCCCCATGACCTGCTGATACAGCTTGCCGACCTTCTCCAGACGTGTCTGCTGCTCTCCGAGCGTAACCAGCGCCCACACCGCATGGGGCAGCTTGGCAATCACCACATACAAACTGGCGAAATGCAGCAGCAGAAGCGCGATGCCTTTCCCGTACTGGCGGTTGTTAAGCTGCCCCGCTCCCATAACCAGAATCGACAAGACGGCGCTTGTCCGGCTGCCGGACAGAAATGGCCTTCGAAGTTCAACTGCGGATCGTTTCTCCACTGGACTTTTCACTCCTTATAGAAAAGCCGCTCCGCTGGCGGCGGAACGGCCGTTTATAGTCAGCCTTCCTATTGGGCTGCGGCAATATTGGCCTTCATATCCGCCACAGCCTTATCCAGGGTAGACTTTATGTCGGCCCCATTCCAGATTTGTTCCAGCACAGGCGTTACATTTTGGAAGAAATACTGCACATCCGGAATGACCGGCAGCATCTCCGCTTTCGCTACATGCTTGGCGAAGACTTGAATGATGTCATCCGACTTCAGCTTCTCGTCGTTCTCAATGCCCGCATAGGCCGGCAGCACGCCTCTCATCTCATAGTTCTTAATCTGCATTTCCTTCGTGGTCATAAAGTGAGCGAACAGCTTGGACGCATTTGGATACTTCGAATAGGCACTTACGAAATAGGCAGGCACACTTGCATAAGGCTTGGGATCGACGCCGCCCGGCATTTTGGGCATTTCAATGATTCCCACCTTGAACGGCAGGCTCTTATACCGGCCAAGATTCCAGACTCCATCCAAAATAATGCCTGCCTTGCCCTGCTCGAACAGCGATACTTTGACATCCTCGGTAAGATCGGAGCTCGGAACCGGCAGTATTTCCTTCAGCGAGCGGTAGAACTCCATGCCTTTTACCGCGCCCTCATTATTCAGGCCGATATTGTTTTTGTCCTTTCCGTTATCGCCAAAGATGTAAGCGCCATAGCCGGCCATAAACGAATAATTGTAGAGCAAATTGTTGGTTTCGTAGAAGAGGCCGTATTTATTGTTCGGAATATCATTATATTTCTTGGCAAAAGCCTTCAGATCGTCCCACGTATCCAGCTTCGCATCCTTCACGATATCCTTGTTGACATACATCATGAACGACTCGATGTTGCGCGGATAACCGTAAAGAATGCCATCAACCGTCACCGCATCCAGCGCGGATTTCACCGAAATTTTAGTGGTTTCTTCTGCAAAATAGTCATTCGGCAGGAAGATGCCGGAGTTCGCATTTGGGCCAAGCTGATCGGCGCCAGCGACAAACACATCGGCGCCGGTTCCCGCCGGACCATCCGTAATAAGACGGCCGACCGTCTCCCAGAACATCATGTCTTCAAGCTTTACCTTGACATTATATTTTTTCTCAAATTCCTTCACTGCATATTCGGAGAAAGCATCTTTCTTGTCCCAGTAGACCAGCTCGGCCCCCGGTTCTGGCTGCAGCTCGTCCATTGCTGTATTGGAGCTCGGCTGCGGGGATTCGCTTACCGCAGTCGGTGAAGGATTTGCCGCAGGCGAAGCGCTGCCGCAGCCGGCAACGGCGAGGATTCCAACAATCAGAAGGGAAATCAGTCCGGTTCTTCTTTTCATACACATACCTCTCCTCTTGAATACAAAATGTTAAGGCAGACAGACACGATAGAAGCGATTAATTTCACCCAGCTAAGGATTTGGCCTGATCTCCAGCCGGGATATGTAAGGCTTTGTGACATATGACCTTCCTTACGAAATTCAATATACAAGAGGGGATTTGAGTATGTCAATCATTTTTGTGATTTGTTTTTTCAGTCAAAATTTAAAAAACAACGAATTGACTTTCGTTTTTTCGCAAAATTCAAGATTAAATCCAAATATTACTTCTAATAAGCTCAAATATTATTCGCCTTTATTGTTGACACTGCACTCTTCGCTAACTATTATTGATTCAATAATATGATTTGTTTACATGTAAAAATGTAAATTATAATCACTTGCTATGTAGCATATCTTACATTTTTCGGTATCGAGAAGGAGTGGCTGGCAGTGACGAGGACATGGTGGAAGGAAGCCGTTATTTATCAGGTCTATCCGAGAAGCTTCAGAGACAGCGACGGTGATGGAATCGGCGATCTTAAAGGAATTGAGGAAAAGCTGGATTATCTCAAAGAGCTTGGAGTCGATGTAATCTGGCTGGGGCCAGTCTATAAATCCCCCAATGACGATTACGGTTATGATGTAAGTGATTATTACCAGATCATGGATGAGTTTGGGAGCATGGAGGACTGGACGAGCCTATGCAGCGAAATTCACCGCCGGGGCATGAAAATCATGATGGACATTATTCTTAACCACACCTCCGATGAGCACGCATGGTTCCAGGCTTCCAAAGCGCCCGGCGACAATAATAAGTACCGCGATTATTATTTCTGGAATGAAGGCCGCAGCGGCGGAGAGCCGAATAACTGGGAATCGTTCTTTGGCGGATCAGCCTGGAAACACGATGAGGAAGCCCGCGCCTACTATCTCCATCTTTTTTCCGCCAAGCAGCCCGACCTGAACTGGTCGAATCAGGCACTCCGGCAGGAGATGTACAGCATGATGCGCTTTTGGCTGGAGAAAGGTGTGGATGCCTTCCGCCTCGACGCGGTTAATCTGCTGGTCAAGCCCGGCGAATGGCAGGACGCAGAGCCGGCTGGGCCGGATCAATGCCTGGCCCCGTGCGGACATTTGATTGCCAACGGCGATGGCATTCACGACATTTTTCAGGAGATGAACGATGAGGTTTTCTCCCGTTATCCCATGTTTACCGTCGCAGAAATGGCAGGTGTATCAGCCGAAGAAGGGCTGCTCTATACGGATGCCGCCCGCAAGGAGCTGGATAGCATCATTTATTTTGAGCATATGGATGTCGATAACGGCCCCGGCGGACGCTGGGAGACGATTCCGTTCTCGCTCCCGGCCTTCAAACAAATTATTACGCGCTGGCAGCTTACGCTCCAGGGCAAAGGATGGATCGGACTTTATTTGAACAACCATGACCAGCCGCGCGTCGTTTCGCGTTGGGGTAATGACACCCGCTACCGGGTGGAAAGCGCCAAAATGTTCGCCACCTGCATTCAAATGCTGCAAGGCTCCCCTTACATTTACCAGGGTGAAGAAATCGGGATGACCAACATCTGGTTCGATAACATTCAGGATTACCGGGACGTGGAGACCCTCAACTTCTACCGGATCGAATGCGAAATCAATGGGCGCTCGCACGACGAGGTCATGCAGGATATCTATCACAAAAGCCGGGACAACGCCCGAACGCCCATGCAGTGGGATGACAGCGCCAACGCCGGATTCAGCGAGGCAACCCCGTGGATTAACGTCAATCCCAATTACAGGGAAATCAATGTCGCTAATGCTTTGGCCGACCCGAGCTCCGTATGGCATTACTACCGTGAATTAATCCGGCTTCGCAAACGGCATGAGGTTATCGTCTACGGCGAATACAAACCGCTGCTTGAGGAGCATCCCGATGTATTCGCTTATCAGCGGACCCTTGGTGATGAAATTCTAATTGTGGTAACTAACTTCTCGGCTGATGAGCAGACCGTCGCCTTGGATGCCCCGCCTACAAAACCGGCTCTGCTGCTGTCTAATTATCCTGCTGCGGAAGAACCGCTGGATTCTCAACATCTGAGGCCTTTCGAGGCAAGAATATATCTTATTCGGTCAGGCGCTGGCCAGAGCGAATCCGAAACAATCTGATTAGAGCGAAAAAGACCACCTTCCACGGATTGTCTTCTATCCATGGAAGGTGGTCTTTCAATATGGACGTCACCGATTCCCGGCCAGGTCGGACGGATTGCCTGCATTTTGGGGAGTACCCGTTCCGCCGCGGGGACGAAGCATGCCTCCGACCAGCCGAAGACCCTGCTTCCGTGTAATAAATCGCGATAACTGCGCCCCCAAATAATTCTGCATACCCGGAACGACGAATACCTTTCCCTCTTCCAGTGACCGAAGCGCAGCCGCTACTACTTTTTCCGGCGTTTCTTTCTTACCGACGGCGGCTTCTTCTGCGCCTACGACGTTAAAGAACCCGGTATCCGTCGCACCGGGGCATAGCGCGAAGAACCGTATGCCGCGATCGCGGTTTTCCCACCATAACGCTTGAGTGAAGGACAAGACAAAAGCTTTTGTCGCCCCATACACCGCCATATAAGGAAGCGGCTGAAATCCGGCGGTCGAAGCCACATTGATAACGGTGCCCGAGCTTTTGCGCAGCATATCCGGCAAGAACATATGGGTCATGTCAACAAGGGCGGCAACATTGAGCATCACTTCTTCATGCTGGCGCACTCCGGACAATTGGTCAAATAAGCCGTGCGTCGCAAAGCCTGCATTGTTAACGAGCAATTCGATATCAAGGTCCAAAAGCTTACACTGCCGGTATACCTCGCCGGGAGCACCCTGTTCCGCAAGATCCTTGGGAATCACCTCGGCTTTGATGCCATACGACGTTCTAAGTTCTGCCGCCAGGCTCTCAAGCTTGCTCTTCGACCTTGCAACGAGCACCAGGTGGGCGCCTTGTTTCGCGAGCTGTCTCGCAAATTGCTCTCCGATCCCGGAAGAAGCTCCCGTAATGAGCGCCCATTTTCCTCGAAATGTCATAGTGCTGCACTCCCTTTCAAGATACTGTGTTTTGTTTAAGAAACAGTGTTACCAGTTCGGTAAAATAATGAGTCCTCACAAAATGGAGGAGACCGGATTTAGATGTACGAATCTTTTCGGTAACACTGTTTCCTGTTGGACTCATAGAAACCGCCTCTTTTTGGAAAGTCAATATGTTCTGTGCCTTATCCTGGCTGCATTGACAACCGTACAGTAACTGTATAATATTTTTGATAAGAAATCTGGAAACCATGTTTCCAAAAGAAAACACAATACCAAAAGGTGATGAATATGAGCAGCCAAGATCCCTCATCCCATCCGGGTATGCGAAAGCTGAAAACCTACAAAGAAGCCCGGCTGCAAAATACCGAAAATCTCCGCAAGCTCGTCGTTGACGCCGCGGCAACGCTCTTGCAGAAGGAAGGGCCGGAAGCAGTTACGTTGCGAAAAGTAGCGCAGAAAATGGATTGCTCAACCAAAATCATATATAGCTTGTTTGTCAACAAAGAGGGCTTAGCCCAGCAGTTATATCTGGATGGCTGCAAGCTTCTCGCCGGTGAATTGGAGAGAACCCCCCGCGCGGACAACCCGAAGCAGCAGTTGCTGAATTTGGGTGAAGCCTTTTGGCAGTTCGGCCAGCGTTACTCCAGCTATTATAAGCTGATGTTCGGAGGAGCCTTCACAGAGTTCAAGCCCGACGAGGAAAGCTTGCAGGGAACCGCAACCGCCATGCGGCAGTTATTCGACGTGATCCAAGATGCGCAGGACCAAGGACAGATTCACGGCGGGTACGATACGCAATCCGTGATCCGTATTTTCTGGGCCTCGCTCCATGGTGTCATCCATCTCTACATTGGCGGTCACCTGGGAGACGAACAATCGGCCTATGCCATATACAAGCAAACGTTATCTTTGTTGGTAAGCTCGTTAATTCCGGACGCCCGTAGCTAATGCTATAAACCTGCCCTGTGCATGCCGTACCGCTCCATAGACGTTAAAGAGCCTTCAGCTTCAACCAGCTGGAGGCTCTTCAAGTTCAGATATAGTCGCTTCGGATAACGCCGTAATAAACTTTATCATCATACTCGCCTGTCTCGCTGTAGTAGTAGCTCTTTCTCAGAATCCCCTCATACTTCATTTGAGCTTTCTGCAACACTCTTCCGGAAGATACGTTTCTTCCCCGATGAAAGGCCTGAACTCGATTCAGCCCGGTTCGTTCGAATACAAATTGGATCACCGAAGCCAGCGCCACCGTGGCAAATCCTTGCCCTTGGTACGACCTTCCAATGCAGTATTCAATGTCCGCAACATGGTGAGCACTATCCACATGGCAAAAGGCAATTTGTCCAATACACTCTTCCTTCTCTTTATGCACAACTGCCCACCTGTAAAAATCCTCTCTTGCATAAGACATCATCCATTGGTGCAGCAGCTCATTTACGGATTCGATATTGTCATACACGGGTTCACCGTAGTTAGCCTGCACTTCTTCATCGCCAATCCAGTTTCTAAGCATGCTCTCCGCATCCTGCATGACAAATGGCCTTAATAAAAGTCTTTCTGTCTGGATAACTTGCGTTCCGGAATGCAAACCGCTTCCCCCTTTGACCCGCCTGCCGTCACCTGAATCTGAAGATCCATGCCTTACTCCATCTTACAATCAAACCGAAATCCCGCTTGCCTTCGAGGATTCCTTGCGCTGTTCTCTTAGCAGAAAACCGCCCATTACCCCAAGTGCGGCGAACAGAACCGGGATGATAAACCCGTAAGTATACCCCGCTCCGCTTGATACCGGTTGAAAATGATCCAGCACCTTCCCGTAGATACTCGGGAGCAGGATCGCGCTGATAAAGCCTCCGGTATTCGCAAACCCCGAAACGACGCCAACCTCTCGCATGGCAAAAGATTGACGAACAGCCGCAAACGTTAAAGCGCTCGCCCCATTTCCATAACCAATGATGAAGAACAGAACCGCAAGCATGAAGAAGGGTGGTTTCCCGCCAAATACCAGAAACGCTATCCAGCTGACGAGAACGACCAGATGAACAACCATATAGGGGCGCTTTATCGATTCCAGCCGATTGGCAATCCAGGTGGTCAGGGAAGCGCCAACAATCGCCCCGACAAGTCCGATCATCATAAGCTGGCTAACTTGCGAACGCGACATCCCGTACATCTGCATCCCGTAAGGAACCGCCCACGAGCCGATAAACCCGACATATATACCAACAAGCCCGAAATGACAGAAGAAGGTCGCCCAGGCCTGCCGATCGGAAAATATCCGTTTTAACATCATGAATGTTCTTTCCCGCTCTTGTTCCGTCTGAAGAGCCGCCGCAGGATTGTCCTTGAACAGCTGGTTTGGCCGCTTGACGAGTACGACATAAAGAAGAATCCCGCAAAGACAGAGTAAAATTCCGACTGTAAAAAAAGGCGTTCTCCAGCCCGACCAGGCAATCCAGGCCGAAAAAGGATAAGTTGCCAGCAAGAAGCCCAGACTGCCCGCCATGCCGGCGAAGCCAAGCAATCCCACAAACTCTTTGACTCTAAACCATTGACCCAGGATAAGAACCAAATTGACCCAAATCGTCGCGTCCCCCATGCCTACCAGCGCCCGGGAAATCAGCAGCACGAACTCGTTCGGCGCAGCGCTGTAAATTAAAGTGCCCAGTCCATTCAGCAGCGCCCCAGCGATGAGAAACAGGTTAGGTCCGTAACGATCGGATAAAATCCCAATCGGAATTTGCAGGCTGGCATAGGCCAAAAATTGGATGCTGGTCAAAAGCCCGATGGTAGATGCCGATACATTGAAATCTTTCATCAATTGATCGGTAATTAATCCCGGCGCCGTCCTTTGACTTACAATCAGGAAATAGGTAAACAATACTGCTGTAAAAACAATCCACCGATATTTGCTATTTTGTTTGTCCAAGTATATTTCGCTCCTGCCTGACTCAGTATACTTGTATTTTACTATTCATTTTTCATTTAATATATGTACTTTTTTCACAAGCTGAAAAAACAAAACCGGAGATTCCGATGGAACCCCCGGTTCTTGCCAGTTATTCGCCCGTGAGAATGGCGTAGATTTTCCAGCTGTTGTCCGCCATTTTCTTCAGCATATATTGGCCGTCTGTCTTGATCGTGTCTTCATAGGTATTTTCACCGTTCGATATCTTCATTTTGATCTCTCCATATACCGAATCCAATACCGCAAGACGGTCCGAACGCTCGGTAACGACGAAGGTTGGAGCTTTTACGACTTCAATGTCGATCGTTCCGCCCACGGCGGCCATTTGATTGATCTCGGCCAGGGAGGACATGTTGTAAGCGAACTGGTAGCCTGTGTAATACTTAAGAAAAATCCGCTCAAGATCGTCATACTTCTTGTTTATCATAAGCTGCGTTTCTTCCTTGTCCGCTCTGGCGGCAAGATCAATCAAATCCTCCGCGGCCGGCAGGTTCCCCTGCTGCAGCTTCAGCGAGCGTTCCAGCATGACAACCGCTTGAGCTCGGGTAGCGCGGCTAAACGGCTTGAATTCGGTCTTGGTCATTCCGGTCACGATGCCGGCCTGGCTGGCTTTTTGAATGGCTGTCTTCGCGTAATATTGCGGCACATCCGTAAAGGTTTTGGGTTGTCCGTCGAACTTAACGGTAGATGAAAAAGCGTTAACCACCATAACCGCAATCTCTCCCCGGGTGATCGGCCGGTCAGGACCGAATTCCGTAGGACTGATGCCGCCGACGACGCCGAGCGAGCTGGCGATCCGGATCGGATCGGCGTACCATTTTCCAGCCTTCACGTCCGTGAAGGTTTTACCTTGCTGGCTGCTTGTCAGACCTGCCGCATTCACAAGAATCGTTACGAACTCGGCGCGGGTGATATTATGATTCGGCTTTATGTAGATCGTTCCATCGGCATCGGCATAGCCGCTCAGCCAGTTGGCATTGACGAAATTATCCAGCGCGTCATAGGCCCAGTGGTCTTCAATGTCGGAAGGATAATACTTGTCCAGCAGAGCAGACTCTTCTGCATGGACGGACGCGGGAAAGCTAGCGGCAACCAATAAAAAAGGCAATAACAGTAAAAAAATCATTCGGTTCAACTTTGGTCTCATCTGGGATGTCCTCCTACTATTTCAAGTTCCGTCCTATAGAATAGCAGACTCATCTCAATATCTCTAACGGAAAAATCTGCAAACTGGAGCTTGGTGCATAAATCCCTTCATCTTATGTGACACTACTCCTTGTTATCCGAAAATTGAAGGAGGGTATAGCCATGAATACGCAAAGAGCTCAAGAGATTGCGGCTTCGCCGATTATGGAAAATGTAACCTATGAAGGGACGCCCATCTATATCCAGCATGTGGATGGTAACACCGGCATGGCCAGAATCTATCCTTTGAATCAGCCGGAAAACGAGCAAACGGTCCCCGTCGGAAACCTGATCGAACATTAATCCGCCGCTTGCCTATGTTTTAAACTTTACCCACAAGAGGGGCACTTGAACAATTGGCCTTCTTGTGGGCACACCCATTGTCTCAATGTTTCCCGAACTTCCCCACGCATCTCATTTCGTTAAGATTTTCATTAAGATGTCGACTTCCTGGAGCCAGCTGCCTCTGGCGTTCGGAATATCCTGCAGCATAAGGCCAGTTATGACCGAGAAGTAGAGAAACAACAGCTTGTGAGGATCGCCTTCACAGAATTCACCTATTTGCTGTCCCTTGATGAATATAGGTTCAAAGAGACTGATCGTTTCCTCCGCTTGATATTGTTTCAACAGCTGTTTGACCTGCATCGGGACCTCTTCCGAGGTTTGCGCTTGCTGGAGTAACATAAAGTAATATTTATGATTATCCTCAAGCATTTTTTCTGTAAATGATTTAAATTGTTCTCTGGGCGAGCCCGGCAGATTGGGGATATTTCTAATCGCAGACTGCGCTTCATCTATTGCTTCCTGCACAAGTAGGGTGAAAATCTCTTCCTTTGAGCTGAAATAGCGGTAGGAGAGTCCTTGGCTGATCCCGGCTTCGGCTGCAATCATACTCATTTTCGTTCCTTCTATTCCCCTTTTGGCAAACACTTTAAGGGCTGCATTCTTTATTTGTTCTCTGCGTTCATCGAGAGGGGCATCCGATTTAAGTTCATTTTCTCGAGTCAATGTTTGTTCACTCTCCATCAGCTTATCGTTTAAAAAGATCTTTTACTTGCACTTACCCCCGAATCTGTTCCATGCTAACCTCCCATAGACGTTTGGCAGCTTCCATATTCCGAGCGTGCTGGGATGGAATTATTTTTTGCAGATCCCTATAGTATTGCCCGCTGGAAGCGAGCATTTCATTAGAGTCCGCCAGCCATACCAAGGTCTCGGCCCCCTTCTCCGGAGTGCGGGAGAACCGCTTCATAACCGCCATAGTCATTCGGGCTAACCATCCGTTGTCCTGGTTAAAGTTCGTCGATACCAGACCGGGATCAAAACAGGAAGCCACGACTCCGGTTCCTTCCAATCTCCTTCCCAATTCAGCCGTGAACATGATGTTGGCAAGCTTGGTCTCCCCGTAGCGAATATTGGCTCCGCCTAATAAACTTTGCGGAAAGCCGTATAGCCCCTTCGCGCTTGGATCGTCAAAGCGGATTCCCTTCTTGGCCATCTTGTGGCCGTGAGAAGCGGTTGTAATAACGCGGGCATGACCGTTTTCTTTTAACCGTTCAAGCAGCAGGTTCGTGAGCAGAAAGGGGGCCAAATGATTAACCGCCCAAGTCATCTCAATACCGTCAACCGTTAACTTTCGTGTTAAAAATAAAGCTCCGGCATTGTTTATCAAAATATCGACTGTAGGTAATCTCTTCAGTATGTCCGCAGCGACTTGGCGTATGGATTGCTGTGAAGCCATATCCGCCAGAAAAACGTCAATGGTGCCGGCATTTCGCCCGATTGCCTTGAGATGAGCCGCTACCTTATTCGCTTTTTCCTGATTACGGGCTACAATTCCCAGATTTGCTCCTCGCATCGCAAGCTCTTTCGCAGCTGCCAGCCCAATGCCGCTGGTTGCCCCGGTAATGATGACATATTTGCCTTTCACAGTCCATTTCGTATCTATTCTTTCCATAGGCAGTATATCCTCCTTGATTCTCAATATATTAATGAATGAATGGTTCATTCATTAATAATCATATTTTATTCCTTTTGAAAAATCAACCGCTTTAGAAAAAGATACTGGACGCGTCAGTCATCGAAAACTTACCAGAGTCTCTCGCTCAAAGCGGTCTGTTCGCAAAAAAAATCGTAGAGGAAGGCGCAAAAGTAGTCGCAATCAGCCGTACTCTCTCAAAAGAGCTGGAACAGCTTGTCCAAAGTCATCCGGTCAAACATTTAGCCATTGATGTTAATACCGCACGCGATACGAACGAGCTGTCTTCGAAGCTGATTAGGGCCTTCGGCAGGATTGATATTTTGATTAACAATGTTGGAGCTATTGATGAAAGAAGAGGACAAGGCTTTCTGGCGACGCCAAGCGAGGAATGGGAACAGCAGCACTGAACAACCTGACCAAAATGCTGGCCGGAGAATTTGGTTCACGCCAGATTCGGGTTAATTCCATTCGCCAGGACCCGTAGTGACACCGCTGTGGAATCACTCGGAAACCGGTTTGGCAAAATGGGTCGGCGCCGCTGCAGGCAAGACTTCAGAGGATATCATGGAACAACTGCCCGCAATGGCCGGCATCACTTTAGGCCGCTTTGCCCAACCGGAAGATATCGCGAACCTCACGGTTTTCCTTGCCTCAGAGCAAGCATCCATGATTACCGGGTCGGATTATGTCATTGACGGTAATTTGCTTAAAACGATCTGAGGTAATTTAGATAAATTACAAGCGGCGACCTGCTTCCGGTACTGGGCCGGAGACAGGTCGCCAAATTTTTCTGAAATCAGGTGTTTGATTATACCACTTCCCCTTCGCTTCACTTTCAAACCCCCGTCTTATGACTTCCTAAGACCTTCATAAACCGCTTCACAAAGATCTATCGTGAACTGGCCCGACATGCCTTCCAGCGCGGTATTGGTGAACGCCACGACGCTTATTTGCTTGACGGGATCAACGAACCAGGAATGCCCGTAAGTTCCGCCCATACGCCAAGTTCCCGGCGACTCGGAAGTTTGAGCGGCCTCCGGATCTTTTAGTACGGTAAAACCTAACCCGAACCCGCGCCCTGGCCAGTAGGCCATTGGAAGATTGCCAATCTGGTTGGTGGTCATTTCCCGAACCAGCTTCTCCGGCAATAAAGGCGCTCCGCCTTTTCGCAGCGTTTCCAACAACCGCATAAAGTCGCCCGCGCTGCCAACCATGCCAGCTCCGCCGGAAGGATACGCCGTATGATCAAGCGCCCGGCCGGGAGCAAGTCTGAAACCCGAAGTACCTTCTACAAATGGAATGTGGTCAGAATCAAGCAGCCGGCGCGGTTCAGGAACATCGTTGGCATAGGCCGCGGACAGCCTTAGGGGATCAACCGCAATAAACCCGGTATCCTTCATGCCAAGGGGTTCAGTCACAAGAGAGCGAACTGCTTCGCCCAGCGGGGCATCGGCGGATCTGGTAATGACCGCACCGAGCACATCTGTTGCAATGGAATATTCCCACTGGGTACCGGGCTTATAGAGGAGTGGTACGGAAGCAATACGCCGTAAATTTTCTTCCAATGAAATGCCGGCCTGATCCATACCGTCTGATACTCCGGCGTTGTCATATGAATCATGCTCCTTCTGGAAGAAACGGTAGCTCAACCCTGCCGTGTGAGTCAACAAATGCCGGATGGTTATATCGGCAAATTCACCGCTTAGCAAACGGGGACGAAACTCAGGCAGCCATCTGTCTACACGGTCATCCAGCTGCAGACGGCCTTGCGATACAAGCACCAGAGCAGCCGTGGAAACGATCGGTTTCGATACGGAAGCAAGCCGGAATAGAGTATTATTTTGCATGAACCGGTTGTGTTCACGATCTGCATATCCGGCAGCACGGTTATAACATAGCATCCCGTTAAGCGTAACTTGGACAACAGCGCCAACCAGCCTTTTGTCGGCAATTGTACGATCAATGACTTCATCAATATGTGCCTGCAGCGCTTCTGTATCTCTCTTATTTAGTTCGTATTTACTCATTTCCAGCCATCCTTTCTAACTTTCATATATTAAATTAAATCACTCATTTTACATATCAGAATCAATCCATTATGATAATTATACAAAGCAATAAAAGAAATTTTCTTTGAAACACCTTAACTTTAAAGGAGGACATTCATAATGGATCATGTGGACAAACAAATCCTCTTCCATCTTCAAAATCAAGCGCGGATTTCGATGACAGAGCTGGGTAAAAGCGTGGGTCTATCCCAACCTGCTGTAACGGAAAGAGTAAAACGAATGGAAGAAAAAGGCGTGATCGAAGAGTATCGCACAATCATCAGTCCTGAAAAAATCGAAAAAAACACAGCAGCCTATATGTTGTTTCGGACTAGAGACTGCTATCCCTTTCTTGATTTCGTCCGTTCATCTCCCCATGTTGCCGAGTGCCACCGAATAAGCGGAGAACACAATTATTTATTAAAAGTAATGACCGACTCTACACGCGCACTCGAAGAGTTTGGCAATCAGTGCGATAAATATGGAACCTATACGATCCTGATTGTCATGTCTTCACCAATCGATCATAAGTTTCTCATCCCTTCTCTCGAAGAAGTATAGGAAATCCATGTTCTCTTGCCCGCCACACAACGAGCAGTGCAATGAGCAGCAGCATAAACAAGGCCCACGGGAAGGATCGAACGCCTAGGGTTTCGAGTAAAACAGCGCCGATTATCCCGCCACCTCCGATGGCCAGATTCCATACTGTCACCAGCATCGATTGAGCCGTATCCGCACTCTCGCCAGCTGCGTCAGCTATTGCCGTCTGCAGCAGTGTAGCCGCTCCGCCAAATGTAAGTCCCCAGACCGATACCGCTAAATAAATCACAACGGGCTGATTGCTTGTGCCAAGCAGAAGGGCTGCCAATGCGAAACCCGCAAGGCTGATCAACACCAATAAGCGCTGCATACGATCAATCAACAGCCCGATTATCCAGATTCCGGCAACCGACGTAATACCGAAATTAAGCAGCATCAAGTCAACACGCCGGGCAAGTCCGGCCTTGGCAAGGTAAGGCGCAATATAAGTGTACAAAATGTTATGAGACAGCACCCATGACAGCACAACAATCAATACGGGCCGCACCCCTGGCAAGTTGATGACTTGGCGAAGGGGGAGTCTCTTATCAGCGGCCTGTCCAGAGAAGTCCGGCATCTTCCAGAGCACCCAAGCAATGAGCAGCGCCGCCAGCAGCGACATGATGGCAAAAACAGCGCGCCAGCCAACAAGAACGCCAAGGAATGTTCCGGCTGGAACACCAAGCGCCAGAGCGAGAGGCGTGCCGACCATCGCCACCGCCATGGCCTTACCTTTGAGGATATCGGGCACCATACGCCGGGCATAGCCTGCTGTCATTCCCCACAAGACACCTGCAGAAACTCCAGCCAAGAAACGGGCAACCAGCGTCAGCATGTAGATAGAGGATAGTGCAGTCACGCTGTTGAACATGAGAAAACCGATAATGCACAGCAAGAGCAGCGGCCGCCTCCTCCACCCTCGTGTTGCCGCTGTTAAAGGAATTGCGGTGAGCAGGGAGCCGATAGCATATGAAGTGACAAGCTGGCCGGCAGCCGCCTCCGAAACTCCAAGTCCCCCGCCGATCTGAGGAAGCAAACCGGCTGGAAGCGTCTCTGTGAGGATACAGATAAACCCTGCCATGGCAAGGGCTAATAATCCGGCCCACGGAAGGCGAACAGAAGAAACTTCGCTCGCGGCACTTTGCGTTGCTGAAGTCAGATTAGGACTCAGTATCAAACACCTCCTGGTCATTTGTGCGGATTCATGATTCCGCTGTAGAGCAAGCAATCGCTCAGTCCAGATAAGTTTACAAAATGAATTGGTTATTTTACATACATCAATCAAGGTATATTGACACTTTTAGCTACAGTATTAAATTTAGTTTTCAGTGTTATCCTTTAATTTAAAACTCTGATATTTCATACTCCTTTAACATGGTCAAAAGTCTTTGTATAAAACAAAAAGACCTCTGCACTCAGAAGGTCTTCAGTCATTGTGGGCGCCTTGAGGGGTCAAACCCTTAATCGCATCATTGGAGGCGAATTCGATCTACTTTAGGTGTCGCGGTTCCTGCAATACGACACGGTAATTAGCGGTAAAATTCGCTACATCGGCTGCTCCAACATGCAAGGATGGAAGATCATGAAGTCGCGCGGGATATCCGAGCTCCGGGGTCTTGCTGCATTCAAGAGCAGCCAATCGTATTACTCGTTGACAGCACGCGAAATCGAACGGGAAATTATCCCTGTTCTGAAAGACCAGAACATGGGGCTAATCGTTTGGAGCCACGCCGAGGGAGATGTTTATGCAAACGCTGAGGCTGGTTTCACTTGTCTTAAAAGATTCCCCAACAGGATAAACCCGGCACCGGTAAGAGCGGAACCCGCAATAACGAAGATAGAAGCCGCGCCACTCGTGTAACCCGCAGCAGCAAAGACAATCGTTCCAAGAATCAGGAATATACCAGCCTGCTTGGCGTAAGTTCCCGATTTTATTAACTGGACACCAAGAATCAATATACCGAAGACAAACAGAAGCGGACCAGACGTTACAATCCACTGTATTTCAGGAGCCTTAAGTACTGCTGCGGCTGCTGTGCTCGAAACGCCTGCAATCTCAACGAGTACAATCGCTGATACGAACATCGTGCCTAGTGTTGAGAACAGTAGAGCGAGCATACCAAATCGTCTTGTTCTCGTATGGTTATCGTAAATGGATATCAGAGCAAATACCATCATCAAATGAGCAACCAATATGAGGTTCTTGGCAATCACAATTAAGATGTCGCTCGATGAAATCTCTTCGAATAAATGCGCGGCAAACAGCAGCAGTCCCGATACGATGGAAGCAATGCTTCCGAATTCACGAATGGATACATTAAGATTCATGAATAATTCCTCCCTTATGTTAATAAAGAAAAACTAATGTTATTAGTTTTATTCTAAACTAATAACATTAGTTTATCAAGCGGTTTTTCATTTTCTTAATTTAAGCCGATGAACTGCTGTCTTACCTCAAAAAAATAGACCGCCCTCGATAAAGATAAAGGTAGCGGTCTATTTCTGATCCAACCTGTAACAAGTCTTCGCCCTTTAAAGCGGCTGCATCTGCAGACGATCCGAAAAATATTAATTACTTTGCCATATGGGTTTGTATCATCGTGTTGCACCGATTGACAAAATCCAAGATGACGGATAATTCTTCATCTGAATATTTACATAAAATTTGAATCGTATCGTTCAAGGCGGCTTCAAATTTGGCGTCGATATGTTGTAATTTTGATGGAACTTTGTGAACAAGTACTTTTCTTTTATCCTCCGGGTCCTTCTCCCGCTTTACATATCCAGCTTTCTCCAGCCGATTGATTATTCCGGTCACTGCACCTGTCGTCAAACCGGTATAATCTGTAATTTGCCCTGCCGTTAGGGGGCCGTTTCGTATGATGTGATCCAGACATTTATGATCTGTAGCGTTAAGACCGTACGATTCTGCAATAGATGTGTGAAACAATATGGTATTTGTGCTGTTTTGGCGTAAAGCGGCAAGAAGCTCCAGTTGAATTGGAGTGAGGGCAGAAAGTTTGCTTGACATAAATACCAGCTCCGAATATGATTTATTTATCTTAGTTTAGTAAGATAAGATATATGGTACGATTATAACACATTTCAATCTAACAGAAAATTTTAATGGAGATATGAACAGATGTCTACAGTATGGAACAAAAGATTGTTGAAGTTGGGATTTATCGCTCCGATTTCCCTTAATGTTGTAGCTACCATTGACGCATTGACAAGACCAGAATTCAATCCTGTTCGCCATTGGATCAGTCATCAGAATCTGGGCGCGCGAGGCTGGCTTGGGACATGGAATTTGCTTCTTTCGGGAACGTTGATTATCGTTTTTGCCGTCGTGCTTAGATTAACAATTCACTCGGGCAGGGGCGCGGTGTGGGGCTCCATTTTTATGGGAACGTTCGGATTAGGGTTGCTAATCGCTGCTTTGTTCCCCATAGATCCAGGGTTGAACTGGCCTCCCGGTATACCGGCAAGCCGCAGCGTGTCAGGCCAAATCCACGATATCGGAGGAACGATGGTATTTGGTTCATTAATTGCCGTTTGCCTTGCCATGTCAAGTATATTCAAGGAAAGCCCTGATTGGAAAAGATGGAGAATTTATTCCATTCTCTCGGCAGTCGTCGTATTCGCTTCTTTTGTTCTATGCAGCGTTTTTGTTGCCTTGGACTTCAATGTGATGCCGAGTGCGCCAAGCGGTCTTTTTGAACGAATTTCTATGGCTGCAGGGTGCCTGTGGATCGTGCTTCTAACCCTTCGTCTAATGGATAACAAGTAAATCAAAATATCAACGAAAGAGGAGATTCTATGAACCAGCAAGTTACCGACTTTATTAGCAATGTAAATCAATCGTGGCAGGCCAATGTTTGCAACCAGCTTCGGCAGATCGTACACGAATCGATTCCGGGTGTAGAGGAACGGATTCAATACCGCAAACCTCATTTTTTGAAAAATGGCAAATATGCAGCTGTTATCACGATAGCAAAGGAAACCGTAAGTTTTACAATCTTTAACGCCGCTGGTCTCATATTGCCGGATGGTTTGTTTGAAGGCCCTTCTGAAAGAAAGACGATCAAAATCCGTGATGGTCAGACGATTGACTACGAACTGTTGACGAAGCTCTTGGAACAAGCATCCAGTTCCTTGTGACCCATTCTGACTTTACTGTTGATTAGCGCCGCCGCTATTGCCTCTGCAGCCTTTTTTACCATTGATCCTATAACGGCAAGTACGGATGACTTGACTACCCATGGCAATCTTGGCCCAATCGGCTTCTAATGGTAGCATATTGTGCATGGCTGATGTCGGTCGCTTGGCACGCGTTAAAGTTGTACAGGCACAGATCCTAACTGAACAAAAAATGAAACCAAAAAAAAAGAACGGCATCGCTGCCGTTCTTTCTTGTATGGACTCTCAGGGACTCGAACCCTGGACCAATTGATTAAGAGTCAACTGCTCTACCAACTGAGCTAAGAGTCCATATTATGGTGGAGCCTAGGGGGATCGAACCCCTGACCTCATCGCTGCCAGCGATGCGCTCTAGGGGGTGGTTGGTTTCACTGCCCCTAAAGATTAATCAGGGGAATGCCAAACTCATCCCCAACAAAGCTCATATCATGATCACGTGAAACTAATCCCAACTGATATTCTACTGCAGTAGCAATAATAATAGCATCAGGGGTTTTAAGTTTCCGCCCTTTCGCTCGTTGTTCCCTTCTTATATCTCCCGCTCTTTGTGCAATTCGCGAGGTAACATCTAGACATCTGCGCGAGTTAAATAATTTAATACCTTGTAAGCGTAATTCAGCGTTTAAGCCGCTAAACACCTCACATTCGGTAATTACCGAAAAATACATATTCATTTTATCTTCTTTGGCTTGACGCGCAAAAGACATGGCGTCAGGTTCTCCTGCCAAAAAAGCGATAGCAATGTTGGTATCAATTAAATAACCTCTCATCAATTCCACTCATCCTCACGCATTCTCCGAACCTCATCGTACAGTTCTTTTGCTTCATCAGGAGTCAATATACCGGCGGATTCAAGAATATCATCAATTGAATAGTCATCTTCAACTTCGATTGTATCGTTATCAAGGTCGATTTTGACTTTACTTTGGGTGATATTCATTTTTTCAAAAATCGAACGTAGTTCACGAGCTGTTTGTTTATCCATTCTTTTAGGTACAGACATGACTTTATTTAGCCTCCTATGAGGAATTTAAGGATAGTATAACATGTAAACATTAAATAAAAAAAAGATTGGTTGTGATGAATCGCCCAGAATCAACGTATGTAAGCATCAGGAAAAACATGTTCTTTAGTTACTTTTATCCCCATTGGAAAATAATCCTCAATTAGATGAAGCTGGTTCAACACCTCAATGTCTGGTACCTCATGTGTAAAAATTTCCGATGCTAGAGTGTTGCTTCCCATTGAAAGCATGATATCCACATGACGGTAAAAACCGTATAACGAAACATGAGAATAAGTATAACCGCCCCCATTAAAAGTTATATACGGAAATTTAGGCGGAATCCACAATCCTGTAATATCACAAAAATTATCGTTTTTCATTGACCTCGTTACCTAGGGTATTGAATATAATCATTAAAAATGCCCAATCTTTGAGCATAAATTCCCACAACTTGTTCAAGTTCATCGTAAGTCAAACCAAAGCAGGCACGGGACATTGATTCATTCTCTTCAAAATAGGATGAATGCTCAGAATGGATTCTTCGTACGATTCCGAAATCGCAAGAGTTTGCCACCGGCAGACTTACAATATAATTATTGAGTCGTTTAAACCTTTTCGTATCGTATAACTCGTGATCTAAAAAATCAGTCATTAATATACAGCCTGCTTGCAGTCTATAGAAACCTTTTATCTGCTTTTTGCATTTACTTGCGGACTTACCACGGAGGTAATAAGGCCACCCATGCAAAGGAGACTCATTCCCTTCTCTACTGACGATCCCCATGTAACAAAACAATTCGCCACTTTCAGAAATATACAATACCGGACCATGATACGGAATTAAAATGTCTGCCCCCAACTCTTCAGGAGAATCAAGATTCCTGATACACCTTAACCCCCGCCTTGGCCATTGCCTGAGCTAATTGATCTCCACGCATCTTGCGAAGAAGCTTTCTATCTTGAAAAGACATGGGCAAGCTATCAGGATCTAAGAATCTCCTGTACGTTGCTGCATCCATAAAATTTCTAACACTAAGTAAGAAAATACAGAGGGATTTTCAAAAAGGTAAATTTCAGAATATTCAGGCCAATAATCCCTTGTCTGAATTTCCTGCAAGTTTAATGTTCTTGGAGAAGCGACATCAATAAATCCAGAAGCAAATACATGTGAAATGGAACTGAGACTATCATCCATAAGTCCAAAGTACCTGTAGATTTGTCGGTCTTTCATAAAATCCATATTGATCAAGTTTTCGTTGATGGCAACTTCTCCAGATTCAACTTTAATATTGTCACATAAAAATATTTTTCTAAAAAATAGTCTACCACGCTTAATTTCTTATTCTCTTGTGCATTTTTTATTGTTTTTTGATTTTGATAAAACATTTCTCAGTACTGCGTTATGATTAAAATGGCATCAACGTTGTAAATTTCAGAGGCTACAAAAAAAGGCGCTGACCCATAAGGTCAACGCTTTTTATTAGTACGCCCAAAGCCTAGCATAGGCAAATTCAACAGCAAAAGAACGGCATCGCTGCCGTTCTTTCTTGTATGGACTCTCAGGGACTCGAACCCTGGACCAATTGATTAAGAGTCAACTGCTCTACCAACTGAGCTAAGAGTCCAAATAATAATTTATGGTGGAGCCTAGGGGGATCGAACCCCTGACCTCATCGCTGCCAGCGATGCGCTCTCCCAGCTGAGCTAAGGCCCCATGTTATCTAAATCCGATATGTATGCATCGGCTTCTTGGTGTCTTCTGCAGCATCATGTCTCGCAGCCGACTTCTATATCATATAAAATTACGAGCTATGTGTCAACAGTTATTTTAAAAAATATTTTGGAGGACATGCACCGGATTGTCATCCGGTGGAGTAAGAAGAATTCAGAGCGGACAAACTGTAAAGCCTGGGCTTACAGTCCGTCCGTCTCTGAAGGATTTTTGGACAAGAGGGCCTTTAATTCCTTCATGAACATACTGATGTCTTTAAACTGGCGGTATACGGATGCGAAGCGGACATAAGCCACTTCGTCCACCGGGTAGAGCTGCTCCATGACAAGCTCGCCGATCTGCTGGCTATCGACCTCGGCTACTGCGATGCCGCGCAGCGATTTCTCGACCTCGGAGACGATCATCTCGAGCCGCTCGACGGATACGGGACGTTTTTCGCAGGCGCGGATGAGACCCCGGAGTATTTTGTCGCGGCTGAACTCTTCGCGGCTGCCGTCCTTTTTGATAACGATCAGTGGAGTCTCTTCCACCATCTCGAACGTGGTGAAGCGCCGGCTGCACCTCTCGCACTCCCGCCTGCGGCGGATCGATTTATTTTCATTGGCTGGACGTGAATCGAGCACTTTGGTGTTGGTATGGTCGCAGTATGGGCATTTCATGATCCGATCACTTCCTTTGCAAAAATTATAGGTTTTACTTTTCCAGAAAACACCTTTAATTATGAGTTATGAATGTGGCATGTCCGGCACATAATACAGTTACCAACCGATAGGAGGTGAACAGAAATGGCACAAGCAAGCAATGGTCAATCCAGCACCAATAACCTTGTCGTACCAAGAGCGAATGCAGCTTTGGAGCAACTGAAATATGAAGTTGCCCAAGAACTTGGTATCACTCTTTCTCCGGATGGATATCAAGGCAATAAAACTTCTTATGAGAACGGTTCGATCGGGGGTTACATTACGAAACGTCTTGTAACCCTGGCTGAACAACAACTGGCAGGTCAATTCCAATAATCTGCCCAAATAAGCTTGCCGAAGAAGTGCTGAACGGTCCGAAGCGGCTGTAGGCACTTCTTTTCTCGTGGACCCTCAGGCTAAAAAACGTTTCCGTAAATCTCCGTATACTGATTGTAATAGTAAATCACGCGCTGCACATAGTGGCGGGTTTCACCAAACGGAATGCTTTTAACGTCCTCTTCGCTTCCGTTCCACGAGCCTTCCTTGAGCCACCGCTGCACCTTGCCGGGTCCGGCATTATAGGCCGCAATGACCGCCGTGCGGTTGCCGTCAAACTCATCGGACAAGGTATGCAAATACCAGGCACCCAGTTCGATATTGGCGGAAGGCTCATTCTTCAGCCTGTTCATCGAGACATCGGGGAGCTTGGCCTGCTCAAGGGCCCATTTGGCCGTGTCCGGCATCAGCTGCATCAGCCCGATGGCTCCCTTTTTCGACTCGCGTCCGGTCTTGTAGTTCGTCTCTACCCGTATAATGGCCGCTATAAGATAAGGATCAACCTGATACGTGTAGCTGTGCGTACGGATTTCTTCTTTATAATAAATCGGGTAGAACAAGGACATCCAGTTGGTGCTGAGAAACAGAATTGCGGTAAAGCCGAGAAATAACAGCAGCAGAACTCTTTTTTTACGAAGCCATTTCAGCATGGCAGACCCAGCCTGTCCCACAAAACGGCGATCTGCCGCTCGGTGTCGGCCACATCCCCGCTGTTATTGATGACATAATCCGCTTTGGCCCGTTTCAGCTCGATATCCATTTGCGAGTCCAGGCGGGCTTCCGCCTGCTCGCGTGTCAGTCCGTTCCGTTTCATCAGACGCTCAAGCTGTATATCGCGCGGCACATAGACGACCAAAATCCGTTCAAACATATCCTCCTGTCCCGACTCGTAGAGCAGCGGAATATCGGCAATAACCAGACGTTCCGGCGCTTCCCGGTCGAAGGCCTGCATCCGTTCCCGGGTAATCCGGCGGATGGCCGGATGGGTCATTCCATTCAGAGCCTTGAGGGCTTCAGGATCATTAAATACAATTTCCCCCAGCTTGTTACGGTTTAGCGTTCCATCAGGGAGCAATATCCCCTCGCCAAAATATTTCACAACGGCGGCCAGCACCTCGTGTCCGGGGAGCATAACCTCCCGGGCAATGGCGTCGGCATCAACGACCTTTGCCCCCTTCTCGGCGAGAATGGCGGACACGGTGCTTTTTCCGGAGGCAATTCCTCCGGTTAAGCCCATAATCATGTTTTCACCTCATAACAGCTTCAATATTCCTATGGCAATCAAGAGCAGAGCGGGCAGCACCGAGGCGCGCTTCATCCAGACGCTTCCGGCAAAACGCAGTCCCGTGTTCAGCCCCAGAACCAGAATGCTGCCGCTGAACAGAGCGATCACAAGCGACGTCCAGAGCGGATTAAATCCGAGGAGCGCGGCCCCGAGGCCCGCCCCGAAAGCGTCGAGCGAAAGCGCAATGCCCAGAACGAGCGCCTCTGCAGAGGAGATGCTGCCCGATTGGTCTATGTCGGCTGAAGACGGCGTACGCAATATTTGAATGACAATTCCCAGTCTCCGAAGCTCCCAGGAAAATACTGCCGAGCTGTCAGGCTCTGCTTTCGCTGCTCCATCCGTCAAAGCCGGAAGTTCCTCGCTGTCTTTGACGACGGTTCCGAGGGCGGCCTCATCATCCGGCTTCCCCTCCTTCTGCATCATCAGCTGCACCAAAGACCAGCAGCCCATCAGAAGTATGATAACCGCCCCGAACAGGGAAGCGAGATGCGGCGAAACGATTTTGGCCAGCAGCGAGCCAACCTGCATCGACACACACATCACAACACCGGAACAGAACGAGATGATGAGAACGGAAAGCAGAGGTATTTTCAATTTGCGCAATCCGTATGTAATGCCGACACCGAAACCGTCCAGACTCAGGGCAAAAGCCAGCAGCAGCAGCGAAAAAATGGGGCTGATCACCCGCAATCCCTCCCGTTGAAGAACCTGCGCCTCCGTAACCACCGGGAAGCGGCCGTTCGCAATTGTAGCATTCTTCACCCAGTATATGGGCGGGATGGGCTATGGGTGTCAACCTTCATGAAAAATCGTGAAATCTAAGAAGAAACGGCTTCGCCGTCCTCTGGAAGAGGAAGGCATCCATCTCTCGTAAGAATATCAGGTTAAGGATAAGCGCGAAGCTTATACTTTCTGATATTCTGAAGAAAACCGGCGCAAATCAATCCGGCACTAACATCAGGTTCAAGTTAAAAGCGGCGGCTGGCAGCTTGGGCAAAAATGGGTGCCCCGTCCCCCTACTACGCTTTTCTCCACCTTCGAACCGCAGGTGTAGCAGATGGCGTCTTTGCGCCCGTATATCCGCAGCTGATGCTGGTACGAGCCGCTCTCGCCCTGCCCGTTCACGTACGACTTCACGGAGGAGCCGCCGGCATTCACCGCTTCCGATAGCGTAGAAACAATCGCCTGATGAAGACGACTGAGTTCCTCTTCGGAGAGGGATTTGGCGCTTCTCTCCGGATGAATGCCGGCCAGATGCAGGGACTCATCCACATAAATATTGCCGATGCCGACCACATATGCCTGATTGAGCAGCAGGGGCTTGATTTTTTTATTTTTCCCGGCAGCCAGATCCTTAAACGCTTCGATTGTAAATTCAGGGCCCAGCGGCTCCAGTCCCAGCTTGTTCAGCGGGGGGAGCTCAAGGTCCTCTCTGGGCAGAAAAAGATCCATCGTGCCGAACTGCCTTACATCCGTATAGCGAAGCTCGGTTCCATCGTCAAAGTAAAAAATAACATGCGTATGCTTATCTAAAGGCTCTCCCGCCGCATACAATCCGTACCGCCCCTCCATCCGCAGATGGGAGACGAGCACCAGACCGTCCAGCAGAAAGCGCAAAAATTTGCCGCGGCGCTCCACACGCTCGATCGTATGGCCTTCCAGAAGTGTCTCAAATATTCGAATATCGTCCGGCCGCCGGATAATGCGCGGCAGACGCACGGTGACTTTGTGTATCTTTTTTCCTTGCACCAAGGTGTTCAGTGTTCTCTTGACGGTCTCTACTTCCGGTAATTCCGGCATGATGTCTTCACCTCTACTTCATTATACCGGATAAGCAGGGGACGCGGGACCTTTATTTCGCTTCATACCAGTCTGCCCCGTAACTGACCTCTGCCTTGAGCGGAACGGATAGCTGCAGCGCGCCTTCCATGACCTCGGGCACAAGCTTCTTCATCGTCTCCAGCTCTTCTTCCGGCACCTCGAATACCAATTCGTCATGTACCTGCAGCAGCATGCGGCTCTTCAGCTTCTGCTTGAACAAGGCCCGGTCCATATGGATCATCGCCAGCTTGATGATATCGGCAGCGGTCCCTTGAATCGGCGTATTCATCGCCGTCCGTTCTGCGAATGAACGCAGGTTGAAGTTGCTCGCATTGATCTCGGGCAGGTAGCGGCGGCGTTCCAGCAGCGTTGTGACATAGCCCGTTTTGCGCGCTTCCCGGACAATCTCGTCCATGTAGCGGCGAACGCCCTGGAATACCTCGAAATATTGCTCGATGAACCTTGCGGCTTCCTTCCGGGTGATATTCAGGTTCTGGGAAAGCCCGTAATCGCTGATGCCGTACACAATCCCGAAGTTAACCGCCTTGGCGGAGCGGCGCATGTTGCCGTCTACCGCATCGGCAGGCACGCCGAATACGTCCATAGCCGTCTTGGTATGAATATCCATGTCATGCAAAAAGGCTTCCTTCAGCCTTGCGTCGTCCGAAATATGAGCAAGCACCCGCAGCTCAATCTGCGAATAGTCAGCCGCGAGAATCGACCAGCCTGGCTCGGAGGGCACGAAAACCTTGCGGATTTTTCGGCCTTCCTCCAAACGGATCGGAATGTTCTGCAGGTTGGGGAACTGGCTGCTCAGCCTTCCGGTCGCCGCGATCGTCTGGCGGTAGAAGGTATGGACCTTGCCTGTGGACGGGGCAATCTCCTTCAGCAGCCCCTCCACGTAGGTGGACTGCAGCTTGGCAAGCGTACGGTACTGCAAAATATTCCGCACGATTTCATGGTAAGGCTCCAGCTTCTCCAGCACCTCGGCATCTGTGGAGTAACCGGTCTTCGTCTTCTTGATGACAGGCAGACCCAGCTTGTCGAACAAAATCTCCCCGAGCTGCTTCGTCGAATTCAAATTGAATTCCGTTCCGGCGATTTCATAGATTTGCTCCACAAGACCGGAGATGGTGCTTTCGAACTCCCGGCCCAGCTCCTTAAGGCCGTCTGTGTTGACGGAAATGCCCTGCTTCTCCATGTCCGCCAGAATTCGCGACAGCGGCATTTCGAGATCATGGAACAGCCCCGACATGGCTGTATCGGCCAAATCCTTCTCCTGCTTCGGCACAAGTCCAAGCACGGCCGCGCTCTTGGCGGCGACATGCGCGCCCAGAATGTCCATCTCCGGCACTTTGTATTTGGCTCCCTTGCCAAATACCTCCTCGTCCGGAGCAAGACGCGGCAGGCCGTATTTGGCGACAAGGTCGCTGAGGTTCTGGTTCGCCTCGGTCGGGTCGAGCAGGTAGGCGGCGAGCTGCACATCATGCGCCGCGCCGGCAAAAGGAACGCCCTGCCAGTGCAGCGTCAAATCGGCACGGTGCAGATCGTAGCCGTTCTTCGGCGCCTGCTCGTCGGCGAGCCAATCGCGCAATGCCGCCGCCGCGTCGCTCTTCAGCAGCTCGAACGGTACAAAATAATGCCGCTCCGGCGTCGACACTGAGAGACCGATTACCTCTGCGCGGTGCGGGTTCTCGCCGTTCGTCTCGACATGCAGCGCCTTGACATCCTTGAGCGCGGCCGCAAGCTCTTCAAGCTCCGCTTCGCCCGCAATGACGATGTCCAGGTCGACGGCTTTGGGAGCGTTCTCTCCGTTCACAGGAGCGCTCCCGCTCAAAGACAGCCGCTCCAGCAGCGACTTGAATTCCAGCTTCGCCAGCGCGGGGCCGGCGGTGTCGCTCTTCAGACCCTGAAAGGCCATGTCTTCCCAGGAATGCGTCAGCGGCACCTCGCGGAATATGGTGGCCAGCTTTTTGCTCATTATGGCGTCTTCCGCATGCGCCTCCAGCTTTTCCTTCATTTTGCCTTTCAGCTCGCCCGTTCCCGCAAGCACGCCTTCCACTGTGCCGAACTGGTGCAGGAGCTTGAGCGCGGTCTTCTCGCCGACACCCGGCACGCCGGGAATGTTGTCGCTCGCATCGCCCATCAGGCCCTTGAGGTCAATGATCTGCTGCGGCGTCAGATCGTATTTTTGGCGGATTTGCTCCGGTCCGTACAACTCGATATCGGTGACGCCCTTGCGGATCAGTGCGATGGTCGTATGCTCCGACGCCAGCTGCAGCATATCCTTGTCTCCCGATACGATCATTACCTGACGCCCCGCCTCATCTGCCTGACGGGAAATGCTGCCAATGATGTCATCCGCCTCATAGTTCTCGATCTCAAACTGCGAAACGCCAAGATCGCGCAGCAGGTCCTTCAGCAGGGGGAACTGCTCCGACAGCTCCGGCGGGGTCTTCTGCCGTCCCCCTTTGTACTCCTGGTAGCCCTCATGCCGGAAGGTGATCTTCCCCGCGTCGAAAGCGACGATCAGATGACTCGGCTTGTGTTCCTCGATGAGGCGCAGCAGCATCGTCGTAAAGCCGTATACGGCATTTGTCTGCTGGCCCGCCGTGTTGGTCAGCGGAGGCATGGCGAAGAATGCGCGGTAAATTACATTATTTCCATCTATTAGAATCAGCTTGTCCATTATGCACCTCGTCTTCAATGGCTTATCCTTAACATCTTACCACATGGTCATAGCCCCACAAAGTGCCGCATCCGCTTCAAGGGGATATAAAAGAAGAAAGCGCCCGGCCGCCTGACGGCAGCGGTGCGCTTTCTTGCATTCATATAGGTTCCGTGTTTCCGGTCCGCCTGCGGGCTGATTCTACCGGTTCAAATCCGGACGCTTGCCCGTTACCAGATAAACGACGCTTTCACCGATATTGGTCGCATGATCAGCGATACGCTCGATGTACCTTCCGACCAGTGTCAACAGCATCGCCTGTGATACGGCATCAGGCTTCTTGATCATGTAAGAGTACAGCTCGTTGATCATAGCGCTGTACAGATGATCGACCTGATCGTCATCCAGCGCCATTTTATGTGCCAGATCGGTATTCTCGTCCAGATATGCTGTAATCGCTTCCTTCGTCATGAGCTTAACGATTTCCGCCATCCGAGGAATATCCACCAGCGGCTTGATCAGCTCCTGGCCCTGAATACGCAGGGTTACCTTCGCTACGTCCAGCGCAAGATCTCCCATCCGCTCGAGATCGCTCGATATTTTGAAGGCTACGATAATTCTTCGCAAATCCTTGGCTACCGGCTGCTGCGTAATGATAAGACGCGAACCGATATCCATAATCTTCTCTTCCATCGCATTGAGGCGGATGTCAGCCGCAACGATTTCCTGCGCCCGGGTCGTATCCTGATGCTGAAGAGAAAGCACGGCGCCTTCCAGCGCGTCGATAACATGCTCGCCCATTTCACGCAAAAGGCTCCGGAGTTCCTCAAGGTTTTTATCAAATTCCAATCTTCGGATCATAAAGTAATGGCTCCTCCTCGAATCTATAGGTCTTCCGTCAGACTAAGAACCGCATTCCCCTTACGGGAAGCCGCAATTAGCCGAATCTGCCGGAAATATAATCTTCGGTGCGCGAATCTTTCGGATTCGAGAATAACTGTTCCGTGTCAGCCGCTTCGACAATCACGCCGTTCAGGAAGAATACGGTCTGGTTCGATACTCTCGCCGCCTGATGCATATTATGCGTGACCATGACGATCGTATACCGGTCCCGCAGCTCCTGAACCAGCTCTTCGATCTTCTGCGTCGAAACGGGGTCAAGCGCCGAGGTCGCTTCATCCATCAGCAGGATGTCAGGCTGTACGGCAAGCGCTCTGGCAATACATAACCGCTGCTGCTGTCCGCCGGACAGACTCAGTGCGGATTTCTTCAAAAAGTCCTTGACTTCGTCCCACAAGGCCGCCTGCCGGAGACTTTGCTCCACCAGTTCGTCAAGCTGAGCCTTTGGAGGGCTGCCGTGCAGACGGGGGCCGTAAGCAACATTATCGTAAATCGATTTCGGAAATGGATTCGGCTGCTGAAAAACCATGCCTACCCGCTTGCGCAGGGTTTCCACCTCGATGCCGCCTCCGTAAATGTCCGTGCCCCCGATCAGGACCTTGCCTTCAATCCGGGTTCCCGGAATCATGTCGTTCATCCGGTTCAAAGTACGCAACAGCGTTGATTTCCCGCAGCCGGACGGCCCGATGAACGCGGTAACGGCCTTCTCCGGTACCTGCAAATCCATGCCCTTGAGCGCATGAAAGGATTCGTAGTAGAGATCCAGCTTTTCTATATCAATGATGGTTTGCTTTTCTATGTCAACTGTGGACTTCATTATAGGTGTCTGTCTCCTTCTCATCACTCTTCGGAGCTATTATATGCTCTGTTTGTAAATGCCAGTCCAGAGAATTGTTAACGCTCTGTAAAATCACTCATCGCAAGCAATCTCCCTTTGACCTCCAAAGCCCGGTCCGCACTCTCCCGTGCCAACCGGCACGCCGTCTCATCTGCTTGCTCCACGGTGGAAACCGCGGATTTCAAGTTTGAGAAGAGTTCCTTCGCGGCCGTCACTTCCTCCGCGCTGCCGCCGATATCGCCCGCTGCGGCTCCGGTGAGCTCTGCCGTGTGGGCAGCCAGCTCGCCAATCTTTCCAAGCAGCGAAGAAATGCTGGCCGTCAAACTGCGGGTATGATGGGCGAGCGAGCGTACTTCTCCCGCCACGACCTGAAATCCCCGCCCATGCGCCCCGGCATGAGCCGCCTCAATGGAGGCGTTCAGCGCAAGCAGCTCGCTGGTCTCCGCAATCCCGCCGATCTCTGCCGTCAGAGAAGCGATCCCTGACACATTGTGCAGCAGCTCCTGTACCTGGCTTCGCTGTTCATTCATTCGATCCTCGACACGCAGATACGAGTTATGTACAAGGTCCAGCTTCCCGGAGCCGGCCGTGATCCAGTGCTCCATCCGGCTGCATTCTGCCCGGGCCGCCTCTGCAGCGGATGCCGCTAATTTCAGGGCCGACTCCATTTCGCCGACATGAACACTGCTGCCTTCCACGGCCAGGCGGCGCTCCTGCTCCGCCCGATCCTGCAGCCGGCCGGAGAGTACCATTAAATCCCTTACGGTCAGAGCGCCTTTAAGTCTTCCTTCCTCCGTTACCAGGACACAGTCGTAAAACCGCTCTTCCGTTCGCCGTAAAGCCCGGCCGATCAGCTCGGAAGGCGATACTTTGCTGTCAACCATAAGAGCTTCCTTATCCGCAAAACGGGACGCCGGATGAGCATAGAATAATTCCGCGGAGAACCTTCCCGACAGATGGCGATGAAAAGCGTCTCGCATCACCAAACCGACAGGGCGCCCCTCCCCATCCGTTACGACAATGCACGGAGTATTCGGATAGTCGCGAAATACCGCAAGCGCCTCAAAGCAGCCGAGCTCTTGATCGATTTCCGGAACGGAGAGACAGTAGTCCATGAGCGATATATTTAAGGAGCGGCCTGACGGATGGTCCTCTTCAAGGGATGACACAGCTTCCGTCTGCCCGGCTTCGCTGTTATGCCGGGATACCTGATCATTTGGTTCCATTTCCTGCTGTGTTAGCACAGGCTTGTCTGTACCCGTTCGACCCGCTGCTCCGTTCCCCTTCGTTCCACCCAGTCTATTCTCGTTCTCCTCAACCGATATGAGTAACTGCACGCATATTCCTCCCGCATGACCTTAATGCTCATAGCGTATCAGCCGATTGTCATGGCAATATTTACTTTCCGTTAAGGAAATGTGAAGGAAGTCCTAGAAAAAAAGAACCCCGGGCCTAGTTAAATGACCGGAGTTCTCTGCTTGTTGACAACCAGCTTGTAGCCGACACCGCGGATGGAGTCGATATGGACCGATTCGGGGTCCAGCTCCAGCTTCTTGCGCAGCGAACTGACATGCACATCCACCGTACGCTGGCCGCCGATGTAATCGAATCCCCACACGGCGTTCATCAAATCGTCCCTAGTCAACACGACGCCCGGCTTCCGGGCCAGATACAGCAGGACTTCGAATTCTTTGGGGCGAAGGTTGATGCTCTGGCCGCCCAAGGTAACCTCATACCGCTCAGGGTAAATTTCCAGCTGTCCCAAAATAATGGTGGAACCTGTTGTTCCCGTGGTAACCGGAGCTTCTTCGGTAACGCCGGATACGCGCCGAAGCACGGCGCTGACCCGGGCGAGCAGTTCGGATACGCCGAAAGGCTTCGTCATGTAATCATCGGCTCCCGATTTCAGCCCCCGGACCACATCATCTTCGGTATTCTTGGCCGTAAGGACGATGATGGGCGTCCGGATCCCCTGGCCGCGCAGTTTGTCCAAAATGTCAATTCCGTTCATCCCCGGCAGCATGAGATCCAGCACAATCAGATCAAAATGCTCCTTGACCGCACGGTCATACCCCGTTGTTCCATGATCCTCATGCGCGACCTCGTAGCCTTCCTGCACCAAATTATACGACAGCAGCCGGGCCAGTGTAGGTTCGTCTTCGATGACTAGTAATCGTTGTGCCATAGGTTCCCCCGTCCTCCAAATTTGTGACAAGCCTATCATATCATCGGAATGTTAACCTGGTGTAAAACTCATTTTAATTTAAATGGCATTGTCCTGCAAAAGCGGCAGCTCCAGAATAAACGTCGTTCCGATGCCAAGGTCGCTTTCTACGGAAATCGCTCCCCGGTGCAGCTCGACCAGATGCTTGACGATCGACAGCCCGAGACCGGTCCCCCCCGAACTTCGCGATCTCGCTTTGTCCACCCGGTAAAACCGTTCGAATATGCGCGGCAAATCCTTGCGCGGAATGCCCATGCCGGTATCGACGACTGTAAATACGACCGTTTCCTCGCCGTCCTTGTTCTGCCGGTTGACCGCTCTCACTTTTACATTGCCGCCTTCATGGGTATAGTTAATTGCATTGGAGAGCAGATTGAGAAAAATTTGCCGGAGCTTGTCCTCGTCTCCTTCCATGAACAGCTCCTCCGGCACTTCCGCGCTCAGAGTGATGCTTTTTTTCTCGGCCACCTTGCTCATCGTCTCCAACAGCGAATCGAAGAAGGATGACAAATGAACCGGAGAGCATTCGAGCTGAACCCGCTTGGACTCAATCTTGGACAGCTCCAGAATATCCCCGATCAGGCGGTTGAGCCGCTCATTCTCGTCATAAATAATCTGTAAAAAAGAGTTCGCCGTCTTCTCGTCCTTTACTCCACCACTGAGCAGAGTTTCCGCGAACCCCTTGACCGCCGCGACAGGCGTCTTGAGCTCATGCGAGACATTGGCGACGAATTCGCTGCGCATCCGTTCCAGCCTTCGGATTTCCGTCACTTCCTGAAGCAGGAAGAGCATTCCCTGATAGGTTCCGTCCTGCGTCATCGGCACGCCGTCCAGGCGCACAATGCGCTCGCCGGAGTTATAGAAGTTCCTCTCCTCGTGAATCGGCTCCCTGCGGGACAGCCCCTCCTCCAGAATGCGGGTCAGCTCATAGTGGCGCTTCAGCTCCCGGAAGGAACGGCCGACCATATCGTCCGCCCTTACATCCAGCATCTTCTCCGCCGCCTTGTTGAGCAGCGCGATCTTCCCTTCCGCATCCACCAGCAAAATACCGCCGGTGATGTTGTCCAGCACGCTCTGCAGCAGATTCTCATTATCGCGAATCGTACGGAGCTGGGTCTGCAGGCTGTCAGCCATTACATTGATCGCACTCGCCAACTGGCCGATTTCATCCTTTCTCTTGAAGGGAACCCGGGCGTCGTAATCGAGATCGGTAATCCGCCGGGCGACCCGGGTAATCTGTTCCAGCGGGGAGGTAAGACTGAATGCAACTCTATAGCTGACCAAAGCGGCCGCAATAAACAGCAGAACAAGTCCGCCAGCCATGATGATCCAGGCTCTGTTTAATCCCTCTTCAACCGCATCTAGGCCCATGGACAGACGGATATATCCGTCGAAACGGCCATTCGAGGATAATACCTTTTTGGCCACATACAGCATATTCCGATCCAGCGTATCACTGTAACGGATCGCCCGCCCGATACCGTTCTTGGCGGCCATTATTTCTTCCTCGCGGCCCAGATGATTGTCCATCAGCTGCGGATTTTTCTCGGAATCGCCGAGAACTTTGCCGTCTTTTGCAATAAAGGTGATTCGGGAATTCGTCAGCTTGGAGATGCTGTGAGCCTGCCCGGTGTAGTAATTGTAGGCGTCGCTGCCGTTCATATCGCGGAATTCCATCGTGCCCGTCAGCAGATTTATTTCCCGGGACATGTTATCCTCAAGTGCGCTAATATGGGATTTCTTGAACAGATGAGCCATCGTAAAGCCCGTCCCGATCATGGAAATGCCAATTAAAATCATAAGTATAAACGTTAGACGGACTCGAAACGGTCTCATGCTGCATTTGCCTCTTTCTTATTGAAATGAACTGATATCTTTTTATCGTAGCCCGATTCTATCAAAAATACCAGCACATGATTGTAAAGGGAGTGTTAAAAAAACGGAGCGCAAAACGTTCAACGTCTGCACTCCATTGGTCGTATGATTCCGTAAAGGCCCATATTAGGAGGGGCCAATCGTTGACAATGCTACTTGAATACCGCCTCGCGGAACTGCGCCAGCTTCTCTGCGGAGTCCTTCTCCACATCGGCATGCAGGCTGTTTCCGTGGGCGTCCATCGTCACAATCGCCGCAAAGCCGTCCACTGTCAGATGCCACATAGCTTCGGGGATGCCGAATTCCATAAAATCGACGCCATCCACCTTCTTGATGCATTCGGCATAATATTGGGCCGCTCCTCCGATTGCATTCAAATAAACGCCGCCATGCTCGCGGAGCGCCTGAAGGGTCTTCGCCCCCATGCCCCCCTTGCCGATAACCGCACGGATGCCGAATTTCTTGATGATATCGCCCTGATACGGCTCTTCGCGAATGCTCGTTGTCGGGCCGGCAGCCTTCACATGCCAGCCTTCCTCGTCTTTAAGCATAACGGGACCGCAGTGGTAAATGACCGCCCCGTTCAGATCGACCGGAGAGTCATGATCGATCAGATACTTATGCAGCGCGTCGCGCCCGGTGTGAAGCTCGCCGGACAAGATCACCACATCGCCCACGCGCAGGGCCCGGATATCCTCCTCACTGATCGGCGTGGTCAGCCGGATCTCGCGAGGACTGCTGCCGTGGGCCGCTTCTTCGGCGGGCACGGCTCCGTCCGCCCAAGCGGCGCCGCCGGTCAGGGCTTCATCCGCTGCCGCGGATACAGCCGCTTCGTCCTCATCTACCGAAATGCCGGTGCCCCGCTCGTACAGCCACTCCCGGATCTCTCCGCTGCCAGCGTCGATCAGCACGCCCTGGCGGCGGAACGCCCAGCAGTTATAGGCCACGGAAACGAAGAAGCTTGCCGGAAGCCGATTCATCACTCCGGCCTTGCAGCCGAGAAGCGTTACCTCCCCACCGAAGCCCATCGTGCCGATCCCGAGCTTGTTGGCGGTCTCCATAATATAGTCTTCCAATTCGCGCAGCTCTTGGACCGGGTTGATATCGTCCACCTTGCGGAAAAGCTGCTTCTTCGCAAGCTCATAGCCGGATGTCCGGTCGCCGCCGATCCCTACCCCGATGAAGCCTGCGCTGCAGCCCTGCCCCTGGGCTTGATAGACGGCATGAAGGACGCATTTGCGGATGCCGTCCAGGTCGCGTCCCGCTTTCCCAAGCCCTTCAAGCTCGGCAGGAAGACTGTACTGGATGTTCTTGTTCTCGCACCCGCCTCCTTTAAGAATAAGCCGCACCTCAACTTGTTCCTCTTCCCACTGCTCGAAATGAATCACCGGCGTGCCTTCGCCGAGATTGTCGCCGCTGTTCCGTCCGGTCAGCGAATCGACGGAGTTCGGCCGCAGCTTGCCATCCCGGGTCGCCCTTGCGATGGCACTGTGAATGTCACGCTTAATTTCAAGCTGGCTTACGCCTACCGGCGTATGTATGAAGAACGTCGGCATGCCCGTATCCTGGCAAATAGGTGAAATCTGCCGCTCGGCCATGCCGATATTGTGCGCAATCGTCGTCAGCGCAAGCCCCGAACGGGTGGCCTTGTCTTCAAGGCTCCGTCCCGCGGCGACCGCCCGCCGGACGTCGCCCGGCAAATTGGTGGAGGTTTCCACGATCAGATCATAGATACTGTCCTCAAAGCGCTGCATCGTTATTAAGCCCCTTTCCGTTCCGATGATCTTCTGGTTACTTTTATTCGTTACCTATCATATCATATCGGCGGATACCCGAAAGGGTTTACTTGAACTCTCCCCTACTTAGCTTACGCTTGAAGTGGGGGCTTCTGTTGGCATCGATACAGGGTTGCACACGCTGCGAGCTTCATGATCTAAAGACTCAGTGCCTGTTGCACCCGAATGAGGGAAGCCAACGTCCAATACGTTCGTTTTGCCAATGAAGGGTCTTTTGCCTCCAAGGACAACCACGTCTTTTCAGATGTGGATTTTTGTATACTGCGCAGCACGTATCGTGCACCGATGTTATACGAGGCATTAAGGTCCGCGTGATACGTTTTGCCTGTTGCGAATACAGCAACATCCCGCTTCGTGTTTCGTTTTACAAATCCACTTCCGTCAAAAGCAAGCGCACTTGTATTCGCAGGGTTGACCATAGAAACCCGCATCCCTAGAAAATGCGCCATTTCGGTCACTTTCGTTTGGATGCGCCGTTTGGCCCAAAACTGGAGTTTGGCACGAAGCCGCTTGGCTCCCCACGTTCCTTTAGGCAGACGCATCTTGCCTAAATACTCCATGACAATGATATCAGCGTGGTACTTTTGGGCAAAGGCGAGGATTTGATGCGCGGTATCGTGGATGATATGCGTCTGTAACCCGTTCATCCGCCGCCAGAAATTCGGTTTTGGGCCTAGACCGGATTGACGATGGGCCTGTTTTAATTTGCCTGTGATTTGCCGCATCCGGTCTTTTTCTTTGGCTTGGTTAATAAAGGTCCTCGCCAAGACAGTGCCACTTGCGTCCATCACGGAACAGACTGCGGAATTCGTTAACCCCAAATCAACGGCGCACACCCGCTGCTTGGAAAGCTCCGCCTGAGTCAGCTTCACATCCCCTTCATAGGCGATATGAAGGGCATAGCGCTTTCCTTTTCGAACCAATGTGGGGCTGCATTCTTTCATGCTCCACACGTTACGTTTAAATAGGTCTTGCCCCTTAAAGGTAATGGCGAGCCATACCCAATCACCTTGATGAAATATCTTGATGTTGGCTGTCGTATCAGAGGTTCGAATGAACATATTGCCTTTGTACAAGCAAGGGAACGCCTGATGCTGAGCTTGGAGTGTCGGCGGTTTCTTCGAAAAGCGTTTCCCTTCTTGCTGGGCATGTTGTTGCTCGGCTTGCCAAAGCTGAAAACGGGAATGATGACTTTTCACAATGCCAAATGCTTCCGCGATGGCACTTCTGCGGAAGTATGAAGGAAACTTATAAAAGCGTTGATCGAATTCGGCGTAGAGCGGATTCGGATTGTGCCGGGTACGATGAGTCAACCGTTCTACCGCCGTCACCACCGATTGGGTGGATAACGATCCCAAGGCCATAAACTGCTCTTGAATAACCGTAATCAAAAACGACAGCGCCTCTTGGTACACATGGAGAGTCGCATCTAGCATGCGGTGGTGAGACGTAATCGGATGTTTAAGTGTTTTAACCACCTTCATGAGATACGCCTCCATCGCATGTTTGATGGATCCAGCATAACACAAGAACATATGTTTGGTAAAGCCAACGTGTCAACCCCCACCTTCACTGTTGGATTAGAGGTGGGGGACTACGACACTAAATCTATTCAAAGCTTTATTCCGTCAGATTCCCTCCACAATCCGCTTGGCGCGCCCGGCCGCTTCATGAATTAGCCGTTCCTCGTCAATCGTAAGCAGGCGGCGATTCCGCATCAAAATGCGGCCGTTTACAATGGTCGTATCCACATCGGCGCCCACAGCGCTGTATGCAAGCAGTGAAACCGCATGATGGACGGGCTGCAGATGCGGTTTGCCCAGATCAATGAGAATGAGATCGGCTTTGGCCCCAACTTTCAGCGTTCCCGTCTTCCCTTCAAGGTTCAGCAGCTTGGCGCTTCCTTCCGTTGCCATCCGCAGCGCTTCCACAGCTGGAAGAAGAGCCGGATCGCCATAATCCGCTTTTTGCAGCCAGGCCGCCGCCCGGATTTCCTGAAACATATCGAGTGTCGTTGCGCTGCCTGCTCCGTCCGTGCCAAGTCCGACCGTGATGCCCGCTTTCCTCATCTCCGTTACTGGCGCAATGCCGCAGCCGAGCTTTAGATTGCTAACCGGGTTGTGAGAGACGCCGCCTCGCATGCCCCTCAGAAGCCCCATGTCCCTGCGGTTCAGATGAACAGCGTGCGCCAGCAGCACATGGCATTTTTCAAACAGCCCATAATGATAAAGGTACTGCGTGGGAGTCATCCCGTATTTCTGACGGATAATCGCTACTTCTTCCTTCGTTTCGGCCAGGTGGATATGCACCGGAATATCCTCCGCTTCCGCCAGGGATATCACTTCCCTCAGCGGCTCCGGCGGGCACAGATACGGCGAATGCGGGCCGAGCATGGCCGTAATCCGGCCTTCGGCCGCGCCGTCCCAGCGCCGGATCAAATCCAGCGCTTCGGTCATTCTTTTTCCCCCGTCGTCTTCGTGAAACACAAGCCCCCGGGTCAATGCGGCCCGCATCCCCGTCTCCTGCACCGCCCGCGCAATCTCGTCCATATGGATGTACATATCGGCAAAAGCCGTCGTCCCCGAGCGGATCATCTCGGCCATGGACAGCAGCGCGCCCCAGTAGATATCGTCCGGCGTCATCCGCGCCTCGGCGGGCAGCATTTTTCGCTCCAGCCAGTCCATCAGCTTCAAATCGTCCGAGAAGCCCCTAAGCAGACTCATCGGCGTATGCTGATGCGCATTGATGAGCCCGGGCATCGCCAGCATGCCGCCCCCCTCGATTGTATCCGCGTGCTCTGCATCCAGATTCACTCCGATTGCGGCGATTTTCTCGCCTTCGATCAAGATATCGCCTTTGACCGGCTGTTCCTGAACCAAATCCATAATCCATACATTTTTGATCAAAATACTCAATTCCTCCGCCTCCCTCTTCGGTTGAATGATTCATGATCGCAGGATAAACCTTTCCGCAAGGAGAAGGTCAAGGGGGTATCCATTTTTTGATATGATAGAGAAAGCTCAGTTGACGAAAGGATAACCTATGAAAATCAAAGAAGTCGCGGAGAAGCTGGGCCTGTCGGCCAGGGCCATCCGGTTTTACGAAGAAAAGGGACTGATCGCCCCCTCGAAAGGAGACAATCAGTACCGCGAGTTCAGCGAGCAGGAAGTGTGGCGGCTTCAGACGGTGATCGCACTGCGGGAGGCGGGCATGAGTGTCGAAGATATCCGCAGGGCGCTGCAGGAGTGGGAGGGACGGGATCACGAGCGGCTCCAGTATTATCTTGAGCTGCAAAGGTCCGCGCTGTTCGCCAAATGGCTGGAAATCAAGAGCATGATCGAGACTGCCGATTCGATGATTGAAATGGTTAAAAAAGAAGGCGCGCTGAAGCTGGACAATCTGTACGCACTGGCCGAAGCTTCGCGCAAGCTGCGGGGGAGCCGCAATTGGGAAGATAAATGGAACTATGACAGCCGGGCCGTCCTGCATGACCGGAATGTCCGCAGCGCCGCCGAGTATGCAGGCTATGAAGAAGCGCTGGAACTGGCTGTGGAGTGGCTGGCGCCGGCTCCGGGGGAAAAAGGGCTCGACATCGGCACGGGAACCGGCAATCTGGCGGGAAAATTGATGGAGCAAGGCGCGAACATGACGGGAGTCGACCAGTCGAAGGAAATGCTGAAGCAATGCGGCCGGAAATATCCGAAGCTTAAGACGAAGCTGGGCAATTTTCTTGCGCTGCCGTTCATTGACGAGAGATTCGACTTTGCCGTGTCCAGCTTCGCCTTTCATCATCTTGCCGGGGAGCAGCAGACGCTGGCCGCCAAGGAAATGCGCCGGGTGCTGAAGCCCCACGGCCGCATTTGCATTGCCGACCTGATGCTCGCGGAAGGGGACCCTCCGCCGCTGCCGGAAGAAGACGGCTATCCCTCGCTCTCCGGCCTGCTGGCCTGGTTCGATGGCAATGGCTATATTACGAAACACCGGCGCATCCAAGGTCGGCTGCATGTTGTATTTGCGGTTCCGATCCGCTGAAGCACTTCAGGACAGCAGACTGCGGCTCTGTCCACGCTGTCCGAAGGCTCGCGCGTGGCCTGCGGTTCCTTACTGGGAAACGAGATAAATTACTGGGAACCGGGATAAAAGCAGCAAGCCAACCCTGCCCTAAGGAGAAGGTTGGCTTGAAATGGACCGGCTTGCACCCGTTGATCAAACGGTGCTTTCGGCAAGGATATCCCAGTCTTTGAACACCGGCTGCAGCCCGCTTCGGTACAGCATCTCCCGAATTTCCGGCACACTCCGGCTGTCCGAAATTTCAAACTGCGGCGTTCCGCCTTCTCCCGTATGCCCGCCAACCTCGGTAGAGACGCCAGCCGACATTTTGGTGACCCCCAGGTGGACTAGGCGGTCGCGGAGCCTGGCGGGTTCTCTGGTGGACAAGGTAATACCGGAACGGGGCAGGAACAGCCGATACGCCAGAATGATCTGCACCAGCGCCCGGTCGGTCACGTCCGATTCCGGGTTGAAGCTGCCCAGATAAGGGCGGAACCGCGGAGGAGACAGGCCGATTTCACAGCCGGGATAACGGTCTTGAAGATAGCGCGCATGCATCGCGGCCATGAAAGCTTCCTGCCGCCAGTCATACAGGCCGAGCAGCGCGCCGATGTTGACGGAACGGAAGCCTGCCTGACAGCCGCGCTCCGGGGCGTCAAGGCGGGCGCGGAAGTTCCGCTTCGGTCCTTTGACATGAAGCCTCTCGTAGGTCTCTCGGTGGTATACCTCCTGGTAGATGGTCAATCCGTCCACTCCCGCATGAGCCAATTCTTTGTATTCCTCCTGGGACAGCGGATTGACCTCGATGCCGATGGAGGAGAAATACTTGCGGAGCACGGTGACGCAATCTTTAACGTAGCTTACCGGCGAGTCCCGGCGCGATTCCCCCGTCAGCAGCAGGATATGGCGAAGTCCCGTGGAGGCGATCGCCGCCGCTTCCTTTTCCACTTCTTCAAGCGTCAGCTTTTTGCGCGGAAAATCATAAATGGAGCTGAAGCTGCAGTACGTACAGTGGTTGACGCAAAAGTCGGCGACATACATCGGTGTAAACAGCTGCATGACATGGCCGAAATGAGTACGGGTGAGACGCTGCGCCTTCTGAGCCATCTCTTCCAAATGCTGTCCCGCGGCCGGCGACAGCAGGGCAAGCAGATCCTCTTCATCCAGCTTATCCTTGGCAAGCGCCCGTTTCACATCCTCCGGACCGCACTCCTTCCACAGCTCCGTGAAAGGCAGCTGCTCCAGCGCCATCAGCGATTCATAGAAGCTCATTTCCCTTCCCCCTTCTATACGTTCAGGAATCCGGTCAAAGGCGAAGAAGCTTCCGCCTCCTGCTGGACCGCTCCCAGCCCGGCCAGATACGCCTGCCGTCCGGCGACAACCGCTCCCCGGAAGGCTTCCGCCATGACCAGCGGATCGCGGGCGGTGGCTATCGCCGTATTCAGCAGCACGGCCGCCGCTCCCATCTCCATCGCTTCCGCCGCTTCCGACGGCCGTCCGATTCCGGCATCCACAATAATCGGCAGGCCGGTCTCTTCGATCAGGATGCCGATCAATTCTTTCGTCCGCAGGCCCCGGTTGCTTCCGATGGGCGCTCCCAGCGGCATCACCGCAGCCGCGCCAGCGTCTCTCAGCCGCAGCGCCGCGGAAAGGTCCGGGCTCATGTAAGGAAGAACGACAAAGCCTTCGGCGGCCAGAATCTCCGTAGCCCGGATTGTCTCCAGGTTATCGGGCAGCAAGTACCGCTGATCGTTGATGACTTCAATCTTGACCCAGTTCCCCATTCCTGCCGCCCTGGCCAGCCGGGCAATGCGCACGGCTTCTTCCGCGGTACGCGCGCCGGAAGTATTCGGCAGCAGGGTCATGTGCGGCGGAATATGGCTCAGAATATTCTCCTCGTTCGACGACGGATCGACTCTTCGCAGAGCGACCGTAATCACTTCGGAGCCTGAACGCGCGATTACTTCCGGTATAAGCGTATTACGGTTGTATTTGCCGGTTCCGATGAACAAACGGCTGGAAAGGGCCTTGCCCCCGATATGTAAAGCATCCTGCATAATTATTTCATCCTCCCATTCCTGATAATAGAGCGGTCAGCCAAAATAGCGGTGATAAAGCGAACGGGCTTCGGCGGGATCTCCCGTTCCGTGAACAAGCACCCTTCCGTCGGGAAAGACCGCCAGACGGTGCTTCTCCAGCGTCAGTGAAAGCATATACGGATTGCGCTCGGCCCGGCCGTAAGCGGAAAGCCGCCGCTCCCACTCCTCCAAATCCAGTCTCGCCGGACTTGGCGGGCGAATCTGCACCGTATCCCGCCCGCAGAGCACGGTCGTTCTGGAATGGCTGCCCGGCGACAAATACGGATACGTCCGCTTGTCGCCGCAGGACGGACAATCGGCCCGCTTCAGCCTTGCCGTATCCACAGACGAGTGGCGGTTCGCCCAGAGGTCGAAGGAGACCAGCGTTCCGCGGAGTGCACCGCTGTTCCCCGACAGCCATTTCAGCGCCTCGGCCGTCTGATAGGCGGCGGTCATCTGTACGGCAGGACCGATAATACCCGCCGTGTCGCAGGTATCCCCTCCGGCCGGAAGCCCGTCCAGCAGACAGTGCAGGCAGGCGCTCTGCCCGGGGACAATGGTCATGGAAATCCCGTAGCTGCCGGTGCAGGCGCCGTAGATCCAGGGAATGCCGTCCCTTGCGGCAATATCATTGACAATCATCCTCACCTCGAAATTGTCCGCCGCATCGAGTATAAGGTCTACATCCCCCGTGTAGAGGCCGATCTCCTCCGCTGTAATATCCGCTACTATTCCTTCGACCTTTACGGAGGAGTTGACGCTGCGCAGCCTGCGTGCCGCCGCCACCGCTTTGGGCATCCGCTCCGCCGCATCCTGCTCGCTGTACAGATTTTGCCGCTGCAGGTTGCTCCACTCCACATAATCCCGGTCCACAAGCGTCACCTTACCGACGCCCGAGCGCACCATCGTCTCCGCGCATGCAGAGCCAAGCGCCCCGGCGCCAATGATGAGCACCTTCGCCCGGGCAAGCTTTCGCTGGCCCTCGATTCCGATTCCATAAAAGCGTTCCTGCCTGCTGTATCTGTCCTCTCCGGCGGAAATCACCTCATCCTCAGCCTCCTCCCACAAAATGCACCAGCTCGACACGGTCCCCGTCGGCCAGCGTGACCTGCCCGTAATCGTCCTTGCCCACGATGATCCCATTCAGTTCCACGATCATCCGTCGTTCCTTCCATTCGGGACGGCTCAGCAAATCCGCAAGCGTCCCGCATGCTTCGTCAAGCCTGGTCTCACTGCCGTTGATATACAGCATCATGGCCTTCACCTCCTTTCAAGCCGGGCCGCCTGGACCGCGGCGCGGTAAGCCATTGCCGCCGCGGCCGGATCGGCGGCGCCGCAGATGCCCGAGAGCACGGCAATGCCCGCCGCGCCGGTTGAGAGAACTTGCCCTGCATTTCCCGGCTCAATGCCGCCGATCGCGATGACCGGAACCGGGCAGGCCCGGACGGTTTCCGCGAGTCGGTCCAGGCCCCGGCCGGGTAAGCCCGGCTTGCTGGCCGAGGCGTACACATGCCCGTAGAGGCAGTAGTCCGCCCCTTCGCCCGCGGAGGCAGCCGCCTCTGCTGGAGAATGGACGGAGCGGCCGATGCGCAGCCCCGGGGCATGCGGACGGGCGGCTGCAGGAGGAAGGCTGTGCCCCGCAAGCTGGACGCCGCCGGCTCCCGCAGCCAGCGCGACATCCAGCCGGTCGTTCACGACGATTTTGGCAAGCGGCACTCCGCGCCGTGTCATCTCCTTCACAGCTTGGTACAGCTCATTCGCTGTACATGCTTTCTCTCGCAAATGGATGTAATCGACCCATGAATGGACCGTTTCCGCAATCAGCAGAAACTTGTCCAGCCGCGTCCCGCCGCCGGAAATAAGATGAATCTCGGGATCACTGTCTTTAATGCCCGCAGCCGTGGAACGCCGGTTAAGGGGATCTAGTGCCGCATGCACAGCCATCCTCTCCTTCCAAATTTCATTAATCGCGCCAAAAAAGCCGCCCTCCGAAGGAAGGCGGCCGAAAACTGCGGATTGGTTCGAACCTCAGATGAGGCCCGGATGCAGCTATTCACTCTCCACTTCCCTACGCTGGTACAATCCAGATCAGGTTCAAAGGGTCCGAACAATCACGTTCGTCTCAGCCATGCGGCACCCCTAGTGTCAATCGCTATACGGTTATGAATCTTCTACAGCATAGCATATTCTTCCTTCTCATCATACCCCTTCCGTGAAAAAAACCCCCGGCCGCACTAGCGAACCGGAGGCTTTGTACCCTACCGCCGACGCGGTTGATTTCACGGCGTGAACGGTTAGCCGTTCACGATTTCGCCGCCATTGACGTGCATAACCTGGCCGGTCACATACGTCGAATCATCGGAGGCCAGATAGACATAGGCCGGCGCCAGCTCTTCCGGCTGTCCCGGACGCTTCATCGGCTGGGTGGAGCCGAACTCGCTGACCTTTTTCTCGTCAAAGGTGGACGGAATGAGCGGTGTCCAGATCGGACCCGGCGCGACGGCATTGACGCGAATGCCTTTGTCGGCCAGATTCATGGCAAGCGAGCGAGTGAAGGCAAGGATGGCGCCTTTAGTTGACGAATAGTCCAGCAGTTGAGGGTTTCCTCTGTATGCCGTAATCGATGTCGTATTGACTATGGTGGAGCCTTCTTTCAAATGAGGCATCGCCGCTTTCGTCAAATAGAACATCGAGAAAATATTCGTGCGGAACGTCCGCTCCAACTGCTCGGAAGTAATATCCTCGATCTTTTCCTGCGGATGCTGCTCCGCGGCATTGTTGATGAGGATGTCCAGCTTGCCAAGACCCTCCACCGATTTGTTCATGAGATCCTGGCAGAAGGCTTCAACGCCAATATCGCCGGATATGAGAATGCATTTGCGCCCTTCCTGCTCGACTTGCCGCTTCGTCTCCTCGGCATCAGTGTGCTCATTCAGATAGGAAATGACCACATCGGCCCCCTCCTTGGCAAAAGCCACGGCAACCGCGCGGCCGATCCCGCTGTCACCGCCTGTAATGAGCGCCGCTTTGCCAAGCAGCTTGCCGGCCGCTTTATATGCCGCCGGCTCATATTTAGGCCGCGGCGTCATTTCCGATTCCAGGCCGGGTTGACGGTCCTGATGCTGCGGTGGCAGCGTCTTCTGGGTTTGCTGACTGCTATTGGACATCTTTCATTCTCCTTTCGAAAGTTTGCAAAAGCTCAGACTTTCCTTAGGATGTCTTTGGGATGTGCAATTATGCGTTCCCTTTACGATATTTAAATTAACCATTTGCCGGAGGCTCAAACAGGCCTGCCCCAGCCCAGCCGAAGACCAGCTCATTTGGAAGCTTGTCCATTACGCTAGACAGGAACCTAAGAGCGCCGTCCCCCAAAGCGCAAAAAAACCGCCCCGTAAGGAAGCGGCAATACGTTACGGCTGTACGCGCGGCTTAAATAATCTCGTCAAAAGCCATAAAGAACAGTATAACCAGCAAGCATACCGCCAGCAGTGCGCTCAACGTGCGGATTTTGCCGGTTTCGATGGATACATTTCGGCCCTGCTTCATGCCTGAGGCGGCCAACCGAAGCGGTTTGCTCATAATGCCGCCCAGGGCGAACATCGCGAGCAGCAGCAGCGTTACGATAATCATCCACGGAACCGAAACATCTGCTTTGGTCATCAGATAGCCTCCTGTTAGCAGTTGGACAACAAGGCCGTATTGGGCGAAACGGTTAAATCCGGTAATGGCGCTAAGCGCCCCCTCTTTGGCCGCGGGAGAAAGCTTCTCCAGCCGGCCTAGGATGAAAGGCAGCACCAGGTAGAATCCCAACGCCAGCATGCCGATCATATGTAAGAACATTAAAACATCCCAATCCATATCAGATCCCTCCCGATAAGTCTATGATATAAGTTACATTCGTAAATATTATAACCAATTGCCACCGCTTCTCAAAAGAAAATCCCCATTTTATCGAAATAAAATGGGGATGCCGTTCATATTTTTGTCAATTCGTCACACATTGACTACAGGCGCTACATTTTTTACACGTTTGATGGCCAATGTGATCGTCCTCACTACATGTGTTTGATTACTTCATCAGCGAACTCAGAACACTTAAGTTCGGTTGCTCCTTCCATCAGACGAGCGAAATCGTAAGTAACGGTTTTGTTGTTGATTGCGGTACTCATACCTTTGTAGATCAGATCGGCGGCTTCCTGCCAGCCCAAATGCTCAAGCATCATTACCCCGGACAGAACGACGGAACCCGGATTCACGACATCCTTATCCGCGTATTTCGGCGCCGTACCATGCGTCGCTTCAAAAATGGCATGTCCGGTCACGTAGTTGATGTTCGCTCCCGGAGCAATGCCGATGCCGCCGATTTGCGCAGCCAGGGCGTCGGACAGATAGTCGCCGTTAAGGTTCAGCGTGGCAATAACGTCAAAATCCGTCGGACGCGTCAGCACCTGCTGCAGCGCGATGTCGGCAATGGCGTCCTTGACAATGATCTTGCCTTCCTGCTCAGCCTTCTTCTGGGCCGCGTTTGCCGCATCGGCGCCTTCGGCCTCCTTGATGGCGTCGTACTGGCTCCAGGTGAACACCTTGTCGCCGAATTCCTGCTCGGCCACTTCGTATCCCCAGTTCTTGAACGCGCCCTCAGTGAATTTCATGATGTTGCCTTTATGCACAAGCGTGACGCTCTTACGGCCATGCTTGATCGCGTATTCCACAGCGGCGCGAACGAGACGCTTCGAGCCTTCGGAGGATACCGGCTTGATGCCGATGCCCGACGTTTCCGGGAAACGGATTTTGTTAACGCCCATCTCTTGCTGCAGGAATTCGATCACTTTCTTGACCTCTTCCGAGCCTTCCTTGTACTCGATGCCGGCGTAAATATCTTCGGTGTTCTCCCGGAAAATGACCATATCGACCAGCTCCGGACGCTTCACCGGGGACGGTACGCCGTCAAAATACCGCACCGGGCGCAGGCAAACGTATAAATCCAGCTCCTGGCGCAGCGCCACGTTCAGCGAACGGATGCCTCCGCCAATCGGGGTCGTAAGCGGCCCTTTGATCGCCACGATATATTCGCGGATCGCTTCAAGCGTATCGTTCGGAAGCCACTCCCCATATGTATTGAATGCTTTCTCTCCGGCAAAAACCTCGTACCAGGCAATGCTCTTGGTACCTCCGTAAGCCTTGTCGACCGCCGCGTCCAGCACTCTTTTGGAGGCTTTCCAGATGTCGCGTCCCGTTCCGTCTCCCTCGATAAAAGGGATAATCGGATGATTCGGGACTTGCAGCTTTCCGTTGTCAATGGTAATTTGTTCGCCTTCTGTCGGCAGAGCATACTTTTCGAGTTTCAGCATTGGTGTGTAATTCCTCCTTAAAAGTTAATGTGGGGCATACGCTCCCCGCCTTGACTTCCGCCGAAAAACCGGCAGTAAAAAGCGTACACCCCTTAAGTGACCCGTCATCTGAAGACGGCACCTTTCCTGCAAGAGGTAGGCGCGTCAAAGAGACGGCTTATCTTTCAGTGACCGGAACGTATTTTTGCTCCACTTGACCCGTGTATTCCGCGCGCGGACGGATAATGCGGTTGTCTTCATACTGCTCCAGAATATGAGCGGTCCATCCGGATACCCGGCTGATGGCGAAGAGCGGCGTAAACAGCTCGCGGTCTATGCCTAATTGAGTATACACGGAGGCGGAGTAAAAATCGACATTCGGCTTGAGACCTTTAATTCCGGTGATCAGCTCCTCGATCTTCACGGACATGTCGTACAGCCGCGTATCGCCCTTCATTGCACCCAGCTCCCGCGACATCTTCATCAGATGCTTCGCGCGCGGATCGCCGTTCTTGTACACGCGGTGACCGAAGCCCATAACCTTCTCCCGGCGCGCCAGCTTGCCGCGGATATAAGGCTCCACATTCTCGAAGCTGGCGATTTCCTCCAGCATTCTCATCACGGCTTCATTCGCTCCGCCATGCAGCGGCCCTTTGAGGGCGCCGATCGCCGAGGTGACGCCGGAGTAGATGTCCGACAGGGTGGCAACCGTTACCCTTCCGGCAAAGGTTGAAGCGTTCAGCTCATGGTCGGCGTGAAGCACGAGCCCCGTATCAAGCGCCTTGACCGACACCATATCGGGCTGCTCGCCCCGGAGCATGTATAAAAAGTTCTCGGCGATGGAGAAGCCCGGCTTCGGAGCAATGGGCTCAAGCCCTTTGCGGATACGTGCCAGAGCCGCCACAATCGTCGGAATCTTCGCCTGCAGCTTCACCGCTTTGATCTCGTTCGCGCTGCGGCTCATATCGTCGGCTTCCTCGTCGAACAGCGCCAGGCTCGATACGGCGGATCTCAGGGCAGCCATCGTGTTGGCATCCTTCGGATACAGCTTCATCTGCTCAATCAGCGGCTCCGGAATGGCGGCGAAATCGCTCAGATCCCGCTTGAGCTTCTCCAGCTCCGCCGTGGTCGGCAGACTGCCGAACCAGAGCAAAAAGGCAGTCTCTTCGAAGCTGGCATGTTCAGCAAGATCGTCGATATCATAGCCGCGATAGGTGAGCACGCCGTCCACAATCGAGCTGATCGAGGAAGTAGTCGCAACGATGCCTTCCAGTCCTTTGATAACTGTCATATATAATCTCTCCTTTGCCACTGGATATTTAAAAAGCGGGTTTTCCGTGAAAACATTTACAATTTGAAATATTCTAAAGAATGAATAATTATGCATTCCACCGCTTTCAGTCAGCGGTAATAATTTCAGGAATGCAGAGCAGAGTCCTCTATTTATCATACCGGAAATTGTCGGTTACGTGAACTAAGTGGAAGCTTTTCAGCGCATCAAATGATTTTATCGGAGATATAGAAAAATACTTCAGTACCGGGCGTTTCATCTTTGTATTTTCCGTTTAGAGGGCCGGAAATGGGATGTTTTCTCTGTTAGGGGAATATACATTAGTGCGAGCATCAGACGAGCTATTCGCCGAACCGGGCATTTGCATAATACCCAAATTAAAAGCATGTTTATGTTCCGCTGGAAGTTTGATCGAAAGGAGAATCAGGATGGACCGGCTGACGTTACAACGAGTGCTGCGGGGCCTGTGGGTCGTATTCGCCATCTTTCTTGTAGTGTTCTGTCTTTATGTACTGGTTCCGCTGCTTTACCCGCTGTGCCTCGCATGGCTGCTCGCCTACAGCATACGTCCGGTCGTGGAGCTTCTGAAGGGGTTTAGGCTGCCGTCATGGCTGGCTGTGATTCTCTCGCTGGCGCTTTATATCGGCTCCGCCGGTCTTATGCTTACCGCTCTCATAACCCGACTGGTCAAAGAGCTGGCCATCCTTGCCCAAACGTTCAACCTTCACACCGCGCAGTGGCATGAACTGTTCCTCTCCTGGGGCCGCAATGACAGACTTCAATATATCATTAACCAGATCAATCAGTTTTACAACAGCAACCCGGATTATCACGCTACAATAGACAGCCATCTCAGCAAAACGACAGAAACCATCGGGCGCGCCGCAACCGAGCTGGTCACCGGCATCTTCAATCTGATTCTGAAGCTGATTGCTTCACTTCCTTCAGTCGGGACGGTTCTGATTGTCGTCATTCTTGCCGCTTTTTTTCTAGCGACCGGTTGGGAAAAGCGCGGGCGGATGCTGTCGGATTGGCTGCCGGAGGGTTTACGCAGCGCCGCGGCGGACATCTGGTGCGATTTGCGGAGAGCCCTCTTCGGTTACCTGCTGGCGCAGCTCGTCCTGATCTCGATTACGGGAGCCCTGGTCATTATCGGCCTGCTGATACTGGGCGTCAAATCGGCGTTCGTCCTCGGGCTGATGATCGGCCTTGTCGATCTGCTGCCTTATCTTGGCGTCGGCATTGTGATTATTCCCTGGGCGTTCTATTCCTGGATGACTGGAGATATGGCGCTCGGCATCGGCCTTTCGGTGCTCTACGCGGTCATTCTGATTACCCGCCAGGTGCTGGAGCCCAAAGTGCTGGCCAGCAGCATCGGCCTGGACCCTCTCGCCATGCTCATCGGCATGTTCGCCGGTCTGAAGCTGCTCGGCGCGGCCGGCCTCATTCTCGGTCCGGTCGCGCTTGTGGTGCTTGGCGCCTTTTGGAGGGCGGGGGTCTTCCGCAGCCTGCAGTCCTATATTCTCAGCGGCAGGCTGCGTTAAGGGTAAGCGGGGACAAACCAAAAAGCGAAGGCCGCATGATGATCACGCAGCCTTCGCTTTTGTCAGCCATGCGGGACGCTTACCTCTTGTAGTAGGTAAACGTGCCGTTTTTCATTTTTTTCTCGATCCACTTCAGCAGGACTCCCCGGTACAGCGGCCGGGTCAAAGGAAAAACAAGGGTAAAACCGATAATATCCGTGATAAAGCCCGGAATAATCAGCAGCAGACCGCCAAAAAAGATACATAGCCCATCCAGCATTGTCCGGCCGGGAATCCGTCCTTCCTGCATCTGCTGTCTGCTGTCCTGAAGCACCTTGCTGCCTTCGAATCTCATCATCAGCAGCCCGATCAGCGAAGTCAAAATCAGCAGCAGCAGCGTCTTGGACACGCCAAACCAGGATGACACCAGAATAAAGCCGAACAGTTCTACGGCAGGTATAAAAAATAACGCGGCCCACAGCACGTTTCTTTTGATAATCATATCGTCCCCCTTTCTTCCCTCAGCGCGTTCCGTATGCCGCCGTAAATTTCGGGCAGCGTCCTGTCAAGCCGCACGGGCGCAAACTCCCGGTTAACCCAGGCATGGCCTGTGTAGCCGGATACCAGCAATTCGCCGTCCGCCGAAGATTTAAAGCCTTGAGGGACGGATTCCGATCCGTCCAAACCGCTTCCCGAAGCCCCCGCACGGCGAACCTCATACTCAAAAACGAGGCGCAGCGGAGTATATGACGTGATGCGCGTATAGACGGTGACGGTATCGTCGTATTTCGCCGATCGTTTGAACTTCAGCTCCGCCGAGAGAACGGGAAGCAGCAGCCCCTTTTTCTCCAGATCAAGATAGGTAAAGCCGAGTTCGCGCAGCATTTCGGTCCGCCCGATTTCGAACCAGTTCAAGTAATTCGAATGATAGACCACGCCCATCTGGTCGCTCTCTTGATAACGGACCCGAAACGATGCGGCATGCCAGCAGCCTGACAGAAAATCTTGAGTTTCCATGCGTGTTACCCCCTTAAAAAAGCTGGCTTATGCAGTCTATACTTCCGTTTAGGCACTTAATCCTTCGGTTGCCGAGGACAGCTGTCTGCGGGAGCTACGGGCTACATAGAGGAGCAGCGAGGCTCCGGCAGCAGAGCTCAGCATACACGAGATGTTCATGAGCTGGACGCCTCCCTGACTCAGCAGCACGCCGTTTAGCAAATTTCCGACAATGCCCGAAAGGCCGGAAAACACCATATTGAACACGCTTTGCCCGGTGGCCTGCATATCCGCCGATGTCGTCCGGGATACATATTCCACCGCCGCGACCAGAAAGAAGCCGAAGGACAGGCCGTGCAGCACCTGAACGCCTATCATGGCCGCAGGATACGGGAAGATAACCTGGATCGCCCAACGCAGCACATAGACGAGGGCGGCGAGCAGCAGCATCCTCTCTCTCCCGATTTTGCCGATAACGCGCGACGCCACCAGCATGGAGGGCACATTGGTGATGGAAGCAAGCATCAGCGCGATTCCGGCATACTTCGCCGAGCCTCCCACCGACTCGAAAGCAAGCACAAAATACGAGCCAAACGCCATCATCGTCTGATTGACGAGAAAGCTCCCTCCCAAAAAAGCGAGGAAAATCCTGTTTCCCAGCAGCTGCCGGATCCCTTGGGCGAAGGATTGGGTCAGGATCGAATTTCCTTCCGCTTCCTTCGGCAGCGTAATCGCGACAAGTACAGTAATCAGGCTGAATAACAGATAGGGTATCCAAATGGTCGAGACGGAATATTCGGACACATACACACCGCCGAGGTAGCCTCCCGTAGCCGCGCCGAAGCTTAGCATCAGCCGGATGCTGCCGTAGGTCGAGCCCGCTCTTCTCGCGGCGGCAATGGCGTAGGAATCGGCAATCGGAGCCTGCGTGGAGGAGAAAATAGTGGATATCATATAGACCGCAAACAGGACAATAAAGTATTCGGACCGGTAAAAAACGGCAAGCCCCGCCGGAACGGCGACGCTTAAAATGAGCACCAGACGGGCCTGGTTATACCGGTCGGAAATCATGCCCCATACCGGCTGAAAAAGGATCGCAACCAGTGTCCCGGTCGCCATCAGCATCCCCACCTGCCCGCTGTTCAACCCGTTGTCGACGAGCAGCGAAGTCAGGAAGGGCGAAAACAAGCCCCCGCCAAGACCCAAAAACAAATAAAAGACGCGCAGCTTCAGCAATTTTTCCATGTTGTTCCTATGTCCTCTCCGTCCGTTAACTAAATGCCTGTTCCTCGCCGCCTAAAGCTGCACATTATCTATCTTACGAAAAAAAGGGGGCCAATCACAAATCGGGATGAAGAAAAAGCAATGGCGAAAAATGCCATTGCTTTTAATTCAAATCTTATAGCATAATCTCAAAACATCGCTAATGCTTGATTATTCAGTGATTTGTTCCACTTTCACCAGGTTCGTCGAACCGGAATGTCCAAGCGGAATGCCTGCCGTAATAACCACCAGGTCGCCTGCTTTAACCAGACCGGAGTCTTTACCGCCTTTAACAGCCGTTTCCAGAAGCTCATCCGTGGAAGAAGCCGGGGAGCCTTGTACCGGAATTATGCCCCATACAAGCGCCAGTTGACGCATAGTTCTTTCTTGCGTCGTTACGGCAATAATCGGGGACTTCGGACGATACTTCGAAACGACGCGTGCAGTATGGCCGCTGACTGTCGAGGAAATGATCGCTTTCGCGTTCAGATCCAGAGCCGAGATGGATACGGATTGGCTGATTGCCTCGGTTACTGTCGTTTCTTGGGCGATTTGCTGTTTCAGGAAGATCTCACGGTAGTTCAGTGCGGATTCCGCTTTTTCGGCGATACGGGACATCGTCAGCACCGATTCAACCGGATATTTCCCTGCAGCCGTTTCGCCGGACAGCATGATTGCGTCGGTTCCGTCGAAAATCGCGTTGGCTACGTCACTCGCTTCGGCGCGTGTCGGACGCGGGTTGCGCTGCATGGAATCAAGCATTTGAGTAGCCGTGATAACCGGTTTACCTGCAATGTTACATTTTTGAATCATCAGTTTTTGCGCCAGCGGCACATCTTCCGCCGGAATTTCAACGCCAAGGTCACCGCGGGCAACCATCAGGCCGTCGGATACCGCAAGAATTTCATCAAGGTTGTCGACACCTTGCTGGTTCTCAATTTTGGAGATGATTTGGATATGGCTTGCACCATGTTTCTCGAGCAAATCGCGAATTTCCTGAACGTCGCTGGCTTTGCGAACGAAGGAAGCGGCGATAAAATCGATGTCCTGTTCGATCCCGAAAATGATGTCGTTGGTGTCTTTTTCCGTAATGCCCGGCAGGGAAATGGCAACTCCAGGGACGTTAACGCCCTTCTTGCTCTTGATCGTGCCGCCGTTGACAATGCGGGTCTTGATTTCTGTGCCTTGAACGTCGACAACCGTAAGTCCGATGAGGCCGTCGTCAATCAGAATGGTGGAGCCTACTTGAACGTCTTTCGGAAGGTCAGCGTAAGTGACGGAAATACGATTTTTGTCGCCAAGAATCTCTTCCGTAGTCAGGGTCAGGTACTCGTCCTGCACCAGTTCAATCGGTTCTACTTCCAGCTTGCCTGTACGAATCTCAGGTCCTTTCGTATCGAGCAGGATGGCAACGGTCTTGTTCAGTTCCTTCGATGCCAGACGGATGTTCTTAATCCGTGCTCCATGCTCTTCAAAGTCACCGTGGGAGAAGTTCAGGCGTGCCACATTCATTCCGGCCAGAATCAATTTCTTGAGGTTCTCCAACGATTCACTTGCTGGACCAATCGTACATACAATTTTACTTTTCCGCATTTGGTTTTCCTCCGTTTTTTCTTTTCTCTATGTCTCACTTTTTCCAACTACAAAATCTACTACAAAGTCGTCCATTTGGATAGGAACTATGTCATATGCAGTATGGACGGCGCCCTTATGAATATTACTTCAACTGGATAACAAAATCAATGTTTCCGCGGCTTTTTTCATATAAATCATCATTGACGGCATTGCAAAAAAATAACCCCGAAGCCTCTTCGGGGTTGCAAATTGCTAGTTATTTAGAGTCAACGGACCGGCTTCGCTTACTTCGGACTCCAGCACGGGTTCCTCGGAAAATACTTCTTCCGCCGCCTGCGTTTCCGCGAACTCACCGATCTTCCGGAACTTCAGGTAACGGTCTTCCCTAAGCTCGTCGGCGCCCAGACCGGCCAGATCGCGCAGATGACGGATAATGGCGTCCTTGATGGCCGACGCCGTGCTCTCGTAATCGCGGTGCGCTCCGCCTTTCGGCTCGGGAATGACCTCCTCGATCACTTCCATGGCCAGCAGGTCGTCAGCGGTAATCTTCATCGCTTCCGCCGCTTGATCGGCCTTCGAGGCGTCCTTCCACAGGATTGAAGCGGCGCCGTTCGGCGAGATGACGGAATATATGGCATGCTCCAGCATCAGCACGCGGTTGCCAACGGCCATCGCCAGCGCCCCGCCGCTGCCGCCCTCGCCGATGACGACGCAGATGACCGGCACGCCAAGGCCTGACATTTCACGCAGATTGCGGGCAATCGCCTCCGATTGGCCCCGCTCTTCCGCGGTGTTGCCCGGATAAGCGCCCTTCGTGTCGATGAATGTAATGATCGGACGGCGGAACTTGTCCGCCTGCTGCATAAGCCGAAGCGCCTTGCGGAATCCTTCAGGATGCGGGCTGCCGAAAAATCTGGCGATATTGTCTTTCGTGTCTTTGCCCCGCTGCTGTCCGATCACGGTGACCGGTACTCCCTCCAGCTTGCCGATGCCGCCGACGACCGCAAGATCGTCCCCGAACAACCGGTCCCCGTGCAGCTCAATAAAGTCGGTAAAGATCAGCCCGATCAGATCGAGCGAGGTCGGCCGGCCGTGATGACGGGCCAGATGCATTTTCTGCGAAGGGGTAATATTCGAATAAATTTCCTCCTCCAGAAGCTTGTACCGCTCCTCGAGACGGGAGATTTCATCGGTGAAATCGATGTCTTTTTCCAGGCCGAATTGCTTCAGCTCTTCAATCTTTTTGCGCATTTCAACGAGAGGTTTTTCAAAAGGCAAGTCCCCCGCCATTCTAAAATCCCCCTTTCACGTCATGCAGCTCCAGAATTTTGCTTAGCGTGGAGCGCATTTCCTTACGGTGCACCACCAGATCGAGCTGGCCGTGCTGCAAATTGAATTCCGCCGTCTGGAAATCATCCGGAAGCTTCTGCCGGATCGTCTGCTCAATGACGATTCGTCCGGCAAAGCCGAATACGGCTCCCGGCTCGGCGATATTGATATCGCCCAGCGTCGCGAAGCTCGCGGACACGCCTCCCGTCGTTGGGTCGGTAATCACGGATATGTACAATCCGCCCAACTCCCCGAAGCGGGCCAGCGCGGCGCTGGTCTTCGCCATCTGCATCAGACTCAGGATGCTCTCCTGCATCCGGGCTCCGCCGGAAGTCGAAAATATGATCAGCGGCAGCTTTCTTTCAGTAGCCTCCTCGATGGCGCGGGTAATCTTCTCCCCTACCACCGAGCCCATGCTGCCCGTGAAAAATTCAAAATTCATAACCGCCACAATAACGGAATTCCCGCCGATGCTGCCCTGCCCCGTAATGACGGCGTCAAGCTGGCCAGACTTCAGCTGCTGCTGCTCCAGCTTCGTGCTGTAGCCCGGAAAGCCCAGCGGGTCCACCGACCTCATGTCTGCGTCGAACTCGATAAAGCTTCCCGCATCCAGCGTCATGGCGATTCTCTCCGGAGCGTTCAGACGGAGATGATGGCCGCATTCCGAACAGACCTTGAGATTCTTTTCCAGCTCCTTGCTGTACTGGATGGAACCGCATTTGGGACACTTGCTCATCAGCCCTTCGGGAATCTCCCGCTTGGGCCGCTCCCCTTCCGCCGGTTCTTTTAACTGCTCCAGCCTCTGGGAAGGAACCGTCGCGTATTTCCTTTTCTTCTGAAACAAGTCTTTAAACAAGATCCGCACCTCTTCAGCCGTTTATTTGCATTATGCAGCGTTCCGCTGTCACGATTGCTTTCAATGATGTCAATCTAGGGATGCAGAATCAGGTTAAGCACTTCCTGCACTTCATCCAGCTCGCCGGAAGGAACCAGAATCTCAAACTGCTGCTTGGACATATTGACGGGACGGCATTTAACCAGAAAGCCCTCTTCCGTCAACTTGCTCTTAATCATCTCCGCCACTTTGGCGGTAGGCGCAATATAAATGACCGTCCACATGTCCTGACGAGGCCTCCCCATGTCGATTCCAAAGCCGTATCCCGTATAATGGAACCATGATAACACAGTTTTCTTTTTCCCTGCAACAGAAGGGGAGGGAGGCAACGCGGGTGAGACCGCGCCGGATTCATGGCTTCATGCCGGGTTTACGTCGTAGGGATACACCTTGGCTCCATCATGGCGGTGGGCGATTCTTGCCGAAGCTGCGGCGGCGATGCCGGCGACCAGATCGTCGAGAAATACGTTGATTCCGTCCTTTCTGTTGTTCAGCTCTCCGATGACACCCAGCTTGATTTTGTCCAGATAGCCGAAGCCTGTCAGACCGATCATGCCGTAAACGCCGGTAATCCCCAGCGCGAGTGTCTCGTCCGCCCCGTAAAGCGATTCATCGGCCTCCATGATGGCCTGAAACGGCTGCGGCAGTTGTTTCTTCTCCGCCAGCTCATCCAGAGCGATGCCTGTCATCAGCGTGTACTGCACCTCTCGTTTGCCCAAAACGGCACTGACGCTCGCCAGGCACTCCTCCCCGCTCAAATCCGGATAATAAGCCGATTGCAGCGTGTATACGATCTTGGCGATCGACTCGACTGTAACGCCTCTGCGTTCCAGTAAGTTCACCGCCAGCTGGTAGGACATCTTCATTCCCCTTTCCGCAAGTGAAGCCTGTGGTTCCCTAATGTATGCGAAAAGATGGCGAAATGTTCTTATTTTATTCTTATTGTACCAGGGCCCAGCAGCGATTCGACAAGCCCGAACAGCTCCGGCGAAGGCTTGACCCGAAAGCTGTCGCTTAGCGCGATGAGCCTCTGCTCCCGCTCATAGAACAGCAGCGTCGGGACAGCCCCGGGATGATCCTGCAGCAGCTCCTTCAGCAGCGGCAGGAGGCCGCCTTCCTCGGCGGCGGCCGTGATTTTGATGTACGCGCGCTGGCCGGCGGAGCCCGCCGCCGGCTGTGCAGCGGCCTGCCGCGGTGCCCGCCCGGCAGACGCCAGGCCGCCCGGCGGCCCGGCCGGTCCCCGGCCGCCGGCGGCGGTTCCTGCGGCCGCGGCTGGGGCGGCCGCCGCTCCCCGCGCGCCGGAGCCTGCCGGCGCGGGGCGGCCCTGCGGCCGCGCAGCCGCGGCCGCGCGGCGCTGCTGCAGGGCGCGCAGCGTGTCTGGCGACAGCTGCGCAACCTCGTCGGCCAGCAGCTTGAAGCCTTCGTCCTGCTGCTGGACCTTGGCGCGCAGGGCAAGCAGCGCGCCCTTGTCGACGAGCGCGCGGCTGCGCTTCCACACCTCGGGGAACAGCACGACCTCGCAGCGCTCGATTTGGTCCTCCCATTCGACAAAGGCCATCGCTTTCCCCGCCTTGGTCATAATCTCCTTGAGGGATACGACCATGCCGGCCGTAACCGCCGAGCTCTCATCCGGTGCCTCGCCGAGATCCATCAGGCGCTGCACGCCGGATAGTTCCAGCAGCTCCGCATAATCGTCCAGCGGATGGCCCGACAAATACAGGCCCAGCAGCTCTCGTTCCAGCTCCAGCTGCTGGCCCGTCGTGAATTTCGGAACATCGGGGTACCGGATGTCCCAGTTCGGCATTTCGACAAGGTCGTCGAAGAGCTGGATTTGCAGCTCCTCGCGCTCCTTGCGCCATTTGGCCGCCGCTTCCGTCGTCTCATCAAGCATGGCAAGCAGCTGCGCCCGGTGTCCCGGCAGGCTGTCGAAGGCCCCCGCCTGGATCAGCGATTCCACGACGCGCTTGTTGCAGACTCTGAGGTCGACGCGGCGGCAAAAATCGAGCAGGCTGTCGAAAGGGCGCTCCTTCCGCGCTTCCAGAATACTCTCCACAGCCAGCGTGCCGACGTTCTTGATCGCCGCCAGCCCGAAGCGGATATGTCCGCCCGCGCCGCTCGGTCCGTCCACCGGCGTGAACAGCACACCGCTCTCGTTCACATCCGGCGGCAGCACGCCGATGTCCATGCGCCGGCATTCCAGCACATATTCCGCCACCTTACGGTGGACGCCCGTCACCGCCGTCAGCATCGAAGCCATGAACGGCACCGGATAATGCGCCTTGAGGTAGGCCGTCTGGAAGGCCAGCACGCCGTAAGCCGCGGCGTGGGCCCGGGGGAAGCCGTAATCAGCGAAGCGGACGATCATGTCATAAACCGCGTTTGCATCCGCCTCCTCATAGCCCTGCTTCAGGCTCCCCCTGACAAAATGGCCGCGCTCCCGGTCCAGCGTCTCGCGCTTCTTCTTGGACACGGCTCTGCGCAGCAGATCCGCTTCGCCAAGCGAGAAGCCCGCCATCGCCGAAGCGATCTGCATGATCTGCTCCTGATAGACGATGATGCCGTAGGTGTCGGACAGAATCGGAATCAGATCGGGATGGGGATACTCCACTTCGGCAAGCCCGTGCTTGCTCTGGATATATTTCGGTATGAATTCCATCGGACCCGGGCGGTACAGCGCCAGGACGGAAATAATATCCTCAAAGACCGTCGGCTTCAGTTCCTTCAGCACGCGGCGCATGCCGGCCGACTCCAGCTGGAACACGCCCGTCGTCTCGCCGTGGCCCAGCATCGCATACGTCGCTTCGTCGCTGTCGGGAATCTTCCGGAAATCCGGCCGGCTCCCGGTCATCTCTCCGACCCAGTTCATGCAGCGCTCGATAATCGACAGCGTTCTAAGACCCAGAAAGTCCATCTTCAGCAGTCCGACGCTCTCCAGATTCTCCATCGAATACTGGGTCAACGCCGTCTCTTCGCTGCCTTCCTGCAGCGGAACCGCGTCCGTGAGCGGCCCCCGGGAGATGACGATTCCAGCGGCATGCGTCGAGGCATGACGCGGCATGCCCTCGACCTTCATCGCCATGTCGAGCAAATCGCGGGTCTTCGGGCTGCCCTCGTACAACGCTTTAAGATCCGGACTGCTCTCCAGCGCCCGCTCGATGCTGATGCCGAGCGTTCCCGGGATCAGCTTGGCCGCTTTGTCCACTTCCCCGTAGGGCAGGTTCAGCGCCCGTCCCACGTCTCGGACCGCCGCCCGGGCCGCCAGAGTCCCGAACGTAATGATCTGCGCGACATGCTCTTCGCCATACTTGCCGGAGACATACGAGATGACCTCGTCGCGCCGCTCGTCGCTGAAATCGATGTCGATATCGGGCATCGTAATCCGCTCGGGGTTCAGAAAGCGTTCGAACAGCAGATTGTACTTCAGCGGATCGACATCCGTAATGCGCAGGCAGTAGGCGGTGAGGCTTCCGGCGGACGAGCCCCTCCCCGGTCCTGTCGCAATGCCTTCTCTGTGGCAGAAGGCGATAAAATCCCAGACAATCAGAAAATAATCGGAGAAGCCCATCGTCTCGATGACCCCCAGCTCATAGGACAGCCGCTCTTCCGCAAGCTTCCGGCTCTCCTCCGATTCCCACCGGAGAGTGTCTTTGTAGCGCTCCTCCAGGCCGGCTTCGCACAGCCGCCTTAAATAGGCGGCGGCGTCCAGTCCTTCAGGCAGCGGGGAGTAGGCGGGCAGTATGTGCTTGCCAAATTCCAGCTCCAGATTGCACCGTTCGGCGATGACCGCCGTGTTGATAACCGCTTCCGGGACATGAGGAAACAGCGCGGCCATCTCCTCGCCGCTCTTTAGATAAAGCTGATCCGTTCCGATTTGCAGCCGGTCCTCGTCTTCCACCGTCTTCCCCGTTCCGATGCAGATCAGCACGTCCTGAACCTCAGAATCCTCCCGGGACAGATAATGCACGTCGTTTGTGGCCACCAGAGGGATTCCGGTTTCTTCGGCGAGGGCGATCAGCTTCGGGTTTACTCTTTTTTGCTCGGACATTCCGTGATCCTGAAGCTCCAGATAGAAGTCTCCGCCGAAGATGTCCTTGTATCGCAGCGCCGCCTTCTTCGCCTCACCGTCCCGTCCGTAGAGCAGATGCTGCGGCACCTCTCCGCCGAGGCAGGCGCTTAGACAAATAAGGCCCTCCGCATGCGCGGCAAGGGCTTCCATGTCGATTCTCGGCTTATAGTGATAGCCTTCCAGATGGCCGATGGTGACAAGCCTCATCAGATTGCGGTAGCCTTCTTCGTTCCGGGCCAGCAGAATCAGGTGATAGATCGGCTGGTCCTTACGGCTGCCGCGTTCGCGGCGCGAGCCCGCCGTCAGATACACCTCGCAGCCGATGATCGGCTTGATGCCGTTCTCCTTGCACGCTTTATAAAAAGGGATCGCCCCGTACATCACTCCGTGATCGGTCAGCGCCAGCGACTTCATTCCGTGTTCGCCGGCCCGGCGCACCAGATCGGCAATGCGCGCCGCCCCGTCCAATAAACTGTATTCGCTGTGCACATGCAGATGCACGAAAGGGCTCATGATCCCACTTCCTTCCGGTTTTTCGATATACCGTTTATTTTATCATATTGAAGGGGGATTGGCCCATAGAATGAAGGGAGAGCACAAGGACAGGCAAAGCGCTTGACAGAAGCCGCGTCCGGACAAGGGGGACTTTATGAACGTTTTTTTGGGCAAAGCCGTCCTCGATTTCTTCATTGCCTTCGGCATTGTGCTGGGCGGAGCCATGCTCGGGGGCATCGGAGCGGTCATATCGCTTCAGCCGCCGACGCAGACGATGCTGGATGTGGCAGGCAGGATCAAAATCTGGGCGCTGGCCGCCGCCGTAGGCGGGACGATCGACCCGATGCGGGTCATTGAAAGCAATATGCTGGGCGGAAATCTGTCCCCGGCCATCAAGCAGATATTATATCTGGTCTTTGCTTTTCTGGGCGCGCATATGGGCAGCGAGCTGGTGAAATGGGTATGCAGCAGGGGGTAATGCCATGAGGGTTCCGCCCTTTCAGCAGTTTCGCCGGTTCTCCAAGGTGTCGGCCATTTTTGTGCTGGGGATGATCGTCGGCAGCGCGGTGTACAATGCGATTTTTCATATGGGCTTCAACGCACTCTGGCTGGACAATCAGGACCTGCGTGTGCAGGTGGAGCAGTATGAGAAGGATATTCTGACCCTGAAAAAATACAAAAACAGCTCAACAGTCATCAAGGAAATCAAAATCCGGTCCGAAAGCGGCGGATCAAGGGAAACCGCAAACGGGCTGGACCCGGCAACCGTAAAGGAGATTATCCTCAAAATGAGCGGCGACCTCGCGCCGATGCGCGGCCGCAGCGTCTTCGACATCGACGAGGACAGCAAGATGGCCCGTCTTCTGCTGAGCGGCAAGGTATACATCGTACGCGACAAGGAATACGCGGTCCGCATCCGTACCATGCTTGTCATGGAGGGCGTTCTGCAGATCTGGGTGGAGATCACGCCGAATAACCGGGGATAAATCGCAGATTAACGTGGGCAGACCCGCCAACAGCATGCTAAAATACAGCTAGAAAACGCTTTAGTTCGCCTGTCTGCCGGACAAGAGCTTGCGGGGGCAGACAGCGCTCAAAGGGGTGCGCCATGATTCTGGTTATCAAATATCTCCTGTTTCTCCTGCTGACGCTTTCCGTCCTCGGAGCCGCCTATTACAGCGCCGCTTCCCGCCGCGCCTTAAGTCCCGGCGAGCGGAGGCTGAAACGGGCGGTCATGAATATTTTGCTCGGATGTATGCTCGTTCTGCTCGCGCTGATGTCGATGTTTCTGTTCCGGGGCTCCACCGTCAGCGTCATTGTAGAAGCGGTATTTCTTGTGCTCGGCGCCTTCAACGTATTTTCCGGACTGCGCAGTTACGGCTACTACAGCCGTTCGGATCATTCGCGGCCCCGGCGGTGAGGTTATCTGCTGCGAGACGGGGTCTGCTCTGGAAGCCAACTCAAACAGCCTTCTTCCCTTTCGGGACAAGAAGGCTGTTTGCCTTTCCAGATATTCAGTTAACGACCGATCAGCTTGCGGATTAAAGGAACCCGGAGAATCTGCTTTTTAATGAGCCGGGTCCGAAATTCCTGCTTGACCTTGGCGTATATCTCCGGGCAGTTGCTGCGCGTCCACTCGTACATGTACGTGTAGTCTTCCTTCGTCTTGGCCGAATTCCGTAGGTAGTAGACGATCGTATCGTAGGCGGTGTTGTTGAACCAGCCGGTCATTTCCTTCTTCTTATAATTGTACCGCTCGATGGCCAGGTTGCGGATCGTGCGCTTCTCTTCCAGATTCCGCACCAGAAAATCCCGGGACAGATTGAAGGTGATGTTATTGCCGTGAATCCGGTATACGCCGACCGCCGCGTCGATGAATCCGGCGTCTCCGACGAGCAGGGAGCGCAGGTAGATGGACGCGTCGTTCACCATATTCATATGAAGAATATCCATTTCGATCAGCGCTTCCCGGCGGAATAGCGTGGTCAGCGTGGAAGCCGGCTTCCCGTAGCCCGGGCGCTCGAAATTCAGAAAATAGGCGCGCCGGTCAGTCACATCCGAAAGCCCGATCTCCTGAAGCTGCAGCCGCTGCGTCGCGGAATACTCCAGAAAGACGTTGGCGGCCACAAAGGAAAGGCCGGGACGGCTCCGGTGAAAAGCAACGGCTCTGCTGAAATAGCCGCTGTCGATCAAATAATCGTCGTCGTCGAGGAAGAGAATGTACTCGCCGTCCCCGTGCGCGGTAAAGGCCGCAAGCCGGTTCGCACCCGGCCCCCGGTTGGTCTCGTTCCGCATGTAAATGACTCGCGGCTCTTCTCCGAAGCGCTCCTCCATCATCAACTCCGTTCCGTCCGTCGAAGCGTCGTCGATGACGACAATCTCTTTGTTCGGATAATCCTGGGCCAGGATGCTATCCACAGCCTGGCGCAGGAACGGTTTGCGGTTGTAGGTGGTAATGATGACGCTGATTTTGGGCGCGCTGCCGGTTTCGGCACCTGACGCGGCGCTGTCCGCCGTTTCGGCCCCGGTGCCGCCCCGCAGCGCCGCAAGCTTGGCCTCCAGCAGGTCGGTCTCTTCCGACTCACCTGCCCCGAACTGGCTGTCCAGGTAGAAGCGGAGCACCTCGGGTTCATCCTTCCCCGCGGCCTGGCGGGCGATTACCCGCGCCAGAGCCGTCAGCGCTTCCTGCGCCTCCGGCTGCTCCCGGGCTGCAAGTGTCCTGCACGTTTCGAACACCGTTTCTTCCGCTGCCGGACCGCCGCCGATTTCGCGGCTTACGCTGTCCATAAATCTGCGGCAGACCTGCCGCATTTCCTCTTTTTGAACCATTCCCACCCCTCCAGTCGCGATCTGTAATACAGCGATATCTTCTGGTTTCCTAATGTCAGCCGCTGACCTTGACCTTGCCGGGAACGAACTTGGCTCTCATCTTTAGGCCGAGGCCCCTGAACAGCCCGAGACTGTACAGAAACACCTCGCGCTCCAGCAGCGAAGCAACCGCAACGTAGAGCGGAAAAATGATGATGCCAAGAACAAAGGCTCCCAAAATAATTGAAAGGTAGGAATCGAACGAATAGCCTACAAGATTGTTAAGATAAACGACTCCGGCAAATACCGCGATATTGATGACCCATCTTCGGAATGTGATCCAGGGGCTTCTATCCAGCAGCCTGCGGTTGGCGTAAAAAATAATATCCGTGGAACGGTACACCAGCGCGGCCACCGTGCCCAGCAGCACACCGTAAATGCCCATAAAGTTGACCAGAATCAGCGATGCGCCGAGATTGATGCCCGATTCAAGGAGCGAACGGCTCAGCGTATTTTTGAAATGGCCGGCGATATTGATGACATTATTGGCGGACGAACGCGCGTTGATCAGCAGCTTCTGGGCGACGAACAGGACCGGAACCCAGTACAGCACATAATTGACGTCATTGACGCCGGTTGTGTAGAGCGTGATGAACGGCAGGATGAGAATATAGGCGACCGTCAGCAGCGAAAAGACAAAGGCCATGAAATACAGCTCGTAAGCGTCGTACAGCTTGATGAATCGGCTTCGGCCTTCATGATAGCTTTGCCCCAGGGCGAACCGGACGCTTGTATTTACCGTATTGACGATGTTGTCGATAATCGTAAAAATCATGTTGTACATCACGTACACGCTGACGATTTTCAAATTGGTGAAAAAGGTCAGCACCAGCACGTCTGTGTTCCGGAAGATCATATACGACAGTTCGTGGACGAGCACGAAATTTTTCTGGTTGATAGCCTCAAGATTCGGCTCTTTGTTGAAATCCAGCCATTTATAATGCCGTTTCTTGTAGATATGAAAAGCAACCATTTGAAGCAGCGTCACGGCAAAATACGAAGCCTGCACCAGCACGATATCCACGCTCTGCATCAGCAGGATGATCCGAACCAGATTGTTGATAATGTTGCCGACAGTGACAACTGAGGTGTCCACATAGCTCTTGCCTTCGGCTAGCAGATACACCCTGAATTTGCCCTGGTAATAGTAGTTGATGGCTCCGCCCATGCCGTTGAAGAGTACGATGCCCATTACCTGCCACATTCCAAGCTCCGTCTTGACCGCGAATGGGTAAATCACCGAAATGGCGATTACGGAGAGCAGGTAGTAGAAGCCCGTTTTTTTGTAATACATGGCGGTGGCCGAAAGGATGGAATTAATGCCTTCACGGTCATCCTTCGAGATCGGCTTGTACAGCGCCTGCAGCGATGCCGCGCCCACGCCCGCTTCCAGCAGCGCCAGATACGCAATGATCTGGACGACGGAAGACACAAGCCCGTTAGCCTCCGACCCGTAATGGACCATGATCAGCCGGGGAATGAAAATGCTGAGAACAATCGTAATCAGCTGGCTGCCCAAACCGAAGACAAGGTTAAGAATACTCCGTTTAGCTTTCATGGCCCCTCCTTGCAAAGACGCCGGGATTTAACGCAGCCGAAGCTTCTTTGGCATTTATGTTTTTTCCGAGATAGTTGTCCAGCTTTTCGAAATGCCGCTCGGCCTGTCTGGCTAGCACGGAGACGTTCAGAGTGTTCGTGTTCAGGCTGCGGACAACCTCTTCCGGATCCAGGGAGTCCATTGCTTTGAGATCAACGTAAGAGCCTGTAAAACCGGCGTCATTCATGACGTTGGTTGTCTTTTCGCTGTAGGCGATGGGGAACACGGGCTTACCGAACACCCAGCCGAGAATCATGGCGTGGAACCGCGTCGCGACAATCATGCCGGAAGAGGCCAGCAGCCCGACGGCTTCCTCCAAGTTGGTCCGGTAAAAATACATATTCACACGGTCTGCATAGACCTGCGGAATTAAAGAATGGATGGCTTTGACCGCTTCCTCGTCCCCTTCATACTCGCAGAACGACATCAGCTTCACCCCGTAGCCTTCTTCGGCGAAAGCGACGGCAATCTCTTTGATTTTGTTGTAATACATCGCGTCGAAGTCTTTAAGGCTTTCACGGTCCGAGGGTTTGATGACGGAAATGACGACATATTTCCCGTTCCTTGGGTTATCCGGCTTGGTGTGCTGGAAAATGATATCCGGTGCCAGCCTGACGTTGCCCAGATCCTTGAACAGATCGTAGGAGTACCGGTCCCGGAAACAGATATCGGTGTACGTGGAGAACAGCTCTCTGTACCTGACGTAGAACGCGTCGTCCTTGTAAGGTCCAAAGTTGGCACCGAGGACAAAGTACGGTTTTCTGCTGTCGAATACGTCCAGCTTCCAGGCGTAATCCTCTTTCCACCGGGCTCCCTGCATAAATACCGAACCGCCGATCTGAACGACCCCGTCGCAGCGCCGGGCCAGTCTCCTCAGCAGGAGCTTCTCAATATCAATGCTCTGAAACTTCAACTTCTTGAGAATCTTGCGGATTCCGCGAACCCAAATCGATTCGATCGGATACAGGGTAAGATTGGACAAAGATGCGAAGCACTGCTTGTACTCGCTCCGGGCGGGAAGGACGAAATGGGTGTCCGGATACCTCTCGCATAGCAGCTTGACGAAGAGATCATCGCCCAGATTGAATTTGGTATACGCGTGGATCAACATTCTTTTCAATTTCTTCATCCCTTCCCGCAGGTAAATGTAGGGCCGTTGTGGAGGAAAAGCTGATGGGAATTTTCTGAAAGCCGCTCTTACTTTGTTCCAATTCTAAAGAATCGGTTTTCCCTTTGCAATAAAAATGCAGGAAATGTCAACTTTCGACCCAAGGCCATCCTCCAAGGAGATACCGCCTCAATAATCCTTTAGAGGGTTGAAGAAATGTGAAATCAGCATTTGCAGAAAAAAAGGGCTCCGTCATAGCTAACGAAGCCCTTGATGAAGCCTTATGAACGATAAAGTCCGCTGTCCTTGTCCGGCCCCTGCTAAGAATCTCTTGCCGCTTGATCTATCCGTGGTCGATCGACTGAAGCATCAATACGGCCTTGGCGACCAGAGTGCCCTGATGGCTGATCTCGATTTCAAGCTTGCAGGTCCGGCGGCTGCTCTCCAGCAGTCTCGGCGTTACGATAACGGAGTCCTCGATCTGGACCGGACGAACAAAATAAGTGGACATATTGTCCAGCACATGGTCGTTCCCGGTGATATCCTTGGCCGCCTTGAATGCGGAATGCATCATAAGCGTCGAAATCACCCCTTCGGAAATGGTGCCCAGATCCGTCGCCATCTGCGGGGTGATGAAGCCGTGGAAGAACAGCTTGCCCTCCTCGTCCCGCTCCTCGGCAAATCCGTTCCAGATGAGATGGTCGAAGGTTTCCCCAAGCTGCGGCTGGTTGCGCGCGTCCCTGAGGCTATGCAGCACTTCCTTCCGGGTGAGCGAGCCTACCAGCTTGCGGTTCCGGTCGATAATGGGCAGAAAGTCGATGCCCTCCCACATCATAATCTGGGCCGCCGAGGCCAGCGACGTCTGCAGACCGGCCGTGACCGGACCGCGGATCATCATCTTCTCGATCGTCTGGTCTTCGGGCAGGTCCTCCACATCCCGGCGGCCGACGATGCCGATGACGCGGTTCCATTCGTCGGTGACGGGAAACCGCTGTTCCCCGCTCTCCCTGGACAGACTGAGCAGCTCGCCGACCGTGCTGGATATTTTCAGTGTGTTGATCCGCGGCTTCCGTTCGACAATATCCTCCACGAGCATAATCTTTTTCTTGATTAACCGGTCAAAAATCGCGCGGTTGATCATGTAGGCTACGGTAAAGGTATCGTGGCGCGAAGAAATGACCGGAAGGTCAAGCTTGTCCGCCAGCTCCTTGACCTCCCGGCTAGTTCCAAAGCCTCCGGTCACAAGCACCCCCGCGCCCTGTTCCAGTGCCAGCGAATGGACATCGTCGCGGTTCCCTACAATCAGCAGGCTGTCCGCATCGATATAGCGGATCATGGCGTCGATTTTCATGGCGCCGATGATATATTTATGCAAGGGCTTGTCCAGGCCGTTAGCACCTCCGAGCACATGCCCCTCGACAATGTCAACCACATCGCCGAACGTGAGCTGCTCCGAGATGCCTCTGGGCTTCTTTTCCACCCGGACGGTTCCTATGCGCTCCTTGGTAATGACAATCCCCAGGTTCTCCGCTTCCTTGACCGCCCGATATGCCGTTCCGTCGCTGACAGCCATTTCCTTCGCCAGCTTCCGGACCGATATTTTGGAGCCCACTTTCAGGTTTTCAATATGCTGCAGCAGCTGTTCGTGCTTAGTGACTGCATCGCCTTGATTGTCCAACTGTTACACCTCCGAAGCCAAAACTGTACTACACTGTATCTGTATTGTAGACGCAACCGGGTACGGCCGTCAAATGAATCCTTTGTTTCATAAGCGCAAATAAAAAACGGCCCGCCGGATTGTTTCCGGACAGACCGTATGCCGAAAGGACTATAACCGCTGAGCAGCCCGTCCTTCTTCGCTCCATTTTCCCTGCCACATATCCAGCTTCGCCTTGCGCACCGCCTCCAGCCGTTTCTGCTTCTCCTCATCCACCCCGAGAATAAAATGCAGGTGAGCCGCAATCACGAGCAGCGCAAAGGCCACCCATACCGCCCCGAACACAAATACCGGGGTTGAACCGGCCCACGACAACTCCGGCAGCGCATACAGGAGCATGACCAGCGCCAGCACCAGATAGACCACATGCTTGAACTTGTTTCTTTTTCTCATTTCTTTCGACAGCTCCTTCATAACGAATCTATACTCTACTCTATGAGCAAGCCGTCCAAATTATGAGACGAGTTATCAAAATGCCGGAGAGCAATGACATGATCAGGGCGGCCGGACGTATACGCGAAGGAGGTCCTGTGTGCGGAATCTGGACACCGAGCTTCTCCCATCAAAGCCCGTCATATCATCGACCTGTCCGCTACCTGCGTTTGTCACGGATTCGGAGACGGGCGTGCCTGTCGGCGCCTTTCGCCGCAACGGATTGAAGTCGATTCTGAAAGACGAATGGATCATTCTCGGCCCGGACGAAGGCAAGCAGGGGACCGCCGGGTAAACCGGTTATGCTTATCGTCTGTACAAACAGAGGGTGCTTGTTAGCCTTATCTAACTGGCCAACAAGCACCCTCTTTGATTTTTTTGTGATGAAATGATGCCTGAGGCGCCTTTAAACGTCTTCTCCGTACAGATGCTCCAGACTGCCGGTAATAATCTTGTTCACGTCCTCGATAACGACGCTGAGGCGCCGCTCCGCTTCGAACAGGCGGCGGATGCTGAGGTTCATATTCAGCACCTCGAACAGCTTCTCCATCTTCTCCATCTCTTCCTGTGCCGGCATTTCCCCTGCCATCATCCGTTCCTGAAGCTCATGCTGGCTGCTGCGAAAATTGTCCAGCATTTCCTTGCTGCCCGGATCAGCCTCCACCAGCTTGAGTGCTGCGGAAATATCAGCCACCTCGCTGCTATCCTTGATTGCACGGGCCAATTCATGCGCCTTGTCGTAGATGTTCATATTTCGGTTCCTCCTAAAAGTATTGTTAGACCCCTTCCCCCTTGTGAATAAGGGACCTTTCGGCAGATGGGTCAATCACCAAGGGGCGTATGACTCCATATGATGGATGATATGAAGACCTCAGCTGTGAAACAGCCGGCATCATGCTGCCTACCGGAAGGAGATCCACGATGTCAAAGCTAAAGATCCCGGTCCATACGGTGTACTCGGGCATCCTGCAGGAGAACGCCGTCATGCTCGGCGACCGGCTCATCAAAAAACTCAAAATCCCGGCGCACGGACCGATCCTGCTTGCCTTCGGTACTTTCCGTCAGGAGGTCACCGTCATTCCGGTCCCCCGATCCGACAATCTTCGCGTGAGCGAGGGTCTGGCGCGGAAGACCGGAATCAAGGCGCGGAACGTGCTGAACGCCTCCTACAGTTCCGGAAGCCGGACGCTTCGGCTCGGGCCGCTGATCGGCGTGCTGGTCAGCCGAGAGCATCCCGAGCGCCTCGACAGGCTGTTCGGTCCAATCACCCTGTTCTGCCGGGAATTAACGAATGCCTGCCATGCGCAGGGCGCCTTTGTCTATTTCTTTACCCCGGAAGCACTGGAGAGTACCGGCTCCTCCATTACGGGCTGGGTATACGACGAAGGCTGGAAACGATCGAAGCTGCCCATTGCCGATGTCATCAACAACAGGCTCACCACGCGCAAGGCGGAGAATAAACCTAGCGTACAGCATTTTTTGTCGGAAGTAAAATCAAGGTATGGCACTCATTTTTTCAATGAGAAATTCCTCGACAAGAGCGAGGTGTTCGAAGCGCTCCGGCGGGACCCGTCCCTTCAGCGTTATTTGCCGGAGTCCCACTTGCTCGGCGGGTTTGCGATTCTCAAGAAAATGTGCGGCCATTATCCGGTCGTGTTCCTGAAGCCTGTCCGGGGCAGCCTCGGCAAAGGCATTCTGCGGATTTCCCGGGAAGAAGGCGGCGGCTACCGGCTGCAGGCCACAACTCCGCTGGGCACTCGCAAGCATAGCTACCCGACCCTCACCAAATTGTATCAGGCGGTTGCGCCGAAGATGAAGACCACCCGATTCCAGATTCAGCAGGGGCTGCCGCTGATGGAGATCGGACGCAGGCCGGTTGATTTCCGGGCGCTCGTGCAAAAGAACGGCACCGGAAAATGGAATGTCACCTCCATCGTCGCCCGCACCGCCGGGAACAACCATTTCGTCTCGAATCTGGCGCGGGGCGGCAGCCTCAGCACCGTTCGCGAGGCGATCGGCAAAAGCTCCATCCCTCCCGGCGCCAAAGAGAGCGCAAATCTTCAGCTGCCCCGGGCGGCGCTTGCCATTGCCAAAGGCGTGGAGGCCAATATTCCGGCCCATTTCGGAGAGCTGGGCATCGATCTTGGAATGGATCAATCCGGCCGGATTTGGCTGCTCGAAGTAAACTCGAAGCCGTCCAAGAACGACAACACTCCGCTGAACGACACCAAAATCAGACCGTCCGTGAAGCAAATGATTCAGTACTGCCGCTACCTGGCCGGACTGTAAGGAGGACGCCATGCCAGTGACCGAAATGGGCTGTCTCGGCATTCTGACGTGCCGGGGCGTCAAAGGTTCCCCGGTTGCCGAACCCGCCTTCTGCAGCGTACTGTGCCGGACCGCTCCATCCTACGGTCTGCGCGTCATCGTCTTCACTCCCGATGGCGTATCAGGCGACGGCCGGACAGTGAGAGGGTTTGTCCGCGAAGGTGAAGAATGGCTCGAAGCGACGGCCGAAGCGCCCGACATTGTGTATAACCGGATGTTCTGCAGAAATCCGGAGGAAAGACGAAACGGCTCCCGGGCCCTGCATGCGCTGGGGCGCAGTCTGGCATGGTCGAGGGGGCTGCCGGACAAATGGAGGGTATATGAACTTCTGCGGCGCAGCCGCAGGGCTTCCTCTCTGCTGCCCGAGACGAGAAGGTATGCAGGCCGGCGCAGCCTGGAGCGAATGCTCGCCGAACTGGGAGACGGGGTCTTTCTGAAGCCCCGGGCAGGCACACACGGAAAGCGAACCCTGCATGCCGTGCTCCGGGGAACTTCATCCGAAGGACTGTTCGTAAAGGGCCGGGATGGAGATAACCGGGAGATCGTCCGCGGCTTTGATAACCGCCTGAGCGGTCTTGAATGGATCGACCGCTTTATCGGCAAGCAGGGCTTCATCATGCAGCCGTTCCTGCGGCTGACCGGCGGCGGACAGCCGTTCGATGTCCGCGTGCTCATGCAGAAGGACGGCGCCGGCCGCTGGACACTCTCCGGAATGGCTGCCCGCCTTGGCCCGAGCGGCGCGCTTACCTCGAACCTTCACGGCGGAGGAACCGCGGTCCATCCCGCTTCCTTCTTACGGAAGCAATACGGCGGGGCCGCGGATGATATTCTGCGTGAGGTGGAGCTTAGCGCCGCCTTTCTTCCGCCGCTGCTGGAGGCTGCCTGCGGGCGTCTCGGCGAGCTTGGGCTCGATTTCGGCATCGATCCCGAGGGCCGGATCTGGCTGCTCGAGGCCAACTCCAAGCCGGGCCGCTCCGCATTTACAATTACGGGCGACAAAGACGCCGCGCGGCGCTCGGCGGAAAACCCTCTTTCCTACGCCCGCTACCTGCTGCTGACACGGCGACGTTCTCCCCGAAGCGCCGAAAGCTTAAGCGGATGATCCGGAAGATTGATATCAATGGTGCTTAAGGAGGATTCATAAATGGGTCTCACATTTTGCAATGTCCATTTCACCAAGCAGCCCCAAAGAGTCGTCTATATATCGGGGTCGCTGATGAAAAGCCTGAAGCTGTCCGGGAAGAGGAACATCCGGCTGCGACTCGGCAAAGACGCCATTCCGGCGGTGATCAAGCCGATCAAGCGAGCCGGGAAGCATCTTTTTCTCGCTTCGGGCGTTCAGAACGCCATCAAGGTGCCCAAAACGGGCAGCGTCTACCTGAGGAACCTGCAGAACGACGAGGTTCAAATCGGCCCGCTCGTGGGCGTCCTGTCCGACGGCCCGTCTTCGTTGGCCCAGCCGTTCGGTTCACGAACGGGCTTCATCAAGCAGCTGCTGCGCGAAGGCAGCAACATGTGCTATATTTTCGCGTTCATGCCCCGGGACATTAATTGGCAGCAGGAACGTGTGAACGGGTACTTTTTGACGGAAAGCGGCAAGTTCGAGCGCAAGATCGTACCGCTGCCCGATGTCATCTACAACCGGCTGCCCAGCAGGCGGGCGGAGACGTCGCTTGCGATTAACCAGCTCCGGGAACGGTTCACCCGGAAGAAAATCCCGTTTTTCAACTGGAGCTTTTTTAACAAATCCGACATTTACCGGCTCCTTGAAAACGACAGCTTCGCGAGCCAGCATGTACCCGAAACGCACAGCAGTCCCGATACCGAGCTCATCAGAGATATGCTGGACCGCCATCATTTCGTCTACTATAAGCCATCCGCTGGCAGCCTTGGCCACGGCATTTACAGGCTGACGTATCTGCCCAAACGCGGATATTTCGCCCGCTACCGCCGGGGCGGCAAGAACGTTCTGCTTCGTTTTGGAACCTTTGAGAGCCTGATGCGGCTGCTGCAATCCCGTCACGGCCGCTCTCTGCAGAGCTATGTCGTTCAGCAGGGTATCCGGCTGATCGAAATCGACGGCTGCCCGATCGACTTCCGGTTCCATATGCACAAGAACGGCAGCAACCAGTGGGTTGTGGTCGGAATCGGAGCGAAGAAGGCCGGACGCGGCAGCGTAACGACCCATCTGAAAAACGGAGGCTCCCTCCTTACCCCGCAGCAGGCACTCGGACGCGTATTCGGAGCCAAAGCCGACGAAGTGCTGCAGCGGGCGAAGCAAACGGCCATCCGGCTGGCGGAATCGCTGGAAACCCAGCATCGCCATCTGCTTGGAGAAATCGGCTTCGATCTTGGCATTGATCAGAATGAAGAAATCTGGATGTTCGAGGCAAACGCCAAGCCCGGGCGGTCCATCTTCCGCCATCCTTCCCTGAGGGCTGAAGGCAAAGCCTCCATCGAGCATATACTGGAGCACTGCCTATACCTCAGCAAGTTCCGCAGGAGGGATGATATGTGAACATCCGGTCCGACGACAGAAAGCCCGTCATCGCCATACTAACGACCAGAGATAAGTTCCGGCAATTCCGCGGCAATCATAAGAACTTTCGCGATATTATCCGAACCGGAAAGGAACTCGGCTATCTCGTTTATGTGATCACCGTGAAAGAACTAAGGCTGGGGAATCACTATGTTAACGGTTACGTTCCGGGTCCGGGCAAATCGTGGATCTCCGTCCAGCTTCCCCCGCCGGAAGTCGTGTACAATCGCATTCCGACCCGCGAGGATGAAGCCAAACCCGCAGTCGCCCGCAAACTCGCCGAATGTCTGGAGTATCCGGGCATTCGGCTGTACAATCCTTACTTTTTCAACAAATGGAGCCTGTTCGAATGGCTGAGAGGCTCAAACGCGACAGCCCGGCATGTGCCTGCTACCCGGCGGCTCAGAAGCGCGCGAACGCTGGCGGCCATGCTGAAGACCCACACCAGCCTGTACCTTAAGCCCGAGACCGGCAAGGCGGGGAAAGGCATCATGCGGGTCATCTATCACGCAGACGGTGAGCTGCCGTACCGGCTGCAGATTCAAAGCGGCAAGAAGAACGTCACGTACAAGGCGGCGACAGTAGAGCGGCTCTGGTCCCGCATCGGAAAGGAACGTGGCGATTCGCGCTATATCGTTCAGCAGGCAATTGAGCTTGCGACGTGCAAAGGAAGACCTTTCGACCTGCGCGTACTCGTGCAAAAAAACGGCAAGGGTGGATGGAGCATGACGGGCATCGGTGCCAGACTGGCCGGCTCCCGCAGCATCACGACCCATGTTCCCCGAGGAGGAAGTGTTGAAGAGCCCTCCAGCATGCTCGAAGCCATGTTCGGCCCCGAACGGTCCGTATCCATCCTGAAAAGCGTTTCCGGAACGGCCCTGCTGATCGCCCGGCAGATCGAGCGGGCTTCCGGCTACATGCTGGGCGAAATGTCCATGGATCTGGGCGTCGACGAAAAAGGCGGTCTCTGGTTCTTCGAAGCCAATTCCCGTCCGATGAAATTCGATGAGCCGGACATCCGGAGGCTTTCACTTGAACGGATCATTCAATACAGCCAACATTTGTACCGCCAAATCGCAATCTTTCCGCAAAGGATGTGATCAGCCAGCATGCGGATATCTTCTGTTTACGCCGTCGGCTCCGCACAGTGGAGCCGGCAGCATGGCGCGCTTCTTGCCTTTCTCCGCCGCCATGCCGGCCAGCGGATTCCCCCGGAATGCTTGCAAACGCTGGCGGATCTGACGCCGGGACGTCTGGCCGCTCCAGGAACGTCGCTGCTGACGGCAACTCTCCGCGATCAGCTCGGTACCGAGCTTGCCGCCCTGAGCTTGGTGACGGATTACGGCAAGGAGGTCTGTGTCATCGCCGTGCACCCGCTGTACCGGGACAAAGGCATCGGCGCCTCCCTGATGCGGGAGCAGGTGAAACGTCTCGGAACGCTCGAATGCTGTGTGGCTCCGGAACATGCAGCCGGCCTGAAGATGTGCTTCAATGCCGGCTTGGCTGCCGTGGCGCTGACCCGGAGCGCCTCTGGCGCGCCGGTTCTCCGCCTGCGCTCCTTCCCGGCCGGGTTCCTGCGCGCGGAAGCCGCCGGGCCGGACGCGGAGCGGGACCGGAGTACCATTTTACTGCAAGAAGGTGAATCTCTGTGAGCCAACCCGTCCTGGGAATTCTGACCCTGTATCTGAATAACGCCCGGCAGTTGGAAGAAAAGCAGGTGTACCGCCGGATGATCGTGGAAGGCAAACAGATTGGGCTGGACGTCTTTGTGTTCACGCCGATGGATGTCGACAACGTGAAGCAGCGCATTTATGCGCTTGTGTTCGACCCGGCAAAGGGAGAGTGGAGCCGCAAATGGCGGAGCTTTCCCGACATGATTTATGACCGGTGCCGCATTCAGCGCAGCGTCCGCTTCCAGCAGCTGCTTCAATTCCGCTCGCGTTACAACCATCTCACCTTCCTGAATCGGCCGCTGCGCAACAAATGGACGATTCACCAGACGTTCTCGCAAAAGGGCCGCTTCCGCCAGCATTTGCCAGATACTCTGCTGTATCAGTCTTCGGCAGACCTGCACCGAATGCTCAGGGCGAATCCGGTGGTCTACATCAAGCCATCTAACGGCACAGGCGGAAGAGGGATTCTGCGCATCGAGCGGCTGAAGGGAGAGCGTTCGATGTTCGACATCCAGGGCCGGCGTCTTAACCGCCGGATTATTCAGCCCCGCCGGGTTTCCTTATCCCGGCTGGAGTCGATCGTCCGCCAGTGGTGCATCGGCGGTCGCTTTCTCGTCCAGCAGGGCATCCCGCTCCGCCTTCCGGGTGGCCGTTTTCACGATTACCGGATGCTCGTTCAGAAGAACAGCCAGGGCAACTGGGCGATGACCGGCATCGCCGGCCGGGTTGGAGCAGCCAGGAGCGTGACCTCCAATCTGCATGGCGGCGGTCATGCGATTAGAGCGGAGATACTGCTGAAGCAGTGGCTCGGCAGTGAAGAGAAAGCGGCAAAAACGATACAAACGGCCGAGAAGCTCGGTACGGACGCCGCCGCTTATCTGGAAGACAGCTTCAGCGACCTGTGCGAGCTCGCTCTTGATCTGGCCATCGACCGGGAAGGAAGGATCTATGTCCTTGAGGTTAACCCCAAACCGGCCCGCGAGGTGTTCTCCAGGGCCGGCGATAAGGAAACCTACCGCAAAGCGCTAAGGCGGCCGCTGGAATACGCGCTCTGGATTTACCGGACTAAGCTGGCGCCCTCCTCCTCGAAGAAAGTCGAGGAGTGACGGGGGAAGCTCTTCGTCCCGGCAGCAAAAAACCCCAACAAGCGATTGACTAAACCCGCCTCTTCCGTGCGGATGACAATTGCTTCGTTGGGGTTTGTTTTTGCTATATTGACTCTCTTGATTACTGCGTCCCTTCGTACAACTCCAGAAGCTGGTCAAAGGAGCGGATAATCACATCCGAGCCTTCAAGCTCGTCCTCACGGCCAAATCCGGCATAGGCGCAGCCGATCACCGTCTGTCCGTTCTCTTTTCCCGCCTGAACGTCGGAAGAACGGTCTCCTACCATCCAGGCGCTGCCGATGCCGTGATTGTCCAGAAGAAGCTTCAGCAGCTGGGCCTTCGTGGAGGTACCCTGGCCGCCCGCACTGTACAAGCCTTCGAACACATCTTCCAGCTTATGTATCACGACAATGCTGTGTATGTATTCCTCCAGACCGTTGCTGCAAACAAACAGCCGGATGCCCTGCTCCTTCAGCTTCCGCAGCGTCTCCGGAACGCTCAGGTACAGAATGGAGCCGCCGGCCTCAAGCCCTTCGATCTCCAGCTTCGCCAGCAGCTCGCTGGCGCGCCGGTGAACCGCTTCCCCGGCTTCCGGCATGACGTTCTTCCAAATATCCGACAGCAGCATGCCGAGGCAGCCCAGAATCCGCTCCTCCGGCGGCGTTGGCCCCGAATACAGACCTTCCTCGCGCAGAATATCAAACATTTTGTGGTAGGCTGGGAGCAGCAGACTTTCTGTCTGAAGCAGGGTTCCGTCCATATCGAATACCATCGCCTCGGGCCTTACTATCAGCTTCTGCATGTCCTGGTCCCCGCAATTAAAAACGGCAGGTTGGCCGTCCCCTTCGGAACTTCCCCTCCTGCCGTTGTATTATTATTTTTGAGTCTGCCGGATTAGACCTGGTTAAAGCTCTCGAGCAGTTCTCCCAGAATGTCCTTGCTGATCATCTTGCCTTTAAAATTAATCAGATTCTCCGAGCTTCCGGAGAAAATGCAGGTTGGTTCATATTTTCTGAGAATAATCTTCTCTCCGTCGACGAAAATTTCAAGCGGGTCCTTAATGTCGATTCCCATCGTGCGGCGAAGCTCGATCGGAATGACGATACGTCCCAGCTCATCCACTTTTCTTACGATTCCAGTTGCCTTCATTCAATGTATCCTCCCTTGAAATAACACATTATGCCATCTTTTAGAATAGAAAAGCGAAAAATTCCATTAACGGATAGAAATGATTACGCTCTTACTTGAATTGTAAAGTGTCACAAGTTTCCTGTCAATTCATATTTCTACATCTTCCGATATCAATCGACAAATTTATCGCATTAACTTTCCTAAATTCGACAAAAACCAAGATTGAGTTATTACTAATTTAATCTAAAATCAGGGGTAATGGCAAGTTTATTCCAACATATCTCTAGTAGAGTCGCTAGAGTTGCCTATGTCCGGCGCTAATTCCACATGCTTTGCAGGGATTTCGGTCAAAAAAAGAGCGGCCTTGCGGCCGCCCTTCTCATTCAGTCACTATGCGCCTGCGGTTCTCTCGGAAACCTGTCCTTTCGAATCTACGACAGCATTAAATGACCGCTCTTTTAGCAATTGAATAATCTTCTTGTTGTAATTTGCGTCCATAAGTACCGGCTGTCCGTGCATAATTTTCACCGGCGTTACGCTGGAGGACAGCTTGTTTCCGGCAATCCGGAAATTCGCGAGCATCGAATCCAGCGTTTTGTCTCCGCCGCGTGTAGAACGGTTGAATACAAAATTCCCGAGAGAATAAAAAATAGGCTTGTGCTTATAGTACTCGATTCCCATCAAGCAGTGGCTGTGCGCTCCGATAATCAAATCGGCTCCGCTGTCGATCATCTGCCTGGCCAGCGCTCGCGCATACTTCTCTGGATAATCCTTGAATTCCTGATTCCAGTGGATATAGACGACCGTGAAATCATTGGTTTTGGCCGACTGTTTGATCTTGCCGAGCAGCGGCTCCGGCGTGTAGGCCGAGGCCGCCCCCGGCTTGTTCTTCCCCGCGTACCAAGAAGAATCCGACAGCACGCGGCTTACGCCCAGGATCGCGATTTTTTGGCCGTTCACCGTCTTAATATAGGGCTTGAACGCTTCCTCGACATCCTTTCCCGCACCCGTACGGCCGATTCCGTATTTGTCGAGATTGGACAAGGTGTCCAGCATGCCTGCTTGCCCGTAATCCAGAATATGATTGTTCGCCATGGTCACTCCGTCAATTCCGGCATATTGAAGACCGGCGAGCGTACCCGGCTTTGACCGGAATACAAACGTCTTCTTCGCGGCCTGGCCTTTAGTCGAAACAGGCGTCTCCAGATTGGCAAAGGCCACATCCGCCTTCTGAAGCAATGGCGCCACTTTAACAAAAGGATAATTCACTCCGTATTTGGCAATCTGATCGCCGACATAGCCGTCGAGCAGTATATCACCGGCGAACACCAGCTTGATATCGGAAGCGGCGGCCGCTGTACGGTTAACGGCAGACGCTTCGGTCCCAGCCGGAATGGACAGAGCAAGCAAGATCATAATGAAGAATAGCGGAAGTCTGCGCAAACTGAATCCCCCTCGTTTGTAAACCTTTACATTGAAAAAATTTCAGCATCCCTCCTATTCTACTATATCGTTCCATTCTATTAAAGCGGAAAGCGCAAAATAATAGAGAGATACAGAAAATGCGGTCCGCATTCCGGAGGACTGGCATAACCGGTGCCTGTTTCAGGAAATCTAACGCTAAGAGCAACAATTAAGTGTTGGTTTTGCGCCGGAGATGCGCTGGAGAGGAGTATCGAAATTGCGGGTTTATAGACTGCCCTTATGCTTGCTGCTGTCCGCCGCGCTGGCCGGAGGCAGCGCGAATGCCGCATCGGCGGCGGGGCCCAAAGACAGAACATACTACGAGAAACATGGTGAAATCGTTTGGGAGGTGCCTACAGCGGAGAAGCTCGTCGCCCTTACGTTCGATGACGGACCCGACCGGAGGCTCACCCCGGAAATCCTCCGTCTACTCAAACAATACGGGGCGAAGGCCACCTTTTTCGTCGTCGGCGACAAGGCGATACGGTATCCTGAAATTCTGCGGGCCGAGCTTGATGAAGGCCATGAAATCGGCAATCATACGTTCCATCACCCCTCGTTCCAGGGAGCGTCCTCCATCCGGATTCTGGAAGAGATCAGCCGGACACAGGAAGCGGTCCAGCAGGCAACCCGCCATAAGCCCGTCCTGTTCCGTCCTCCCGGCGGCTGGTATAACGAAGCAGTCGTGGATATTATCAAACAAAACCGGATGCAGATGGTGCTGTGGTCCTGGCATCAGGATACCTGGGACTGGGCCAAACCGGGGGTTGGCCGCATCGTAAACAAAGTGCTGGGCAATGTTCGCAGCGGCGATATTATCCTGATGCATGATTATGTATACAACAGCACGCAGACGGTCGAAGCGCTCAAAATCATCCTTCCCGAGCTTCGCAGGCGGAATTATTCCGTCGTAACGGTATCGGAGCTTCTGAAGCACCGATCGAGCCGGCGGGCCGCCGATATAAACCGGATTCCCGATCCTTTGAAGGAATCGGACGAGTCCGCCCGCACCTCAAAACCAATACCCCGCTAATTGAGGGCGGGGTATTGGTTTTTTCGCGGCTGCCCGCTTCAAGAGCAGGCCCAGCCGATTTTTTTTGCTCAGAATATCCTCTTGTATTCGCGGTCCTGCTTGAGAATCTCAACAGCTTCCCGGAACCGCTGCGAATGCACGATCTCCCGCTCTCTCAGGAATTTAAGACTGTCCATCAGATCCACGTCATCGGTCATATTGATCAGCCACTGATATGTAGCCCGCGCCTTCTCCTCTGCGGCAATGTCTTCATAGAGATCGGCAATCGGGTCCCCTTTGGCCTGAATATAAGCGGCTGTCCACGGCACGCCTCCGGCATTCTCGTAATACAGCGCGGAGTCATGGTTGGCATAATGGGCGCCGAGTCCGGCCTCCTTCAACTGCTCCACGGTCGCGTCCTTGGTCAGCTTGTAGACCATCGTAGCTATCATTTCCAAATGGGCCAGCTCTTCCGTTGAAATATCGTTGAGCACCGCGATCACCTTGCCCGGAATGGTGTATCTTTGATTCATATATCGAAGGGCGGCGGCAAGCTCTCCGTCCGCTCCTCCATACTGCTCAATCAGATACTTCGCCATCCGGACGTCGCACTTGCTCACCCTGACCGGATACTGCAGTTTTTTTTCGTAAACCCACATGCGCTGGACCTCCTTTTCGCCTCTATCGTTTCCTTAAACCTGCCAAGGCCAAGGACTTTCGCTCCATTCCCAGGGACATTTCGAGTACGCGCGCCCGAAATTTTGCAGGGGACCGTACAGCTCCTGAAACTGCTTCGCGAGCCGCGTCCGTTCCTGAGTAAGCTGATTGAACTGCTGGATGCTTTGCAGATCGGTCGGATGAGTGTCCAGGTACAGATTCAGCTCAACCAGCGCAAAATCCAGCGTCTGCAGCTGCTCCAGCAGTTCATAATAGCGGGGATCGCAGGGAGTTGCTTCCATGTGCTAGTTCCCTCCTCTGATTTGAGGCGTATACGGACTGTACAGCGCGGGCCACAGCGTGCCGAGCCTCAAGGCTTCCGGAAGGTTAAACTGCGGCAGATTGGGGGGTTGGAAGCCCAAAAACAAATGCGGGGGCACGACATAAGTCTTGCAAGTCACCGGCGGACAGGGATCGAACGGCCCTGCGTATACCGAATATACACGTTCTTCGGAGTTCGGCGCTTGTGAAGTCAACGGCTATTCCTCCTTCGCATTCCCGGCTGACGCGTAAATTCTGCTCTCCCGGGGATTATCTTCGTAACTAATCTATGTAGCCCTCCCGCCATTAAGACGATCTTTCCGAAAAAAATAAAAACCCGCCCCGTAAGAGCGCCGTAAGGCGCGGGGCGAGTCTTTAAAGGTTGGAACGAGTGCGGCCGTCATGGGCTTTAATCGTTTCGATCCTGGACTTCCTCTTCTTCATCCGCTTTGGAAAAGCCCGGCTCCCGGTGAATGTTGATCCGGGTAATGCGCAGCCTGGTGGACTCCTCCACCTCGAATATCACATGATCCACGACTCTGCGCTTGCCTTTGGCCGGATTCCCCTCCAGTTCCTTGAACAGCCAACCGCCAATGGAGTCAACCTCGTCGTCCTCGATCTCGATGCCCGTCAAATCGTTGATATCCTCGATCAGCAGCCGGCCGGAGACGGAGATATAGCCATTCTCCTTGTGCTCCACATCGGGGCGCTCATCCTCGAACTCGTCATGCAGGTCGCCGACAATCTCTTCGAGAATTTCTTCCGCCGTAAGCAGGCCGGCCGTGCCGCCGTATTCGTCCACAACCAGCGTCAGCTGGGAATGATGCTTCTGCATCAGCCGCAGCGCGTGGCTGATTTCGATCGATTCCGGCACATTCAGAATCGGGCGGACCAGGCTGGCGAGATTACCCTGCTGCTCCGGGGAAGCGAGCAGAAAATCGGTAATGTGAACAAAGCCGATAATCCGGTCCTTGTCCTCCAGCGCCACGGGATATCTGGAATGCTTGGTCTCCATTACAATCCGCAAATTCTCTTCAACGGAAAGATTCGTATACAGGCAATCCATATCCGTTCGGGGAAGCATCACCTCGCGGGCCAACAGGTCGGAGAACTCGAAGATGTTGTCCATCAGCTTCATCTCGTCCTTATCGATGACACCGCTCTTCGCGCTCTGATTCATCAGAATGCGGATTTCCTCCTCGGAGTGGGCGGCCTCCGCCTCACTCACCGGCTCTACGCCGATGAAACGCAGCAGCCCGTTCGCCGACGCGTTCAGCACCCAGATAACCGGAAAGAACAGCTTGTAAAAGAACATCAGCGGAGCCGACAACAGCAGCGCCGAGCCTTCGGTCCTCTGGATCGCCAGAGACTTGGGCGCAAGCTCGCCAAGCACAATATGTAGAAAAGTGATGATACAGAAGCCGATAACGACCGATACGGTGGAAATCAGTCCATGGTCGGTGACCCCCAGCTTGAACATCAGCGGCTCCACGAGCAGCTCCGAAATCGCCGGTTCCCCCACCCAGCCAAGACCAAGCGAAGCCAGAGTAATGCCGAACTGGGTGGCGGACAGGTAAGCGTCCAGCCGATGGTTGACCTTGAGCGCATAGGCGGCCAGTTTATTGCCCTCGCTTTGAAGCTGGGTGAGCCGGGACTGCCGGACCTTTACTAGGGAGAACTCCGCGGCGACAAATATACCGTTCAGGAAGACGAGCACCAGAACAAGCAGAAGGTTTAGCACTAAACTTCCTATCTCAAATTCCGTATGCGCGGTCATAACAACGCCCCATTTCTACAGAGTGATCGCTTTTCTCGATTTGAAGTCTATATCCGGATAGTACATGTCTTTTACCAATAGATTGGGGCCGCAGCAGCCGGCTTCGGCGCAGTGGCAGTTCACCTGCTGATTCAGCGGGTGCTCATTTTGCCATTCCGCAAATATATCGTCCAGCTTCTGCTCGGCGATGTTCCCGAAGGCTGGAATGTCGGCAAAGTCCGTTACGAATACATCGCCGGTGAACAGATTGACATTGACGCGGTTTCGGCCGTCGGGATCGTTGCGCACCGTAACGTTCTTCTCGGACTTCAGGCGGCGCAGCAGCTTGCGGTCCTCCTCCAGAAAGCTGCAGGCAAAAAAGGGCAGCGTTCCGAACAGCATCCACATGTCGGGATTCCGCCGGTCCAGCAGGCCCTGAATGGCTGCTGCCGTCTCATTCAGGGAGAGAACCGGAAGCGAGGACGCGAAATTGGAGGCGTACATCGGATGAACCTCATGTCTGCGGCAGCCCATTTCTCCGATCAGCCGGTGAATTTCCGGCAGCTTGCCGTGCGTCCGGTAGTTGATCATCGATTCAGCGGAGATGAACATGCCTTCCCGGCTGAGCCGCTCCGCGTTCTCCAGCATCGTGTCATACAGCCGGTAAGCCGTCTCTTTCGCCACCGAATGGCCGCTAGCCGCAAACCCGACCTCATGAAAATCGTTGCCGTTCACATAGTTGAACGAGATATGCATGACGTCAAGATACGGGAGCAGCTTCTCATACCGGGAATAAGGCATCGTCAGATTCGAATTGATCTGCGAGCGCAACCCGCGCTCCTTGGCATATTGAAGTAATGGAACAATGATGTTGTCCACGGTACTTGCGCGGAACATCGGCTCCCCGCCGGTAATGCTGATCGTCTCCAGATGCTCTACTTCCTCCAGCCGGCGTAACATCATCTCCAGCGGCAGCATCTCTCCTTCCCGAGTCGTCAGACTGTCGCCAACCGCACAGTGCTCGCAGCGCATGTTGCACAGATTGGTAACTGTCATTTCCACGCTGGTAAGCACATGCTTCCCGTATCGGCTGAGCGAAGAAATCGGGTCCCACGGATCATAGCTGGGCGACAGCTCCTGGGGTAATGATGCCGGTGATTGAATCCTGTTCATGTGGCAGTAACTCCTTCGATAGCAATTGCTTATTCTCTTTATTAACCAAAAAAAACGCGAAAAACTTCCGTCTTATCCTATATCATACCATGAACTTTTTAAAAAACGCAGGGTTCCGCAACTCGTACAGCCGCTTCCCAAAGCTCATGACGGGTCAAAACAAAGAATGCAGCGGGAAAGAAGGCGAAGACATCCCCCGGCCGGAGGCGCCTTTCGTCCCCATTCCCGCTGCATGGCGGCCGGTTCCGTACGGAACCCCTGGAGATTAGCGAGCATATACAGGGCCTATTCCGTCATATCAGAAATGACCACCGACAGGACCTTGCGCAGATCGATTTCATAGGGAGTCACTTTCTCGCCCTCCGGACCCTCGATGACCCGGACAACGGGCCTGTGGGGAAGGCTTGGATCAATTGAAACGACAACGCCGGTCTCTCCCGTGCTCAGTTTGACGTTCAAGCCAATCGGATAGATCGCCACGCGATCCCGGAAGATCTCAAGCTGATTCTGCTCATAAAGCGTGCCGGAACCAACATACAGCGCCTCCACCGCCTGATGCGGCAGCAGCGCTTTTTTATAGACACGGTTTGATGTCATCGCATCATAGGAATCCGCCACACCGATCCATTTGGCATATTCGTGAATCTCCGGACCCCGAATGCCGCGCGGGTACCCGGACCCATTGATCCGTTCGTGATGCTGATAGGCGCAGTGGGCGGCGAGAAGAGGAATGTTCGGTTCCTCCTTCAGAATCTTAAAGCCGATCTCGGTATGGGCCCGCATGTGCCGGAACTCTTCATCACTCAGCATGCCCGGCTTCTGCACGATCTTGATCGGAATCTGCGTCTTGCCGATATCGTGCAGCAGCGAGCCGAGCCCGAGCACTTTCAGGTCGGAGCTGCTGTAACCGTGAGCGATTCCGAGCACCAGCGTATAGAGACATACATTCAGCGAATGGACGTACAGGTAATTGTCCGTAGTATGCATATCATGAAGCATAATCATCGGGTCTTCCTGCGAAGACATATCGTCGAGAATGGAATCCATGATGTTGGAGAATTTCTTGTCCAGATGGTAAAAGCCTTTCCTGATGCCCGACGAGTTCGACATGTCCTGGAATTGGGTGCGTATCGCCTTCAGCGCCTGATTGCGGGTCTCATCGTGCAGCATCGTCGGAATATCGACATCTTCCGTCAGGGAATCATGTACGTATACATATCCGATATCCATTCTGGCCAGGCGGCCGATCAGAGGACCTGTAAGCTCCACACCGTCTGCGAGCAGCACTAATCCCTCATCGTTATATATTTTTTTGCCCAGCTTCATCCCCTCTTGAAGCCGATTGACTGGTACCAAACGCAACTTGGGCTCACTCCTGCCTTAACGGTAATTGGGTGCCATACAAAATATTCATGATCGCTCGGGTAGCTATACCGTTACCGTTACATCCAGCAAGCGGGTCGATAAAGGTGACTCTTCAGCAAGAAACAGGTCTTAGCGCATAACGAACAGCCAGAAGAAGGCGGCTAGCAAAAAGCGGTAAATGGCAAAATGGGTGAGCCGGATTTTTTGAATCAGACGCATGAACAGTATCACGACGAGGTACGCTACTACAAACGAAACAAGGAACCCGATGGCAAAAATTCCGATAGTGTCGCCGGTAATGTCCTTGTAGGAATCGAGCAGCTCATAGCCTGACGCCGCGCACATGATCGGGATAGCGATCAAAAAGGAGAAATCGGCGGAAGCCTTGTAACTGACCCCGCTCAGCATGCCGCCCGAAATCGTCGAGCCGGAACGTGAAAAGCCGGGCCACAGTACGGAAATAATCTGATACAATCCGATCGCCAGAGCTTGTCCGTAGGACAGGTCATCCAGTTCATGCGCGGTGATCCGCACTTTGCGCTTGTTGACCCACTCGGCGACGATCATCAGAATCCCTCCTGCGACCAGAGCCCACAGCACCGTGCTCGCTCCGAACAGGCTTTTAATGAAATCGCGGGCGAAAAAGGCGACTGCAAGCGCAGGGACGATGCCGAGAAGAACATGAATGAGGTTAAGGCGCGAGCGGGGCATGACGCCAGCTCTCTCCTTCTTGCGGCCGATACCGAGCAGATTAAGGATGCGCCGCCAGTAGATGAGCGCGATTGCGAGAATCGCCCCGAGCTGGATGAAAATCTCGAACGTCTTCATCAAATTGTCCTGTTCTTCAAATCCGAGAAGCCGGGTGGTCAGGATCATGTGACCGGTGGAGGATACGGGAATAAATTCGGTGATGCCCTCAACGATAGCGAGAATGATAGCTGTGATTGTGTCCATGTTTGGCCTCCTAACAGTTCTGCAATTTAGTGGTAAGACAGTCCCCGGGCGCGCACGGCCTGTTCTCGAAGAATAATTCCGACACTTTGCGGGAACCGTTGGAACTATATACATTCTGAAGGTGATGTAGATGCGCTTTTTGTTAGCGGGCTCTCGGCTCCCATCGGACCTTTCCGCACTCGTCCAGACTTCCCGGACGCTGCAGCTCCAGCCGCAGCAAATCCCGGAGAAAATGAGGCAGCAGGTACCGGACATCTTCTCCATTGCTTATCGACTCATACCCCATGCGAAAAGTGAACATGTCGAGCGTCCCGACCGTATACTCCCGGCTGTCGTCAAGCGGCTGTCCGTCGACAAAAACTGCAATATTTGTATCATACGGCATCACATGAGGATCGTACAAGATTTTTAATCCGTCCACAGCCAGACCGCCGAGCCGTTCACCCCGAAAGCCGTATCCGTATACGACCTTCTCACGGAACTCCGCTAACAGACTCTGGTGAAGCGCGGTGCGGATATCCCGTCCGGGCAGCCGCATAATGCACGTGTTAATCGGGGACGGACAGAGCGCATGCAGCATTCCGGCCGTGATCTCCCCTTCAGGAAGCGGTCCTAGCAGCTGACCGGCATTGACCAGCGAAAGCGGGGTCCCTGTGAATCGTCTTACCGACTGCGCCAGCAGATTGGCAAAAGGCGACTCTCCCCTGAGATCAAGGGCCAGCCGCCGGTCGGTAATGGCAACCGTCTCGCTCAGCGCTTCCCTTCCGCGTTCCAGCTGCAGGGCGGCCGCAGAGGAAAGTGAAGGTTCCATGAAATCCGGATTGACGGGCACGCATTCTCCAGCTAAGTAACGGAAACGTCCCGACGCTTCGTCGCGCTCGAATTCAAGGCGCCCTAGATAGTTCCCGAATTTGCCCGCGCCGCATACCGCTGTGCCGCTTACGAGCAGCGGCTGTTCCAGCACGTGATGCGTATGGCCGCCGAGAATGGCGTGAACCCCGTCCAGGCGTTCGGCGAGCCGCTGATCCGTCGGCAAGCCCAGATGCGAAAGGATAATGACAATATCAGCCTTCTGTGCGAGCAGCCGGCATTGTTCCCGAAGGCATTCTTCGGGCTCCAGCACATCCCATCCGAGCAGGGAATAGAACGAGGTGAAAGGAGCGGTTGCTCCTGTAACACCGATCCGTATGCCTTCTCTTTCCAGAATGGCATGGGGCTGCATCCAATGCGGGGGCTTCCCCGTTGCGCTCTCCACCAAGTTGCAGCATACGACCGGACACTGAATGCCGGCAAAGACGGAAGACAGCATCTCCCGGGTAAAGGTTAAGCCTTCATTATTACCGATTGTAACGGCGTCGTAGCCCGTCAGGTTGATCATATCGATATTCGCATGTCCCAAGGTGCCTTCAGTTTCCGGGGCGGCCCGATCCATATGATCTCCGATATCGAACAGAAGCACGGGACTGCTTCGGGCCTCTTGTTTCTGCCTTGCGATAGCGGCTGCAAGCGGGCTCATCATCTCGAAGTGGCTGTGAATGTCATTAGTATGTAGAATCGTCAGACGCTCTGTTTCAGGCCTCATCGTCCAAGCTCCTTCCGCCTGTATATCCGCGCCCATAAGGGGCGGCCGGCAGTTTGTCTATAGTGCCTAGCATAACATTTTAAAAGACATTATGGTATATTGTAGTCATTACGATCATAGCGAGGTGAACTTCAGATGCAGCTTTCCATTCGTCTTTTCGCGGGATTGGCCGAAGTTATCGGCTCCCAGACCTTGAATTTCCACGTTGCCGAGCCTCCTGTAACCGCCGGCAGACTCAAGGAGCTCCTGTCCGCTTCCTATCCGGAAGCCGCCGGTCAGATCGCCGTTTCCATGGTGGCCGTCGACCGCGAATATGCTCCCGAAGACACCGTAATTCCCGAATCTTCCGAAGTGGCGCTGATTCCTCCGGTTTCCGGGGGAGAGCCCTCCCCGGAGGAGAACAGCACTCAGGATGGATTGTACACCGTAACGGAGCAGCCGCTCCGTACGGAGGACATCCTGGCAAAAGTGTTGGACAGGAATCACGGCGCTTCGCTTGTCTTTGTCGGAACGACCCGGGAAATTACGGGCAGCGAGCACACCTCCGCCCTGTACTACGAGGCTTATATTCCGATGGCCCTCTCCAAATTTGAAGAAATCGGCAGGGAAGTCGGGGAACGCTGGCAGGCGCGCTGCGCCATTTCGCACCGCATCGGACATGTGGGCGTGCAGGAAGCAAGCGTTGTGATCGCGGTATCTTCCCCGCATCGGGCGGCCTGTTATGAGGCCAGCCGCTTTGCGATTGAAGAGCTGAAACGAATGGTCCCCATCTGGAAGAAAGACATAGGCGAATCCTCCCAATCGTGGAAAGGCGCCGATCCGGCTTCCCGGGACAATTGACCTGCTCCCCCCGCTGATTCTCATTGAAAATTTTACCTGCTCTTGTTATGCTTGAAGCAAATAACTGGCAGGGGAGACATTGGATTTGAGAGTTCACGTCACAGATTTAAAGCCCGGCGATTGCCTGAAGGACGACACCTTCAGCAAGAGGGGCATTCATGTGCTGTCCAAGGGAGCTCTGCTCCAAATGGATGATATTTCCAGGTTAATTCGGCATGATGTGGACTATGTGGATATTGAGGACCCCCCTCAAACACTCGCTTCGATTCCTCGTGTCTTCCATACGGTTACCACGAATTTTGACCAAAGCATCGAGGGCTTTCAATCCCTCTATCTGGAGGCGTTGTCCAGAGGAAGCTTCAACCGTTCCATGGTTGACGATATCCTGAAGCCTCTGCTTCACTCGCTCGACCAGCACAAGGACACTGTTTCGCTGCTTCTTCTGCTGGATCGTGATGATGAATATACCTATACCCATTCCCTTCAGGTCGGTATGCTAACCTATTATATTGCTACCTGGCTCGGTTATTCCAAGCAGGAATGCTACGAAATTTCCCGGGCGGGTTACTTGCTCGACATTGGCAAATGCCGTATCCCGACTTCCTTGCTGAACAAGCCCGGCAGACTGACTCCAGAAGAATTTCAGGAGGTCAAGCGGCACACTACATACGGATATGAAATCATCCGCAATTCCATGAACGATGACAGCACGGCGCTTGTGGCTCTTCAGCATCATGAACGCGAGGACGGGTCGGGTTATCCCGGGCGTCTGAAATCAAGCGAAATTCATCCCTACGCCCAAATCGCCGCAATCGCGGACGTGTACAGCGCAATGACAACAACCCGCGCGTTTCAGTCCAAGCAGGAGTTTATCAGTGTATTGCGAGAGCTGCATAATCTCGGATTCGGCAAATTGAACGGCAAATTTGTACAATCCTTTATCCATCATTTAATTCCTAACTTTATCGGCAAAAGAGTGCTGCTCAGCACCGGCGACATGGGAATTATCATCATGAATAACCCAATTGACGTCTTTCGGCCTCTCGTCCAGAGCGAAGGCCGCTTCATCGATCTGGACCGGGAACGGCAGGTTTCAATTGTAGAAATCTATATGGAGTGACAGACTTGGCCCTCCGGGAAGCTTCCCGGGGGGCTGCTCTTATTATGAGGTTACACCGGCCCTGCATATCACCCACGGTTTAAGATTTTTCGTCATGCCCCGCCAAAAGACGGATACGCCTTGTACATATTATTTTCATATAGTTCCATATACCTAGTATAAATAGAGTAGTATAATTGGAAGAAAATAGTTTGTAAGGAGATGCAGCACAATGGTTAAGCAAGCGGTAAAAGCGGGTCTTTTGTTCATGCTGGCCTTTATCCTCTCGGCTCAGCCCCTCTTTGCGGCAGGCAAGACTGTGAAGGTTAAAGTGACCTTCGTAAGCGCTGAGCTGGTTCAGAACGAGCATGTGGGCAATGAGTGGTGGTGGGGCGGTTATGTCAATGGCAAGGAGCTTGAGGAAGGATCGTCTGTGACTGTAAGCGCCAGCTCATCGGGTTCCATCAAGCTTCGCGCGGAAGCCCAGGAACAGGATAAAATTCCTGAAGACGGAATCGCCAATGCTTCCGTTAAAGTGTCCTCCCTTAAATCCTCCATCAACAAACGTTGAACGTCACTGTTACCGAGAACCGCGGACGGTATTCCGGAAACACGGCCACATGGCGTTTTGTATTCAAGGTGGAGAAGCTGTAACCCGCTGCATATATGCACATAAATACCCCGGCGGAGCCTGAACATTCAGGACTCTGCCGGGGTATTTATTTGTCACAGAAACCGGAACTGCGCTTCGATCAGGCCGTTATATATGCCTTCCCGTTCCGTCAGCTCGCGGTGCGTTCCCATTTCTTTAATTTCCCCGTGATCGAGAACGACGATCTGGTCCGCATGGCGGATCGTGGACAGCCGGTGGGCGACGATGAACGACGTCCGGCCTTTAAGCAGCACCTTTAGCGCCTCCTGAATCTTCAGCTCCGTCTCGGTATCGATGCTGGCCGTCGCTTCGTCCAGAATCAGAATACGCGGGTCGGCCAGCAGCGCCCGGGCAAATGACAACAGCTGACGCTGCCCCATCGACAGCGCGCTGCCGCGCTCCTCTACCTCGGTATCATAGCCGTCCGGGAGCTTCATAATGAATTCATGGGCATCCACCGCTTTGGCCGCTTCTTCAACCTCTTTGTCTGTCGCGTCAAGCCGCCCAAAGCGGATGTTATCCCGGATGGTCCCGGAGAAAATAAACGTATCCTGCAGCACGATTCCGATTTGGCTCCGGAGACTGCTCAGAGTGACCTCGCGGATGTCCCGGCCGTCTATTGTAATTAGTCCGCCCGTAATATCATAGAAGCGCCCGATCAGATTAATAATGGTGCTCTTACCCGAACCGGTATGGCCGACTAACGCGATCGACTGCCCCGCTTTGACATCCAGATCGATTCCTTTCAGCGCGGCGCGGCCTCTCTCATACTCGAAATAGACCTTCCGGAAGGCGATATCGCCGCGGATCGTCGGCAGCGGCTTCGCGCCGGGATGATCCCGGACAAGCGGCTCTTCATCAAGATATTCAAAAATGCGTTCCGAAGATGCCATCGCCACAAGCAGCTGATTATAGGTCTGCCCCAGCCGGTTGATCGGGTCCCAGAAGTTGCTCACATAAGTACTGAAAGCCACGAGCACACCTACCGTCAGATTCCCCGTCTGGATCAGATGCGCTCCGAGCCAGAACAGAATCAGCGTTCCGATGCCGCCCGTGATCTCGATAATCGGTCCGAAAGACTGGTTCATGGCTGACGCCTTATCCCAGGACTTCTTGCTGTCCATGTTCATGGCGTCGAAGTAGCTCATGTTCTCGAGCTCCTGGGTGTAGGCCTGGGTTACCCGTATGCCTTGAATCGACTCGTTCAAATGCGAATTGATCCGCGAGTTCTTGATCCGGACCTCCTGCCAGGCGATGCGGATCGTCTTGCGGAGCTTCGTCGAGACGAAGAACATGATCGGCACCGTCACCATGACGGCGAGGCCCAGCTTCCAGTTCAGCGCCAGCAAAATTACGATAATCCCGGCAAGCTGAACGCAGTCGATAATCGAGTTGACGACCCCATTCGTGAACAGATCCTGGAGCGAGTTGATGTCATTGGTCACCCTCACCAGCACCGAGCCTGCCGGTCGTTTGTCGAAAAAGTTGAATGAGAGCTTCTGAATATGCTTGAACAGATCGGAGCGGAGATCGTAGATGACGCGTTGGCCGATCACATTGGTGTACTTGATCCGGTAGACACCGGCAACCCACTGTACGATGTACAGTACGATAACGCCTGCGGTAAGAAGATAGAGCAAGGTCGGATTCGGGATTCCTGTCCTCGGTGCGATGGCTTTATCAATCGCCTGACTGGTGAGAAACGGTACCGCAAGCTTGGTGATCGTGCCCAGTACCATCATCAGCAGAACAAGTGGGAGCATCTGCCTGGCATATGGCTTCATGTAGCCGAACAACCGGAGAAACTGCCTCCAGTCGAAGGGCTTGTCAATGACATCGTCATCCTTGTAGACGAATCTCTCCTGCGTCGATATCTCCGTTCCCGTCTTCAAAGAGCTGGGCGCTTCCTCTTTGGTCTTCACCGTCACATGGCTCACTGTACCTCACCTCCAGCGGCTTTCGCCAAATAATCGGCGTATTGAATCCGGTACACATCCTGGTAGGGGCCCGGAACCTGAATTAACTGATCATGGGTGCCGCGCTGCGCGATTTTTCCTTCGTCCAGAACAATGATCTCGTCCGCATGCCGGAGCGAAGAAATGCGGTGCGCGATAATCAGTGTCGTCCGGCCGCGCATAACCTCCTGAAATCCTGCCTGGATTTCATGCTCCGTCTCCATATCGACCGCGCTTGTGGCATCGTCAAGAATCAGAATCCGCGGGTTCTTCAGCAGAGCTCTGGCGATTGCAACCCGCTGCTTCTGGCCTCCCGAGAGCCCCATGCCGCGCTCACCGACAATCGTCTCGTACCCTTCCGGCAGCTCCATAATAAAATCATGCGCCTGTGCCAGCTTGGCTGCCCGGATTACCTCCTCCATCGTCACATCCTTCAGCCCGTAGGCGATATTGTTCCGAATCGAGGACGAGAACAGAAAGGTCTCCTGAAATACGGTGGCGATCTGAGATCTCAAGCTGCGCACTCCGAGCTCCCTGATGTCGGTGCCGTCCAGTCTGATGCTGCCCTCATTAACATCATAAGCCCGCATGAGCAGCTGGATGATCGTTGATTTGCCCGAACCGGTCCCGCCAAGGAAACCGATGACCGAGCCGGCTTTTGCCTCAAAGTTAATATCCGTTACAGCCGGAAGCTTATTTCCATACGCAAAGGTAACATGATCAAACTCGATATTACCCTCAACTTCGGTCGCAGCCACTTCCACCGCACCCGGTCGATCCCGGACGTCGATCCATTGATTCAGCACCTCCAGCACTCTTTCTCCGGAAGCCTTTGACTGGGTATAATTGTTGATATGAAAGCCGAGCCCCCATACGGGAGCGATAATATACCAGATCAGACTGAAAAAAGCGACCAGTTCGCCGAGTGTCATTCCATAATTAATGACCAGCGTTCCGCCCACTCCAAGGAGAATAGCCACACAGGCGCAAGCCAGAAACTCCATGATCGGAAAGAACTTGCTCCAGAGACCGGCTGCAAAAATTTGATTATTTTTATACCGCTCATTACGACCGGAGAATTTCTCCACCTCATGCGGCTCTCTGGCAAAAGATTTGACGGTCCTCACACCGGTCACGTTCTCCTGAACCGCCGTTGTCAGCGCGCTGAGCGCAAGACGCATCTCCTGAAAAGCCGGATGAATGCGGGATTCGAACCTGAAAGCTACCGCTGCCAGCAGCGGCATCGTGACAAGCGTCACCAGCGTAAGCTGCCAGTTGAGCGAGAACATCATGATCGATCCGAAAACCACCATGAAGAAAACATTCAGCAGCTGCGCGAATCCGAAGCCGATGAACAGCCGGATCGCCTCGAGATCACCGGTCAGCCGGGACATGAGATCTCCGGTCTTTGCGGTGTCGTAATAACGGAATGACAGAAACTGCAGTTTCTCATAACAGGCGTTGCGGAGCCGGTAGGCCAGATAATTCCCAACCCTTCCTCCGAAAAAACCGTGTGCGAACTGCAAACTCGCCTTCACGCACACCACAGCCAGTACGGTCAGAGCAAGCAGGGGAACGTCATCGAACTTCATGGGCACAATCACATCGTCAATCAGCTTCCTCAGCAGGTTCGGGGTAATCAGCCCTACTGCCGTAGCGGCGGCTAAACATACTATCGAAAGAATCAGATAATGCAGCCTCTCCCGGTAAAAGCCCCGCAGTTGCCTAAGAACATCCATGTCTCTCCTCCTTTATTTCACACCTTTCCAAAATTTAACGCTTTCAGTTTTTAGCGACTTTAAGCAGTTTATCATTCCTAAATTGATGGAGCAAAGCGGAAAAATAGCCGGATTCGGCGTTAAATCCTGGAATTTGACGTTTATTCTATCCAAATCGGTCCTCGCGTTCATAGAATGCTTCTATTCTCTCCTCCATGCTGGCCTTATCTAGGATAAATCGGGAACAAAATAAAAAGCGTCTCCAGCGCGGAAACGCTCATCGTTATCCTGTCATTACCGTTGTCAAGCTTGCAAGCTTCGGATGGAATCAGGAGGGCTCGGGCGCCGCCATCTCCGTCATGACTTGCCAAATGATCCCGTACTTGTCCTCAAGCTGACCGAAGTGCGCTCCCCAAAATTGTTTCTTTAATGGCTCCATGATTTTGCCGCCCTCGGCCAGCTTGTCAAAAGCGGCATAAGCCTCTGCTTCCGCAGGAAATTCAAGCGAGAGAGCCAGCCCGTTACCACGCTCGAACGCCCACATGGAATCACACATGTAAAATACAATACCGGCCGCCTTCAGACTCAGATGCATAACCTTATCTTTGTACTCCGGATTCGGGTCGGGACCATCCGCAAATGTCATCACGTCCAGAATTTCTCCGCCAAGCGCCTCGGTATAAAAAGCAGCCTGAGATTTGGCATCCTCCGAAAAAATGTACGGGGTCAGTTTAGCCATGTCTTCAACATCCCTTTCAATCTTGGATTTTAAATATCTACTGCCATGTTATCATAGAACATATGTTCGTGTCTAGTCCAAAATATAACCCGGCCGCGGCCGGGTCGGGCTTACCTTATTTTTTGATAACCATTCTCGTGGTCTTCTTATTAACCGAAGCATCATGGTCGGCTGCATAATCATTCAGCAATTTTTGCGCGGAAATGCACTCGGTCGGCGTACCTGCGCCTGTAGTGCGGAGCAGCTCGATCATTTTCCCCTTTACATTCAGGTTAGTAAGGAGCTCTCCGCTGCGCAGGAAACAGAATTTAATATCTTCACCCTCCGGAAGGTACCTCTCGCTTGTGTTCGTTCCTGAATCAATCGTATAGAACTCAATACGGCCTTCGAGGTTGATGCCTCCAAAGGCAATCATTATCTTTACATCCCTTTGACTCGGATCATCGACTTTAAAAAAATCGACCAAAGCTTGATGAATGGCGGCAAAATCCGTTTTTTCATCAAAGTAGGGAAGCATCTGGACTGAAAGCTCTTCACAAGGTCCTTGACTGCCCGCGAAAGCAATAAAAGCGCTGTTACCGATATTAATAAAATTCTGATAATCCTCCTGCAAAACCTCGTTGTTCTCACCCAGCAGCTTTCCGTCGCTCATCACACTTAAAAAATTCTCCCGGCCCAAAATAGACACAAAGCTCATGATATTCCCCCTAATTTCCAGCACAATTTAAAGTATGTAGGCCTAAATAAAATACGTGTCCGAGCGTCTTGGGCATAAGAGCGTCAAGTTCACTGGCGGACACGTATCTAAGATGATATTTGATTATCGGGCTAAACTCCGTCCGAAAGCCGGAAAACCTTGAATAATCAAGGTTAACCGATGCTTCCTTCCATCTCGAACTTGATGAGACGGTTCATTTCGACGGCGTATTCCATCGGCAGCTCCTTGGTGAACGGCTCGATGAAGCCCATGACGATCATCTGGGTTGCTTCGGCTTCCGACAGACCGCGGCTCATGAGGTAGAAGAGCTGTTCCTCGGATACCTTCGAGACCGTCGCTTCGTGCTCAAGCGTAATGTTATCGTTCATAATCTCATTATAAGGAATCGTATCCGAAGTGGACTCGTTATCCATAATGAGTGTATCGCACTTGATGTTCGATTTCGCGCCTTCCGCCTGGCGGCCGAAGGAAGCAAGTCCGCGGTAAGTAACTTTGCCGCCGTGCTTGCTGATCGATTTGGAAATGATGGTGGATGTTGTGTCCGGTGCCAAATGGATCATCTTGGCCCCTGCGTCCTGGTGCTGGCCTTTGCCGGCCACTGCGATGGAGAGCACGGAGCCTTTGGCGCCGCGTCCTTTCAGTACAACGGCCGGGTATTTCATCGTCAGCTTGGAGCCGATGTTGCCGTCAACCCATTCCATCGTCGCGTTCTCTTCCGCAACCGCGCGTTTCGTTACGAGGTTGTAGATGTTCGGCGCCCAGTTCTGGATAGTGGTATAACGGACACGCGCGTTCTTTTTGCAGATGATCTCAACGACGGCGCTGTGCAGCGAGTTCGTGCTGTAGACCGGAGCGGTACAGCCTTCCACGTAATGCACGAAGCTGTCCTCGTCGGCGATGATCAGCGTTCTTTCGAATTGACCCATGTTCTCGGAGTTGATGCGGAAGTAGGCTTGCAGCGGAACTTCGCATTTAACGCCCTTTGGAACATAGATAAAGCTGCCGCCCGACCACACGGCGCTGTTCAGCGCGGCGAACTTGTTGTCGGCAGGAGGAATAACGGTGCCGAAATATTCCTTGAAAATCTCGGGATGCTCACGAAGAGCCGTGTCCGTATCCGTAAAGATAACGCCCTGCTCTTCCAGATCCTTCTGCATGCTGTGATATACGACTTCGGATTCATACTGGGCGGATACACCCGCTAGGAACTTTTGTTCCGCTTCGGGAATACCAAGCTTATCGAAGGTTTCCTTGATTTCGGAAGGGACCTCTTCCCAGGTCTTCCCCTGCTTCTCGGAGGGTCTGACATAGTACTGAATGTCGTTGAAGTCCAGCTCGTCAAGGTTTCCGCCCCAACGCGGCAGCGGCATTTTGTCGAATTGACCGAGCGATTTCAGTCGGAAGTCCAGCATCCACTGCGGTTCATTCTTGATAGCCGAAATTTCCTTGACGATTTCCGGAGTCAGCCCTTTACCCGTTTGAAATACCGCCTTGTGCTCGTCCCGAAAACCATATTTGTACTCTTCAATTTCAGGCGCTTTTTTGGCCATGGGGGTATGCCTCCTTCATTTCATTTAGTGGTGTCGCTCTTCCTCGTCGATGCCTTTGCGCAGCGCATTCCAGGCCAGTGTCGCGCATTTGATCCGCGCCGGGAATTTGTTCACGCCGGAAAGGGCTTCGATATCTTCATAATCGCCGAACGTCACGTCCTCGCCTTGCATCAGTGCGGAGAAGCGGCTGGCCAGGTCCAGCGCCTGTTCCACGGTTTTGCCTTTAACGACTTCGGTCATCATCGAGGCGGAGGACATGCTGATTGAGCAGCCTTCGCCGACATACCGAGCCTCTTTAACGATCCCGTCCTCAACCTTCAACTGCAGTGTAATACGGTCTCCGCAGGTTGGATTGTTCAACTCCACCTTCATAGCGTCGTCTTCGAACAAGCCGCGGTTCCGGGGATTCTTATAATGATCCATGATTACACGTCTGTACAAATCATCCAATTGCATCGGCGAAATACTCCTTTGTCCGGATTAACGCCGAGGCCAGCCGGTCAATATCTTCTTCGTTGTTGTACAAGTACAAGCTGGCCCGCGCCGTTGAACTAGCTTCCAGCCAGCGCATAAGCGGCTGGCAGCAGTGATGGCCCGCCCGGACCGCAATTCCCTCCGCATCGAGCACGGTTGCTACGTCATGCGGGTGAACATCCCCCAGATTAAAGGTCACGACGCCCACTTGCCGGTTGCGCGGTCCGTAGATGGTGATGCCATCGATTTCGGAAAGCCGCTCCTCGGCATAGGCTGCGAGCTTGATCTCATGCCGGTGAATCTCATCGAGACCGACCTCCTGAAGGAAATCGATCGCGGCTCCGAGGCCGACAGCGCCCGCAATGATCGGCGTGCCGCCTTCGAACTTCCACGGCAGCTCCTTCCAGGTCGACTCGTAAAGACCAACGTCATCAATCATTTCCCCGCCGAATTCCACCGGCTCCATGGCTTCAAGCAGCGCTCTCTTGCCGTAAAGGGCGCCGATGCCGGTAGGCGCGCACATTTTGTGGCCGGACAACGCATAGAAATCGCAGTCCAGATCCTGGACGTCGACCTTCATATGCGGCGTGCTCTGCGCACCGTCCACCACCATAACCGCGCCATGCCGGTGGGCAATGGCCGCCAGCTCCTTCACCGGGCTTGTAACGCCCATTACGTTGGAAACATAGGCTACGGATACGATCTTCGTTCTGTCCGTAATCGTCTTCTCGGCGTCTTCCAACAGAATAGTTCCGTCTTTCTGCAGCGGAATGAACTTCAGCGTAGCTCCCGTCTTCTTGGCAAGCTGCTGCCACGGAATCAGGTTGCTGTGGTGCTCCATCAGCGTAATTACAATTTCATCGCCTTCGCCAACGGCGGAAGGCCCATAGGAGGAAGCTACCAAATTAAGCGCCGTCGTCGTACCGCGGGTAAATACGATTTCCTTGGTGCTTCGGGCGTTAATAAATTTGGCGACCTTCTCTCTGGCACCCTCATAGGCATCGGTGGCCCGGCTGCCCAGCGTATGGACGCCGCGGTGAACGTTGGAATTATCATGTTCATAATAAGCCTTGATCGCTTCAATAACCTGCCGAGGCTTCTGCGAAGTCGCAGCACTGTCCAGGTATACAAGCGGATGGCCGTTGACGTTCTGGTTCAGGATGGGGAATTGCTCCCGGATGGCCTTGTTCATTGTCCCAACTTCCTTTCCACAAGAGACTTCAGCTGTTCGCGCAGTCCCTCTAGTGGAATTTGCGACACAACCGGCGCAAGGAAGCCGTATATAACCAGTCTCTCTGCTTCGGCGCGCGAAATGCCGCGCGACATCAGATAGTAGATTTGCTCTGGATTGACCTGACCGACGGAAGCTGCGTGTCCTGCGGTCACGTCATCTTCGTCAATAAGCAGGATCGGATTGGCGTCCCCGCGTGCCTTCGGACTCAGCATCAGCACTTTTTCCGTCTGCTGGCCGTCTGCGCGCGTAGCGCCTTTCTCGATTTTGGTAATTCCGTTGATAATCGACGTTGCGCTTTCCCGCATTACCGCGCGGGTAATCATATTGCTTGGCGTGTTTTTGCCAAAATGCTGAGCCTGCGTCGTATAGTTCAGCTTTTGCGCGCCCGAGCCAACCGCAATGACTTTCGCGTCGGAGCTTGCCCCGTTGCCCTTAAGCACCGACTTCGTGTCGCTGGCCGTATCGCCTTCATTCATTTCGCCGACGATCCACTCGACCGCTCCGTCATTTTCAACAATGGCGCGGCGGTAAGTCACATCGGTCGTATCCGTTCCGAATTGATGCACCGTGGCGTAGCGGACTTTCGCTCCGGCTCCGACGAACACTTCGACAGCGCCGTTATGAAGTCCGGCTTCTTCCTTACCCGACACGTAGTTGTCGACATAGGTCACCGAGCTGTTGCTGTCGGCCACGATCAGGACGTGAGGCGCGAATGCAGCCTCCGCGTCGTCCGTCAGGAATATCGCCTGTACCGGCGTATCGACTACGACATTCTTCGGAATGTACAGGAACACGCCTCCGTTCCACAGCGCTGCGTGCAGCGCAGCGATCAAATGCTCCTCCGGTTTGACCGCAGTGTGCAGATAACGCTGCACAAGCTCGCCGTGTTCCTTAGCCGCAGTCTGCAGATCGGTGAAGATGACTCCCTTCTCCGCAAGCTCCGGGGCCAGGCGGGTATAGACTACTCCCGAATTCCGTTGAATGATCAGGCTGCCTTCCCCTGCGCTGCCAGCAAGTGCAGCAATGGAGGAGGGGGCTTCGTTCAATGCGGCAATCGCCGCGCTTTCTTTATAACTCCCGTACCCGTGTATATTCCAGCGCTCAATCCGTGTCTTCTCCAGTTTTGGAAGCTCCAGCTTCGCTGCAAGCTCCAGCGCCTTCAGGCGGCTTTCCTTCAGCCATTCCGGCTCTCCGCTTCGCAGCGACAGTTCGCTCAGCCGGCCGGCGTCCACCGGAAGAATGGTTTGCGTCATCATAATGGTCTCCTCCTTCCAGGTGTTCTTAAGCTTCCTGTCCTACGGTTTCATCTTCGATTCCGAGTTCTTCCTTTACCCATTCATAGCCTTCGGCTTCAAGACGTTCCGCCAGCTCCGGACCGCCGGATTTGACGATTCTGCCTTGCATCATTATATGAACAAAGTCAGGCTTGATATAGTTGAGCAAACGTTGGTAGTGGGTGATAACCAGGAATCCGCGGTCTTCGCTGCGCATAGCGTTTACCCCTTGGGCTACAACTCTCAATGCGTCGATATCCAGACCGGAGTCAATTTCGTCCAGAATGACGATTTTCGGTTCCAGCAACATCATTTGCAGGATTTCGTTGCGTTTCTTCTCGCCACCGGAGAAGCCTTCGTTCAAATAGCGGTGCATGAACTCGGGGTTCATTTCCAGTTCCTTCATTTTGCTTTCCATCTGGCGGATAAACTTGATTAGCGAAATTTCACTTCCCTCTTCGCGGCGGGCGTTAATCGCGCTGCGGAGAAAGTCGGAGTTCGTTACGCCGGCGATTTCACTCGGATACTGCATTGCAAGGAACAATCCGGCGCGGGCGCGCTCGTCAACGCCCATTTCCAGCAAGTCTTCGCCCTCAAGGGTTACAGTTCCTTCCGTTACTTCATATTTCGGATGGCCCATCAGCGAAGAAGCAAGTGTACTCTTGCCGGTGCCGTTCGGCCCCATGATGGCATGAACCTCGCCGCCCTTCATTTGAAGGTTGAACCCCTTTAGAATCTCTTTCCCCTCAACTGTCGCTTTCAAACCCTCAATGACAAATTCTGCTGCCATAACGTTCATTCCCTCCATTGATCGATTTGCGAAATCAGAATTATATTAAAACAGGTTAGCCCTGATCCCAGCGTTATGCTTTATAGTGCTTATCAAATTATAATCATTATAATTTGATTCTCACTGATTATCAATGATTTTCACTCATTTTATTATAATGAACCTGTCATTACAAACCGAATTTTCATTTTTTCAAAATCTTTCAACGAAGTTTCACCATTATTGTCATATTATTGCCCTAATATGGACTTAATTCTCACACGCTTTTCTTCAAACGACTCTTCGCTCAAAACCGGGTTTAACCGGATGTCGTCCTTCAGCGCCGGAAGCTCAATCCAGGAACGGCAGCCCCCATATTCCGGAAGCGCCTCGATCAGAACCGGCTCCTCCAGCTTGTATACCCGGAGCAGTAATATATGAAGCGGCTGCTTCGCCTTCCATTTGAGCCGCTCCTCGGCCAAATTTCCCGTCCACATATGATAAGGATAAAGCAGCTCAAGCTGCGCGAAATCACGCACTTCAAGATCATCGGTTGCCTCGGCATATGCGGTAAGCTTCACATGGGCGGCTCCCGCATCAAATTCCGAAAGTGAACGCTCCACGAAGGATTGATAGGGGTCCTTGATCAGGTGGGCCCGCTGGTGTTCATAGGTCGGGAACAGATAAAAGGAACGGCTCTTCAGCTCAAACCGCCTCGTTTCCTCCTCGATGCCGCCTTTTCGCATAAGCAGGATCTGATCACCTTCCAGCAGAACATCAATGACCGAAGCCCATTCTTTCAGAGCGACGGGGTTGAGTTTCATCGCTTATCCCTCCTTCCAATCCCAATTTTTCAGCTGCTTATGAATCTATTATAACGGCATTCGTTCCATTCCGACAGGCTGATGTTAAAAAAGCTTCCGCAAAAAGACCATCCAAGCTCGTAATTCGGAACCAGTAAGTCGTAAAAAAAAGCGCCGTGTATAGATTTCCTTCCTCAGCCGCGGTATCATCTCGAAATATTTTCCAAAGCAGTTTTTTTCAAAAGGCATTACGAATTTGTCGAATAACGCAAAAAAGCCTCCCGGGGGAGGCTTTTCCGCTAATTCATAGATCTTCACTGCCTGTCAAACGTACGGTCCGTTCCTCAGCCGAGGAAAGAACGTAGCATCCAGGCATGCTTTTCAAAGTCGGTGCGGATTTTGATGAACAGGTCCGCCGTCGGGTGGTCGCCGCTTTCTTCCGCCAGTTCAATACCTTCCGTTACTTCTTCGGCAATAGTGGTGAAATCCTCGATCAGCGATTGCACCATCGCACGCGTATCCTCCTTGCCGGTTGCTTCCTGAATGGTCGCAATCTCCAGATACTCCTTCAAGGTTGCAGCCGGTTGCCCTTTGATGCTCAAGAGACGCTCGGCTACCTCGTCCATTTTCTCCGTAACCTCATCATATAATTCTTCGAATTTGACATGAAGCGAGAAGAACTGCTCGCCTTTTACATACCAATGGTAATTGTGTATTTTGACATACAGCACATTCAGATTGGCAACCTGACGGTTCAATACTTGCTCGACTGAGGTAGATTCAACTTTATTTGTTGCTTTAGCCATTTTAAATCCCTTCCTTGTCCAAAAATGTAGCCGGCATCTCATCCGATGGTCCGGCCCTGCCGCTGTCTACTGACCAATTACCCCGATGTCCCTCCGGGCGAAACAATATGACCAAATCTCCATAATTTTTTCAAAATACCGGATGGATCGACTTCTGTAGGATGCTCAAAGGGATTCCCGCTTATGCCTGACCTGTCCGCTTCCGGCTTATTTACACAAACGCGTAACATCTATTTATGGATATCAATTTGGCTAAAGGCTGAGCATTAAAAAAAGGGCCGATTGGCCCCATCTCACCTGCGCATTTCTCTACAGCATTCTGAGCAAAGCCTCAGACCCGGTCATGCCCGGAACGATTCCAAGCTTCTCCGCTTCGAACGTCACGGATTCCAGCGGTGCGGCAAGCAGCTGCTCCAAAGTTCGTACCCCCACAGCCCTTCCGGCAATGATGCCCCGGTCCGCAAGACGTTCGTTCAGCAGTCCGACATCAAGCGCTCCGCACATAATATAACCTTTATCGGTGCTGATCGTCAGCAGCGTCGTTTTGGGCAGTTTCACTTCCACGCCAAGCATGATATGATTGCCGACCGCTACAGGCTCTAAAGTCACCATTAACAGCCACCTCCCTTATCGTTTCCCCGCTCTATGTGTATGCCTGCCTTCTTGCAGACGTGTGGACGATGGTCCCGATTTTTACGGATGAATCAGGTGACAAAAGGCCCATTCTCCCCAAAATTCTTCTATATTATTATTTCGCATTTAATGATATAGTTTGTTTACATAGAACCATTCCTAAGGATAAGCTGGGGGCATTATGGACAAAAAAACACTAAGCGAAGACGATCATTATTTGTTTAACGTCGACATCTTGATTAATGCCCGTACCCATCCGCTTGCTCTGCAGTATTTGCTGGAACTGATGAACGGCAGCCAGGTCGTAGGTGATTTCAAAATCAATTCGGAACTCCCCCTGGGAAAAAAAATCGACAGCCTGCTGAATCCGCCTAAAACGTTGTCCAAACAGGAAAGCGCTCTGCTCAAGAAACTCTCGGGTTATAAGTCTTCCGTGCACGCTTCGCCTTCTGCAGCGGCATCTCCTCCGAAGGCACCCGCGGAAAGTCCCGCAGACGCCTTCGAACAGATTCGCACGTTTATCCGGGATAACCGGCTGGTCCGGTTAAGGGCCAACCGCCAAGGCAAGCAGTTGTCACTCCCGTGCCGTATTCTGAATTTTGACGAAGAGACAGGCACCATAAACGTCTATCATGTAGACGAGAAGCAGGTATATACGTTCAGGCTGAATGAAATCGACGAATTTTTATAAAAAGCAAACGAGGGTGCCTTTAGACCATAAGACGGTCTAAGAGCACCCTCGCTTGCGTAATGCCATAAGATCGCTCCGCGAGATTCAATGCGCTTCTGCCACCGGAGCGCCTTTTGAAACTAGCGGGCTTTTTTCCGGGACCAGCCCTCCAAAGCCAGCAGCAGCCAGCCGGCAATGAAGCATACTCCGCCTAACGGAGTAATTGCCCCCAGCACCTTGATTCCCGAAATGCTCAGCGCATAAAGGCTCCCCGAGAACAGGATGATGCCGGCAATAAGCAGCCAGCCGGACCAACGTAGCCGGCCGCTTTCGCCCCATTGTCCGGCGGCAAAGCCGACGATCAGCAGACCCAGCGCATGCATCATGTGATAATGGACGCCCGTTTCATAGACCGCCATCGCCGATTCATCGAGCGAGGCTTTCAGGATATGGGCGCCGAAAGCGCCGACGGCTACGGCCAGCATGGCGAGCAGCGCTCCCCAAGTGATAAATGTCCGCTGCAAAGACTGACAACTCCTTATCCTATGCCGAGAATACGCTACATACGGCATGCTTTTTCGATCCCTTCTATCATAACGGATGCACAGCCGCCATATCCAGTGTTCACCTTTTTTGCCAGAGGCCTTGCATTTGGAGCTTAGCCTGTGAACAATAGTTATAGCATATACATAGTAAATAATCGGCAAAGGAGCATACCCAGTCTATGGATGAACAGGATTTTCCCAAGCAAGACCCACAGCAAAACAACCCCTATACCGGTGCCCCCGGCTTCTCTCCCTACCCGGAGGAACCGCGAAAGCTCAAGCATTCCGGCCCGGGCATCGCCTCCTTTGTCATCGCTATGGTGACAATTGCAGGATACATCGTCTCCTTCATAGTCGCCGGAGCTTTGGTCGGGCCGGTAGTTAATGAACCACTCACGTTTAATGACCAGGGAGGCGAAGGTTTCCTGTTCCTCGGCTTGTCGGTGCTTGCGCTTGCGGCGCTTAATTTCATCGGCCTGGTGGTGGGGATCATCGGCCTTGCCCTGCGCGGTAGGCGCAAAGTATTCGGAATCATCGGGACGATCATCAACGGACTAATCTTACTTATGTTCGTACTGCTCATTGCGGTGGTTCTGATAAGCGTAGGTGCCCTTTAGGAGAAGTCAGGGAACGAGCGCTTCTCCCTTGAATGGCGGCTTCGACTGCATAAGCGGCCCCTCGGGTTGTCCGGGTAATACCCGAAGACAAGACCCGAGGGGCCGTTTTGTCTCTCCGCCTGTGAAGCCTTTTATGCTGCGATTAGCGGTTCACAAGCGTATTCAATGAAGCGAAGGCATGTGGCGGAAATCCTTCCGTGGCGTCACCGAATGGGATATTCATGGTAATGATATAGCCCTGCCCGCCCGACTCCTTGACGATATATTTTTTCGTCCCGTCCTTGCCGGTTGCGGTCAGGAACAGCCGGGCGTCCGCCATAGCCCGGGTTCTCTCGTCCCCTTTAAGCTCTTTGACCTCTCCAATCTTGGACAGCTCCTTGCTGCCTTCAAGCCGCAAATAATCCAGATTAAAGTCCGAAGGAAGCTTCTCAATGTCGGCGTAATATTCGGAATCCACCTTCAGATAGATCCGGCCCTTCGCCTGGTCGAAACCAAGAATATCGAATAAATACACCGCATAACCGTTGCCTTGGGCAAGCGCAGCCGTCTTCACTTCCTTGCTGCCTTCCAGCGTAAGCTCCAGCTTCTTCGTGGGCGGCAATTCGGACGAACTATCCGCGCTTCCTTCCGAAGCGCTCAGCTTGGTGAGCACACGCTGCTTGACCGAATCGTCGCCCTCCACCTCTTTTTCCACGTATTCAAAGGAGACCTTGTTCTCTTCATTCAGCGTTTCCGGCACATTCTCCAATCCGGCTCCGAGTTCAAAGGCAATCGGACCTTCCTCCGTCTGGATTTCTATGGAATGATTATCGATTTGACCGTTGTAGACCCCGGTCCCTTTTATAACCTGAGTCTCCCCGCCCGCCGGCTGGCTCGGTGAAGCGGGTGGTTCAGGCGCCGTGCTCGGTTCGGGAACGGCCGTGAGCGCAGTCGTCGGCGAAGCCGAGACAGGCGCATCCGTAGAGCCTGCGGCAGGCTTATCTCCCGTGCAAGCCGTCAGGGCGAGCAAGAATACGGCAAGAGCGGCCGCGGCCGATATGGAACGTTGTGGTTTCATGCAGTTTTGCCTCCTTAAGGTTCTCGTGCGGTGCGCACTTACCCTTTTAACGTCCCATCCCGTGCTAAGGTTGCAAATGAATTTTTCCGGAAACCGGCCTTTGCCTTCTCCGCCGCTTTCAGCGCACATATCCCCAAGCCCCGTGAATATACTTTAGTTACAACTACCGGCTTCCCCGCCCCGGCTCTTTGCCGGGTCTGTCCCCCTTATGCCGGTCCGCGCCGCAAGCCGCGAATTCTTTCGTTTCTTATATTCCATGGGAGGTGATCCTCTTTGCCGCAATCGTCACAGCCTTTTTCATTCGTCGTCTCAAGAGAAGACTGGTCCCTGCACCGCAAAGGCCATCAGGATCAGGAACGTCACCAGCAGAAGGTCAAGGAAGCGATCAAGAGCAATCTGCCCGATCTCGTTACGGAAGAGAACATTATCATGTCCGATGGCAAGCAAATTGTGAAAGTGCCGATCCGCAGTCTGGATGAGTACCGGATTATTTATAATTACCGCAAACAGAAGCATGTCGGGCAAGGCGACGGAGACAGCCAAATTGGAGATGTTCTGGGACGGGAACCGGCCCAGGCGGGTCCGGGCAAGGGAGATAAAGCCGGCGATCAGCCGGGTCAGGACCTGGTGGAGGCGGAGGTCGATCTGGAGGATCTGGAGGACATTCTGTTTCAGGAATTTGAGCTGCCGCATCTGAAGCCCAAGGACAAGGAAGAAGTTGAGGTCCAGTCCATCGTCTTCAACGATATCCGCAAAAAAGGCATGATGTCCAATATCGACAAAAAGCGCACCCTGCTTGAGAACCTGCGCCGCAACGCCAGAGCCGGTATTCCGAAAATTCACCGCATCAGTCCCGACGATCTGCGCTACAAAACATGGGACGAAACGACCATCCCGCATTCCAACGCGGTCATTATCGCCATGATGGATACTTCGGGCAGTATGGGAACCTTTGAAAAATACTGCGCCCGCAGCTTCTTCTTCTGGATGACCCGCTTCCTGCGCCGCCAGTACGAGAAGGTCGAGATTGTCTTTCTGGCCCATCATACAGAAGCCAAAGAGGTCACCGAGCATGATTTCTTCACCCGGGGCGAGAGCGGCGGAACGATCTGTTCGTCGGCTTATCAAAAAGCGCTGGATATTATCGACAAGCGGTACCCGCCTTCCAAGTACAACATCTATCCTTTCCATTTCTCGGACGGCGACAATTTAAGCTCCGACAACGAGCGCTGCGTCAAGCTGATCGGGGAGCTCCTGAAGCGCAGCAATATCTTCGGCTACGGCGAAGTCAACCAGTATAACCGGAGCAGCACGCTGATGTCGGCATATAAGCATATCAAGCAGCCGCAGTTTATGTACTATGTCATCAAGGACAAGAAGGAAGTGTATCAGGCGCTGAAGACCTTTTTCGCCAAAAAAGAGCCCGCAGGCCGGTAATCCGCTAACCCCGGACGCCACGGGAACGGACCGGTTTTTCGGTTTCACACCTTACAGCCTTTAGCAGCATACAAAAACGAAAAAATGGCAGTTTATTACCGAAAAAAGCTTCCCTGTTGTAAGAACGGGAAGCTTTTCATATTTTATATGGGCTAAGCAGCTATTTCCCTTTACGCTCTTACCCTTTGCTGGCTCCCGCTGTCAATCCGTCTACCAGCAAACGTTGGAGGAAAGCGAACAAGATCATAATCGGCACAGCAATCAGTACGGCTCCGGCCGAGAACAGGGTAAAGTTGGAGTTCTGAATGGTATTAACCATGTCCCACATCCCCACCGCGACGGTCCAGTTCTCTTTTGTCCGCAGAATCAGCCGTGCGAAAATGAAGTCAACCCATGGTCCGACAAACTGGGTCAGCGCCATAAAAGTAATCATCGGTCGTGATAATGGCAGAATAATTCTCGCGAAGATGCCGAAGTTGCTTGCCCCGTCAATCCGTGCGGCCTCGTCAAGGGAACGGGGAATCGTATCGAGAAAGCCTTTGGCGATGAATGTTCCGCTGAGAGGAGCGCCGGCCGCGTAGACGATAATTAACGCCAGATGAGTATCCAGAAGATGAAACTCCTTCAGCAGCAAATAAATGGCGATCATACTCATAAAGCCCGGGAACATGCCGAGAATCAGCAGCGTGGACAATGCCGTCTGACGGCCCTTAAAACGAAATCTCGATACCGCATAGCTTGTCAGCAGAGTCAACAATACGCCGATCAGCATAGAACAAAGAGCGATCTTCAACGTATTCATGTACCAGGTGCCGAACAAATAGACCTGAGAAGTAAAGAGCTCTTTATAATGGACAAGCGTCAGCTGATCCGGAATAAAATGTTTGCTGTACAGCGACTTTCCGGGCCGAAGCGATCCGAAAACAATCCATATCGCCGGATACAGGGCGGATATCGCCAGCACAACCAGGACGATATAACTCGCAGCCAGACGAATGATATTTGCCAGTTTACGTCCGTTCATTGGATCATGTCCTCCTGTTTGAATGAATTGGTCCGGCGGTAGTTGTATATCGAAAAAGAAGCGATGATGATAAAGATAATAATCCCTACGGCGGCGGCCATGTTGTTTTTGTTCTGGTCAAGCGTCAATTTATACAACCATGTTACGAGCAAATCGGTTGAACCTGCGTATTGATAATTCCCGTTCACCGGATTTCCGCCCGTAAGCAGAAAAATCGCGTTAAAGTTGTTGATGTTGCCCGCAAACTGCGTAATAAGCGTAGGAGCAGTGGTGAACAGAACCATGGGTAAAGTGACAATACGAAATTTTTGAAAATTGGAAGCTCCGTCAACCTCAGCTGCTTCGTACATATCCCGCGGAATTGTCGTAAGAACACCCATAATAAGCAGCATTGACACCGGTATACCAACCCACATATTTACAATAATGACGGTTACCTTGGCCCAGAACGGATCGGTTAGCCACGGCAGTCCGCCGAGTCCAAAATATCTCAGATATTGATTGATCGGGCCGAATTGCCCATTGAACAGGTTGCGCATCAGCAGCAGGGAGATCAGCTGAGGAACAGCATACGGAATAATCAGAATCGCTCTCCAGAACCCTTTGAATTTTATACCCTGCTGGCTAATCAGCAGCGCTACCAGCAGACCTCCGAAATAAGTGGTAACCGTCGATAAAATCGCCCATATAATTGTCCAGGTCAGAACCCCGTAAAAAGTATGGCTCCATGTCTTCAGTGCCAGCAAATTGCGGAATGTTTCGAAGCCGACCCAATCCACAAGCTTTGCCGGCGGTACGTGCGAGGGGGCGGAATAGTTCGTAAAGGCAATCAGGATCATGAAGATAATCGGCATGATGGTGAAGAACAAAATGCCAACGGCGGGAAGAATCAGGAAGGTTTCCGCAAATTTATAATCCTTGATATAGCGGAGCGTTTGCTTGAAATGATTAACGGCAATTCCGGCTTCCCGCTTCTTGGCGGTATGGAATGCATCCCTGATGTTCATATACCAGGCAATCAGAAACAAAATCAGAACAAACAAGGTAATCAAGCTCTGAATCAAAATATAAATGGAATGGTCTCCAGCCACCATTTTCGTGATACCGTTCACTTTTGCCAAATGGTTGGGTGTATCTCCCAAAGTGACGATGCCCCATAAGGCCCTTCCCAAATTCCCGATAAAATAATAGAGACAAGCCGATTCGATCAAGAATAAAATGATACCTTTAATGAATTGGCGGTTGTATATTTGTCCGAGTCCCATAAAAATCGTCGACAGTATCGTTGCTGTTGCGCGTTGTCGCCGCATCCTTCTCCGCTCTCCTCTCCCGGGGGAATCTATATCGCCCGCCAGGCTTGACGCGGCGGGCGATAGTGATTGTTTCATTATTGAGCTGCGGCTCCATTGTTTAAATCCTTGATTTGCTGAACCGCTCTGTCCATTGCCGCCTTCGGATCGGCATTTTTATCCCAAATTTCCGGCAGCGCCGCGTTAGCCGGGCTCCATACATTGCCCATCTCCGGTATGGACGGCATAGGCTGGGAATTTTTCGCTTGTTCGGCAAGGGCCGACACATAAGGATCATTTTTAACTTGCGGATCCTCCAAAGCTTCCTTGTTCGTCGGGATGGAACCGATAAGCTTGTTCAGCAGAAGCTGGGCATCTTTGCTGGTAGCGAACTCGGCATACAATTTGGCGGCATTCGGATACTGACTATAGGCATTAACTCCGTAGATTTTGATGCCGGAGAATGAAACCGCCGTTTTACCGTCAACTGTCGGCAGCGGCGCTAAACCCAACTTGTCTCCAAGCGCTTGTTTATAGCCGGCCAATTCCCACGGACCGTTAATATCCATAGCTACGTCTCCGGAATTGAACAGGCTGCGCTTGATATCCGGGTTGATATCCCCGCTCTTGATCGGCAGTGCCTCTTTCATTTTGACAAAGGCTTTCAAGCCTTCAATGGCTTGATCAGAGTTCAGGCCAATATCGTCCTTGTTAGTGCCGCTATCGCCAAAGACATAACCGCCTGTCGAAGCGATAAACATATAGTTAAAATACAGGTTGCCGACTTCCCACATAATCCCGTATTTGTTCTTCGATTTGTCCGTGAACGTCTTGCTGAAAGCAAGTACATCGTCAAAAGACTTCGGCGCTTCCTTCACCAGCGATTTGTTGTAATACAGGGCGTAGGTCTCGGCGGAACGCGGGTAGCCGTACAGTTCGCCCTCAAAGCTGGCTCCGGTAATTGAGGCCTCGGTGTTGTTCTTTTTGGTCTCCTCGGCAAACACATCGTTTGGAAGGACAAGACTCGCGGCTACCGCTTTGCCCAGATTGTCATGAGGAATAACGATAACGTCCGCTCCCAATCCCGAAGGACCGTCTTGAGACAATTTCGTCACTTGATCGGATGGAGCCACTTCTTCGATTTTGACCGGCACATTATATTTTTGGGTAAATTCCTTGGCGATTTGCTCGGTGAACGCCCTTTCTTCTTTACTTTCCCATACCGTCAAAGCAGCTCCGTCTTCGGGAGTGATTTGAGAGGACACTGATCCCGTGTTCGTACCTCCAGAATTGGAGGCGCTTTCTGTAGGTGCACTCGTTTGGGCGGAATTCGCTCCGTTATTTCCGGACCCGCAGGCCGTAATGGAGACAGCCATTGTGAACGCAGCGGCAAGAGTGACAAACTTTTTCATCTTCAATTTCATTAGCCCCTTTCGTGTTCAATTCCCTTAATTTTTGAGTTGAAGTGATCAAGTTCGGCAGTTTGCGCAAACGATTGCAAAAAAGCTGCCACAGGACCGTAATTCTTATCTTATTTCGTCGAATTAGACAATCCCACAACTTGGAAGCGCTTCATTTCGAACCAATCATACAATAGCGTATCTTGTTTGTAAAAACGCTCTCACATAGAATTTTACGTCATTTAGTCTAATTTTTCCGGGAAAATCACCTATTATCTTCTAAAATTAAAATATATCTCCTGTTTTCGTTTCTTTTTTTAAAACATTTATTAGTGAACTGCAAATATTCATGCATATTCAAGCAAAACAGGAAAGCCAAATTAAGCAGAGTAAGACTGCAAAAAAATCTCTATTCTTCCCTGAGCCTGTTCGAAGCAAAAACAATTTTGTGCAAAGGTTTGAATTCACTATTGCCTGTAATCTTGGCCTCATGCTATAATCCTAATCATTCCGGAAGTAATCGCTTTCCCGGATACCAATTTAAAGGCAATGCTACTTGTTACAGGTACATCCTCGGTCGTTTCCCGGCTTTGGATGTGCCTTTTTGCTTTGGTTTAAGGGCGCATAATCTCCTTTGTCGTGACCGGGGTGGCTTAAATAACGAGGTGTCCTGGAGCAAGAGAGTCCCGTTAAAAAAATTTTTGGGAGGTTTTGTTCATGTTACTGGAAGCTGTCTATCATCGCCCACGGGTCAACTGGTCCTATGCTTATGATGAGAACACAATTCATCTGCGGCTTCGCGCCAAAAAAGGCGATTTGACCGAAGTGTTCGCCTGGGTAGGAGATAAATATGCCTGGGATCAAACCAAGGAACTGATTCCAATGACCGTTTTTGCCTCGGATGACATGTTTGACTATTGGGAATGCGAGTCCGTTCCGCCGTTCCGCCGGCTGAAATACGGCTTTCTGCTGCAAAAGGGTAAAGAGCGGATCTGGATGACGGAAAGCGAATTTCAAGCCGAGCGTCCCTTGAATCCTTATCGGCTGTTTGAATTCCCTTATATCAACCGCGGCGACGTCTTCGCACCTCCTGCCTGGGTCAAGGATTCGGTCTTTTATCAAATTTTCCCGGAGCGTTTCGCGAATGGAGACCCCAGCCTTGATCCGGAAAACGTTGAGCCTTGGGGCGGCGTTCCGAAACCGAACAATTTTTTCGGCGGCGACCTGCAGGGTGTGATCAATCATCTGGACCACCTGACCGAACTCGGCATTACCGGTATCTACTTTACGCCTGTGTTCGCCGCTGCCTCGAATCATAAATACGACACAGAGGACTACATGAGAGTCGATCCGCATTTCGGTGACACCGAGACGTTGAAGCGGCTTGTGGACGCCTGCCACGAAAGAGGAATTCGCGTGCTGCTCGACGCCGTGTTCAATCATTCGGGCAGTACCTTTGCCCCGTTTGTCGACGTCGTCCGGAACGGGGAGAACTCTGTTTATAAGGACTGGTTTCATATCCGCAGGTTTCCGGTTCATTCCGAGAATGGAATTCCCACGTACGATGCCTTTGGCTTTGTGAGAGAAATGCCGAAGCTGAATACCGAACATCCGGACGTCAAGCGTTATCTCCTGGGCGTTGCCGAATACTGGATCAAGGAAGTAGGCATCGACGGCTGGCGTCTAGACGTGGCTAACGAAGTGGATCACGGTTTCTGGCGCGATTTCCGGAAGGTCGTCAAGCAGGCCAACCCCGAAGCGTATATTTTGGGCGAAATTTGGCATGAATCCGCCCCTTGGCTGGAGGGAGACAAATTTGACGCCGTCATGAACTATCCATTTACCGAGGCGGTACTCGATTTCTTCATACGCGGCTCTTTGGATTCGGAAGGCTTTGCCCATGCGATCGGCAAGCAGTTATCCCGTTACCCGCTTCAAGCCAGCGAAGTCGCCTTCAATCTTCTGGACAGCCACGATACCGCCCGTTTGCTGACGCTCGCCGGAGGCGACAAGCGTATAATGAAACTGGCCGCGCTGTTCCAATTCACATTCATGGGCGCTCCCTGCATCTATTACGGTGATGAGATCGGTCTTGAAGGCGGTGAAGATCCGGGCTGCCGGAAATGTATGGAATGGGACAAGGCCAAGCAGGACCGCGAGCTGTTCGGCTTCTACCGCAAGCTGATCGACATCCGGAAGAGTCATCCTTCGCTCCGTACCGGCACAATGACTTTTCTTGAAGCCAATCGTCACGGCAGCAAGCTGGCCTACGAACGCCGGCTGGGGGACGAGTCAGTGATTGTGCTTCTTAATAATGAAGATACGGCGCAATCGTTCCATTTTAATGTAGAGATAGAGCGCTGGAAAGACCTGTTCACCGGGGAAACGCTTAGCATAAGCCGGGGCGTACTATCCGTCAAGCTGCCTGCCTACGGCTTTGCAGTTCTGGGCGCAGCAGACCTATAACTTTTCTATACCTTTTATGGTCCGGCCTTGCAAAGTTCAACTATTTACAATTGATTGGACTTCGATTAAGATAAGCTTAAGCAAACGTTTCCATAAGGGGGTTTCTATGACGGTTACCATCAAGGATGTGGCCAAGAGAGCAGGCGTCTCCCCTTCAACGGTCTCCCGGGTTTTGTCGGGCCATCCGAGAATCAGCGCGGAAACCTCACGCAAGGTCAAGATTATAATGGAAGAAATGGGCTATCACCCGAACATCATGGCCAAGAGTCTCGTTTCAAGGACGACGAACAGCATCTGCATCATTCTGCCGAAGCCAGCCGAAGAATTGTTCTCCAATCTGTTCTTTATGGAATTGATTCGCGGGATTGTCACACAGGCAAGCCGCTCGGGCTACGATGTTCTGATCAGCTCCGGCGCAACGGAGAAGGAAGAACTGGAAGCGGTCTCACGGCTGCTGAAGGGCCGGCGCGTCGACGGCGCGATCCTGCTCTACTCGCGCAAAGGCGACGCCGTGATCGATTTTCTCAAGGAAGAGGGCTACCCCTTTGTTCTGGTGGGGCGCAGCGACAAGTATGACGATATCCTGTCCGTCGATACCGACAACCGGATGGCGGCTTACGATGCCACAAGTCACCTTATCTCCATGGGGCATAAACGAATCGGCTTCGTCAGCGGGCCTCCGAACCTGATCGTCTCCCGGGACCGGCTGGAAGGCTACCGGGCAGCTATGGAGGATAACGGCCTGGAACTGAAATCCGAATGGATTGTGGAAGGCGAGTTTCTGCAGGAAAGCGGCTACCGGGCCATGTCATTCTTCATGAATTTGCCGAGCCGTCCCACAGCGCTGGTTGTTGTGGACGACATCGTTTCCTTCGGAGTTCTCCGGGGGCTCAGCGAGCTGAATTACTCGGTTCCCGCGGATCTGGCGCTGGTCAGCTTTAACAACATTCCGCTGTCAGAGCTGTCTACTCCGCCGATCAGCAGCATCGATATCGGAATTTACCAGCTGGGCTACACCGCTTCCCAAATCCTGATTCAGACGATTCAGAAGCAGGTTAACGAGCCGGGCGGCACGAAGCGGCATATTATTCCTCATCGTTTGATTGTTCGAGAATCCTCCATGTATTCACCCGGCGGAAAATGACGCCGAGAACATGTAAATAAATGAAGCGCCGCAAGCTTCATTTGTTTTTTTACATTTAGTACAAACGTTTGCACAAAATCGCCGAATTGGCGCCACTGCTGTTAAGGAGGGTTAATATGAAAGAAGTCAAAGCCTGCCTGTTCGATCTCGACGGCGTGCTGGTCGACACGGCCAAGTATCATTACATCGCCTGGAAAGAGCTGGCGGAACGCCTCGGTTTCGAGTTCACCGAGAAGGATAACGAGCGGCTGAAAGGCGTCAGCCGGACCGCCTCGCTGAACATCCTGCTGGAAATCGGAGGACTTACGCTGGACGAGGATGAAAAAACCAAGCTGGCCGAGAGCAAGAATAACCGCTACGTCGAATACATTTCGAAGATGGACAGCTCCGAGATCCTTCCCGGGGCGCTGGACTTCCTGAAGGAATGCCGCAGTCAGGGAATATTGGTCGCCCTCGGCTCCGCCAGCAAGAACGCGATGACGATTCTGGACAATACCGGGCTCACTCCTTATTTTGACGCGATTATCGACGGCACCAAAACGTCCGCCGCCAAGCCCGATCCGGAAGTCTTCCTGCTCGGAGCCGAAGCGCTCGGGGTCTCTCCCGCCGAATGCGTCGTCTTCGAAGACGCCGAGGCCGGAATCGAGGCCGCGATCCGCGGGGGCATGGCCAGCGTCGGTATTGGTTCATCGGAGACGCTTGGAGCCGCGAACCTTGTCATACCGTCCCTGCAGGAGATGAACGTCGCACGGCTTAAGGAAGCTTTTGCCGCCGTTTAAATGAAAGGCCTGTCTATTTCAGATTATTGTTAATCAAAGGAGACGATTCGCAATGAAACGGTATTTAAAAGTCGATGAATGGTCCATTATTGAAGAATCATTCGATCCCCAGACCCAGGAGATTTCCGAAAGCGTATTCAGTTTGGGCAACGGCTATTTGGGCGGGCGCGCCAATTTCGAAGAACGGTACACCGGGCCCAGCCTTCAAGGCAGCTATATGGCCGGCGTGTATTATCCCGACAAGACCCGGGTCGGCTGGTGGAAGAACGGCTATCCCGAGTATTTTGCCAAAGTATTGAACAGCACCAACTGGATTGGCATCGACATCGATATTGACGGCGCTCCGCTGGATCTCGCGTCTTGCACCGTATCGGAATTCCGGCGGGTACTGAACATGAAGGAAGGCACGCTGTCCCGAAGCTTCACCGCCGCCCTAGAGGGCGGCAAGGAACTCAAGGTGGAGAGCATCCGCATCGTCAGCATGGCCCGGCGGGAGATTGGAGCGATCCGCTATTCGGTGACTCCGCTCAATTTTGCAGGAACAATTACGGTAACCCCCTACCTGGACGGGGACATCAAGAACAAGGATTCCAACTATGATGAGAAGTTCTGGAATGAGGTGGAAAAGGATAGTTTTCCCGGCGGGGGCTATCTGACCCTGAAGACGAAGAAGCTCGATTTTCATGTGACCACCGCCATGGCGTATGATATTGTCGTTGCCGGAGAGAAGCTGGAAGCCGAGGCCGAGCCAGTTCTGCGCGACAAGTATGTGGCGAATATCGTTCAGGTTCCGGTGCACCAGGGCGAGCAGGTCGTCGTCTACAAATACGCCGCAAGCGTGACTTCGCGCAACTACGGTCTGGGCCAGCTCGTGGAGGCGGCGCAGAGTGCTCTCCAGTCGGCAAGGGAGGCCGGTTTTGTAGCCCTGCTAACGGAGCAGGCGGATGCCTGGAAGGACAAATGGAAAGAAAGCGACATCATTATTGAAGGCGACCCTTCGGCCCAGCAGGCGATCCGCTTCAATATTTTTCAGCTGAACCAGACCTATACCGGCGAGGATGACCGGCTGAATATCGGACCCAAGGGCTTCACCGGTGAAAAATACGGCGGCAGCACCTACTGGGACACGGAGGCGTACTGCGTTCCTTTTTACCTCAGCACCGCGGATGCCTCCATTGCCCGCAATCTGCTGATTTACCGTTATAAGCATCTGGAGAAGGCCAAGGAGAATGCCCGTAAGCTCGGCTTTGCCAAAGGCGCGCTGTATCCGATGGTGACGATGAACGGCGAGGAATGCCATAACGAGTGGGAGATCACTTTTGAGGAAATCCACCGCAACGGAGCGATCGCTTATGCCATCTACAACTATGTGAACTACACCGGCGACAAGTCCTATCTCGGACAATACGGCCTGGAGGTGCTGGCTGAAATCTCCCGTTTCTGGGAAGAGCGCGTGCACTATGTCCCGCATAAAAACAAATACGTCATGCTCGGCGTTACCGGACCGAACGAGTACGAGAATAATGTGAACAACAACTGGTACACGAACCGGATCGCCGCCTGGACGCTGGAGTATACTCTCGAAGCCCTCGCCTATTTGCGGGACAATGAAGAAACGCGCTATGCCGAGCTGGTCGACAAGCTGGATCTGCTGGAGAGCGAGACGGAGAAGTGGCAGGATATCATCGACAAAATGTATTACCCGGCTGACGAGGAACGAGGCATTTTCCTGCAGCAGGACGGCTTCCTCGACAAGCAGATCATTCCGGTCAGGGAGCTTGGCCAAGAACATCTGCCGCTGAATCAGAAATGGTCCTGGGACCGCATTCTGCGCTCCTGCTATATCAAGCAGGCCGACGTGCTGCAAGGGCTGTATTTCCTGAACGACCGTTACGACCTGGAGACAAAAAAACGGAACTTCGACTTCTATGAGCCGATCACCGTTCACGAGTCCTCCCTCTCTCCGTGCATCCATTCGATTCTCGCCTGCGAGCTGGGATACAAGGAGAAGGCCTACGAGATGTACCTGCGCACTTCAAGGCTCGATCTGGACAATTACAACAACGACACCGAGGACGGCTGCCATACCACCAGTATGGCGGGTACCTGGATGTCGATCGTTCACGGCTTCGGCGGACTGCGTGTCCAGGATGGCCGCCTGATTCTGAAACCGTTCAACCCGGGCCACTGGAAGTCGTATTCGTTCAAAATCATGTTCCGTGGTTCCCGGCTTAAGGTAACTGTCACCGACCAAGCCGTTACGGTCACCAACGAAACCGAAGCCCCGGCTTCCATCCGGATTTACGATAAGGAGTATACGGTGAACGGACTTGGCGAAGTGACTGCGCAAGGGATACCTGTAATCATTCAAGAAGAAACGGCTTCGTCGTCCTTTTAGGGACGGCACCGTTTCTCGTAGAAATATAAGACAAAATAATAAGCGCTCAGCTTATTATTTCTTATATTTTAAAAAAAACAGCTTCCACCGCCCGGCCTTTTGCCGGGCGGTTTTCTTCTGTCCGCGTAATGAGGTGATGGGGCAAGCGCAGCTTCTGTATCTGCGATATACTGGTGTGGATGAACCAGGGGATACTGTCCCAAGGGAGCACGGAAGAACAGGACCGGGGCAGCGCTGAATGGTAGGATAAATGCAAAGGAGATGGCGAGCGATGGAATGGCTGAACCGCATGAGGGACGCTTTGGACTATATGGAAGGGCATATGACGCAACCGGTGAATATGGATGAGATCGCCAAAGCGGCCTGCTCTTCGCCCTTCCACTTTCAGCGGATGTTCAATCTGCTGACCGGAGTGACCGTAGCCGAGTACATCCGCAAGCGGCGGCTGACGCTGGCCGCGCAGGAGCTGGCGATGACGCCGGTCCGGGTGCTGGACGTTGCGCTCAAATACGGCTACGACTCGCCGGAGGCATTTGCCAAGGCATTCCGCAAGGCGCACGGCATTACGCCCTCGGCGGCGCGCGAGCCGGGGACCGTTCTGAAGGCTTTTCCCCGCCTCTCCTTCCACTTGTCCTTGAAGGGAGACAAAGAAATGGATTACCGTATCGTACACAAAGAAGCGTTTACCGTGGTTGGCAAAACGATGAGGACCTCCTGCCGCGATGGAGAGAATTTGCGGAAAATCCCGCTTTTCTGGCTGGAATGCAACAAGGACGGCACCTATGACAAACTTCTTGAGTTGGGCGGCAGCGTCCATGATCTGCTCGGGATATGCGCCGATATAAATCACGAGCAGGAGACGCTCACTTATTGGATTGCCGTGGAGAGCGGCGAACCCGCCCCGGAAGGCTACTCCTCCACCGTCATTCCGGCCGCGACCTGGGCCGTCTTCACATCCGTCGGTCCCATGCCGCATGCGATTCAGAGTGTGTGGGCAAGGATCTTTCAGGAATGGTTCCCGGGCACCGGCTACGAGCATTCGGGCGGGCCTGAATTCGAGCTGTATCCGCCAGGAGACCCGGCATCGGAAGATTACCGCTGCGAGATATGGATTCCGGTTCTGAAGAAGTCTTAACCGGGGCTGATTGAGCGGATATGCACGGCAAGAACCGGCCGGGCGCTACAGTGCCCCCGGCCGGTTTGCCCTGGACAGGGCGTCCCGGAAATCATAGTAAGCCATGCAGAAGGAGTCCGTAAGCCGGCTGGAACGGATCATCGCGATGGGAGCATGGAGATGCTATAATGAACGTATACGCGATACATGCTTTAGACCTAAGGTGATCCGATTCATTGGTGAAGGAGAATTTCATGCCCAACGTCAAGATTTTTACAGACAGCACATCCGATATGCCGCAAGGCTGGAAAGAAACCTATGATATCGGCGTTATCCCGCTGTATGTCGTGTTTGAGGACACTACATACAGAGACGGCGCGGATATTACACCGGATGAGGTGTACCGGAAAGTAGCCGCTGCCGGCGCGCTGCCGAAGACGGCCGCCCCTTCGCCTGCCGACTTCATCCATGCCTTTGCGCCCGTGATCGAGAACGGCGACGATATTGTGTATCTCAGCCTTTCCTCATCGCTTTCCTCCACCTACCAGAACGCGCGGCTAGCCGCAGAGGAATTTCCTCCCGGACGCGTGCAGGTCGTGGATTCCTGCACCGTATGCGGCGGAATCGCCCTGCTCGCCGTAAAGGCGGCCAAAGCGGCTCTCGGCGGCGGCAGCTCCGGCGAAATCGTCTCCATGCTGGAGCGCGACCGGGAGCGGCTCAGCACGGAGTTCGTCATTGATACGCTGGATTATTTACATATGGGCGGCCGCTGCTCCGGCATGCAAAATTTTATCGGCAGCCTGCTCAAGATCCGACCGGTGCTTCGAATGGTCGACGGCTCCATCGTTCCCGTGAGCAAAGTCCGCGGCAAGAAGGAAAAAGCGGTCGAGCAAATGCTCTCCCATGCGCTTTCCGACATCGAACGGATGGACAAGGAGATGGTGATCGTTGCGCATACGCAGGCCGAGGAAGACGCCAGATATTTATGCGACGCGCTGGAAGGCGCAGGCGCGAAGGAAATTGCCGTTATGGAAGCGGGCTGTGTAATCGGCAGCCACTGTGGACCTCGTACCGTAGGCTTGATGTACCTTAAGAACGAACAGCCGGGATAACGCTGATTTCACGGCGACTTGATCGCTATACAGCACTTATACCTTATACCAAGAAACGGATACCGCCTATTACCTGGGGTATCCGTTTTGATTTGAGTTTTGATTTGAGTTTAGATTTGAGTCTAGATTTGAACTTCCGCCTCTTCTTTGACAAAGGGCAGCATGAACCGGAAGATGGAACCACGGCCTTCCTCGCTCTCCACAAAGATCGTTCCGCCCATAAGCTCCACCAGCTGCTTGCAGATCGCCAGCCCCAGCCCGGTGCCGCCGTATTTGCGGTTAATCATCGGATGAAGCTGGGAGAACGACTGGAACAGCAGCCCCAGCTTGTCCTCGGCGATGCCGACCCCGGTATCCCGTACGGAAAATTCCAGCAGATAGTTCGGCGATTCGGGCAGCAGAATGTTCTTGACGGACAGCGTCACGCTTCCCTTCTCGGTGAATTTCAGCGCATTGCCGACCAGATTGACGATAATCTGCCGAAGGCGGCTCGGATCGGCCTTGATCGTCTCGGGGACGCTTGTATCCGCCCACCAGCGAAGCGCCAAGCCCTTCTCCTCCGCCTTCGGAGTGAACAGATCGATGATCACGGAGAGCATCTCCCGGAGGCCGAACCGTTCGAGCTCGAGCGGCATTTTGCCGGCTTCGATTTTGCTGAAATCGAGAATGTCGTTCAAAATATTCAGCAGACTGTAGCTGCTGCTGCGCAGAATCTCCGCATACGTCCGCTGCTCTTCCCCCAGGTCACTGTCCAGCAGCAGATCGGCCATTCCGATCATGCCGTTCATCGGGGTCCGGATCTCGTGGCTGATCATGGCCAGAAACTCCGATTTCGCCCGGGAGGCCTGCTCGGCGGACTCCTTCGCCCGGCGAATTTCCCGTTCGTTCGTAATATCGGTAAAGGCGACGACCGCACCATCAATCTGGCCGCGTTCCATGATGGGAGACACTCTGTAGTTCACCCAGAAGCTGGTACCGTCCTTGCGCCAGAAAATCTCCTCATTCATGGTCCTTGAAGTCCCGTCCTCAACCGTCATAAGAATCGGGCACTCCTTCGGGCAGTAACGGGAGCCGTCAGGCCGGGTATGATGGATATGCGAGAGGCTGTGAACGCCGATGATTTCCTCGCTGGAGTACCCCAGCATGAACATCGCAGTTTTGTTGATGAAGATAATTTTCCCGTCCCTGTCGAGTCCGAAGATCCCTTCCGTAACCGAATCCAGGATCAGGCTCTGCGGGTCTTGATGCTCGTAGTCCAGCTCCGGATAGGCTACCCTTGGCGCGGTCCCGCCGCTATCCGCCACTGTCTCGGCGGTGATGTTCCGCACAATGGCAAATACGCCAACCACGTCTTCCTTATTCATAATCGGAATAAATGTCACCTCGGCGGAAGCGACGATGCCGGATCTTTGAATGAACTTCAAATGAAACGTAGTCGTATTGCCCGCACAGGCCAGCACAAAATGACGCCCGGCTTCGGTCCGGCTTCCGAACAAAAGCGCTCTGCTCCAGATGCCCCTTATTTCCTCGGGTGCAGCCAGCTGTTCAGCAGAACGGTTCGCAGCGATGGAGCGCCCTCCAAGATCCAGAACGTAGACGCAGTCCGGATGGTGCTCATACAGTGCCTTGTATATGCCCTCTTCGGCAATTAACCGCTTTAATATGGCTAGTTTATCCCTATGCACAGTCTACTTCCTCTCTAAACGAACTGAATGCCTTCCTCAGAAAGCATTGCGACGGGCAATTTGCCATGAAACCGCTTTGCATTGCTGTGATAGAAATCCAATATATAAGCACCGCCGGCCGATCCGGCAGGCGAAGATAGTCTACTGGTGTAGATCCGAGCAGAAGTTAAGCTTATTATAGCAAAAATTTTCAAAGGTTTAACGGGATTTTTTGTTAACTTTCGTGCTTTGGGAGGCTCATATTTGCACACAACTCTCCATATACATGTTAAGAACGGTCTGCCGCTGACAGGATGGACAGCTGGAAAGGAGATGGGTACATGCCCAGCGACGAGATACAGGCGCTTGAGAAGGCTATAGCCGAGATTACGGAAATCGCCTCCGGCTTTGGCCTGGATTTCTATCCGATGCGCTACGAGATTTGCCCTGCCGATATTATCTATACCTTCGGAGCTTACGGGATGCCGACGCGTTTTGGCCACTGGAGCTTCGGCAAGACGTTTCACAAGATGAAGTCCCAATATGATTTCGGGCTGAGCAAAATATACGAATTGGTCATCAACTCCAATCCGTGCTACGCCTTTCTTCTCGACGGCAACTCGCTGGTCCAGAACAAGCTGATCGTCGCTCATGTGCTCGCGCACTGCGACTTCTTCAAGAACAATGTCCGCTTCTCCAAGTCGAACCGGAACATGGTGGAGAGCATGTCGGCCACAGCCGACCGGATCGGCGAGTATTCGATCAAGTACGGGACGGACACGGTCGAGAGCTTCATCGACGCCGTTCTGTCCATCCAGGAGCATGTCGACCCGAGCCTGATCCAGCAGGGCAGGCTCGGCAATAGCCAGATCGCCAAAGGGCGGCTGAAAGGACGCCGGGAAACGGCGCAGGGTCTTGCCGATGCCAACCCTTACAACGATCTTTGGGGGCTCGATGACGCCACAGGGGGCTCCCGGCAGCCCGCGTCTGGACATAAGCCGTTCCCTGCGGAGCCCGAAAAGGACTTGGTCTGGTTCATTCAACAGTATTCCGCCAGTCTGGAGGATTGGCAGCGCGACATTATGACGATGCTGCATGACGAAATGCTCTACTTCTGGCCGCAGATGGAGACGAAGATCATGAACGAGGGCTGGGCTTCCTACTGGCATCAACGCATCATGCGGGAGCTGGACCTGACGCCGGAGGAGACGATCGAGTACGCCAAGCTCAATTCCGCGGTGGTGCAGCCCTCCCGCCAGAGCCTGAACCCGTATTATCTGGGACTGAAGATTCTCGAAGATATCGAGCGCCGCTGGGACCGGGACAAAATCTTCGAAGTCCGGGAGCTCGACTCGGATATCTCCTTCATCCGCAGCTATCTGACCAAAGAATTGGTCGAGGAGCTCGATTTGTACGTCTTCGAGAAGAAAGGCCCGGAATGGAAGATCACCGACAAGGCCTGGGAAAATGTCAGGGACCAGCTGGTGCAGGCCCGCATCAACGGCGGCGCCCCCTATCTCGTCGTACAGGACGGCAACTTCGAGCGCAACGGCGAGCTGTACATCATCCACCGCTATGAAGGCATCGAGCTGGATCTGAAGTATCTGGAACGCACGCTGCCTCATATTCACACGCTGTGGGGCAAGACCGTCCATCTGGAGACCGTCGTTGAAGACAAGAAGGCATGCTTCTCCTATGACGGCAAAAAGGTGCTGCGGAAGTTCGTCTAAAGCCTCGGCCGAGAGTGTTGCTGATTAGGTAAAGACGGCGCCGGATAGCGCCATATTCGAAAGCAGGCCCGGGGACCGACCGTCCCCGGGCCTTGCTGTATTTGAAGCCATTGCTGTGCCGCCTACTCGCTTCCCGAATCCATGTCGACGACCTCCACATGCTCCGTCCCGGAGCTGGCTGTCGGCGACGGAGCGGCAGCCGGGCCGGCGCTTGCCCCGGGTGACGGGGTAGCTGTCGGTGCAGCCGAAGGAGCGGTCTTCGGGAACTCGACGGTAATCCGGTTGATTCGGATGGCCTTGTCTGCCCCTGAATAATCATTGGAATGAAGGGCGGTCTTCAGATTGAAGGCGTACCCGTAGACCACCTTCTTATTGTAGAAACGGAACGTGATTGCTCCGCTGCCGTTCTGCTTGTCGATCATGCGCACGCTTTTGTGGCCGATGTAATCCTCAAATTTCAGCACAAGCCAATCGGGGTCCGCCATCGCCGAAGCGGCATAATCCACCTGAACATCGACGTACGATTCCGCAGGCAGCGTGATGAACTGTCCGTCTGTAATGATCGACTCGCTTCCGTCCGCAAGCGGGATTTCCTTGTCTTTGGTGATAACGATTCGCTGATCTTCCGCCGACGATTTGTCGATGTAATTTCTATACGTGAGGATCTTCTTTTTCAGATCGCTGTCCGACAGGGATGTCCTCTCGTACTTGCCGCTGAACAGCTCCCCGTTCTCCGAGGTCAGGCTGTACAGCTGCCCGCTGTTATCCACCTGATACACGGTCCCCTTCTCCGTGGAGTAAAAAACATCGCCGTTATAGTGGGAAGCGAACAGGATCGGCGAATCTTCCGTGTATTTGCGGAACACGCTCCGGCCCGTCGTATACGCATCCAGATCAGGGTCCGCATAATCCAGCAGCGAGAGCAGAATATCCTTCTGCCCGAATACGCCGTCGTTGATAATCTGGCCATTAATATCAGGTGAATACGCCGCAAAAATCCCCCAGTTCGAGCCGTAGGGCTGGTCGTTCACCCCGTGCGATTCATCGGAGACGAACAGCACCAAGGTGTCTTTGGCAAAGCTCGAATGGTCGATATAATCGATGAATCCGGACAGCGCCTCATTCAGATAAGCGACCGCCGCCGCCTTGCGGCTCGGATAGTTCTTTGCGTAATCGTCCGTCACCGCGTAGGGATGATGGGTTCCGACCGTCAGCATTGTAGCGAACCACGGCTTGCCCTTGGCGTTCAATTCGTCGATATATTTTTGCGATTGCTCGAAAAAGGCTTTGTCGTCCGGCCCCCATCCGAAGGGAACGTAGGGACTATTAAAGCTCTCCCCGCCGATTACCGTATCGAAGCCCGCCGCCGTCATGAAATCGCCCTTGGACATGTACTCCAGCACCGCCCCCTGGATAAACGCCGTGTTGTAGCCGCGGTTCTTCAGCAGCTTGGGCAGAAGCTCTTCGCGGTAGCTGGGGTCTTTTTGCAAATATTCGTAAGCCTTCGGCGTGGACGCGTCCAGCTTGGGGTAATCTCCGCTAACGAGCGAGTACATCCCTCTTATGGTCTGATTGTTATGGGTGATGTAGTTGGGAAGAATGAGGCTGTGCGCCTTGATTTTATCCAGACTCGTCAGCTTGATTTCGTTCGGGATATTCAGATATTCCTGGTTCGCTGGCGAATAGGCGCCGGGAATGCCTTCCATGACGACCATCAGAATATTCTTCTTGCCCGTGTGGTTGCCAAGCAAATATTCGCCTTCTTTCAGCTGCTGCGAGGTGTTGATCTGCCGCTCGATATCCGGAGGGTAGTCGGTCAAATCCTCGTCGTTGAAGGTCAGCAGCGCTACGGAATTGCGGATCGAGGCCGAGACGAAATTGCCGTTCTTCCAATCTCCGCTCGAGTAAACGGCGAGGGCCAGATAGAGAATCAGCAGCCCGGCGAAGGCGAGCAGACTGTACCGTTTGGTCTTTAGCTGGAGCAGCGGCAGCTTGCGCTGACAAAAAATCGACGCCAGGAGAGACGCCATCAGCAGGATGGAATAGACCGGAAAACTGACGTGAAACAGCGTGCCCGCAATAAACTCCTTGTCCGAAGCCATCGTGATATCTTTCAGATTAACGACATGGTCCAGTGCGTAAATATATTCGACATTCGCCAAATGAAAAATGCCCAGCACGAGCGCCAGAACATACGAAGCGATGAGACTGACCTTTGAAAGCGCATATAAAAAAAGCAGAATCAAAATGCCGATGCCGATATCCTTCAAGGCAGGAGCATAGAGTGAGGTAAAGTCCACGGAGATATCCTTCTGCAGATACAAGAGAATACGCCCATAGGCAAAGAAGAGCAAAAAAAGAATCGAGGGTAATAGGTAAAGACGTTTTTTCATGTTCTCGCCCCTGTCATAGTGCATTGAAATCTATTATATATGATATTGGGTTCTCCGGGGTCTGAATTTTTTCTGAGAAAAAAAGAGCTAACAAGTGCGGACCATATCCTCCGCTCCCTGGCCACAAGTCCCTATCGCACAAAAAAAGACCGCTGCCGTCAGCGGTCCCTCTAACACATCTATCGCGCATTCGCCGTATACTTTCGGCAATCTTACCGGTTCAGCAGGCTTCCCACATAACGCAGCAGCTCGTTGGCGCAGATCGGGCAGTAGCCATGCTCCTCGATCAGCCGGCGGGACACCTCGTTGATGCGCTTCAACTGGCTCTCATCCGGCGTTTTGGACGAGGTCGTGATCTTGACGATATCCTTCAGATCCGCGAACAGCTTCTTCTCGATCGCCTCTCGGAGACGGTCGTGGTTGCTGTACTCGAACTTCTTGCCTTTACGCGAATACGCGGAAATCCGGATCAGGATCTCTTCCCGGAAGGCCTTCTTCGCGTTTTCGGAGATGCCAATCTGCTCCTCGATGGAACGCATGAGCCGCTCATCCGGCTCCAGCTCCTCGTCGGTCAGCGGATCGCGGATTTTGGTCCAGTTGCAGAACGCCTCGATATTGTCGAGGTAATTCTCGAACAACGTCTTGGCCGACTCCTCGAACGAGTAGACGAACGCCTTCTGCACTTCGTTCTTGGCCAGCGTATCGTACTCCTTCCGGGCGATGGAAATGAAGTTCAAATACCGCTCCCGCTCCTCCTTCGTAATCGAAGGATGCTGATCCAGCCCGTCCTTGATCGCCCGAAGCACATCAAGAGCGTTCATGCATTCCAGATCGCCCTTGATCAGCGCGCTGGAGATGCGGTTGATGACGTACCGGGGATCGATCCCGGACATGCCTTCGTCCAAGTATTCGTTCTGCATCTCCTTCAGATCGGCTTCCTTGTAGCCTTCAACCTCTTCGCCGTCGTACATGCGCAGCTTCTTGATGAGGTCCATGCCCTGCTTCTTGCTCTCCCTCAGTCTGGTCAGGACGGAGAAAATCGCGGCGGCTCGCAGCGCGTGGGGCGCGATATGCACATGCTTCATGTCGCTCTGGGCGATCAGCTTGGCATAAATCTTCTCCTCTTCCGAGACCTTCAGATTGTAAGGCACTGGCATGACAATCATCCGCGACTGAAGCGCCTCGTTCTTTTTATTCGAAATAAACGCCTTGTACTCCGTTTCGTTCGTATGGGCGACTATCAGCTCGTCGGCGCTGATCAGCGCAAACCGCCCGGCCTTGAAATTGCCCTCCTGCGTCAGCGAAAGCAGGTTCCACAGGAACTTCTCGTCGCACTTCAGCATTTCCTGGAACTCCATCAGTCCGCGGTTGGCCTTGTTCAGCTCGCCGTCAAAGCGGTACGCCCGGGGATCGGATTCCGACCCGTACTCGGTGATGGTCGAAAAGTCGATGCTGCCCGTCAGGTCGGCGATATCCTGCGATTTCGGGTCGGACGGGCTGAATGTGCCGATGCCGACGCGCTCTTCTTCGGACAGAAGCACCCGCACGACCCTCACTTTTTCAATATCGCCGTCATACTCATTTTTCAGCCGCATCTGGCAGGAAGGGCACAGGTTGCCCTCAATGCGCACCCCGAGCTCCTTCTCAATCTCCGGACGCAGCTCACCCGGTATCAAATGCAGCGGCTCCTCGTGCATCGGGCAGCCTTCAATCGCATACACCGCCCCCTGAATTGTCCGGGAATACTGCTCCAGCCCGCGCTTAAGAAGCGTAACCAGCGTCGATTTACCGCCGCTCACCGGCCCCATCAGCAGCAGAATCCGTTTGCGTACGTCCAGCCGCCGCGCAGCCGAATGAAAATACTCCTCCACCAGCTTCTCAATGGCCCGGTCCAGTCCAAAAATCTCCTGCTCGAAAAACTTGTAGCGTTTGCGGCCGTTAATTTCCTCCACACCATGCGATTTGATCATGTCATACACACGGGAATGTGCTGTTTTGGCGGGAGTGGGATCTTTTCTTAGCAGTTCTATATATTCCTTGAAGGTTCCGCTCCATGCCAAACGCTCGTTCTCTGCCCGGTACGATGCTATACGTTCAAAAATGTCCATTGCTCGCTGCCTCCTCACCTTGCGCTCTTGTGACCCTCGCGTGATGTCCATCGGGCTTTGCCCGGTTGCCCTCGACAAATATCCGCCTGCCTGCCGCCGTCCCTTCCGACGCTTCCGCCGCCAAGAGCGGGGTCTGCATTCGAAAAGTGTAATACATACCTATGCGGGAAGCCCGAAATATTGACCTCTTTTTTGATGTGCTATAATAGAGAATCGGCTTTAACTGTGACAAAGGAGACAAACTATGGCGGTAAAGCGGGAAACAGAGCTGTATGCTCCTTTAAAAATTTTTTTTGAACAGCAAGGCTACGAAATCAAGGGCGAGGTGCGCTCCTGCGATTTGGTCGGTGTGCGGGAGGACGGTGAGCCGCCGCTGATTGTTGAGATGAAGAAGACGTTCAACCTCTCCCTGCTGCTGCAGGGGGTCGAGCGGCTGAAGCTGAGTCCGGTCGTCTATTTGGCGGTTGAGAGATGCCGGGAGAAAAAGGGCTCTGCGAGCCAGCGCTGGGGTGAACTCAGCGATCTGTGCCGCCGCCTCGGACTCGGGCTCGTCACGGTCGTCTTCTACAAGACGAAGGCGCCGCTTGTAGAGGTACTGGCGGAGCCCGCAGCGCCCGCCGGACCTGCCCGGGGCGGCGGGCGGCGCCGGGAGCGGCTGCTCTATGAGTTCCGCGAGCGCAGCGGCGACTACAACACCGGCGGCAGCGCGCGGGTGAAGCTCGTCACCGCCTACCGCGAGAAGGCGCTGCGCGTAGCCGCCGCGCTGGAAGCGGCGGAGCGCGAGGCCGCCATGGCCGCGGCCATAGGCGAGCCGCGCTCTGCCGCGGGGCCCGGCAGCGGCACGACTGCGGCGAAGCCCGGCGCCGTGCCCGGGGGCGCGGCGGCCGGGAGCGCGCCGCCGAAGGGCGTGACGCCGGCGGAGCTGCGCCGGCGCAGCGGGGTGCCGGCAGCGGCCGCCATCCTGCAGAACAACTACTACGGCTGGTTCAAGCGGGTGGCCCGCGGCCGGTACACGCTTGAGGCGGCCGGACGCGCCGCGCTGCTGGAATATGCCGCCGTATCGGTCTCCCAGTCGCTGGCGGACCGTATAAATGCCGGGGAGGATGAGCATCAATCCTCTTGACACGGCCGGCGAAGCTGTTCTGATAAATCACACCATTATATCCTTCTTCGCCCCTCGAAACTTCGACTCTAAAGACGGAAGCGATGCCGGATGCAAAAAGAGCCCATTCTCCTAGAACATTCTAGAGAATGGGCTCTTCGGTTAACATCCCGCCAGGTACGCCTATTAACTGCGGGCCGTAAATTCCGATACGGCTTCGCTCATCAAATTCATCCCAAGCAGCAGCTCATCGCGGCCGGGATGGCTGAAATTAAGCCGGATATACCGGCTTCCGCTGTCGTCAGCCGTACAGAGCGGCCCCGGCAGGAAAACGACGCCCTTGCGGAGGGCATTCTTCAGCAATATTCCTGCGTCCAGCCCCTCCGGGAGCGAAACCCACAGGAACATGCCCCCGGCGGGAAGATCATACGTGCTGTCCTTCCAGGCGGCGCGCTTGAGCAGCTCTGCCATCAGCTTCAGCCTTGTGCCGTATTCACGGTTCAGCAGCGCAATGTGCTCGCGCAAATTGAACGGGGACGCATGCAGCAGATGATACAGCAGACGCTGGTTCAGCGAGCTGGACTGCCAATCTGCCATTCCCTTGGCGGCGGCCATTACCCCGATCAGCTCACGGCTGCCCGCCGCCCAGCCCGTCCGAAGTGCAGGAGCCACCGTCTTGCTGAAAGAACCGATGTACAGCACATGCCCGTCCTCGCCCGCGTCTTCCAGCGCATATAGAGATGGGTACTTGCTTCCGCTGCGGTCCTGTCTCTTGAAATGCAGATCACCGTAGGAGTCGTCTTCCACAATAAGCACATCATGCGAAACGCACGCCTCCAGCACTTCCTTGCGGCGCTTTAGACTCCAGAGGATGCCGCTCGGATTCGTAAAGCTCGGTGCGGCGAACAGCACTTTAGGCCGGTGCCTGACAATCTTCTCTCGCAAATCCTCCGGCAATAGCCCTTCCCGGTCGCCCTGGACCGGAATAATGACCGCTCCCTGCATCCGCAGCGCCTGAAGAAATCCCGGAGAAGTCGGATTCTCCACAAGCACACGGTCCCCAGGATCGATGTATACCCGGGATAGAAGATCCACCGCCTGCTGGCTGCCTGTGGTCAGCAGAACGCCGTCCCCGGGAATATGTACTCCCTTGCCTTTCAGCCAATCATCGGCTAACCACTCCCTGAGCGGTCCGTATCCCTCGGGATCTCCGTATTGAAGCGCCTGCGCATCGGCCGAAATGACGGTAGACGCCGCTTCCGCCAGCAGAGGCAGCGGAAACAGCTCTTCCGCGGGCAGCTCTTCGGCCAGCGAAATCACGGAGCCTCTGCGCGTCTGCGTCCGGATGCTCAGCAATGGCGAAGACATCAGCGTATGCGCCCGGGCGGAAAAATCGTATTTCATGCGGCGTCCCTCCCTTCATGCTCTCATGAATGATTATTCCGGAGGAAGCCGCGTTATGACGCCCCGCCGGATGCTATGCGTACACGGGTCTGACCTGACGCGAATACAGCGCATATTTCTCGATAGCCTGCGCCCGCGTGGAAACTTCGAGTTTAACATAAATCTTGCGCAGGTAATTGTCAATGGATCGGCGGCTTACTTCAATCTCGGCCGCTATTTTATCGTAGGTGATTCCCTGGACAATCCGCTCCATAATAAATCTCTCGGTCGGGGTAAGCTTCAGCAGAACGTCTCCATCCTCGGACGCGCTGATCGGCAGGATCCCCATCTCCAGCCAGTCAAGCGGCATGGACAGAAACCCCTCCCTTAGTCCTTCGATCAGCTGCAGCAGCTGGCTTGGTGACGCTCCTTTGGAAATAATGCCGCTCGCTCCCAGCTTTAACAGCGGCAGCAGCAGCTCCCTGCCCTCCCTGTCGGTCATAACGACAAAATGAGACGCAGGAGCCTCTTTTTTCAGCCCGGGCAGTATCGTCTCGATCACCTCGTCCGGCACACAGTAGTCCAGAAGCACCAGCTCCGGCCGCTCCTCCCGAACCATTGCGGCTCCTTGCTCCCAGTCGGAGAAGGTGCCAAGCACAATCAGACTTCCCGCCTCTTCCAGTATCAATTTTGTTCCCAGCATACTTGTGGGATGACAGCCCATAATCACTACCTGCCAAACCTTCCTCATTAAAGCCCAAACCTCCTGCTATTATGTATTTTACCCAAATAAAGAGACGCGTTTCGCGTTTATGCGCATGGTGCAAACCAGAAGAAACGTCTTCGGGCGCCCTCAGTAAAGATGAGGGTTACTCCGCCTTTTTTCCTAGTCTGGATACATTTATGCATAGAATATTCTAGTGAAATTGTAACGCACTGCTTTCAAAGGATGCAATTACTTTTTTCCTGAATCTTCCTCTATTCTTTTTTGCGAAAAAGGCGCAATTCTGGTAGAATAAGGTCTCATTAATAGGTTTAGAGGTGATTTATTCATGCAGCCGTCAATGAAATCGCCGGATGCATATCCTTCACGCGCCGCGACAAGAAACGGCTCCTCCGTTAAATGGTTTCTGTTGTTCTGGCTAATCGTAATCGCCGCCGGCGGCTTTGCCGTGTACAGCTATACGAATCATTTGAAGGATCAGGTGCTTGAGCAGCTTGCCGCTCAGAACCGTCAGCAATTGGCCGCGGTGCAAGCGGATTACGAGAAGAAACTGTCGGTCCTTTCGGAAGAAGTGAATGATTTACAGGATAAAGTGCAGTCATTCAATGAACTTCTTACATTTACCAAAGATAACGCGAGCACCAAGACGGACAACAGCAACAAGCTGTACACCCAGCTGAGCGAAGTCCGCAAGCAGCTGGACGCGTTACAGAAAGAGATGGATCTGCTGAAATGATAACGCCGGTCAAAAGAGTGAACCGTTTCTTCATGCTCGTTACCGCCCCATTCATCGGCCTGCTGGTGTGCCTGGCGTTCTATAAGCCCTCGCTTACGCTGAATTTGGAAACGCAGCGGTTTGCGCCTTCAGAGGGTCCCGTTCAGTTAACGGCCGGGATCAAGGATCAGTTGGATCAGGCACGGAGCACCGCCGATTATACCATGCGCGCCGTTAGCGCCAGCGCCAAGCTGTACAGGGAGACGACTACTGCCATGAACTCGATTGTGGTTAAGGCCAAGACACAGGCGGGCCGTCCGGGGGTGATATACAACCGGCGGATTACGGCCAAGCTCGGCTTCCCGTACGAAACGATCACCAGCAGCCGGATTGCGATAGAGTTATACCGGGTCAATCCCGGGACTTATACGGGCTATGCGATGAAGATCAAGCTCAAGGACAAGAACGCGATGACGATGAGTCTCGGCAAGGGAGGCCCCGGCAGCTCGGAAACGACGCTCCAGGCGGCCAGTAGGTACGGAGCCGTCGCCGGCATCAACGCGGGGGGCTTTGCCGATCAGGACGGCAAGAGATACCCGCTCAGCACCACAATCGTGGGCGGCCGGTATTTAACGGGCTTTGAACCGAGCTATAAGGATTTAAGCTTCGTTGGACTGAACAAGGACGGGCGGCTGATCGGCGGGAAGTTCTACAGCCGGGAGCAGCTCGACAAGCTGAAGCCGGCCTTTGGCGCTTCCTTTGTGCCGGTGCTGCTGCAGAGCGGTTACAAAACGGAGATACCCGCGAAATGGGAAGTTTCCCCGAGGCGGGCGCCGCGTACCGCAATCGGCAAATACAAAGACGATCAGCTGCTGATTATTGTAACCGAGGGAGACAATGAGAACGGCAGCTCGGGAGCTACGCTGGAGGAGCTTCAGGACAAGCTGTTCAATATGGGCGTAAGCGATGCCTATAATCTGGATGGCGGGGGGTCTTCGTCGCTCGTCTTTAACGGGCGGGTTGTGAACAGGCCTTCGGACGGGGCTTTGCGGCCGGTGCCGACAAGCTTTCTATTTTTCAAATAAAAGCTTCATCAATAATGTCTATGCGGCATATCACCATAACATTTATTTTTATTTAAAGGCCGGTTATAATGAGAGTAATGACAACAACATTTCCATTTTGGAGGTGCCCGAATGTCGTTCTCCTTGACCTTTTGGATTGTCTTACTCGTATTTCTGCTGTTTCTGACCGGGATTCTAACTGCCTCGTATAATGACGACAAGACTAAGGGCCTATAAAGGCCGAGCTTCCTCCGTTTCATGGAGGGAGCTTTTTTTGTGTGAGGGAAGGCTGGGAAGGCTATTATACTTAAGCAGGAGAACGTATCCGCTGAAGAAAAAAGCGCCGCATAAATGCAGCGCCCGGCTTCCGAGCGAAGACGCTACGGCTTGAAGCGTTTCGGGAAGGTCCTCTATTTTGCTTAAGCGTGTCTTTGCAGTTGGGTCATTTCACTCAGGCATTGGCCGCAAATGTAACGTTCCTTATATTCGCTGACCTCTTCCATCGAACCGCAAAATACGCATTTTGGACGATAACGTTCCAAAATAATATGGTCGCCCTGAACCAAAATCTCAACAGGGTCCCCTTCATTCATTTGATACCTTTTACGCAGGGATTTGGGCAGAACAATTCTGCCAAGCTGATCCACCTTGCGAACTACACCAGCAGGCTTCATCTAAAAGCACACCTTTCCTATTCAACTGATTAATCAAAATGATGAAATTTCCATTACGTTGAATTATTCGATGTGAAAATGTCGAATCCTGCTGATGAAAAATAAATTTCTGTAACTTCTTCAGGTTAACCCCGGAAAGTTCAGTTGCCGAAGGGCCTCGTATACGATAATGGCCGCCGAATTCGACAAATTAAGCGATCTTACATCTCCGGTCATCGGCATGCGCATCGTCGTTTCTCTTCCGGCGCTCAGGATGCTGTCAGGCAAACCTTTCGTTTCTTTACCGAATACAAAAAAATCGCCGTCGCGAAAAGTATAATCCGTATACCGCTTGTCCGCCTTGGTTGTTGCATAAAAGAAACGCCCTTCCGGGTACTTCTCCAGCACTTCTCCAAAAGAATCGTGATATTCAATGTGAACGGCGTGCCAATAATCCAGTCCGGCCCGCTTCAGGGTAGCATCATCTGTACGAAAGCCGAGCGGACGAACCAAATGCAGATGGGTGCCGGTAGCCGCGCAGGTGCGGGAAATGTTCCCCGTGTTGGCCGGAATCTCCGGCTCTACCAGTACAATGTGAAGGGCCATAGTGCTAGTCTCCTTATCGCTGAACAATGTCTTAGTGAAGGAAATACCCCCAAGAGCAAAGGTTTGCCCTGAGGCAAGACTTCCTTTGCTTTGGGGGAACCTTGAAAAAATAGCCTATTCGCTTAGAAGACCCTCCACCGGAGGCGGAAGGTCTTCTGCTTAAGCTGCAATGATCAATTAGCCGTTAGTCTTCTGGAAGTGGCTCATGAAATCGGTCAGCGCCTTGATGCTCTCATAAGGAACAGCGTTATAAATGGAAGCGCGAAGTCCTCCTACGCTGCGGTGTCCTTTAAGACCGACGAAGCCTTCCTGCTCCGATGCCTTGATGAATTTCTTCTCCAGCTCTTCGGATTCCATGCGGAACGTCACGTTCATGATCGACCGGCTGCCCAGCTCGGCTACGCCGCGGTAGAATCCGCCGCTGCCGTCGATGGTATTGTACAGCAATCCGGCCTTGTCGCGGTTCTTCGCTTCGACGCCTGCCAGACCGCCCTGCTCTTCGATCCATTTCAGAACCTGGTTCACCATGTAGATCGAGTAGGATGGCGGCGTGTTGTAAAGAGAGTTGTTCTTGTAATGGGTGCTGTAACGCAAAATAGTCGGAATGTTGGATGGAGATTCGGCAATGAGCTCTTCTTTCGCGATCACAACGGTAACGCCCGAAGGTCCGAGATTTTTTTGCGCGCCGGCATAGATCAGTCCGAACTTGTTAACGTCAAACGCGCGGCTCAAGATATCGCTCGACATATCCGCGATCAGCGGAAGCGAACCGGTATCCGGGAACTCGCTGTACTGGGTGCCTTCAATCGTCTCATTGGAAGTAATGTGCAGGTAAGCCGCATTGTCGGCCGGTTTAATCGAACCAAGATCCGGGATCGCCAGGAATTTCTTGTCTTCGGAGGTAGCTGCAACATGCGCTCCGCCGGCGATTTTGGCTTCCTTGAACGCTTTGTCAGCCCAGCTTCCCGTCATGACATAGCTTCCCACTTTGCCTTCGGAGAGGAAATTCAACGGAATCATGGCGAACTGCGTCGTTGCGCCGCCTTGAATGAATAATACTTTATAGCCCGACGGATTGCCCAAAAGCGAAAGCAGACGTTCCTGCGCTTCGTTGTGAACGGATTCGTAAACGGCTCCGCGGTGCGACATTTCCATGATCGACATTCCGGTTTCGCGGAAATCGACGAATTCCGCCTGTGCGCGCTCCAGTACCTCAAGAGGTAAAGCCGCCGGACCGGCGTTGAAATTATAAGCTCTCTTGCTCAAAATACTCCCACCCTTTCTCTTCTTTCAATATCGTAATGATAGCAATAATCTAACATGGCAGCAAGTATAATTATTCACAAATAATACGGATGATAAGGTAAAAAATCGCTGTTTTTTCCGGCTGCCGCCGAAAAATAGGGAATGCGGGTTCTGTCGGATTAATTATGCAATTGACTTTCTCCTCCCATTGGCTTGATAAATGCACCGCATTGACCATAAAATCCGGGAAAGGCAATAAGTAAATCCAACTCTTGACCTAAAAAATCAACTGAATGGAATGACGACCAATGACCTGCGGCAGCAAGCTGAAACCCGCCCTACTATTGAGTGCCGCCACTTTTCCAGGTAAGAGTCTTTCGTTTCATACGAAAGGACTTCTTACCCATTCGTATTTCCGCGGCGCCTAAGGGGTTTCCACGGCCCGTCAGCAGATCGCCCATACAAGCTGTGGGCTATAAGCCCATATTTGAGTCATTTCGGCCAGCAGCGCGCTGCAGCCTATACGTACATTCCCTTTCCTCATATCCTATAACAACAGCCCTGTTACCTTTTGTGACAAAATAAAAAGGAGCCCGCTAGCCATTAACATGGCCAACGGGGCTCCTTTTTTTTTATTAAAGTTAAGAAATCTTATACATCGAAGTACAGAGTGTATTCGTGCGGATGAACACGAATGGCAACCGCTTGAGCCTCGCCGCGTTTCAGTTCGATGTAGTTGTCGATGAAGTCTTTAGTGAAGACGCCGCCTTCTGTCAGGAACTCATAGTCAGCTTCCAGAGCGTCGAGCGCTTCGTTCAGGCTGCCCGGTACGCTGCGGATTTTCGCTTTTTCTTCATTTGGCAGTTCGTAAATGTTCTTGTCGAGCGGGCCATAGCCAAGCTCAACCGGGTTGATCTTCTTCTTGATGCCGTCCAGACCAGCCAGCAGCATTGCGGAGAAGGCCAGGTAAGGGTTAGCCGTGGTATCCGGAGTACGGAACTCGATGCGGCAACCTTTAGGTGTTACGGCAGCTACCGGGATACGAACTGCTGCGGAACGGTTACCTTTAGAGAATACCAGGTTAACCGGAGCTTCGTAGCCAGGAACCAGACGTTTGAAGGAGTTCGTGCTCGGGTTGGTCAGAGCGATCAGTGCCGGAGCATGATACAGGATACCGCCGATGTAGTTCAGAGCCATCTCGCTCAGATTAGCATATCCGCCTTTTTCATAGAACAGCGGGCTGTCGCCGTTAAAGATCGATTGGTGAACGTGCATGCCGCTACCATTGTCGCCAAAGATCGGTTTTGGCATGAAAGTTGCCACTTTGCCGTATTGACGGGCAGTGTTTTGCACGATGTATTTGTAAGTCAACAGGTTATCGGCAGTTTTCTTCAGTGTATCGAAGCGGAAGTTGATCTCAGCTTGTCCAGCTGTAGCAACTTCATGGTGATGGCGCTCGATTACAAGACCAGCTTCGGCAAGCAGACGACACATTTCGCTGCGGATATCTTGTTGAGTATCAACCGGAGCAACCGGTACATAACCGCCTTTGACGCCTACTTTAAAGCCGAGGTTGCCGCCTTCTTCCTTACGGTTCGAGTTCCAGACCGCTTCTTCCGAATCAACGAAGTAGGAAGAGCTGTTCATTCCGCTCTCGTAACGAACGTCGTCAAAAATGAAGAACTCGGATTCAGGTGCGAAGAATGCTGCGGTTCCTACGCCGCTCTTTTGCAGGTATTCTTCCGCTTTAACTGCGATACCGCGCGGGTCACGCTCATAACGCTCTCCGTCAGGAGTAAAAATGTCACACATAATGTTGAGCGTAGGATGAGCAGTGAAAGGATCAACATATGTAGTAGTTGTATCCGGCATCATAACCATGTCAGACTCTTCAATTCCGCGGAAACCGGCGATGGAAGAACCGTCAAAAGCTACACCATTTACAAAGGTCTCCTCGTCAACAGCAGCAGCAGGCAAAGCAATATGATGGGCCCGTCCACCCAAATCAACAAAGCGGAAATCTACCCATTCAATGTTGTTCTCTTTAATCGTTTGCAGCACTTTTTCAACCGACATGAAATTTTTTCCTCCTCAAGTTTGAACATTAAGCCGTACCCACTATGCAAATGTTCTTGTATTAATTTTAACTGTCGTCATTATAAAACTCAAACCTGACATCGTCAATGCTTATGTGAGGTATTTTTTAAGCCAATGTGAGATATTCTTACGCTTTAGTGAATTATTTCGCAGATGGCATTTGGAGATGGAAAAACGCGGCAAACAGCCCTTCCGCCGCCTCATTTTTCGAGGGGAAAAGGCTGTCTGCTTCTCTAACATTATACCCGTCATTTAACATTTATACTAAATATTCTCATCCCAAACTGCGCCTTGTTTATGCAGAGTACAGACCGGGTTCTTTATTTCCCTTAAACGACCGGTACGGCCACTTGGCTGGAGAATTTCTTGCCAACCAGCGGAGCCAGCTTCTCCAGATCACGCAGCAGGTTGTCGAACTGGTCCGGGAACAGAGACTGAACGCCGTCACCTGTCATGGAGTTGTCCGGATCGGTGTGCATTTCGATAATCAGACCGTTGGCGCCGGCCGCTACGGATGCTTTGGCCATAGGCTCTACCAGTTCGCGGCGTCCCGTACCGTGGCTCGGGTCGGAAATGACAGGCAGATGGCTCAATCCTTGAAGGACCGGGATAGCCGAGAGATCCAGCGTATTGCGGGTGTAGGTCTCGAACGTGCGGATACCGCGCTCGCAGAGCATAACGTCCCGGTTGCCGCCGGCCAGAATGTACTCAGCCGCATTCAGGAACTCGTCGTAGGTCGCGCTGAAACCGCGTTTCAGCAGCACGGGACGGCCGCAGGTGCCAAGCTTGCGCAGCAAGTCAAAGTTCTGCATATTCCGCGTGCCCACTTGGAGGATATCGGCGTATTCCGCGCATACATCAACATACTCCGGCGTCATAACTTCAGTAATGGTCAGCAGTCCGTGGCGCTCACCTGCTTCAGCCATCATCTTCAGACCTTCCACACCGATTCCCTGGAAGCTGTAAGGACCGGTACGGGGCTTAAACGCTCCGCCGCGAAGAATCTGCGCTCCCGACGCTTTAACAAGTTTTGCGATCTCGTCGATCTGCTCCGGCGATTCTACCGCGCAAGGTCCGCCCATAATGGCCAGATGCTCTCCGCCGATCTTAACGCCCTTAACTTCGATGATCGTATCATCCGGATGGAAATCTCTGCTCGCCAGCTTGTAGGATTTGGAAATCTTGACCACATTCTCAACACCTTTCATTTGACGAAGATGCTCCGCAAGCTTCGGGTTCACGCTGCCCACCAGGCCGATAACCGTACGGTCCGATCCTTTGGACAGATGCACCTGCAGACCCTCCTTCTCGATTACTGCGATAATTTCGTTGATTTGTTCCTCCGGCGTTTGATTGGATGTAATAACGATCATCTGATTCCTTCCTTTCCAAACCTCTATTATATAATGGTTGATTATTCGTTCAGCGCTATTTTACTACGACGCTTTTAAGCTTTTATGCTTTTAATCACTAAAGTAATTCTATGATAGAATATCAAATCCGTCAACCCTTTATTCAAAAAAATAATATCGCCCTGCTTCCGCTGAGAAAGCAGAGCGCTAACCGCTCGCACATTATTAAACCGGTTGTCACGTGGACTGCCCGGCCTTGGCCTTAACCGGCGGCAGCAGCTTGGCCATATTGACCGTCCGTTTGATTTCCCAGGTATCGGGATTTTCATGATCATACTGCTCCAGGTAGGCTATGACTTCCTTGGTGATCGGCGTCGGTGTCGACGCGCCAGAAGTGACGGCAACTTTCGACACGCCCTTCAGCCACTCCTGCTTCAGCTCCGAAACGTCGGCAATCCGGTGAGCCGGAACGCCAGCGATCTCCTCGGATACCTGGGCAAGCCGGTTGGAGTTGTTGCTGCGCGGATCGCCCACAACGATGACGAGGTCAGCCTGTCCGGCCTGCTCCGCCACAGCTTCCTGCCGGACCTGCGTCGCCAGGCAGATCTCGTTATGAACCTCGGCGCCGGGGAAGGTTTCCAACAGCTTTTTCATAATATGCTTGATGTCCCATTGGCTCATCGTCGTCTGATTGGTGATGACAATCCGGGAGCCCGCCGGGAGCGAGAGCGAAGCGATCTCCTCTTCCTTCTCGATCAGGTGCACATGCCCCGGAGCGATACCCACAGCGCCTTCCGGCTCGGGGTGGCCCTTCTTGCCGATATAGATAATTTCGCAGCCTTCCGAAACCTTCTCCTGGATGAGATTATGCGTCTTCGTGACATCGGGGCAAGTGGCGTCTACGGTCGTCAGCCCCTTGGCCTGCGCTTTCTTGCGAACCTCCGGCGAAATGCCGTGCGCGGTGAAGATGACGGTGCCGCTGTCGATCTGGTCCAGAATATCCAGACGATTGCTGCCATCCAGAGTAATAATGCCCTCGTCCTCAAAAGATTGGGTGACGTGGCTGTTATGGACAATCATGCCGAGTATATAAACCGGCCGGGGAAGATCGAGATTTTTCGCCGCCTGACGGGCCATAACCATGGCATCGACCACACCGTAGCAGTATCCCCGGGGAGATATTTTGATTACTTCCATTGCTTCACCAGCTTTCTGCCGTCATTGAATGTATTAATCCAAGCCGTTTCATTATACCCTATTCCAAAGGGGCGGCAAAGAGAAGGGGCAGCCAGATGATGAACGTTGTGCCTTCGCCCTGCCGGGTAACGACCTCGATCGAGCCGCCGTGCTCATCGATGATCCATTTTGCGATGGACAGCCCCAGTCCGATGCCCTCGGTAATGCCGCGGGATTCATCTGCCCGGTAGAAACGGTCGAATATATACGGCACCTCGTTTTTTTCCATGCCGATCCCTGTATCTCTAACCCGCAAGCCCACCTGGGATTGATAAACGACTGCGTCGAAGCTCACCTCTCCGGACGGCGTATATTTGAACGCATTGTCAATGAAAATGAACAGCATCTGCTGCAGATAATCCTTGTTGCCCAGCACATATTTACCGTTAAGCACCGACAAATCGCCTACCACCCACTCCGCTTCCCGCGGAAGGAAGGCTGCACGGCGGGCGACCTCGACCATCATCGGCTCCAGCGCAACCGGCTCCTTCTCAAAGGTTCGGCCGGTGTCGGCCCGGGCCAAAGACAGCATATCGCCGACAAGCCGGCTCATGCGCTTCGCCTCGTCCGCGATATCGCGCACCGACTCCACCGACATCTGCCGAATCGTCGCCTCATCCATCGCCGGTTTTTCTCCAGGCTCAAGTTCCCATACCTTCTGAAGCAGCTCAATGTTCCCCCGGATCGTTGTCAGCGGAGTACGTAGCTCATGCGATGCGTCCGACACGAATCGTCGCTGGGCCGCGTAAGATTGCTCGAGATTTTTGTAAAATCCTTCCATACGCCCGATCATGCTGTTGACCGTGCGGATCAGCCTTCCGATTTCGTCGGGCGGCCCGTCGTATTCGATCCGCACGCTGAGGTCGTTGCCGGTCTGAATGCCTTCGGCCGCTTCGATCACCTTGCCGATCGGACTCATCGCCTTGCGGGCCAGGAACAGGCCGAAAGTAAAGGCGGCGATCAATGTGGCGAAGGAGCCGGCGATCAGAATCGTCTTTAGCCGCTCGAGCAATTTATCCTGTTCACCGGTATAGGCCGCCATCTGAATAACGGCCGCTGGATTTTTATTATAGCCTTCAACATTGATCGCCTTTTGAAAAATCAAAAAGTGATAGCCTTTGTAATAGGCATCCTTAAACCCGTCACCCTTCAGGCTCTCCCTCGGTGGAATATCGAACCGCAGATTGATATTTGTTAAAGTCAGGCTCTGGACAAGCTTGCCGCTGTCGTAGAAATACATTTGACCATATAAATTCTGGGCTTCCAGGCGGTTGTCAAAGACAACGTCCAGCGATTCGCCCTTCGCCTGATTCCGCAGCCGATCTTTGATATCTCCGTAAGTATTTATATAGAAAAAACCGTAAATGGCGGCTGAAAAGGCCAGCAGCATTACGGCCAATATTCCCGAATACCAGGCGGTCAGCCGCAGCTTGATCGACATCTTAGTTGTCACCTCTTAAGATATATCCGGCTCCACGGATCGTCTGAATCAGGCGTTTGCCGCCGTGTTCCTCCGTCTTCTGGCGAAGCATGGCGATGTACACCTCCAGCACATTGGATTCCCCGCTGTAATCATAGCCCCAGATTTTATCCATAATAAGATCGCGGGACAATACCCGTTTCGGATTTTGCATAAACAGATGCAGCAGCTCGAATTCCTTTGCCGTCAGTTCCAGCCGCTTGCCCCCGCGGGTCACTTCCCGCGAGTCGACATCCAGCATCAGATCCTCATAGACAACGGTCTGTTCGGCGCCTCCGCTCTGTTCGCTCTTGCGGCGAAGCAGCGCTCTTACCCGCGCCAGCAGTTCTTCCAGCGCAAACGGCTTGACGAGATAGTCGTCCGCTCCGAGATCCAGCCCTTTTACCCGGTGCTCCACCTCGTCCTTGGCCGTAAGCATCAGCACAGGAACGGTGCTGCCGCCCTCTCTGAGCCTACGGCATACCTCAAAGCCGTCCACCTGCGGCATCATGACGTCGAGAACGACGACATCGGGATCACCGTTCAATACGGCCCGCAGGCCGTCCGCCCCGTTGGTAGCCGTTTTTACGTCGTACCCCTCGAAAGCAAGCCCTCTTCGCAGCATGGAAATGATTTTTTCATCATCGTCAATGATCAAAATATTCGGTCGCATAAGCCGCCCCTTTGTTCGATTTCTTTTTATCTCTATTGTAGCAGTGAAAGCAGCCGTACGCACATATACAGCAAAAGCGGAAGGGCAGCCCCTCCCGCTTCCTAAGTTAACCGGTTACTGCTGACCGGTCTGCGTGGTGTTGAAGTCGTTCTTGTTGCCGATCGTTAAGGGCAGATCCAGCTTCTTGCCGTCTCTGACGACGTTCAGCGTAATTTTGTCACCGACCTTCTTGCTCTTGATGAAGTCGATCAGTTCCTGGCTGGTTACGTACTTCGTTCCATCAACGCCGGTAATGATATCGTATGGACGAAGATCGGCAACATAGGCAGGAGATTTGAAAATAATTTCGGCTACAACAGAGCCTTCAGTGATATTAGTTCCCATCTGCTTCGCCACTTCATCCGTAATTGTCATCAGCGAGGCACCGATAAACGGAACCGGATCTTTCGGGATAGCCTGGTTAGCTTCCAGCTTGCTGACCACTTCCTTGATCCGATTCACCGGAATCGCGAAGCCGATCCCTTGTGAGTCCGTGCTGACGGCAACGTTCATGCCGATAACCTGGCCGTCGGCGTTAAGAAGCGGCCCGCCGGAATTGCCGGGGTTAATGGAAGCGTCTGTCTGAAGCAGGTTGGAGTAATTGCGGGTGCCGCTGCCGTCCTCTTCATTAATATCGATGCTGCGGCCTTTCGCGCTCAGTACGCCTGCGGTAACCGTATGGTCGAATCCCTGCGGGTTGCCAATCGCCACGACCTCGGAGCCGACTTTGCTGGCGTCCGAATCTCCAAGCGGTACGGTTGGGAAATTATTGTCGCCTTCAATCTTCAGCACCGCCAGGTCCAGGTCCTTGCTGGAGCCGAGCAGCTTCGCTTCATACGGCTTGGAGTTGCCGTCGACGGTTACCTGAATGACGTCGGCATTATCGATTACGTGCTGGTTGGTCAGGATGTAACCGGCTTTGTCGTAAATAAATCCGGTACCGATGCCATAAGGCGTCAACTGTGAATTCAAGCCGGAACCGCTGCCTCCGTTGTTCCGCTGCGAGCCTCCGTTAGAATTGCCGCCGAACTGGTCGCCGAAGAAGAATTGATAGAACGGATCGTTGGCGTTCGGATTGCCTTGGCTCCGGGAACCCGTCTTGACCAGCGTCTCGATCTTGACAACTGCAGGACCCGCTTCATCCACTACGCTTGACACGCCTTCCGATCCGGTCACAAACTTTGTCGTTGCCGTCGTCGGTGTAACGTTGGCGCTCTCATTGGCCGCCTTGCCCTGCGAGCTTAAAGCCGTTGAAGCCTGGTCTCCCGTAAACCAGTTCCCCCTGTCGGCCATGAACATGGAACCGGAGAGCACGAGCATACCGGCAATGAAGGACAGGACCGCAGTCTTGAAGGGCTTCTTCGCCTTACGGTTATACTGCCATCCGTTGCCTCCGTCCGAACCGTTGCCGCCGTCATAGCCGCCGCCGTAACCCGAAGGGCGCGGCAGCTGGTAAGGTACCGGCTTGACCGGCTGGGGAGGGGTAATTTCCACCCTTTCCGGCTCCCGCCGGTTATAATGCTCTACGCCGTCACTGTTACGCTCATTATGATTAAGAGATTTAAAAGGGCCGTATGAATAATAATAGGAAGAATTTGATACGGGAGACTGCTCGTTACCGTTTTGTTCCCGATCCGGAGATTGTCCTTCGAAACGGCCATCGCCTTCGCCGTTGAATCTGTTTTTATTGTCGTCCAATGTTTTTGCCCTCCCGCGCTCTGTCCCTCAAGGACAAGAATTCATTTTGCTTTCTTGGTTTTATTTTGTACTTTAAACCTTAAACCGACATTAAAAACAATTTAAGCGAAGATAAAACCTTCCGGATCAACCCAGCAAAAAAGCCCGGCGCTGTCTGCGTTCAGCGCCGGGCTTTTTTGCTAAAAGACTTCCCTCTCATTAAAAAAAGTCCCATATACAGGACTTATAATAGACTTTAAGATTGCGGTTCAACATTCCAAGAAGGCAGATCGGACGCTTATCCCTGGGTAACCCATCCTTTGCGGTGGGCATAGATGGCAAGCTGGGTGCGGTCCTCCAATTCGCATTTCATCAGCAAATTGCTGACATGCGTCTTGACTGTCTTGATGCTGATATGAAGCTCCTCGCCGATATCCTTGTTGCTCTTGCCCTCGGCAATCAGCAGCAGAACCTCTCTTTCCCGTTCGGTCAGCCCGGATGTATCGTCCTGCACCGTGCGCTGGCGGATGCCGCGCGTCAGTGCCTGGGACACATCGCCTGTCATCACCGGCATACCGCGGTATGCGCCTTGCAGCGCGTAAATCAGCTCCTCAGCCGATACCGTCTTCAGCACGTAGCTGACCGCTCCTGCCTCAATTGCGTCAACCACGAGATCATCTTCGAGGAAGCTGGTCAGTATGACAATCTTCATCCCCGGAAACTCAGACTGTACCGCCCGGGTCGTCTCGACACCGTTCATCACCGGCATCATGAGATCCATCAGAATCAGATCGGGAAGCCCTTCCTCGCCGCTCAAACGCAGCAGCTCCAGCGCCTCCCGTCCGTTTGACGCCTCGGCGATCACATCGAACATCGGCTCCAGCATCAGATACGTTTTGAGCCCCATCCGGACCATGTCGTGGTCATCCACCAGCAATATTTTGATTCGGTTCATTCGCCGATTGCCTCCTCATCCTCGTCTTCTCTTCCTGCCGCTACGGCTTCATCGCCTGGTATCCGGCCGCCGTTCCCCTGAACAAACTTAGGGATATGTACGCGGATCGTCGTTCCCGCCCCCTTGCGGCTGATGATTTCAACCTGACCGCCGAGCTTCTCGGCGCGCTCCCGCATCGTTGTCAATCCGTACGAGCCCTGCTTACTGTGGGCAAGCTCAAAACCCTGCCCGTCGTCGCTGATGCTGAGCGCAACGAGCCTCGCTCCCTCACGCAGCGACAGGCTCACCAGCCGCGCTCCAGAATGCTTGACAATATTGGCCATCGCTTCCTGGATAATCAGGAACAGCTGATGCTCGATCGCCTCGGACAGCCCGCCCTGAAGTTCAAGCTCCTTCATTCCCTTCAGCCCGTTCTGGCGGCAGTAATCCGGGAACCATTTCTCCAGCGCTTCGGAGAGGTCCCGGTCTTCCAGCTCCACCGGCCGAAGCTGGGCAATCAGCGCCCGCATCTGCTTCTGCGCCATCTGCGACATGGTGATCAGCTGATCCATCACCGTTCGCCCATGTTCTTCATTCCGCTCAAGCACCTTCGGCAGCGAAGAAGCGGACATGTGGATGGCGAAGAGCTGCTGGCTCACCGTATCATGCAAATCCCGGGCCATCCGCCGCCGTTCCTCAAGAACCGCGCTCTCCGCCGCCTTCTCCTTCTCAACAACCTCCTGCTCACCCAGACGCTGAAGCAGTTTCATTTTGTTCTCAACCGCATCCATCATAAGATTGAACTCATGATAAACTCTTGCAAAAGAAGGGTCGTCACTCCCCGGCATCCGAACGGAAAGATTGCCTTTGGCTACCTTCAGCATATTGAGATCCAGATGATCGATCCGCCGCTGAATCCGCTGCACGGCCATATAGCCAATAACGCCGGTAAACAGCACGATGCCAAGGCACAGGTACACCCACATCCGGTAATCTTCGACTTTGATATAGCCCAGACAGCTCCCGGCATACATCAGCACCGCCGTTACGCTTCCGCATAGCAGAAAATAGAGCAGCAGCACCCATTTTGTATTTTTAATAATCGTCCCCATCGGTCAACCCACCGTCTTAACCTTGATATCTCCGATAAAAGCGCTGACATTGATACGGATTTTTTTGCCGGCTTCCTTATAATATGGCGTCTTGCACTGCACACTGCTCATAAATCCGCTGCGCGACTGCTCCAGCACTTCCATGTCCCCGATGAACGAGCTGCTGTTGACGGAAATGCCGAGATCCATATCGTCCGGAATGTAGACCTTGAGATCGCCGATAAACGCCGAAAGATTGATCTTCGTCTCGCCGTACGGGATTTGCGCATTGGTCAGATCAAGCACCGTATCGCCGATAAACTGGGATATATTTGTGTTTTTGAGCTGAAAATGTTCCCGGCCCATATGGATATCACCGATAAAAGTAGACCGGTTCGTCGTTTCCTTGTCGCTGCTCTGGGTCCATTCATGCCCGGCATAATGTCCATGCTTGCGCTCATGACGATCCCAGCGTTCTTCTCTCCTGCGTTCGTGGCGCTCCTCCCGCTCCTGGCGTCTGTGCTGATGACGGTCCCGATTCTCATCCCAGCCTGCAGGCTTCTCACCATCCAGGTCCATATCTTCATGCGGGCGCCGTTCACGCTCCTCATCGCTCATTCCTTCTGTGGCCTCATGCATGCCGATGGAGCTGCGGTTCTCCTCGGGTCTGCCGAATTTCCGCTCGAATTCTTCGTCCAATGTCGACCCCAGCGGCCGGGGCGGTTCATCGCTCCCCCGCTTGTCCTCGGGATAGAATCTCGGCGGTGCCGGCGGCGGAACCGGTGGGACCGGCGGTTCGGAGCGGTGCGGTCTGAAGATGACCATTAGCCCTCCTCCGATCAACGCGACCGGAATAATCATGGTGAAGAAATCTCCGGGGGAAAATTCGAACCACTCAAGATTCCGTCCCAGAAAATAAACGCCCATGGCCAGAAGGAACAGGGCTCCGACAGAAGCAAATCCCCTGCCGTTTCGTCCTCCCCCCAGCAGCCGCTGAAAGCCTATAATAATCAGAATTACCGGCCAGAAATTGGAGAACAGGTAGCCGATATCAATATCTGTATATCCCATCTGCCTGAGCAGAAACAGCACGCCGATTCCGATTAGAATTAGACCGCCGAATACCTGACTGGCTATTCGTCTTCTCATCTGTCATTTCCCCTTTAGCTTAGTCTAACACTTTTCCTTATGGACTAAGTTTACAACAGGCTTCGACCGGATAACAGCGGCGGCGGAATGAAAACCTTATCGGTCTGCGGACGGAGAGAGTGGAAGTTTTTGACCCTAAAATACGAAAATACCCAATGTCCCCGCAATAAAATGCCCCGCCTCCAAAAGAAGACGGGACATCGCTCGGCCTGCAGCCGACACTTTATTAACTTATTTGACGGTTACACCTGCGGTTTTTGGACCGGTTTGGCGATGCCGCCTTGCTTCGATGCTACGTTCGACGCTACGTTGTTCTCGGCAGCGAACTCAGCGTTGAATTTTTCGTTTGGTGTCTTGTAGTTTTCTTGAACCTTCGGTTTTTTAGCCACGTTGGTCACCTCCCTTTGCTCCCTCGCGCGTGCATGGAAGCGTCGCACAGGGGACGAATAGAGGCTAACTGCTGTGCCCCAGTCCGTATTATGGCTAGGCAGGCGGCCGATTATTCAAACCGAATGTGAAATTAAGTTCATGACTTTCCCTTTAGATTAATTCCTTAAGCATTTCCTGAGGCACGGTGTCGTAGGCCCGGATGGCTCTTCCGATATTTTTGAGCATCGCTTCCGTACATTTGCCGCTGCCGTGTTTGATCAGTTGAACCTCGACCGTTCGTTTGCCCCATTCCTTGTAAACCTGCCTAGTCGTTGCAAAATACAGATCTACCTTATGGCCCTTGATCGCCGACCCGGTGTCCGCGACCACCGCATAGCCGTATCCCGGCACATACAAAATGCTTCCCAGCGGCAGCACCTTCGGATCGGCGGCAATGGTTGATATGGCGTTCTTGTCCCGCCGAACCTTGACGCCGGAATAGGTAATTCCGTATTCCGGATGGTTCGGGCGCTTGCCGGTCGATTCAAATCCCGCGGTATAGCCCGTCGCCGTTACCTTGAGCGTGCGGATGATCTGATCCGGTGCCGGAGCGGCAACGGGTATGGAAGATTTATTCCCAGGCTTCGGCGCTTGGGCCCGGGTTATTACTGCCTCGGACGGCTCGAACACCGCGTCACTCTCCGTCGATTGATGCGGAAATACCGTTGCACGGATCAGCCTGATTCTGGGCCGGTGTCCGCCGCCCTCATAGGCAAGCGCCGAGGAACCGGCCTCTAGGTTCGGCGCGGACGCCTTCAACTGAACCGGAGGAAACCGAAGTTCCCGGTCGGCCTCGCGGCCCGCTTTCGTATATATCAAGGACAGCGCCAACAAAAATGCAAATGTAACCAATATACACCAAGACCTCTGCCAAACACCCATTTTGTTCATCATGAAATCCTCCCCCTTATTAGCGAAGGTTTCCCGATTCCCAAAATTTTATACATGAGCCGGATATACCGTCCCACGGAGTGTTGGCAGAGGTCTTAAGCAGCAAATTAATTTATTTTAGAAAATGGACTTGTTCGAAACTTCGGCAGAGAGGCTATTGATCACCTCGTCAAGCGGCTTCGCCCCGATATCGCCTTCGCCGCGTTTGCGGACGGAGACGGACCCGCCATTCTTCTCGTTCTCGCCGACGATGAACATATACGGCAGCTTCTCCAGCTGGGCTTCGCGGATCTTGTAGCCCAGCTTCTCGTTGCGAAGGTCGGCCTCGGCTCTCAGGCCGCGAAGGCGCAGCTTGTCGACAACTTCGTTCGCATAGTCGTCAAAAGCGCTGGACACCGGAATAACCTTCACCTGCTGCGGAGAAAGCCAGAGCGGCAGCGAGCCGGCAAAGTTCTCCAGCAGGAAGGCAACGAAACGTTCCATTGTTCCCAGGATGCCTCGGTGCAGCACGACCGGACGGTGCTTCTGGCCGTCGTCGCCGACATATTCCAGCTCAAAGCGTTCCGGAAGCAGGAAGTCGATCTGTACAGTCGACAGGGTCTCTTCCTTGCCGAGCGCCGTTTTGATCTGAACGTCCAGCTTCGGTCCGTAGAACGCAGCTTCTCCCTCCGCTTCGTAGAATGGCAGCCCCGCTTCCTCTACTACCTCGCGCAGCATGCGCTGTGCGGTCTCCCACATCTCGTCGTTCTGGTAGTATTTCTCGGTATCGGCCGGATCACGATACGATAGGCGGAAGCGGTAATCGTTGATGCCAAAGTCGCTGTACACCTGCTTGACCAGTTCAAGCACCCGTTTAAATTCACCCTTAATCTGATCCAGGCGGCAGAAAATATGCGAATCGTTCAAGGTCATGGAGCGGACGCGGTGCAGGCCGGTCAGCGCGCCGGACATTTCGTAGCGGTGCTGGATGCCGAGCTCGGCAATCCGGATCGGCAGATCGCGGTAGCTGTGCATGCTGCTCTTGTACACCATCATATGATGCGGACAGTTCATCGGACGCAGCACGAATTCCTCGGTGTCGATGGTCATCTTCGGGAACATGTCTTCCTGATAATGCTCCCAGTGGCCGGAGGTCTTATAGAGATCGACATTGCCGAGCACCGGAGTATAGACATGCTGGTAACCAAGGCTCGCTTCAAGATCGACGATATAGCGTTCCAGAATGCTGCGCAGCTTGGCGCCCTTCGGCAGCCAGATCGGCAGTCCCTGGCCGACCAGCTGATTGAATGTGAAAATTTCCAGTTCCTTGCCGAGCTTACGGTGGTCGCGCTTCTTCGCTTCCTCGAGCAGCCGGAGATACTCGTCAAGCTGCGCCTTCTTGACCCAGGCGGTGCCGTAAACGCGCTGCAGCATTTTGTTCTTGGCGTCTCCGCGCCAGTACGCTCCCGCCACGTTCATCAGCTTGAACACTTTGATTTTCCCGGTCGAAGGGAGATGCGGCCCGCGGCACAGATCGAAAAATTCGCCCTGCTCATATATAGTGATCACGCTGTCCTCGGGCAGCGCCTCGATAAGCTCGATTTTGTACGGATCGCCAAGCTCCCCGAACAGGTCCAGCGCTTCCTTGCGGCTGACTTCCTTGCGGACAATCGGCAGATTCTCCGATACGATGCGCTCCATTTCCTTCTCGATCTTCTGCAGGTCCTCCGGATTCAGCGGATACTCCAGATCCATGTCATAGTAGAATCCGTCCTCAATCGTCGGTCCTACGCCGAGCTTCACCTCTTTGGCGCCGAACAGGCGCTTGACAGCCTGCGCCATCAAATGGGCGGTACTGTGCCGCATAACCTCCAGCCCATCCGGGGAATCCAGCGTTACGATCTCCACCAGATCTCCGTCGCCAAGCTTGGCGGACAAATCGACGATTACCCCGTTCAGCTTGCCGGCGGCGGCGTTCTTGCGCAGCCCGCTGCTGATGGAAGACGCTACATCTTCGATGCTGCTGCCTTCTGCGTATTCCCGGACCGAGCCGTCCGGCAATTTGATGCTTACTGCCATTGTCATTTCCTCCTCGGGTAGTCAAGTAAACTAATACCAGCGGCCGTCAGCCGCATTCCGGTCTTGCGGAACGGACATATCCACGCATACAAAAAACACCCGTCCCGCGCAGGGACGAGTGTTATACCCGTGGTTCCACCCAAATTCAATTCTGCTTCATATCCCCGGACTTCAAAAAAGAACGGGCGACGGCAGAATCCTTGTTCAGCATGGGAATAACGGCCATGAACCGGCGGTTCTTACTGTTTCCGGTGCTTAACGGATCAAGAATCCGTCCAGCGCGGAAAGTTCATAACCGCAGCTACAAAGGGGTAAACCGAATACCGGATTCCGGAGGAAATTACAGCCCAGGTGTTTCCTCTCTCTGTACGGTCCAGAAAGTCGATTCATGTCTTTGTCAATGCTGTTCGCGTGAATAATGTGTAATTATAATTCCGGCGGCCGCTTTCGTCAACCCTGTAAGCTCAAGCATTGAACGCCCAAGAGCCGTTCAGGGCCGATCTTCGCCTGTCTTTCGATCCGGCAAGCGGCCGGCGCGTCTCAGGCTTTCCCGCAGCAAAAACTCGATATGCCCGTTCACACTGCGGAACTCCTCCCCCGCCCAGCGCTCCAGCGCTTCGTACAGCGCGGGATCGATCCGCAGCGGAAAGTTCTTCTTGGCCGCCATGATTGGACCGCCTTAATACAGCGAGCCGGCGTTGATGACCGGACTCGCTCCGCGCTCGGACACGATGGCCACCATCAGATTGTTGATCATCGCGGCCTTCCGTTCTTCGTCCAGCTCCACCACGCCGCTCTCCTTCAGCTGCTTGATCGCCATATCCACCATGCCGACCGCGCCTTCTACAATAATCTGCCGGGCCGACAAAACGGCGGACGCCTGCTGACGCTGAAGCATAGTGCTTGCGATTTCGGTGGAATAGGCCAGATGCGTCAGGCGAGCCTCCAGCACTTCAACCCCGGACAGAGACAGCCGGTCCTGGAGCTCGCCGGCCAATTCCTTCGCAATTTCGTCGGCGTTGGCTCGCAGGGACATACCGGTTCCGCTGAAGCTGTCGTACGGATACTTGCTGGCTACGTGACGCAGCGCAGTCTCACTCTGGATTTCAACAAATTCCATGTATTTGTCCACATCGAAGAGCGCTTTGGCCGAGTTGATGACCTTGAACACGACAACGGCTGCGATTTCGATCGGATTGCCCTCGACATCGTTGACCTTCAGCTTGACGCTGTTGAAATTGCGGACCCTCAGGGAGACGGTCTTGCGCACGCTAAACGGAATGACGGCCCACAGGCCGCTTTCCGAAATCGTCCCGACGTATTGGCCGAAGAAAGTGACCACGACTGACTTGTTGGGCTGAACTACCGTGATACTTGTCATCAGAACCGCCGCCAGCACAAACAAAATGGCAGCCGCAGCATCGTAGCCCTGATTGGCACCATAAACTCCCCCGGCCGCAAAAACAACGATTAAAGCAATAATCCAGAAACCGCTGACGGGCTGAAGTATTTTCTCTTTCATGAGGCACCTCCAAAAGGATATGTATTTGATATTTATATGATATCACTTTTGGATATTGTTGTAAATCTATATTTTCAGGCGTATCGCACTTCAGAAAAAGGTCACAGATGTGCAGCCGGTTTTTCCATTACTATAAATTTGATAGACAAGCTGTGGATTAAGCGACTACAAACGGGGAGGTGAATGAAGAATGAGCGTTAAGGAGCAGGTGCTGGAAACAATTAAATCTGCAGGCAAGCCGGTAAGCGCAGGCGAGGTAGAGAAGCTGTCCGGTCTGGACCGTAAGGAGATTGACAAGGCATTCAACGAGCTTAAAAAGGAAAAAGCGATCGTCTCCCCCATCCGCTGCAAATGGGAAGCCGCCGAATAGACTCCAGTTCAGATACAGTCCTATCGGACCGGATAAGTCAGCCTTTGCGGCTCATGAACGAAAGCTGCCCTGTCCGGCTGATGCGCCGGAGCCTTCACGCCTTACCCGGCTCCAGCTTTCGCGCGCAGCATAAAGAGCCCGAAGCCTTAGCGGCCTCGGGCTCTTAAGCTTGCCCTATTTAATTCTGCATTACAAAATCACGCCGTACTCCTGAAGAAACGTCGTCGAACACTCTCAGAATATCGTACTGCGTGTTGCGCTGCGCCGGTATTTTGCCCGCCTCGCGGATAATTTGCAGAATCGATTCGATGTTGACCTTGTATGTGGCACCCGCGGAAGACACGACATTCTCCTCGATCATCGTGCTGCCGAAATCGTTGCAGCCGTACTGCAGCGACAGCTTGCCTACCTCCGGTCCCATTGTGACCCAGGAGGATTGGAAATTCTTGATGTTGTCCAGCACAAGCCGGCTGATCGCAACGGTCTTGAGGTATTCCTCGGGCGTCTGTCTTTCCAGCTTCAGGTTGGTATTATCCGGCTGGAACGTCCAGGAGATAAAGGCGAGGAACCCTTCCGTGTTGTAATTATGCCCAATACACTCGTCCTGGGCTTCACGCACCCGGAGAAGATGCAGCGCGCGTTCCTCCATGCTCTCGCCTAGACCGATGACCATCGTCGCCGTCGTATTCATACCGATCCGGTGCGCCGTCCGCATCACGTCCATCCAGTCATGCCACGAGCCCTTGAGCCGGCTGATCTTGCGCCGCGTGCGGTCGTCCAGAATTTCCGCGCCGCCTCCTGGAAGCGAGTCCAGACCGGCTGCATGAATCTGGCGAAGCGTCTCTTCCAGAGACAATCCCGATAGCTCCTTCATTTTCATGATTTCCGCAGGGGAGAAGGAATGCATCGTGATGCCGGGGAAACGTTCCTTGATGTTCCGCAGCAGGTTCGTATAATAATCAAACGGCAGATCGGGATTCGTGCCGCCCTGCATCAGAATCTCGGTTCCGTCGACGGCCTGGGTCTCCCTGATTTTCTCGAAAATCGTCTCATCCGGCAGAACATAGCCCTCATCCGAACCGGGTCTGCGGTAGAATGCGCAAAAACGGCAGTACACATCGCATATATTCGTATAGTTAATGTTGCGGCCAATAACGAACGTCGTGATCGGCTCGGGGTGCCATCTTTTCATAATCACATCCGCCGCGGCGCCCATTTTCTCGATTTCGTTGCTCTCAAACAGTCTTACCGTATCTTCAAGCCCAAGGCGTTCACCCTGGAGCGCTTTATCCAAAATGCGATCAATCGTACCCATTGTCGCAGCCTCCTTTTACAACCATCCTAATCAATCCATAAAATTTATATGACAAAGGAATATATTCGTTCATTCATCGTAACATAATCCGCTGTGCTTGAAAAACGTCTTTTTTCTTTTCATACCCTGTTAGCTGCAAAAAAAACGATAAAATACGCTCATAATTCGCATTATTGTTGGAAATTTCGAGGGGATTCGTGAAAAAGTTTCATCAATCAAACAAAAAAGACGGCCCGCCTCCCTGGGGCGGCGCCGTCTCTATTCATGTCTCTCCGTTCTCTTATTGCTTGCCAGCACTAAAGGGGGCATGCCCCCTGGCAACTTCGGCAAATCCGCCTTTCTTATATCAACCTCCTAAGCTTGGACGTTATTCGCTTCAAGCTCTGCCCGCGCGGCCTCCAGCGCCTGATTCAGGTCGGCGATCAGATCGTCGACATGCTCGATGCCGACCGAGAAACGCAGCAGCCGGTCGTCGACGCCGACCGCATCGCGGATTTCGACCGGGATGTCGGCATGGGTCTGCACCGCCGGGTAGGTCATCAGTGACTCGACGCCGCCAAGGCTTTCCGCGAACGCGATCAGCTTGACATGGCGCAGGAGGGGCTCCACATATTTTGCATCCTTCACCTTGAAGGAGAAAATGCCGGTGTTGCCGCTAGACTGCCGCTGCTGAATGTCAAATCCGGGATGACCCGTAAGGCCCGGATGGAAGACCTCCGCAATCGCCGGATGCCCCTGCAGATGCTGGGCAATCGTCAGCGAGTTGCTCTCATGGCGTTCCATGCGCAGCGCCAGCGTCTTCATGCCCCTCATCAGCTGATAGCTGTCGCTTGGACTCAGGACGGCTCCGATTGAATTATGGAGTATCGCCATCTCTTCGGACAGTTCCTTGCCCTTCGTCACAATCAGGCCTGCCAGCACGTCGTTATGCCCGCCCAAATATTTGGTCGCGCTGTGGATGATGATGTCGGCGCCCAGCTCCAGCGGCCGCTGGAAATACGGCGTCAGCAGCGTATTATCCACGATCGTAAGCATGTCGTGACGGCGGGCCCACGTACACACGGCCTGAATATCGGTGATCATCATCAGCGGATTGGTCGGTGTCTCAATAAAGACAGCCTTCGTGTTCTCTCTGCGGGCCGATTCCAGAGCGTCAAGATCGTTCGTATCCACATAGGAAGCGGTGACGCCGAACTTGGACATAATCCGCTCCAGCATCCGGTAAGTGCCGCCGTACAAGTCCAGCGAAACGATCAGGTGATCCCCCTGCGCGAACAGGGCGAAAATGGTCTGCAGCGCGGCCATCCCGGAGCTGCAGGCAAAGCCCGCGTCACCGGATTCCAGCTCGGCTGCCGCGCGCTCCAGCACGGAACGGGTAGGGTTTTTGGTGCGAATGTAATCAAAGCCTGTGCTTTGTCCCAGCCGGGGATGACGGAATGCGGTCGATTGGTAGATCGGGTAATTCACTGCGCCCGTCGCCGGGTCCTCCTGAGAGCCGATTTGGGCCAGCCTGCTTTCAATCCTGAGTTTGTCGTTCATGATTTACCTCCAGAAAGTTAGTGCGGGATTTGCCTCCCTATTTGCTGACGGAGCCTTTCGGCTTCCGTTATATCTGCGGATCTGTTGCCGGCAACATCCCGGCCTTCAAAGTTAAGCTTGTCCAATCCGGAAGGCAATCATATCGTAGGTCCGATATCGTATGGCGTTTCCTGGTAGACGTAATAGTTAAGCCAGTTGGAGAACAGCAGATTCGCATGGGCGCGCCATACAGCCGGCGGTGTTCGGCCCGGATCATCATTCGGGTAGTAATGCTTCGGCAGCGCGACGTCCATCCCCTTGGCGATATCGCGCTCATACTCCCATTTCAGGGAGAACGGATCGTACTCGGAATGACCCGTTACAAAAATCTGCCGGCCGTCCTGAGTGGCGACGAGATAAACGCCGGCCTCCTCCGATTCCGCCAATATCTGCAAATCCGGCGTATTCTCGACATCCTCGCGGGAAATGTCCGTATGACGGGAGTGAGGCACATAGAACAGCTCGTCAAAGCCCCTAAGCAGCTTCGTATTCGGCGCAGTAGTGCAGTGCGGGAATACGCCGAAGCACTTCTCGGACAGCCCGACTTTACGAACCCCGTAGTGATAGTACAAACCAGCCTGCGCCGCCCAGCATATATGCATCGTCGAAGTGACGTTGTCCTTGCTCCACTCAAAAATCTTTTTCATCTCATCCCAGTAATTCACGTCCTCGAAGTCCATCTGCTCCACCGGAGCGCCGGTCACAATCATGCCGTCCAGCCGGCGGTGGCTGATTTCGTCAAAGGTCTTGTAGAAGCTCTTGAGATGCTCCGCGGATGTATTCTTCGACGTATGGGAGCTCGGATGAAGCAGCGTGACATCAACCTGAAGCGGCGAGTTGCCTACCAGACGCAGCAGCTGCGTTTCCGTGGTTTCTTTTGTAGGCATCAAGTTCAGAATAGCGATTCGGAGAGGGCGGATATCCTGGTGAAAGGCCTGGCTTTCATCCATTACGAAAATATTTTCCCCTGAAAGCACCTCCTTGGCGGGCAAACTGTCGGGAATCTTGATTGGCATTGTGTCTCACTCCTTCATTAAAGTGCAAACCGCAGACCGCGGTCTAAGTTAAAATAGAACAAATAAAAACCTTTCCCGCAGCACGAGAAAGGTCATATTTATACACATATGATACTCTCTCATCTGTCAGACAACGCGCCGCAGATCATTATACCTACGCGTCTCTGCAAGAATTAGCACCGTGCGTCATACGCCGGTTGCCGGGTTTCATTGGGCCAGTCCCTCCACCTGCTCTTGATAAGATTTGGTCATATTCAATTTTAAATTCTTATAGATCACTATAATCAATGAACCTAACTTTCGTCAAGTCCATACACTATTTATAGAGTCCCGATTATGACAACAATTTAGCTTGAAAGAGCCCATACCCGGCGTTATACTAGACAAGTGTTTTCCGAAGATCGCTCATAAGCGAAGCCTTGGCTTCCGAGCCTATGGCAGGCGCTTTGCGAGAGGTAAACCCAAAACCTAATTTAATGAATAAAGAGGTGAGAAGAAGAATGGAAGGCGACCCGAGTACCCAGCACAGCGCTGATCAGGAACAACCGTACAGGATTAACATCAGCTTGCCGGCGGCGGGAGCACTTCTTCTTCATGCCTTCGGAAAATAAGCGGCCCCTATCGTCACAAACAGCCGGCCAAGCTGATTTGTTTTCCTGTGCTTTCATAAGCATATTCCCTGGGCAAGCTAGGGAGAGAAGGAGTGAATCAGATGAAAATCCGGCTGGTTAACGCAGGCATCTTTACGCCTATTGACGATATTGACCTGACCCTCGCCCCTCCGGCGGAAGGGTTCTATTGGATTGATGCAGACGTGGAGGATTTGGCGCTGCTGCAGCCTGTATTTAATCTTCATGATCTGGCAGTGGAGGACTGTCTCAGCGATGAGGAACAGCGTCCCAAAATTGAAATTTACGAGAGCCATTATTTTATTGTAGTTAACAGCATCCGTTTTGATGACGAGGAAATCTTCCTCCGGGCCCTTAACGTTTTTCTCGGGCGGCATTATATTATTACCGTCACGAAGCAGAAAATTCACGAGCTGCGCACCCTGAAGCCCGTTTTGTGGGAGCAGGAGGTCAGTACCCCGGACCGCTTCCTTTACCTTCTGGTAGACCTTGTCGTGGACAATTATTTCGCCGTCGGCGACCGGATCGAAGTCAAGATCGAGAAGCTGGAAGAAGATATACTGATGCATACCAAGAAATCGCACCTGAGCGAGATTATCGGTCTGCGGGGCGAAATTCTGTGGCTGAAGAAAATGCTTGGCCCGCAGAAGGAAGTCGTCAACACCCTGAACAAAAAAGATCTCCGGCTGATCGACGACCAGCTGCAGAAATATTTCAGCGACATCTACGAAAACGCGGTCAAAATTTCCGAGACATTCGAAACGTACCGCGATCTGATGGGCAACTTACGAGAAGCTTATCAGTCCAGTATCGCCAACCGCGCCAATGAAATCATGCGGGTGTTTACGGCGATTACGACCATATTCATGCCGCTGACCGTGATCACGGGTATCTATGGGATGAACTTTGACAACATTCCCGAAATTCATACAAAATACGGTTACTATGGCGTCATCGGCGTTATGGTAACGCTGGGATGCGGGATGCTGTACGTGTTCCGCAAAAAAGAGTGGCTGTGAACAGCCGGCCCGCAATTTCCGTTATATAGAGAAGGTCTCCCTAACGCCTCCGGGCGCCGGGAGGCCTTCTTTTGGCTTGAGCGGGCTTATGCCTGCTCCTGCGGGTGAGCCGCAAGTCCTTGCGTGCCCTCGTTCTCCCTGCGGAATCGGAGCCGTATCAGCCGCAGGCGCTCGTAATACAGATCCAGGCTGCCCGCGGACGTGATCTCTTCGCCGTAGACTTTATGCAGCACCGGCTTCAGGAGCGTATCCCCAAGCTCTTGGTAAGCATTCCAAACCGCTTCCTGCTCCGCGCCGGACATGCTTGCCAGTTCCCTGTCGATCAGCGAATCGACAATATAGCCGTCCTTCTCGAGCTCCTCGATGGCTTCCAGAATCTCTCTTCGCGAAGAGGCGCTTCGCTCTTTGAGCTCCTCAATCCCGCAGCCGTCCGCAATGCCCTCAAGGAGCACACGCCGCAGGCGCAGGCGCTCCAGCTGCTTCTTGTATTTGATCTCCTTCTGCTTGTACAGCCAGGAGGTGAAGGACTCCTCATCAACCTCGGCGCCGACCCAGCTCAGCGGAAAAGAATGGCTGCGCTCCGCCGCAGAGGTAATGGCCAGTATCTCCAGGCCGTACTGCGCGGCCTTGGTCTCTCCCACACCTGGAATTTGCAGAAGCTCTTCCTCGGTCTTGGGGAGGAAGGTGCCCAATAAACGCAGCAGGCGATTGCTTGCGAGCAAATAGGGCGCTTTGCGTTCTGAAGCGGCTTTCCGGCGCCGCCATGCGCATAATTCTTCGTACACGGACTCATTTGCATGCTGCTCGCTGTAATACTGAAGCTTCAGCTGCTCCTGATTCCGTCCTGTCGGGCTCTCTTCTTCGTGGAAGACACCGTCAATAAGCGGCCGGTAGCCCTCCCCCATTTTGACCGCCAGCTCATGCCTGTACACACCGAGCATTTCGTTCCAGGAGGTTCCCTCATACCATAAAGAATCGGCGCTTTCCTGATTTTCGCCGAATTCGCGCCAGCCCAGGCGCCAATTCCCCTCCTCCTCGCCAATCCACAGCTGGGCGAATTCCCCGGCGGAATCCCCCGATTGTTTGGATAACCGGTTCATGAATACGATTTGCATTTTGCTTCCCTGCCTTTACTTTTTTAATGGTCAGTATTCGGAATTCCGCGCCGTAAAGGCGCGTGTCTTCGGCTTCCAGGCGGAAGCCCCTCGGTCGAACACAAAAAAGCGCCTCTCCCACGGTAACGTGAAAGAGGCGCTTCCTCCCGAACGGCTATACTGTTAATTCATACAATACCATATATTTCCGAACAGTCAATCCCTTTTGCTCAAAAGACGGATCAGAGCCGGATCAAGAAAGTCTATTATTCCTGGGCAAGAGCCATGGCTGCCAGCCCGATCGCACCGGCCAGACCCGCATTGTCCCCGAGACCGGGAGGCACCACATAGCTGTCGATATCAGCCGTCAGCGAAGCATGCTGCACGTAGCCCTTCAACAGCTCCTGAAGCTTGGCGCGGATCAGCGGGAAGAGATGGCTCTGCTTCATGACGCCGCCGCCCATGACAATTTTCTGCGGCGACAGAATCAGCACATAGCTCATCAGAGCATGGGCCAGATAATGGGCCTCAATCTCCCAAGCAGGATGATCCGGGCCGAGCTCCGCTCCCGGCACCTGCCAGCGCTGTCCAAGCGCGGGGCCTGCGGCCAGCCCCTCCAGGCAGTCCCCGTGGTAGGGGCATGTCCCCGCAAAAGCATCGTCCGGATGGCGGCGGACATAAATATGTCCCATTTCCGGATGGGACAGCCCGTGGATCAACCTGCCGCCCACAACGGCTCCGGCTCCGATACCGGTTCCTACCGTGATGTAGAGGCAGCTGTCCAGCCCCCGTGCCGCGCCCCAGGTGTATTCACCAAGCGCGGCGCCGTTGACATCGGTATCGAAGCCGATCGGCACGTCGATTTTGTCCCGGACCGCGCCGACCAGATTAAATTGGCCCCAATACGGCTTGGGCGTCGTCGTAACATAGCCGTATGTCGGGCTTCCGGGAATCGGATCGATCGGCCCGAACGAGCCTATGCCGATCGCTTCGACATTTTTACCTTCAAAATAGCGGTACACCTCTGCCATCGTCTCTTCCGGACGGGTCGTCGGGAAGCTGACCCGGTCGATAATACTGCCGTCCTCATGCCCAATCCCGCATACAAATTTTGTTCCTCCCGCTTCAATTGCACCTAGTACTCTCACAGGCCTGTCTCCCCTCTACTCTTGCATGCGCTTTCAATCCATAAGCACATATCCGCTATTTATTATACTTTGCGCGCCAAAAGAATAACAAGCAAATCCCTGCCATTCGCCGGCTGGTAACATTCGGACACAATAGGAGCGAAAGACCGCTGCGCTTCCGCCTTACGAATAAAGACTGTTCCACAGGACGCTTTGTACGCGCTCCATGTGAAACAGTCTTAATCAGATTCCGCTGACCATCCGATCAGGCAAACGGGTCAGCCTTTATGGCCCCAGCTGCGGTAGAGCGGCTCTGCCGGTCCGGAAGCACAATCTCCACGATTCCTTCCTCCCGCTGCTCTTCCTCTGCCGCCGAAATGAGATACATCAGGCTGCCGAACTCCAGCTCCTTGAATTTGCGCGCGGCCGAATCCCGCTGCAGTTCCCAGAGACACTCGGTCAGCGTGCAGACGAGCGGAACGTCACAGCGGATTTCCGCCAGCTCCCGGGACAGATGAAGCATGTCCAGATCCGCTTCGATCTTGCTCCGCACCCCTTTGGGCAGCAGATGGAGATTCTCGATTACGCCCTCCACTGTCCGGTATTCAGCCAGCAGCTTGAGCGCTGTCTTCTCTCCGATTCCCCGGACACCGGGGTAATTGTCGCTCGTATCGCCCATGAATCCCTTCAGGTCGATGACCTGGGAAGGGGTAAGCCCTTTTTCCTCCAGCAGCGAACCCGGATCGTATACTTTATAGTTGGACCGGCCTTTTTTCATAATAACGACCCGGACCTGATCATTCACCAGCTGAAGCATGTCATGGTCTCCTGTCAAAATGTACACCTCGGACTCCCCGCCGAAGCAGGAAGCCAAGGTACCGATGCAGTCGTCGGCTTCGTAGCCAGGAATGCCCACATTCGGAACGCCGAGCTCGGCGACCACCTCTTTGACCAGGTCGAATTGCGGAATCAGTTCCAGCGGAGGCTCCGCGCGGTTCGATTTATAAGCATCAAATTTCTCGGTGCGGAACGTGCTCTTGCCCATATCCCAGCAGCATACAACGTGGGAAGGCTCAAAGGTTGACACCGCGTCGAAAAAATACTGCAAAAAGCCGTAGACGCCATTGGTCGGCAGTCCGGCGCTTGTCTTGCGAATATAGCCTCCGTATGCAGTGGCATAATAGGCCCGGAACAGCAGCGCCATGCCGTCCACAATCATTACGCGGCTTCTTCCTTCTCCACTCATCGCCGTTCTCCTCCTTTACTCATTTCCCCAGGCTTTGCGGTAATCCTCTTCCTTGAACCCGACCGTCACCTTGTCCTCCGAGACAACGATAGGGCGTTTGATCAGCATGCCGTTCCCGGCCAGTAGCTCCAGCTTCTCGCGGTCATCGAGGCTTGGCAGCTTCTCCTTCAGGTTTTCCCGTTTGTAGACCTCGCCGCTTGTATTGAAAAACTTCTTGAGCTCAAGGCCGCTTGCCTCGGCCAGAGAGGACAGTTCGTCCGCTCCCGGCGTCTGCTCCACGATATGGCGCAGCTCCAGCTCATGTCCCTGTTCTTTCAGCCATTTTACCGCCGAACGGCAGGTGCCGCACTTCGGATAATGATATACAATCAATTGACTCATTGTGTACGATTCTCCTTATTTCAAATCCGTTTCGTTAATGTCTGCGACGTCTCTTGTTCCAGTCCTCAGTATTGCTTCCAGTTCCAACATATCCGGAGGAAGCGGAGCTTCAAACGTCATCTCGCGGCGAAAAATCGGATGCGTGAAGGACAGCCGCGCCGCGTGCAGCGCCTGTCGGCCGATGGCGGCGTCCAACTCTGCCACCCGGGCAAGCTTCGCGGCCGCTGCGGGCGCCGCGCCCGGATCAGCCGCTTCATATACCGGATGCCGGTACATCCGGTCCCCGATCAGCGGCTTGCCGATGGAGGTCATATGCACACGGATTTGATGCGTGCGCCCGGTGAGCAGCTTCAGTTCCACTTTGGAAGCATAGGGGTACCTCTCCCTGACCTCGTAGCGGGTCAGCGACGGATAACCGTCCGGCGTCACAATCCGCCGGTGCGGTTCGCCCGGATCGCGGTCGATCGGACCGTCGATGTCGCCCTTCTCCGGCTCCGGAACACCATGGACAAGCGCAATATAGCGTTTGTCCACGGTGCCGGCCAGCATCTGCTCCGAGATGTGCTGGTGGCTGTACGGATTCTTCGCGATGGCGAGGACGCCGGACGTCTCCTGATCCAGCCGGTGGACGGGTCGAAAGCGATAGCGCTCGTTTTTTTGCGCCCAATAATGGACGACTCCGTTAGCCAGCGTATCGGTATAGTGGCCGTGGGTAGGATGCACGATCATGCCCGCGGGCTTGCTGACGACCAGCAGGTGCTCGTCTTCATACAGGATAGGGAACGGGATCGGCTGCGGCAAAATATCCTCCGAGATCTCCGTCTCCATCCGGATTTCCACGAGATCGCCGGCACGGACGTGCACGCTGATATAGACCCTTTCCCCGTTCAGGGTAATTCCCCGCTCGGTCAGTTTGAGACGGGACAGCAGCTTGCGCGAGACATCCATCCGCTTTTGCAGAATTGTCTTAAGCAGCATGCCGTCCTCTTCGGCAGGAACGGTGTAGGCGATGGGCAGATAGTACGTTGTCATCTTTAGTCCCGAAACACCTTGGCGCCGCGGATATATTCAACGTCCGTCACCCCGAGCCGCGTATTGGCCGTGCGGGCAAGCGCGAAGAAATAATCCGACAGCCTGTTCAGATAAGCCACGGTCATGCCGTTAATCTCTTGGCTGCGCCCTAGCGTAACGGTCCGGCGTTCGGCACGGCGGCATACGGTCCGGCAGACATGCAGGACCGAAGCAAGCCCGGTTCCTCCCGGCAAAATAAACCGTTCAATCGGCGGATTCCCGGCCTGAAGATCGTCAATCCACCGCTCCAGCCGCTCCGTCATGTCGCCGGTTACTTTCATCTTGCCTTCGTCCAGCCTCGCATACGCCAGATCGGAGCCGCAGTCGAACAGCTCGTGCTGAATTTCAAGCAGCTGCTCCCGGACATCGGCGAATACTTCGTCATGCATCATGCTGCGCGCCTGCCCGACAAAGCCGTTCAGCTCATCGATCGCGCCGTAGGCCTCAACCCGGATATCATCTTTGGAGACCCGGCCGCCGATAACCGAGGTCTCGCCCTGGTCCCCCGTTCGCGTATAAATCGACATGGTCCAACCCTCCGCTTCTTTTTGTGGAATTCTTTACTAACAAGCGACCGTCCTTCCGGCATCTCATCCGGCATAATCATACTTTAACATATTAACTTCGGCTTGCAAGGCCATCGATTGTTTCCAGCAGGCCCGCAAATGTAGGAGCCACACAAACAAAAAGAGGGCCCCAAGGACCCTCACCAAGGCACTCCCGCTAATTCTTGCGGGAACGCCTCTTCATATATTCGTTGATCTTCAAATCCAGCTTGCTGCTGATTTCCACCACGTTATCAGAGGTGAATGATTTCTCTTGCAAAAACAACTGCTCCATTCGATTGCGGAGTATGCGGATCTCCTCTTCCAGGGAGAGGCTGCGCGAGGTCGCATCATCCCTCGCGGAAGCTTTCCCGCTTTCCGGGAACCGGTTCCCGCCAAAGGACCACAGGTAGTAATCGCTATAAAGCAACATCATCCCCCCTAAAAACTGTACGGAGCGTAACTCCACTGCTTCCGTCATCGTATGGTCTGCCTCGCCTGAATCAACAGCAAAACAATGCGCGGAGTCGGATCATCCAGATTATCAATGTATAATCAGATTAAGGAACATATAAATAATCTGTATTCAGAGTAAAATTATACCATGTGACTGGATGATTTGCTATAACTTTTTCAACTTTTGCGTCAATTTTTGTGATTTTTATCAGTTTTTTGCCGTATTAAGCCTTAATTTCTTTCTCTTTCTTCAAAAGAGCAACAAACGCGCCAATCCGTTCCAGCGCTTCGTTTAATTGGCTCACCGATGTGGCGTAGGAGCAGCGCAGATAGCCTTCCCCGCCCAGCCCGAATACGCTGCCCGGAACGGCCGCCACCCGAAACTCCCGCAGCAGGCGCTGGGCGAATTCGTCGGAGGTCAGACCTGTACCGGCAATGCTTGGGAAGGCATAGAACGCCCCTTGCGGCTCATGGCATTCCAGTCCCGCATCACGCAGCCCCTTGACGATCAGACGGCGGCGCTGATTATAGGAATCCACCATCCGGTCCTTCTCCTCCATGCCGTTCGTCAGCGCTTCAAGCGCCGCCACCTGGCCCATGGAGGGCGCGCACATCACGGTGTACTGGTGAATTTTGAGCATAGCCGCGATCAGATCGGGGTGTCCGCAGGCATAGCCCAGCCGCCAGCCCGTCATAGCGAAAGCTTTGGAAAATCCGCTGACGAGTATCGTCCGGTCCATCATACCCGGCAGAGAGGCAAAGCTGATATGATTGCTGCCATAAGTAAGCTCGGCATAAATTTCGTCGGAAATGACGATCAGGTCATGCTTCTCCACCACTTTGGCGATAGGCTCCCAGTCTTCCCGGCTCATGATCGCTCCCGTCGGGTTGCTGGGATAGCACAGGATCAGAATTTTGGACCGCGGCGTAATTTTTGCTTCCAGCCCATCGGCCGTCAGCTTGAACCGGTCCTTGCCGAACGTCTCGATGCCAACCGGAACCCCGCCGCCGATCGAGGTGATCGGGGAATAGGAAATATAGCAAGGCTCCGGAATGAGAATCTCGTCTCCCGGCGATATCAGCGCCCGAAGCGCCAGATCAATCGCTTCGCTGCCGCCAATGGTCGTGATAATCTGGTTCGCGGGATCATAGTCCAGGTTAAATCGGGTATGAAGGTAATTGGCTATCCCCTCACGAAGCTCCGGCATCCCCGCATTCGAGGTATATCCCGTAAATCCGCGCTCCAGCGAATAGACGCAGGCTTCCCGGACATGCCAAGGCGTCTTGAAATCCGGCTCGCCGACCCCGAGAGAAATGATGTCTTTGCTTCCCGCGGCCATGTCAAAAAATCTGCGGATGCCCGAGGGCTGAATTTGCTGAACCAGCGGGGACAGATAAGATGTCATTGATTTGCTTTGTTCTCCGGCCAACTGTGTTTTATTCGTAATCATATCAGTTCATCTCTTCCTTTACGGGGAGATCATCAGACGGTTATCTTCTTCATGATCTTCAAAAATAATCCCGTCCTGTTTATATTTTTTCAGCGTGAAATTTGTCTTGGTCGACAGTACGGAATCAATAGGAGACAGCTTCTCGGAAACGAAGTTGGCAACCTCGCGCAAATTCCGGCCCTCCACTTCCACCAGCAAATCGTAGGCGCCGGACATCAGATAGACCGATTTCACCTGCGGATACAGATAAATCCGTTCGGCGATGCCTTCAAATCCGCGTCCGCGCTCGGGCGTAATCTGCACTTCAATCAGCGCTGTAACCCGTTCGTCGTCGACTTTATCCCAATTGACCACGGTCGCGTATTTCACGATTACGTGCTCCTGCTCCATTTGTTCGATCGCCGTCTTCACGTCTTCTTCTTCGGCCCCGAGCAGCGTTGCCATAAGCGCCGGAGTTCTTCTCGCATCTTCTTTTAACAGCTCCAGCACTTTTCTCTTCAACTCATTCATTTGTTCCATGACTTCCCTCCGGAATCTTCGCAAGGGACGGTTCGCCGCTGCCGGCGCCTCCCGCGAAAGAATTGGTTACATAAGAGTTTATTAATAATATGACATGAAAAGGTTGTGTCTGCAAACAAAAATGACTCGTCCAAGAAGAAACGCCTGACGGCGTCTTTTTAAGACGCAGGTGCGTTTCTCGTAGAAATATAAGACAAAATGATAAGCGCCCGCTATAAAGTCTTATATTTTAAAAAAAGCGTCCGCCCTTTCACGGATACCCGCGAAGAACGGACGCTTCTTATGACACCGCCGGAGCGGCCGCAAGGCTGCTGGTGCTGCTTCACCCGGGTATGGCCGATTTACATATAGTAAGGGTTACTCACGTTAGGTTGATGCTGGGACACGTTCGGTGCCTGGGCATACATGCCTTGTCCACCCATTTTTTGCTGAGCGAACTGCCGGGCTTTTTGCTGGGTCTGATGCGCGCTTTGAATTTGCTTGTCCAGCTCCTGGCGGAGCGCCTTGGAAGGAGCCTGGTACATGTTCAGCTGCGACATTTGCATGTAAAGATCTCCCTGAATGCGGAGCGTATTCATCGTCAAGTCATTAAAGGCGCGGCGAACCGTCTGACAATTGGACTCCGTTGCGGCTGTCGCATATTCGCGAACCGTCCGTTTCAAATCCGCCAAAATGATGTTGAGCAAATCCTCTTCTTGCATAAAAGCATTTGTGTTTTGTGCGTACACGTAAGTGACCTCCTAAAAGTTTTGTGCTGAGCAGCTTCCAAGATAAAACATCAACAAAACTCGCTTTGGAACCTTCGCGTAAACCGGTCCGGACCGGTTCAAAGTTATTGCGGCTGGGAAGGAGCGTACTGCTGGTGCTGCTGAAGAAGCTGGATCAGTATGTCCATATGGTGGTTGTGATTTTGGATATGCTGCTCGCAAATTTGGCGAACGGCTTGGTTTTGTGTCAACCCGGCCGTGGCGGCGTACTGCTTGATAAGCATTTCCTCATTGGAAATGGAGTCGGAAATATATTCCAGTTCTTTGCTGCTTAGCGGTTGCATTTGAGTGGATTGCATTGCATTCATTCCTTTCTTGGGATGGTTCAACCGCTCTTAGTATGCCTTTCCTTCCGCCATTTATGTGCATAATTTCGCAAGCAAAAAGCCTTCTTCTGAAAATCCAGGCGGCCATTAACTTTTGTTGCAGCATTTCTTTCAATTTGTAATAATGGGTTAGGGTATTAAACCGGGAAGGGTGGAGCTCACATTATGTGGAAAGATTTCAAAAACTTCGCGCTGAAGGGAAACGTGCTTGATCTCGCATTCGCTGTCGTGATCGGGGCCGCCTTCGGCAAAATCGTAACCTCGCTGGTAGGCGACATTATCACGCCTGTGATCGGACTCTTGAGCGGCGGGATTGATCTTGAAGGTCTGCAGTATACATACGGCAGCGCCGTACTGAAATACGGGGTTTTTCTTCAGAGCGTGATCGACTTCTTTATCATCGCCTTCTCTCTGTTTCTGCTGGTCCGGATTGCCGGAAAGTTTAAACGCAAAAGAGAGGAAGCGCCCAAAGCCGAGCCCGCGCCGACGCGCGAAGAGGTGCTGCTATCGGAAATCCGCGATCTGCTGAAGAACAAATAGTGCGCTAACGATCCTGAAGCAAAACAATGCCAAAAGCCGTCTCTCCTGCCCGCATAGGGCAAGGGAAACGGCTTTTCATTTAAGTGTGCACCAGGCCAGCAGCGGCTCGGCGTATCGCTAATTTTTGCGGTTATCGCTCGGGCACTATATTTTTCCGCAGCATCCGGCGCAGACACAGCCAGCTTCCGAGCGGCGCGACGCCAAGGCCCAGCATCAGCAGAGTAACGGTTCGCGGGGCGGCGCTGGCCGACAGAACGCCGATAAAAATAAATGTCCCCGCAAGCCTCCCGGTCATCAGACACAGTTCGCGCAGCACAATCAGTTCAACCCGCATCCCCGCGCTCTCCTTGCTCTCGCCCATCAGATCAAAGCTGCTCGAAACCATCGGGAGCATATAAAGCGGAATGAACAGCGACGTTCCGATCCCCATAATCAGCAGAGTGCCGTAGTTAACCTTCCATAACAGAGGGAAGATAACCGCCACCAGCAGCAGCGAGCCCCAGAACATCCCGGCCGACCGGTATTTCGGTTTAAGCCATTTTCCTGCCGCCCAGTAACAGACAAGCGATACCGCCGAGGTAATCAGCGTAAACTGCCCCAGCTTGCTTTCCTCTTGAGACGCTATGTATACGAGCAGGCCGATCAAAAAGGAAAATACGCCTTCCCGAAGCCCCTGGAATACAAGTCCCGCTCCCATTACACGCCAATCTCTATCTTCGGAATGAAGCTCATGCCAGGGCTCCAGCCATTGATACTCGCCGGGTGTTTTCCGCTTTTTCAGAAAGAAGCTCAGCACCGCCGCCACCCCGTAAATGCAAAGCGAGATGATGAACACCACCCGGTACCCCCGGTTTCCGTTCATCGCGGAGATCAGCCACCCGGACAGCCAGGGACCGACGATACCGGCCAAGGAGCCGAGTAGTCCAACCCAGCCGTTGAAAGCGTTCCGGTTACCGGGGTCCGTGGTCTCAAAAAAAACGATGTTGAAGGCAAGCCAAAACAGCCCCAAAGCAACTCCCAGCAGAACGCCGAGCGACCAGACATAATCAACCACCCGGCTCTCCAGCCACAGCACCAATAGATAAAAAAGGCCCGAAACGGCGATGCCAAGCCGCAGGGCATTCATTTTATTAAACTCCTTCACCCATTTGCCGCCCAGCCAAAAGCTGAGGCCCAGAGCAATTTGTTGAGCCACCGTAAACCAGCCAATCATGATATAGTCCTGGCGGCTTTTCCATAAGTATACATTTAAAAAAGTTCCCGCAAGTGCCCCCGACAGTACGAATAACCCGTTCACAGCCAAGAGCAGCCGCGGTTGTCCCCGCAGCGATTTATTCATGATGCTCCCCCCTTACCCTTTGAGACATGCCTTTGATAGCATGCCCCAAACGAAGGGATTCTTACCGGCGGGAATTTATTTCCGAAGGCCCCCGATACCCCGCACCCACTGCTCTCGGCCTTCTTCAGCCAGGCTGTGCTGAATCTGGAAGCATGACGGACAGACATACATATTCAGGGAAACCGGCGCCTTTAGCAGCGGCACGCCGACAGCGGCGGGTACGGCAGCTTTGAAATCTTTTACCAGAGTGGTACCAGCGAGCAGCATGTACTCATGGCATTGCGGACATTCCGGAACCTCGGCCTGCTCATCCAGAATGGCCGCCACGTTACTGTCATAGCGCTCCAGATCGTAAGTGTCACGATAGCTGTCGAGCAGATTGAAGACGGGAACAATGCCGTCCTGTCCGTCTTCTCCCCACAAATCCTCGTCCCCATGTTCATGCTCATGCTCGTCGTCGTCTTCCTCATCCTCCAGAACCTCGCTGCTGATGTTGACCGTTCGGTAAGCGCTCAGTTCGTTGCCGCAATGCGGGCAGTTTTCCTCCGATCCAAGTTCCTCATCCCATACGATTTCCGTATGGCACCAAGGGCACACAGTTGTATCCATCTCTCCAGTCTCCTTCATCATTTCATCATTAAGTAGATAATTCCGGCCGCCAAAAAAAGAACCGCCGAAACAAACAGCACGCGCACCAGAATTTTCATGCCGCCCTCAAGTCTCCCTCTGCGCTTAGATCGTTCTTTACAAAATCGAGGCCCCGATGACATAGGACAACGACACGGAAATCAGCATCGCCGTAAGTCCGACCGCCCGGTTATCCGCCGCAATCTCCTTGTCAATCGAAAAGACGGGCGTCAGAAATTCAAACATGAAGTAGGCGAGCAGAAGGAGAACGAAACCGATGAGGGACCATTTCATCGTGTCATAAATCGAGGCCTGCGCCTGAATGCTGAAGCGGAGCACATTGCAGATACCGAATATTTTGCCGCCGGTTGCCATTGAAGCCGCCACGTTACCCTTTCGGATTTCTTCCCAGCAGTTGTATTTCGTCACCATTTCAAATATGGACAAAAAGACAACCAGCTCCAGTATGGCGACCGCAAAGTAGCCGAGCACGCTTCCCAGCGGATGATTCAGCAAAGCATCGATTGTGTGTTCCATGGGTTCCTCCTTCTTTCCGCCGGAAACGCCGCTAATTCAGCTCAGCAACCGTTACGCCTGCTCCGCCTTCATTATAGTTGCCGAGGCGGTAGCTCTTGACATGCTTGTGTTTGCGCAAATATTCCTGGATTCCCGAACGCAGGACACCGGTTCCTTTGCCGTGGATGATATAAATTTGTCCAAGGTTGCCAAGGAACGCTTCATCAATGAAACGGTCCGTTTCGATCAGCGCCTCCTCCAGATTCGCTCCCCGCAAATCGAGCTCGCTGCGGGTATTATCGTCCCGGGTGCGCTTCAAGGTCGTGGCCTGGCGGAGCGGCTGGGGCACAGATGGCTTCGCGGAAGACAGCAGCTCCAGGTCGTCCAGCCGCACCTTCATTTTCATAATGCCGAGCTGTACGACGGCTTCTTTGCTTCCGCTCAGCTCGACGACATGTCCTTTCTGATTCAGGCTGTTCACAGCCACTTCATCTCCGGGGCCGATTTGGCGCGCCGGCTTGTTCTTCGCGCCGCGTGCAGGCTCCTTCTTTCGTGGCGAAGGCTGCGCTTCATCGAGCCGCCGCCGGGCTTCGATCAGCTTATGCTCCTTGACCGACGCTCCTTCCTCCAGAGCCAGTCGCCGCAAATCGCCGATAATCTGTTCGGCTTCCTTGCGGGCCTTGTCGACAATCGCTGCGGCTTCCTTCTCCGCCTTATCCAGCCATTTGTCCCGCTGGTTCTCCAGCTTCTCCAGCTCCTGGCGCTGTCTGCCGCGCAGCTCTTCCGCTTCGCGCCGCAGCATCTCGGCCCGTTCGCGCTCGTTCTCCGCGCCGAGCCGGTTCTCTTCCAGGGAAGCGATCATATGCTCGACGCGCAGATCCTCTTCCTTGACCTCGCCCCGCGCATGCTCCAGAATGGCCTCCGGCAGTCCCAGGCGCTCGGCGATCGCGAAGGCATTGCTTCGGCCGGGAACGCCGATCAGCAGGCGGTACGTCGGACGAAGGCTCTGCACGTCAAATTCCATGCTGGCGTTGATGACGCCATTACGTTCGTAAGCGTAAGCTTTAAGTTCGCTGTAGTGCGTTGTCGCCACCATCCGGCAGCCCGTCCGGTGGATATGTTCCAATATGGCAATGGCCAGTGCGGAACCTTCGGCCGGGTCCGTACCCGCGCCGACTTCGTCAAGCAGAACCAGGCTTTTGGGAGTCATCCGCTTAAGGATGGATATAATATTGGTCATATGGCTCGAGAATGTGCTCAGACTCTGCTCTATGCTCTGTTCATCTCCGATGTCAGCGAATATGCCGTCGAACACGCACATTTGGCTGCCTTCTTCTGCCGGAATAAAGAGTCCGGACATCGACATCAGGCTGAGCAGCCCGATGGTCTTCAGTGTAACGGTCTTGCCGCCCGTATTCGGGCCGGTCACAATAATGGAGCTGTACTGGTTGCCAAGCTCCGCATCCAGAGGAACGACAGACTCTGCCGGAATCAGCGGATGTCTCCCTTTGCGCAGCTTCAAGTAGCCGCGGTCGTTCATTCGCGGCCTGGACGCTTTCATTTCTCTGGCCAGACGGGCTTTAGCGAATATAAAGTCAAGCTGGCCGAGAATATCGACATCATAAGCGGTCTCCTCGGCAATTTCACCGACAAGGGCGGTCAGCTTACGCAGGATGATTTCGATTTCTCGCTCCTCGCGCAGTCTCGTCTCCCGGAGCTTGTTGTTCATCGCGACAATTGATTCCGGCTCGATGAACAGCGTCGCCCCCGAGCCCGACTGGTCGTGAACGATGCCGCCGAAGTGCGAGCGGTATTCCGCCTTAACCGGAATAACGAACCGGTCGCCGCGGATCGTAACGAGCTGGTCCTGCAGCATCTTCGCCACGGAGGAGGAACGAATCATCGAATCCAGCTTCTCGCGGATTCTCGTCTCACCGTTTCGCAGCTCTCTGCGGATGGCGGACAGCTCGGGGCTGGCGGAATCAAGCACCTCCGCATTCTCGTCGATGGCAGAGCGAATCGCGTCCTCGACAGGCTTCTGCTCCGAGATCAAATCGCTTAGATCGAAGAGCATCGGAATCTGCTCTTCTTCATGCATGGCCGCAAGGAAGCGCTTGACCCGGCGCCCGCCGCCAATCGTGTTACCGACGGCCAGAAGCTCGTGCGTGCCAAGCATTCCGCCGATGGAGGCCCGTTTCAGCGCCGATTTAATGTCGGTGATGCCTCCGAAGGAAGGGATTCCCTTCAAGCGGTCGACCGTTGCCCCTTCATCCGTTGCCTGCAGCAACAGCTTGACGGCTTCAAAATCGCCCGAGGGCCTGAGGGCTTCCGCCATTGCTTCTCCCATCGGGGTTTGTGTATACTGCACCAATTTATTTAAAATCTTTCGATATTCAAGCGTATGCAATATCTTGTCGTCCAATTACGGTCACAGCTCCCTTCATATAGAAATCATTATACCGAATATAGAGCATTTCCGCTATTTGGGTGCTGCCTTCCAACATAACGGAGAATGATTCTGTGTACAATAACGATTGCACGTATCCTTAAGCTTGAAGCAAAGGAGGCTTGTACAGTGAGGTTTTTAGGTCATGTAGTCCGCTTTATCGTTTCCGCGCTGGTTCTTCTCGTGGTTGGCTGGATTGTGCCAAACTTCAGCATCGGCGGATTCTGGAGCGCCCTTATGCTTGCTTTGGTGATCGCCCTGCTCGGGTGGATCGCCGAAGGCATCTTCGGGCGCAAAACAACACCGTTCGGGCGCGGTATTGTAGGGTTTCTGGTGAGCGCCCTGGTCATCTGGCTTGCGCAGTTCATTGTCGCCGGAGTTAGCGTGTCCATCATCGGCGCAATCCTCGCGGCACTGGTCATCGGGATTATTGACCTGTTCCTGCCTGTCTCAACGCCGTTCGAAGCCGGCAAATAACAGGAAGCCGCGCAGCCCACAAAGAAGCCGTCCCCTGCACATAAGTGAAGGGACGGCTATCTTAGGTTATGGATCAGACCGGCACAAGCCGATGTTCACCGGCGGTGATTACCCGGTTTTTTCCGCTGCGCTTAGCCTGGTAGAGGGCTTCGTCCGTTCTTCGAAACAGCAGCTCCTTGCCGTCTCCTGCCCGGTAAGGGCAAAGGCCGATGCTAACGGTAATCGGTTTGCCTCCCGCATAAGGATGCTCCATTTCCGATATGCCGGACCGAAGCGCTTCGGCCAGCACCAATGCGTCCTCCAGGCTTTTATCCGTAAAGATGACCGCGAACTCCTCGCCTCCGTACCTGGCGGCAAAATCGTTAAGGCTGATCGTTCCGCCGATCTTCGCCGCGACCTCTTTCAGCACAATGTCTCCGATCCAGTGCCCGTAGGTATCGTTTACCTGCTTGAAATTGTCGATATCAAACAGCGCAAGCTGCAGCTGCAGCCCGTTCTTCTCGCTTTGCTCCAGCAGTGAATCCAGATATTCGTGAAAGGTCTTATGATTGTAAAGCCCCGTAAGCGCATCGATCTTGAGCAGCTTGTCCGAAAGCGCCCGTTCGACCAGAAGCCCCTGCTCCGACTTGGTCACTTGCTCCAGGTAATGGCTCGTTTCGTACGCTCTCACGATAACTCCCCGGGCCATCACGACAAACACAATATAAATACATTCCATCATCAAAAATTCAAGCAGCGGTTTCTCCAGCAGCCTTCGCTCCAGCCCGAAGTAAATGCCGGCGTACATAAAGAGATTAAGCCCTCCAAGCGCAAACAGCATCCTGAGGTCAAAATACACAAGCGAGGCCATGACCGGTATCATCAATGCCATCTGGGCGCCGTCGATATACGGTTCGACTATAAAGTACAGCAGGTAAGACACCAACAATCCGCTGCCGATCACAATTTGCTTCTGAAATCTGAATTCGGCCCGCAGCCACACTTCCGCCACGATCATAATCAGCAGCATAAACAGGCAGCAAGGGAGTATAAAATAACCGATCTGCTCCGGAACAGTGGTATCGGGCGCCAGCTTCAAGCCGCCAATCGCATAGACCATTTGCCCAACTAAAGTTATCGCTATCAGCGTCCAATACAAATTTAATATCTTTCGGTGCCAGACTTCCGTGTTCATTATAACAGCTGCTCCACTAATGACAATCCCCTACTTTTAACCTTTGTATTATAATATATGCGCGGTATAGTGCTTTTCATTATAATAAATTTGAATCGCTTTTGCATCCGGTTTTTAGATTCCTGATTTAGCTTGCGAGACCGGTTGTGCCATTTTCTTTGCCCGGAAGCGTTATCATTGTAAAATCAGGCATATGCTCTTTTTGTGCTAGTTTTGCTGTAGTCCAGTCCCGGTGCATAAACTTCGTAATACTTAAGCGTACGCTTCCGATGCGAGTTTTGCTGTAGTCTTGCCCTGAACCATAATCTTCGCAAAACTTTTAGGAGGGTTCACATGAAAAAAACGGCATTGTACCTGACATCCATCACTCTTTTGCTTACTCTCGTCAGTGGCTGCGGGAAACCAAGCAACGGCGGGAACACCGCGGACAGCGGGACCGGAAGTACGGCCGTCACGGCTTCGGCGCAGGAGGAAATCGTCATCAAGGCAACCAATTTCCGCTTTGACCAAAAAGAGTACCATCTGAAAAAAGGGATTCCCGTCAAAATTACACTCGAGAACGCAAGCGGCAATCACGGCATTCTGGTTCCGGAGCTCGAGCTTCAATTAAGCGGCAAACATCTTTCACAGGTAATCGTTCCCGAACAAGCGGGGACGTTCAAGATGACCTGTTCGGTATTTTGCGGCTCCGGTCACAGCCAAATGAACGCCGATCTCATCGTGGAATAGCTTAGTCAAAATGATAAAGGGCAGCCCCGAAAGTTTGGGGCTGCCCTTCAAATGCAAGAAACGCAGTCGCGGCCTGCTCGGTCGCTGCCCGTCGTTTCTTCTTGTGCGGTTATGTTCAACTATCCTGTTCGATGAGCTGAATCCATTCATTATACTCATTTTGCAGCTTCGCATATTCAGCCTGAAGCTTCTGATGCTCCTGCGCAACACGATCCAGCTCGTTCTGCCGGATGTTGAATTCGGCCTGCAGCAGCCGCAGCTGCCCCTGGGCAAGCTCGTAGCTTTCGCCGATCTCTTCAAGCTTCCGGAGCGCGTCGCTGCGCTCCTGGCTAAGCGAATCGCGCAGCTGCTCGCCCTCCTGGGCCTCCTGCTGCCAGACTTCGATTTCTTCGCGGAGCTTCGATTCCGTCTCGGCCCACGTCTGCTGCGCCTGCTTCAGCTCTTCGTAGCTCACTTTCCACGATTCGCCGTAGCTCCGCGCTTCGCTCAGCTGTTCGCGCTGCAGCTCGGCCGCCGCCGCCGCCTCTCTGCCCGCTTCGGACAGCTCCTCCAGCCGAAGGGATGCTTCCCCCGCTTCCTCTTCAAGCAAACGGCAGCGTTCCTCCAGCCGTTCTCCGCTTTGCAGCACTTCATCGTACTGCATGATCAATTCCTCATGACGCTCACGCAGACCGGCCAGATCGCTCTCGGTCTCCTCGCTGCGGACACGCAGCGCCTCTGCCGCGCTCTCGGCTTCCCGCCGGAGAGCCGCTTCCCGCTCCAGCGACTTCGACAGCTCTGCGGCTTCGCTCCGAAGTCTGTAAAGCTCTCCCTGTACCGCTTCGAGCTTCTCCTCGGCTTCAAGCAAGCTGACTTCGAGTTCGCCGATCTCCTCCTGCCGCTTGCCCGCCGCCGTCTTCCACTCGCCATGCTCGGCCGTTATCCGCGCAAGCTCTTCTTCGGTGCGATGAAGCTGCTTGGACGTCTCGCCCAACGACTTCCGCAGCTCTTCCGCCTGGCCCGCCGACAGCTCATAGTCCTGGCGTAGCTCCGCTAGCTCCTGCTGCAGCAGGTCTCCCAGACCAGTGGCCGCCTCCAGCTCGCCGCTCAGCTTCTGCTCGCGCAGAAGAGCCTCGTTATGCTGAGTCTGCAGCGCGGACCGGGCTTCCCGCTCTGCTTTGAGGCCTGCCTCTTCGGAGCGCAGCTTCGCCTGAAGCTGGCTGATCGTGCCGCGCAGCTCGCCGAGATGCTTCTCCATCTCCTGCGCCGCTTGCTTGTGCCGGTTCTCCTGGTTGCCCAAGGACTGCCGAAGCTCCTTATTCTTTGCAAGCTCCCGCTGCAAAGATTCCCGCTCCTGGCCCAGTTCCTTGTTCAGCGCCGCGGTGGCTTCTTCCCGCTGACGGGTCAAGATGCTCTTCGTCTCTTCCAGCTCCCTGCCGAGCGCCGCCTTCGTCTCCGTAAGCTCCCGCTCCAGGCGGTCCGTGATCTCCGTTAGCTCCGACATGTGCGAAGCCCGAAGCTCCTCCAGCTCCGTCCGGTGCCCGGCGCTGAGCGCTTCCACTTGCTTCAAACGCAGCGTCTCGGCCTGCTCCTGCTGGAGCCTGTAGCTCTCGCGGCTCTCTTCCAGTTCGCGAGCATGCGCTTCGCGAAGCTCCTCCAGCTCTAGATCCCGCCGCTTCAGCTCTTCCTCAAGCCCCTGCCGGACCTTCGCTGCGGTCTCCTCCGCCTGCCGCAGCCTCTCGCTATGAGCGCTGCGTTCCCGCTCCTCGACCTCCAGATGCCGCTTGCGTTCCTCTTCGGCTCCGGCGATCAGCCGCTGCTTCTCCTCTTCGGCTCCGGCAATCAGCTGTTGCTTCTCCTCTTCCGCCTCAGCGATCAGCCGCTGCTTCTCTTCCTGAGCCGAGGCCGTCAGCCGTTCCCGTTCCCTCTCCTGCTCCCCTTGGGCCTCGAGCAGACGGGCAACCTCGGCGCGAAGCAGGCTGCGTTCTCCGGTCAGCATATTCACTTCATTCTTGAGATCCTGCGCCTGGATCGCCTGCTCCGCCATATGTACGGCTGCAAGAACCGCTATGCGCGGAGTATCCAGCCGGCTATGGGATTTGGAAATCGCCCGCATATGCTCGTCCACATATTGGGCGACCTGTTTCATATATTCAGTGCTGCTTCCAACCAATTTATAGGAAGTACCGTAAATTTCGACGGCGACACGAGTCCGGTCCATTGCCACAGTTGTGCCCTCCTTTATGTGTATGCGGATTCTAAGTTGGTCTCTCGTCTCTCTATTGTAACGTTATCCACAAGCATTTGGCAAAAATGCGCGCTTATCTATTAGCCGTGATTAGCCGCGGAAGCCTCTCCAATGCAAAAGAAAAGCCGCAGCGAATCCGGGGTTCTAATTGGATTCGCTGCGGCTTTGCACAATTCCTGCTACTTTCTTAAGTTTGCACCAAAACTTTGCTGGAGCGCGTCCAGCACCTTGGCGTGCACCTCCGAAACTTCCTCATCGGTTAATGTATGCTCTGCATGGCGGTACAGCAGGGAAACGGCGACGCTCTTCTTGCCGCTTTCCATCTTCCCGCCCGTATAGACGTCAAATACTTGCGCCGATTGCAGCAGGCTGCCTCCCTGTTCGCGGATGACATCCAGCAGACGGCTTGCCGGAACTTCCGAATCGACGACGAGTGCAATATCCCGTTCCATACCGGGGAAACGCGGAAGGTCCGTGAACTGCAGCGTTGTCCGGGCCGCTTCGTAGAGCGGCGCCAGCAGAATCTCGGCCGCATACGTATCCTCCAGATCCTGCTTGCGCTGTAGATCCGGATGAATCTGGCCTATGGTGCCAAGCTTCACCCGTTCGCCCCCCGCGTTCAGGTAGACCGATGCGGAGCGGCCGGGATGATAGCCCTGCGGCGAATCGCCTTCGAAGACAACGGCATTCTCTAATCCGAGGTAGGCGAACACCGATTCCAGTGCGCCTTTCAGATCGAAGAAGTCGACGGGTTCGGCTGCGACATTCCACTGCTTCGCTGCCCGGCTTCCCGTCAGCAGCAGACCGAGGGTCTGGAACTCCCGAGGCTGACGGGTCAGCTGCTCCTCATCGGTAACAAAGACGGTACCGATTTCGAACAGCGCCAGATCGCTCTGGCGGCGGTTCAAGTTGTACTGCGCGATATCAAGCAGCTGCGGCAAAAGGCTGGTCCGCAGCACGCTGCGCTCCTCGCTCATCGGCAAAGCCAGCTTGACCGCATGCCCGCCCTCGGTCAATGCCGGGAACAGCGTCGTCTGCTCGGTCTGAATGAAGGAATAGCCAAGCACTTCCTGGTACCCGCCGTCGGCCAGCAGCCGGCGCAGATTGCGGCGCATCGCCTGCGGTCCGGTCAATCCTCCCGGTGTTGTCGGTCCTTCAATCGGCGTGGTCGGAATGTTGTCATAACCGTACAGGCGGGCAACTTCCTCGAGGAGATCCACGTCCAGCGTAATATCGCCGCGTCTTGTAGGCACGCTGACCTCAACCACTCCTTCTTCCGCATCGCCGAATGAAAAATGCAGCCGCGCAAACAGCGTCTTCACTTCCAGCAGCGAAAGGTCCGTGCCGAGGCGGCGGTTAACCTTGTCGAGCGAGAGCTTGATGACTCTCTCCTGTACGTCGTCTGTTCCGGCCTGAACGATCCCTCCATGCACGGAGCCGCCGGCAATGCTGCCAAGAAGCGAGGCCGCGCGGTCCAGCGCAGGGATAACGGAGCGCGGGTCCACTTCCTTCTCGAACCGCAGGGAAGCTTCCGAGCGGAGACCGAGCTGGCGGGAGGTCTTGCGGACCGTTCCGCCGTCGAAACGGGCCGATTCCAGTACGATATTCACCGTCTGATCGGTGACTTCCGAATTCAGGCCGCCCATCACGCCTGCCAGCCCCACCGCTTTGGCCGCATCCGCGATAACCAGCATATGCGGCTCCAGCTTGCGCTCCTGGCCGTCCAGCGTGGTGAGGATTTCACCTTCGCGGGCGAGACGGACGCCGATGACGCCGCCCTCAAGCCGGTCGGCATCGAAAGCATGCAGCGGCTGTCCGTATTCCAGCATGACATAGTTCGTGATGTCCACAATATTGTTAATCGGACGGATGCCGGCCGCCATCAGGCGATTCTGCATCCACAGCGGAGAGGGAGCGGGCTTCACACCGGCGATATACCGGACTGCATAATGCTTGCAGTGCTCCTCGTTCTCAATCGTAACGGCTATTTGCTCAGAAGCAGGGGATGCGATCTCAATAACATCCCGGCCCGGATTCGGCAGAGACAGCTCACGTCCCAGAATGGCGCTGGTCTCATAAGCTGCGCCGATCATGCTCAAACAGTCGGACCGGTTCGGAGTCAGATCGAATTCAAGAATCTCGTCGTTCAAACCGAGCACTTTCGTAATGTCCTGCCCGATTTCCGTATCTTCGGGCAGTACGAGGATGCCTTCCTGAAGCTCCTTCGGCAGCAGCTTGTCGTTCAGACCCAGCTCTTTGGCCGAACAGATCATGCCCTGGGATAGAACGCCGCGAAGCTTGGCCTTCTTGATCTCAAGACCCGGAAGCTTCGCGCCGACGAGCGCTACGGGAACCTTTTGGCCGGCGGCCACGTTCTTCGCTCCGCAGACGATCTGCAGGTCCTCTTCCTGACCGGCGTCGACAATGCATACATTCAGCTTGTCGGCGTCGGGATGCTTTTCCTTGGATTTAACATATCCGGTAACGATGCCGGACAGCCCTTTGTTCCGCTTCTCTACGCTGTCGATTTCGATGCCCGCGTCCGTAATTTTATCCGCCAGATCCTCTGCGGTCACACCATCCAGCGAAATATAATCAGCCAGCCAGCCGGTAGATACTTTCATGTCCGCTCACTTCCTTATTTAATGTTGATTTTCTTACGCTCCCGGGGAAATTCACAATCCACGGAACTGCTTGACGAAGCCCATATCGTTGAAATAGAAGTTGCGGATATCGTCAATGCCGTATTTCAGCATCGCAATCCGCTCCACGCCCATGCCAAATGCGAATCCGCTATATTTTTCAGGGTCATAACCGCCCATTTCCAGCACCTTCGGATGCACCATGCCGGCACCCAGAATTTCCAGCCAGCCGGTCTGTTTGCACAATCTGCAGCCGTGTCCGCCGCATTTGAAGCAGCTTACGTCGACCTCCACGCTCGGCTCGGTGAAAGGGAAGAAGCTCGGACGAAGGCGAATACCCGTGGACGGCCCGAACATCTCCTTAACGAACTGTTGGAGCGTGCCTTTCAGGTCGCTCATGCGGATATTCGGCCCAATGACCAGCCCTTCAATTTGATGGAACTGGAAAGAGTGGGTCGCATCGTCGTCGTCGCGCCGGAACACTTTGCCCGGGCAGATGATTTTAACCGGAACTTCGCCTTCCATTGCCAGCATGGTGCGGGCCTGAACCGGTGACGTCTGGGTGCGCATCAGCAATTCTTCCGTCAAATAAAAGGAATCCTGCATGTCGCGGGCCGGATGGTTCTTTGGCAGGTTAAGCGCCTCGAAATTGTAATAATCCGTCTCCACCTCTGGACCTTCAGCCACATGGTAGCCCATGCCGATGAAAATATCCTCAATTTCCTGAATCACCCGGTTCAGCGGATGAATACCACCCTGGGGCAGACGGCGTCCCGGAAGCGTAACATCGACTTTCTCTGCCTGCAGACGCTTCAGCGTTTCCTGCTCCTGAAAAGCCTCCTGCTTCGCGGAGATAATCTCCTCTATGGCGCTCCGTACCGTATTCGCCACTTGTCCGATGACCGGGCGCTCCTCCGCGCTGAGTGAGCCCATGCCGCGCAGAACCTCCGTCAGCTCGCCCTTCTTGCCGAGATATTTTACCCGCAGATCATTCAGAGTCTGAGGGTCCTGAGCGTCCTTCAGCTTCTCAAGCGCTTCAACCTTCAATGCTTCCAGCTTTTCTTTCATGGCTTTAGCAGCCTCCTCCACTTCAATATTCATGCACAAAAAAAGCCTCTTCTCCCGTAAGGGACGAAAAGACCGTGGTACCACCCTTGTTAGGCAACTGCGGACGTTTCCCGTAAAACGGATAAACGATCAGCTAAATGCTGCCTCACTCTATGCAGAAATAACGGTCTGCGGCCGGTATCCTCTACTTTATGATCACCCTCCTGGGCGTCATGTTCAAAGAACTGCTCCGGAGCGAACTTCGACAGCCCTGATTCCCGGACACGCTCTCAATCTCCGGCGTATCCTCCCTGTGGGTCCGATGCTGTGTACTCTTCTCCATCGTCGCATTATTTTATTCCTTCTTACAGTATTCTTCATTATAGAGTTTTCGAGCTATTTTGGCAAGCAGCCCGCCCAAAATGCCTGAACACCGCCCCGCTCCGGCAGACGGATTCACATTGGCACGCATTTGGCAGCATCGGCTCTAAGTCTTAGTCCGAGCAGCCCAAGAATCCGGCCGATCCGGGTACCAATCGTATTCAGGACGGACATTGGGCATAAATATAGACAAGTAGCTCTTTTCCCTAGCAGCAGAGGAACAATGGACAGGGAGCAGCACCAGGCCTACCACAAAAACCGCCTTTGCCCAGTTGTCAACGGAAATATAATTTTCTGTCAGTTAAAAGGGCTGTGCCTTGAGCCATATTGCGTTAGCCGCAAACAGATAAATAATAAACGCCAGCCAGATTCCACTAAGGACGTATCGAACGGGCTTTAGCTGGGTAATAAGTCTCAAGGGTTTTTCCCGCCAGTTCAATACATATTGAATAAAGCCGACTTTGCCAAATGATCCCGGCATGCTGCCCGGCTGAAAGTGTATGTACATATCCCGTAATTCTGTGAGAAGAAGCATCGGTTCCATTTATTTTGATGAAGGTTTGCTCCGGCTCCCAAAGGCTGAAACAGATCGATGCCCCCGGTGGTGTAGCTGCGGACCATCGCCTGCCGATGCCAAAGATGGTTTTCGAAAATCTCTGCCGCTTTTCGCTCCTTTTGTTTTGAATCAGCATAGTTTACGGACCGAATATCAGTCTATTACAGATCCAACAATCTGGGCTGCCCTGCCTCGGACAATCTTTCGGAACGACTTCTTCTATGGCGGTCATGGGGCGCGCTCATCGTATGATTTTATTATGTCTTTGCGAGGAGAGGAAGACAGTGGCTGGGTTCACCGAAGCTAAAACAACCCGTAAATTAATCATCATGTTCGCTGCTATAACTATACTTCTGATAGGCGTAAGCATCGGCTCCTTGCTGTATCTGAACCATACCATTAACCGGTTCTCGGCGACCCTTTACGAGGATATCAACCGGAACACAGGTCTTATCCGGAATGCCGAGCGGGACTTGAATCAAGCCTCGATCGCTCTGCAGATGATTCTAAACCCTTCGCTGCCCGAAGCGCAGCGCTCTGATTTCCGACGGGAATTCGATAACAATCTGATGGGTACCGAGCAGAATGTAGAAGACATTAGACTGAAGCTGGACTCGATGGAGCCCTACCAGAGGGGGAAAAAGAGCGAAAAGCTGCTCGCTGATATCCGGCAGGAGCTTGCCGGTTTTGAAGGACCCTTCGGGGAATGGCGGGCAGACGCGCAGGCGCTCCTCTTAACCGGCAGGCCGAAGAGCGGCGAAGTCCCGGAGAACTTCTCTTCCGCTCCGGACAGCGTACAGCTGAAACAGGCGCTCCTGAATCTGAACCGGTCGGAAGAACTGCTAGGCAGTTATGCGGAGCAGGTAATCGCCGATTTTCAGAGCCGGAAAAGCTCGGTATTCGCGCTCTATTCCCTTATCCTGTTCATGCTTGTTCTCCTTATTATTTATCTGGGCCGAAGAATTCTCTCGCTGCAAACCGAGATGCGGGAGGAACAGGCGCTGTACCAGCTTATCGGGGAGACGATGTCCGATTTCATCTTGCTTACGGATGCCAACGGCCTGATTCTATATGCGTCTCCGTCGCATTTTGCAGGGTTCAATTATATCCCCCAGAAGGGCGATCCCCTCTCCCTCTACATCCGGGAGCCCGAAATTGCCTGGGCCAAACTGAAAAGTGTAGTTCAGGCCACGCCGAAGATGGCGGAACTGAGAATGAGGAGCTCTGAAGGACACTGGATCTGGCTGGAAACGAGGGTCTCTCCCGTAAAAAGCAGCCTGCCCATTCCGGCGAGGTTCATGCTTGTTTCCCGGGAAATAACGCAGCGCAAGCAGTATGAGGAAAGGCTGCACAAGCTGGCTTTCTATGATCATCTGACGTCGATCCCCAATCGGGCCCATTTTAAAATGTATATGGAGAACCTGATTTCCCATCCCGATGACCGAAGGCAGAAGCTAGCGCTTGCTCTGCTCGATTGCGACAGGTTCAAGCAGCTTAACGACACCCTGGGACATCTGGCCGGCGATGAATTTTTGCAGCTGTTGTCCAGAGAGCTTCAGCAGGCCGTAAAAGGCTTGGGGCAAGCATTCCGGATTGGAGGCGATGAATTCGCCGTCGTGCTTCATCTCGGCTCCGTTCCCGAAAAAATGGATGAGATTCTGGACCGGCTGCTCCAGCTGTTCAACAAGTCATGGTCGGTGAATAACGGATCGAGTTTCCGTACTTCGGCAAGCATCGGCGTCGCGCTCTACCCCCAGCATGGAAAGACTATTAACGAACTGCTGCGGGCAGCTGATCTGGCGATGTATCGTTCCAAAAGCCATGGCGGCAATGAAGCCAATCTGTATGTCAAAGGGATGGACGAAGAATACCCGGAGCAAGAGGATACCAGGCATTAAAGCCTGTTTCCCTGCAAACTTTTTTTAAATTTAAAAAGGCTGCTGCAGCGCCGGGATGAACGGCGGATTGCAGCAGCCTTTTGCATCGGTTTGTCCTTCAATGTTCAACTGGTCATGGAGAGCTTCTTGTCAACGGCAGGGCTGGTGTCGCTGATCAGCACCTTGACCTCCTTGTCGCTCTTCGAGCAATCGATGAACTTGTCGGTGCTTCCGTCCCGTGCCTCCCAATCGTTTACCCGCAAAATGTAACCGAAGGAACGCGTCTCCGGCAGAACCTCGACCACGGCGACAGCCCGGCCGTCCTCCATATACCGGAAATTGATTTGACCGTCCTGTATTCCGGTGCCCCACACCCATAAATTCCAGCCGCTATAGTCTCCGTCGGCGCGTTCATAATGCACCTCGACTCTTTTGGCACGCGGACGCGGCTCACCACACTCGTCATAGAGCACCATCATTGAGAGTCCTTCAAGCTGCACTTCTGTCCCTTCCACCTTCCGGAAAGCTTCCAAGCCCGCACGGGTATGGTCGACAACCACATTCCATTGTTCCGAGCATGTGGGCAGACCTGTCATGACTTCCCACGGATTGGCGTTGAACAGAACGACGATATTTTTCCATACGTCGCCGCCGGCGTGATTTTTCAGGATGTAGGAAACAACGCCCCCGTCACAACGGTAAATTTCCAGCGAACGCTCAATCTCCTGGCGTCCGCGCAGCCTGAAGGCCGGGTGACTTTTCCGCAGCGCGATCAGACTCTTGTAGTATTCAAACACCGGCAAGAATCTGGCCTTGTTGCTCCAGCGGATTGCATTGATGGCGTCGCCGCTCCGATAGCTGTTATGGTCGCCGAATTTGCTGCGAAGCATCTCGTCACCGGCATGCAGAAACGGAACGCCCTGGGAGGTCAATACAATTCCTCCGGCCAGCAAAGAACGGCGCACCGTCTCATTATCAAGCAGGCTCTCTTCAGTAATGCCAATATACGGGTCGGCTTTCGTCACCGCTTCCTCCAGACTGCCGCCGTTCTTGAGCCTTCCGTTATCCAAATCGGGGAACCGACAATCCTGACGTACTCCCTGTACCGCCAGTATCTTATCCCACAGATTCAAGTTGTCATGCGCAGTCGTATAATTAACCGTCTCTGCCGGAGAATCCGCAAAGTCATGAACGGCTCCGATAATTCCGGCCGCAACCGCTCCTTCTTTGCCCATCTCACCTGTAACAAAGCCTCTTCCCCAACCGTCGCTGTCGCCCTTAATGGCTGAACGGAAATTATCGTTAAAGACGGCAAAGCCCTTCCCGCGCTGTGCGCCTTTAAGCGTCTTGGTGACCAGAGGGGAATCGCCACCGGTCCATGGTTCTCCGTATACAATCAGATTCGGATTAATCTCCAAACGCAGTTCCTCGGTGATTTCACGCATGGTTGCTGTGTCGATAAGACCCATAAGGTCAAAACGAAAACCGTCAATATGATATTCTGCAGCCCAGTGCCGGAGAGAGTCCTTGATGAATTTACGCACCATCGGCCGTTCGGTGGCCAGTTCATTGCCGACTCCGGAACCGTTAGAGAGACGGCCTGCATAATCATGCCGGTAGAAGTAACCCGGCGCGAACGCTTCGAAAGGTCCCTTATCCACGGAATACGTATGGTTGTAAACCACGTCCATAACGACCGAGAGTCCCTGCCGGTGCAGCGCCTGCACCATCTCTTTAAATTCCCTGATGCGTACGGCGGGGTCGGATGCATTCGTGCTATAAGAGCCTTCGGGCGCATTATAGTGCTGCGGATCGTATCCCCAGTTATAGTTGTTCTCTCCGGGAGCCGCGTCTCTCTGCTGCAGTTCGTCCACCGTCTGAAAATCGAACACGGGGAGCAGATGAACATGCGTGATACCCAGCTCGCTTAAATGATCAATTCCAAGCGTATGCCCTTCCGAATCGCGAAGACCTGTCTCCGTGAACGCTTTATATTTTCCCTTTCCGCTGATGCCCGAAGTTTCATGAATCGAGAAATCACGAACGTGCAGCTCGTAGATCACCGCATCCGCCGGATGCTCCAAGGGGAGGTATGCATCAAGCTCCCAGCCTTCGGGATTCGTTTCTCTCATATCGATAATGGCCGATCGAAGTCCGTTTGCCGAAACGGAGAATGAATAAGGATCGGTCGCCTCCCGGATCGTCCCATCCGCATAAACAACGCGGTACATGTAAAATTTACCCTTAAGATCGCCGGAAATTCTGGTCTGCCACACCCCGCCTTCCCGGCGAAGCATATAAGTCAAGCGGGCGTCTTCCGACCACTCCGCATTTCCGCTTTCTTCTCCTCCCGAATTGTACAGCACAAGTGACACAGCCGAAGCCGTCGGCGCCCACACCTTAAAGATGCTGCCTTCCGGAGTATAGCTCAAGCCCAAATCTCTGCCCTCATATATTTCAGCTGCGGATTCCGCATTCACATAATAGTTTTTCATTGCATCCACCATCCTATCGCTCCCGTGCATTATAGCCGCCGGAAGTTTTTAAATCCAGATATACCCAAAACCCGGATGCCTTATACATGGCAAATGATGAATAATAAAGGCATAAAACTCATTGCCAATATATAATATGTAACAGTATGTTCACAGGTTTGGGTTTTTGGCTTTCTTATGAAACCTCTTACTTTTATTATCGGTTAAAATGACTATTTCCTGTATATAAATAACTAAATTATCTTCAATTTTTAATGATTATACCCTGCACAAAGACGCAATTCACTAGAAAATATATGCAAATGCCCAAGAAATATGGCAGATTTCCGAACATCATCCCCATTTTGCCACGAACTTCGCCAAAACAAGAAGAAACGGCTTCGCCGACCTTCTAAGGACGGTACCATTTCTCGTAGAAATATAAGTCAAAATAATAAGTGCGCAGAGCTTAAAAATCCTTATTTTTTGGAAAAATTCACCTCTTTCAGGAGCTTCCCCGCAGAAATAAAAAGGCCGGTCCGATGGACCGGCTGAGTCATTGTTGGAAAAGTGGTTGATTGTAAACTCGAAGGAATGCCCCGGCCGATAGCCGGATTAGCTGCTGATGCCGCGCACCAGAGCAACTACTTCCTCCGCTGTGCCTAGATCCAGCGCTTTAGCGGCCAATGTCTTCATTTCATCGACAGACAGCTTCGAAATTTGGCTGCGTGCCGGCAAAATGGAAGTGGCGCTCATACTGAACTCGTCGAGCCCAAGGCCAAGCAGCAGCGGAATGGCTGTTGCGTCTCCGGCCATCTCACCGCACATTCCCGTCCATTTGCCCTGGGCGTGAGCCGCGTCGATAACGTTCTTGATTAGACGCAGGATTGCGGGATTGTACGGCTGATACAGGTAGGATACCCGTTCGTTCATACGATCGGCAGCCATTGTATATTGAATAAGGTCGTTCGTACCGATACTGAAGAAATCAACTTCTTTGGCGAACTGATCCGCGAGTACGGCCGTGGACGGAATCTCCACCATAATGCCGAGCTGAATGTTGTCCGAAACTTCCTGGCCTTCAGCCAGAAGCTTGGCTTTCTCTTCAAGCAGCAGATCGCGGGCGGCGCGGAATTCTGTAAGCGTTGCGATCATCGGGAACATGATGCGCAGGTTGCCGTGAACGCTTGCTCTCAGCAGAGCGCGGAGCTGCGTGCGGAAAATATCCTGGCGGTCCAAACACAGACGAACCGCGCGGAAGCCCAGGAACGGGTTCATTTCCTTCGGCAGATCCAGATAAGGCAGCTCTTTGTCCCCGCCAATGTCCAGCGTCCGGACAACAACCGGCTTGCCGTTCATATTTTCCAGAACGGTCCGGTAGGCATTGTACTGAATTTCCTCGGAAGGCAGCTTGTCGCGGCCCATATACAGGAATTCGGTACGGTACAGGCCTACGGCTTCGCCGCCATTCTCAATTACGCCCGCCACATCATTCGGCGTACCGATGTTGGCGGCCAGCTCTACATGCGTGCCGTCGGCGGATACCGTCGGCTCGTCCCGAAGCTTTTTCCACTCCGCAATTTGCTGAGCATAGGCCTCCTGTTTCGTGGTGTACTCAGCCACCTCGGCGTCGCTCGGGTTAATGAGCACATCGCCGCTCAGACCGTCTACAATGACGAGATCCCCGGCTTTTACTTGGGACAGCACATTCTTGGTGCCGACAACCGCCGGAATCTCCAGGGAGCGGGCCATAATTGCCGAGTGGGAGGTGCGTCCGCCGATATTGGTCGTAAAGCCTTTGACATATTGACGGTTCAGCTGAGCCGTGTCGGACGGCGTCAGGTCTTCCGCGATGACGACAACCTCTTCACTGATTTCCGCAGGGCTCACATAATGGATGCCCAGCAGATGATTCATTACACGTTTGGTCACGTCGCGCATATCGGCTGCGCGTTCCTGAAGGTACGCGCTTTTCATGTTCTCGAACATGGCGATGAATTGGGCAGACACTTCGTCTAATGCATAATCCGCATTTACCGATTCCTCGCGGATTTTATCCTTGACGGGGCTGATCAGCTCAGGGTCATCCAGAATAAGCAGGTGGGATTCGAAAATCTCAGCCTTCTTCTCGCCCAGCTCCGCCAAAGTGCGCTCTTTAATCCGCTGGAGCTCCGCTTTCGATACTTCAAGCGCCTGGTCCAGCTTGGCAACTTCCGCCTCTACATCTGCTACTGCGGTCTTCTTGATGGTATAGTCGGGGTGTTCCAGGATAAAGGCTCTGGCTACCGCAATACCTGCCGAAGCCGCGATTCCTGAAATTTTAGTCATTCAGCTCTCCCAGCCCTTCTTTGATCATCACTTCCTGAAGCGCGCTCAAAGCTTCAGTTTCTTCGCTGCCTTCCGTGATCAGCGTCAGGCTGTCGCCAGGCTCCAGTCCAAGGGACAGAACGCCGAGGATCGATTTCAAAGTTACCTTTTTGCCTTTTGCTTCTGCAAATGCTTCAGTGCCTTTGAACTTTGTAGCAGTGTTTACCAGGGCAGTAGCCGGGCGTGCGTGAATTCCGTCCTCGTCGATGATTCTGAATGTTTTTTGCATAATTATCCAACTCGCTTTCTCTAATTTGTAGTGTATAAGGTAATGGCTAACGCTTCCATATATTATAAAGGATGCGCAGCCGGTTTGCACTTTTACTGGATGGTGATGATGTCTTTGTCGCCAATGGACACTTTGCCCGGCTTCTTCAGCGTTACCGCAGAGCCTTCCGGCAGATTCGAGAAGATTACCGGCGAAATGACGGAAGGCGCGTGAGCCTTCACATATTCCAGATCGACTTCCATAATCGGCTGGCCTGCGGCGACAAGATCGCCTTCTTCTACCAGTACGGTAAAGCCCTGGCCTTTCAGCTTAACGGTGTTGACGCCGATATGGACGAGCACTTCTTTGCCGCCGTCGGACATAATGCCGATCGCATGCTTGCTCGGGAATACATTGAACACTTTACCGTAGACCGGCGAAGCGATTTTGCCGTCGGAGGACAGGAATGCGAAGCCGTCGCCCGTCATCTTCTGGGAGAACACGGCGTCCGGAACCTGAGTGATATCCAGCAGTTCACCGTTAACCGGCGAAACGATATCTTCAGGAATAATGGCCAGACCCTCTTCACCGGCCTTCTGCTCGGCTTCCGGCTCGGGAGCCAGGGCTACAGGAGCTGCTGCCGGCGTTCTGCCTGCGATGACGTCCTGAATTTGCGACTTGATCGTATCGGAGCGGGTGCCGAAAATGGCCTGTACGTTATTTCCTACTTCCAGCACACCCGACGCGCCCAGCTTCTTCAGCCGGTTCTTGTCGACATTCACTTTGTCTTTAACTTCAACCCGCAACCGGGTGATGCAGGCGTCCAGATGAACAATGTTCTGTTGGCCGCCGAGAGCGGAAAGAATATTGCGCGGCAAATCGTCGCCCGCGGTGGAAACCGCCGCCGCGTCTGCAGCCGTACCGTCGGCGTCATTGTCGACCACATCTTCGCGGCCCGGCGTCTTCAGGTTGAACTTGCGGATCACAAAACGGAATCCGAAGTAGTAGATGACGGCTATGACCAGACCGACCGGAATGACAAGCCACCATGCGGTGCGGTTCGGAATAATCCCGAACAGCGTATAGTCGATGAACCCGCCGGAGAAGGTCATGCCGATCTTGACGCCAAGAATTTGCATTGTCATAAAGGAGAGACCAGCAAAAACGACGTGTACCGCGAACAGCAGCGGTGCTACGAACAGGAACGAGAACTCCAGCGGCTCGGTAATCCCCGTCAGGAACGAAGTCAAGGCCGCGGATACCATCAGGGAGCCGACAACCTTTCTGTTCTCCGGTCTGGACTCATGGTAGATAGCCAGAGCGGCGGCAGGAAGCCCGAACATCATGAACGGATACTTACCGGTTGTAAACGTACCCGCCGTAAACGGAACGCCGTCACGAAGCTGCTGCATGAAGATCCGCTGGTCGCCCCGGACCAGATCGCCCGCCTTGTCGACATAGCTTCCGAACTCGTACCAGAACGGCGCATAGAAAATGTGGTGCAATCCGAACGGAATCAGCGAACGTTCGATCAGTCCGAAGATGAACGCCGACAGCGTCAAATTCGTATTGATCATGTTCTGGGACAAGTAGTTCAGTCCGTGCTGGATGGGAGGCCAGACAATGGTCAGAACAAGACCCAGGATCAAGGATGTAACGGCCGTCATGATCGGCACAAAGCGTTTGCCCGCAAAGAAACCTAGATACGAGGGCAGCTCAATATTGAAGAAGCGCTTGTACATGGATGACGCCAATATGCCGACGATAATACCGCCGAACACCCCGGTCTGAAGTGTCGGAATCCCCAATACGCTGGCATAGGCGTAATCCTGTCTGCTCAGGACGTAATCGTTGATTCCAAGGACCGTTCCCATTGTCACATTCATGACGAGGAACCCGATGATCGCTGCAAGGCCAGCTACGCCCTCGCCTCCTGCCAGTCCGATTGCCACCCCAACGGCGAACAATAACGACAGGTTGCTGAAGACGATTTGCCCCGAGTTCATCAATACGTTAGCAATGGCCTGAACCGTATGGTTCTCAAGCGCCGGCACATATTGCAGAAAGTCCGGATTGACCAGCATGTTCCCGATCCCCAGCAGCAAGCCCGCCGCCGGAAGAATCGCAACCGGAAGCATTAGCGCTTTACCGACTCTCTGTAAAACCCCGAAAAGCTTCTTAAACATTAAAGAGTCACTTCCTTTGACGATTATGAACAACAAGCAAAACAGAGCACAAAAAAGGCATGAGTATAAACAGTCTACCGGTCGTTCCCTAACCCTAGAGTTAGATTACCCCGACAAGGGGAAATACAACCAAGTTACCGTAAATCACTCATGCCTGATCGAATCAGTTACACGTTAGTATTCTGTTTTGCAACTTATTGACATTGATAATTGTAGCACTGAATACGTTTTCTTGCAATACATAATCTTAAAAAACATTCGTTCAATCGTACTCCAAAATTGGTCTAAAACCATGGACTAAAACACTATTGCGCTATTTCGATTTATTCAAATTGCCCTCGTCCTCTTTTTTCTGCGCCAAACGCTGCAAATGGACCGTCAAATAACTGACTTCAGCCGGATATACGGACAAGTGCACCCTCTGCTCGATCACCTTGGTCAGCTTCCAAGCGAGCGCATACATTTCCGGGTACTCGCGTTTCATCAAGCCGTCAAGCGAGGTCGTTTCCCTGACCGCCTCCCCGCGGCGCAGCCGTTCCAGCACGAACCTCAGGTGGGTAACCAGTCTGGAGTAATCCAGCGAATCCCGGGGAACGCGATATTCGAGACTGTTCTCGACAATGCTTACCAAGTCTCCGATCAGCTTCGAATGCTGCTTGAGCTCCGAAATATGTCTGTTGCTTAGCGCGCTGTGAATGTGCAGAGCTACAAAGCCCACCTCGTCGGCCGGCATCGTTACGTTCATGGCCTTGTTTATCCTGTCGATGGCGTATTCGGCCATGGCATATTCCTCGGGGTAAATCTCTTTGGTCTCGTACAAAAAAGGATTATGAAAGGCGACATCCTGCTCATACCGCCGTATCGCGAAGGACAAGTGATCGGTCAGCGCGATATGGATATGCTCGTTGACTGGCTTATTGCTGTGCTGCACAATATACAGCACGATTTCCTGAATCGCTTCGATCAGTTTCTCTTCAACCTGTGGCACAAGCTGTTTATATTGTTCCTGCTCCTGCTGGTTGCGGAGAATGAACATCTTCTCTACGGCGGACAGGTTGATCTGATCGCGGCTTTTGCGGTTGAAACCGATTCCTTTTCCAATCACGACAACTTCCGCATATTGGGGATGATCTGCAATGATAACATTGTTATTCAACACCTTGGCCACAGTTATGCTGCTCACGTGTACACCTCTTTTATTTCTGAATACCCTATCATTTGGCAGCAGCTTAAATGGAAGCGGCACGGTTAAATTATACTTTGGCACGCTCTCAACATCAAGAAATCTGTAAAAAAGAGAGCCGATTTTTCAAGCAATTGTGTCCAGAAATATTCCCCCCGCCGGAGCGGGGGGAAAGGACCTTGCTTGCGAAACGGCTCTGAACATAACATGGACCGGATAATTATTTATTCGGCAAGGGAAGTTTGAACCGGAACGGCTGCCGGAGACTCCTGCTTGCCGGGCGTGCCGGTCTTTGTCAGTCCTTTGATCAATTGTTCCAGATCAATGCCCGAGACGCTCTTCAGCATTTCCGGCGCGGTCGCCATCAGTCCGGTCACATAATTGCTCACCCGGGCGGCTCCCTCACCGCTGCCTGTATCGACTACAGTCAGCTTATCGATAGACGACAGCGGATCGGCGATGCGGCCTGCCAGCTCGGGCAGCATTTTCACGATGATATCGAGCACCGCCGCCTCGCCGAATTTCTGGAACGCCTCGGCCAGCTTCTCTTTCGCTTCCGCTTCGGCCAGGCCGCGCAGCCGGATGATTTCCGCATCCGCCGTACCCTTGGCGCGTTCGGCGTCGGCGACGGCCTGCCCTTCGAGACGTTTCTGCTCGGCGGTCGCTCTGGCCTGCGTCTCAATGCTGTATTGCAGCGCGTCGGCTTCTCTCATCTTCCGCGCTTTCTCCGCTTCCGCAGCCTGTTCCACCGCATAGCGGTCCGCTTCGGCCTTCTTCTTCACTTCCGCATCATACTGCTTCTCGCGGATTTGGATTTCTTTCTCCTGAAGGTCGATCTCACGCATCTTGCGGACCAGCTCTACCTTCATCTGCTCCTCTACCGCGATCTGCTTGGCGCGGGCTTCCTGGATATGGTAGGCCTGATCGGCATCCGCCTTGGCCGTGTCCTGATCCCGCTTGAACGAAGCTATCTGCAGCTGATTGTCGCGCGACGCCTCAGCGATATTCGTATCGCGCAGCAATTCGGCCTTCTGGCCCTGCTCCTCCGCGTTGGCCTTCTGGATTCTGGCGTCTCGCAGCGCCTCCGCTTCGGCGACTTCCGCATCCCGCTTGACGGCGGCGATTCGCGGCTTGCCGAGAGCTTCCAGATAGCCATGCTTGTCGCGCACATCCTTAATGGTGAAGGAGACGATCTGCAGCCCCATTTTCTTAAGGTCCCTCGCGGCCACTCCCTGTACCTCCTGGGCGAACCGGTCACGGTTGCGGTACACTTCCTCTACCGTCATCGTCCCCAGAATGGCCCGCAGATGCCCTTCCAGCACCTCCTGGGCCTCGGCCTGAAGCGATTCGATGGGCTTGCCCATGAACTGTTCGGCCGCCGTTGCGACATCCTCTACCGCACTGCCCACCTTGATAATGGCCACGCCGTCTGCGATTACGGGGACACCCTGCTCGGTATACACTTCCGGAGTGGTGACATCGAGCTTGTGGGACAGCAGCGACATGAATTCCGCCTTTTGAAACACTGGCCAAATGAACGCTCCGCCGCCGCGGACGATCTTGATCTTCCTGCCGGAGCCATCATCTGAAATATGATTGTTGCCAAGGAAAGAACCGGTTACGATCATCGCCTTGTCGGGACCGACCGTTTTGTACCGAGCCCAAAAAGCCAGGCCAAGAACAATCAAAACGGCAATAACGACTGCGGGTATCAACAGAAAATCAGGTAAACCAAACATTATGAATCCTCTCCTCTTCTCATGGGTTAATCCAGTTCGGACACGAGCGCCACGCCTTCGATCACTTCAACCACGACCACTTTTGTCCCGGCGGGCAGTGTCCGGCGGTCAAAGCTTGCGGCGGTATGCAGCGTATTGGCAGGGCCAAATTTCACCATCACTTCGCCGTAGCCTTGCGCGGGAACGGGAACGGTGATTTCGCCGATTTTGCCGGGAAGCTCCCGCATGGAGAAGCCGGTCGATACTTCGCTCTTACTCGCTGGCCTCACAAATCCGAGATACAGCAGCAAGCTCATAAAAACGGATATCAGCAAAGACAGGACGAGGACAGCCTCGTTCGCCAGCCCGCTGTATCTCGTGAGCAGAATCCCGGCTCCCCCAAACACGGTCACTCCCCCGGCCAGAACCGTCGGACTTAAGGCGTCAAAGGACAGAAAATCAAGCATTCCTCCGAGCGCATGCCCGATCAAATCCCCGGCCAGCAAGCTGATCAGGGCAAATAACACCCCCAGAAACAAGCAGCCTATGTATAATGTTTGCATTGTTTCTCCTCCGATCTTGTTCCCGACTCCATATCTTATTAACGCATAAAGGTTGTGTAAGGTTTCACAAATTATGGATTAATACCTAAAGTATTGATGTTGTGGCAGGACATGCTTAAGGAGCGCAAAAAACCGGAAGCAGCTGCTTCCGGTAAAAGACTGGCATTCGATCAGCTATTTCGAAAAAAGATTCAGGTTCCTCTGAAAGAGAGCTTATAAGGCCAATTTGTAAATCTCAACCACATCTTCCCGCTGTAGCTTGCGGAAATTTCCGAACGAACCGAAACGGACAGCCTTGTCTGCCATAGCGCCAATATGGCTTCCGTCAATTTCGTAATCCGCCAGGCGGGCAGGAGCGCCAATGGAATTCCAGAAGCGGCTCAGCGCCTCGATGCCTTCCAGGCCGGCTTCGCGGTCGGTTTTGCCGGAATGATCTACGCCGAACACGTTTACCGCAAGCTGGCGGAACCGCTCAGGGCCGGCGTCCAGGTTATACTTCATCCACTGCGGGAACAGAATCGCCAGGCCGCCGCCATGTGGGATATCGTACACAGCCGAGACGGCATGCTCAATATTATGCGTAGCCCAGTCACCGGCAAAGCCCATGCTCACCATACCGTTCAGAGCCATTGTGCCGCAATACAGAATCGTCTCGCGCAGTTCATAATTCTCAAGATCGTTTACCAGTTTAGAGCCGGCATCCATCATGGTCCGCAGCAGCGCTTCACAGAAGCCGTCCTGAACGGGCGTGTTGCCATCTGTGTGGAAATAATGCTCCAGGACATGCACCATCATATCCACAACACCGTACACGGTCTGGTCACGCGGCAGGGAGAAGGTCATCTCAGGATCGAGAATAGAGAATACCGGGTAAGCGTAAGGGCTGCTCCAGCCTATTTTTTCCATCGTCGATTCGTTTGTGATTACCGAGTTGCTATTCATCTCCGAGCCCGTCGCCGCTATCGTCAGGACAGTGCCAAGCGGCAGTGCATCCTGCGGAGCAGCCTTGCGCTCTACGAAGTCCCACATATCGCCTTCGTATTTCGCGCCTACGGCAATCGCCTTGCCGCAGTCCAGCACGCTGCCGCCGCCGACGGCGAGAATCAGCTCAATGCCATTACTCCGGCAAAGATCGACGCCTTTATGTACGGTGGACAAGCGGGGATTCGGCTCGACTCCGGCCAGCTCGGTAACATTCGCGCCGATGCTTTGAAGCTGCGATATGACTTTGTCATATAAGCCATTGCGTTTAATGCTGCCTCCGCCATAGAGAAGGAGCACATTTTTTCCGTATTGGGGGACTTCGGAAGATAATGCTTCCAGTGTGCCCTTGCCAAAAATAAGCTTCGTCGGGTTGTAAAATTGGAAATTACGCATTGGTAGACCTCCGCATTTTAGAATTGGTCCTGCATTTTCTATTATATTCCTCTGATTTTTGCCGTTCAAACCGGTGGAAGTCCGCACTCCCGGTCAGAGCAAAAAACCGGCTTCTCCGCTAAGAGAAACCGGCCATGCCGTTACTGTCTGACTTATTCCACCGCACCAAAGCTCTTAACGAAACGCCGGAAGGCTTCGCGCCCTTCGGACGTGCGTTTGTAAACGCCGGCATGCTCCAGAATTTGCGCGAACTTAAGGCCGACTTCATTCCGGACCGTCCGCACGGCCTCCTCGCGATCCATTGCCGTGCCAAATCGTTCGGTAAGTTCCGCGATCCAGTCCGCATGCTGGGCCAGAGGGTGGTCCGCAACGATTCGAACCGCTTCCAGCTCCGCCGAGTTCCCGGCAAGAATGTCTGCGATGTCGTCCAGCTCCTGTTTGAGCCTTCCCGGCAAAATCGCCAGTCCCATGACCTCGATCAGGCCGATGTTCTCCTTCTTGATATGGTGCATCTCCCGGTGCGGATGGAAAATGCCCTCGGGATGCTCCTCGCTGGTCCGGTTGTTGCGCAGCACGAGATCCAACTCGTACCCGCCCCCTTCGCTGCGCCGGACAATCGGCGTGATCGTGTTATGAGGCTGCTGTTCGCCCTCCAATTCGGTGAAGGCCAGAATATCGGCCTCGGGGTCGCTGTAGCTTTTCCATGCATCGTATAGGTCGTTGGCGCATTCAAGCAGGATGTCCGGCTCATCGCCCTGAAGGCGGATGACAGACATCGGCCAATTGACAAGCCCAAGGCCGACTCCCGGATACTTCTGATGGTTGAAGGTCTCTTCGATCGGCGCCTTTTGAAGCGCAAAGGTGTGGCGGCCGCCCTGAAAGTGGTCATGCGTCAATATGGAGCCGCCCACAATCGGAAGATCCGCATTTGAGCCGATAAAATAGTGCGGGAACTCGCTTACAAATCCGAGCATCCGCTTCAGCGTATCCTTCGTCAGCTTCATTGGAACATGATCGTGATGGAACACGATGCAGTGCTCGTTGTAATACACATACGGCGAGTATTGGAAAAACCATTTCTCGTCATTGAGCGTAATCGGAATGGCACGCAGATTCTGGCGAGCCGGATGGTTGAGCCGCCCGGCATAGCCTATATTTTCCCTGCAGAGCAGGCATTTCGGATACACCGGAGGGGGAAGCAGGCGCGCCGCCGCGATTTCCTTCGGATTTTTTTCCGGCTTGGACAGATTGATCGTCATCTCCAGATCGCCGTAAGGCGAAGGCTGCAGCCAGTAGACGTTCTTCGAAATGCGGTCCATGCGGATATAGTTCGAATCAATGCTGAGCTGATAGAACCGGTCCGTCGCGGCAGCGCCGCCCCGCTCTTCACTCAGCCGGTAAAATTCCGCGTTCACTTCCGACGGGCGCGCCATGAGCAGCCCCATGATTTTGGCGTCCAGCAGATCCCGGTACGTGTCGCTGTTCTCCGGAATCAGTCCGATGCCGAAGCCGTAATCGATCAGGATATCAAGCGGACCCTGCGGGCCGCTCAATTCCGTCTCGTCGACTTCACCCGTATACGGTTCGCTGAAGCGGAATTGATCCAGCAGCAGATTTCGGCTGTAGTCAGTGTCGGCAGGCTCGATCAGGCGCCGTCTTACAGCGAACAGCACCAACTGCTCAATGGCATGCAGCGCCCGATCGGCCGCGGAAGCTGCAGTGTTATCGCTAACCATAACGTTCGACTCCTTCATTGCGGATACCGTACCAAGGGAGTTCATCAGGCTTCTCCGTACCCTTGCGGATGGGACGAATGCCAGTTCCAGGCACTGCGGATAATTTCCTTCAGGTCGGCGCGAGAAGGATTCCAGCCCAGCACGCTGCGGGCCTTGGCCGAAGAAGCCACAAGCACGGCGGGGTCGCCCGCGCGGCGTTCCTGGATGACTACCGGGATGTCGAGACCGGTCACTTCCTTGGCCGTTTCGATAACTTCCTTGACGGAGAAGCCGAGGCCGTTGCCGAGATTGAAGAAATTGCTTCCGCTTCCGCTGCGCAGATAGGTTACAGCCCGGACATGGGCGTCGGCCAGATCGCTGACATGGATGTAGTCGCGGATGCAGGTGCCGTCTTCGGTCGGGTAGTCGTCGCCGAATACGGCGATGCTTTCGCGCTGCTTCAGCGCGGTCTGAAGAACGAGCGGGATCAGATGGCTTTCCGGACGGTGATCCTCGCCGATTTTTCCGCTAGCATGGGCCCCGGCGGCATTGAAGTAGCGCAGCGCCACGTACTTGATTCCAAGCACTTTGTCGAACCACGACATCATCCGCTCCATCGTCAGCTTCGTTTCCCCGTAGACGTTGGAAGGCTCGGTGCGGTCGGTCTCTTCGATCGGCACCTTCTCAGGCTCTCCGTAGGTAGCGGCGGTGGAGGAAAATACGATTTTATCCACTCCCGCCTTCTGCATGCCTTCCAGCAGGCACTGTGTGCCGTATACGTTGTTGTCGTAATATTTTACCGGGTCCTTCATGCTCTCTCCGACGAGCGAGCTTGCGGCAAAGTGAATGACCGCTTCAATATCGTTCTCGGCAAACAGCTTGGCCAGCAGCTCCTTGTCCCTTAAATCGCCGACGTACAGCTTGCCTCCCAGCAGGGACTCCTTGTGCCCTGTCACCAGACTATCGAGCACCACCACCTCTTCGCCGCGATCCAGCAGCTCCGCCACCGTGTGAGAACCGATATAACCCGCTCCACCTGTTACCAAAATAGCCATCTTCCTTCACTCCTCCCGATTATCTAACACCGTTTCCGATGCGCATACGTAATATATTTTGGCCCTTAAGGGACCATTTTTTATGCAGCTCCGAGTATCCGCAAACCCATAGCATCCACCCTTTTGCCGCATCTCCTTCCAGACTGAATATTCAGCACCTTTATGCTTATAGTATAATTAAAGGAGACTATTGCCGTAATGCAATCATGTGTGTAAAGTATGGATAAATGTGACTTTACCCGAGTATAGAAAGAAAGGGATCCGTGGATGGAACAATCCTACTCCGTCGCTTCCAACCCCGTATATTACGAAGAGCAGAACCTTCATGTCCTGTTCGCGGGCGAAAGCCAGACACCCCCGACGCACCAGGTCGGACCAAAAATCTACGATTATTTTCTGCTGCACTGCATTGAAACCGGGACTGGCATGTTCCGCACAGAGCAGCGGACTTATAAGCTTGGACCCGGCGACTGCTTTCTCATCCATCCCGGCCAGCTGGTCAGTTACGTATCCGACCCCGAGAATCCGTGGAAATACCGCTGGGCGGCCTTTTCCGGCAAGGAGGCGGACAGGACTGTCCGGGAAGCCGGCTTCTCTCCCGAGCAGCCGGTCGCAGCCTGCGGCGGCGAAAGCGGCATTCCGGGTGCGCTCGCCGGCATCATGGAAACGTTCTTCGAAGGCAGGGAGAGCGGTCATTTAACCTCGCTTGGGCTGCTCTACCTCACACTGGGTGAGGCGGCCGGAAAGCTGAAGGCCGAGTCCGGCCCTCAGGGAAAGGACTCACAGGTGAAGCGGACCGTTAAGCAGATGATCCATTACATGTCCTCCCAGTACGCCCACCCTGTCTCCATTGAGCAGATGTGCGCGAGTCTCGGCTACAATCGTGCTTATCTGTCGCGCATTTTCAAAGAGGAGACGGGCCTGTCCCCCGTTACCTACCTGCTCAAGCTGCGGATCGACAAGTCGCGCCAGCTGCTGCGCGAACGGCCGGAGCTGTCGGTCGAGCAGGTGGCCGCTTCGGTCGGCTTGACCGACGCCCTGTATTTCTCGCGCCAGTTCAAGCGCTTCTGCGGGCTGTCGCCGACGGCTTACCGCGCCGTCACGGCCCGTCAGCAGGACCGCTAACAAGCAGTCTCCTAGTTAACCGTCGTTCTCCGCCCCCAGAATCACTTCGATCCGTTCCAGCTCCTCCTGCGAGAACTCCAGATTGGACAAAGCAGCGACATTGTCTTCGATTTGGCTGACCCGGCTCGCGCCAATCAGCGCGGAAGTGACTCTGCCGCTGCGAAGCACCCAGGCCAGCGCGAACTGCGCCAGGCTCTGGCCGCGCGCCGCGGCCATCTGATTCAGCAGCCGCACCTTTCGCAGCGTGTCCGGCGTGATCTGGCTCTCGCTTAGCGCGGTTGAAGGCTTGGCCGCCCGGGAATCGCCGGGAATGCCGTTCAGGTATTTATTCGTCAGCATTCCCTGCGCCAGCGGCGTAAAGGCGATGCTGCCGACGCCATGCCGCTCCAGCACATCCTGCAGCCCGTTCTCGATCCAGCGGTCCAGCAGGGAATATCTGGGCTGGTGAATCAGCAGCGGAGTGCCAAGCTCCCGCAGGATGGCGATGGCGGCTTCCGTCTGCTCGGCGGAATAATTAGACAACCCGACATACAAGGCCTTGCCGGAGCGGACGGCCTGGTCCAGCGCGCCCATCGTCTCTTCCAGAGGCGTCTCCGGATCGGGACGGTGGGAATAAAAAATATCCACATAATCCAGTCCGAGCCGCTTCAGGCTCTGGTCCAGGCTCGACAGCACATATTTGCGCGAGCCCCATTCTCCGTACGGGCCCGGCCACATATAAAAGCCGGCTTTGGTCGAGATCACCATTTCGTCACGGTACGGCGCCAAATCTCTGGCGAGTACCCTTCCGAACAGCTCCTCCGCAGAACCCGGAGGAGGACCGTAGTTGTTAGCCAAATCGAAGTGGGTAATGCCCAGATCGAAGGCCCGGGTAATCATGTCCCTGCCGTTCTCGTAAGTGTCGATGCCCCCGAAGTTATGCCACAATCCGAGCGAGATGGCCGGGAGCTTTAGTCCGGATTTACCGCAGCGGTTGTATCTCATAGCCTCATACCGCTCGTCGCTTGCCACATATACCATGCGTATCCCTGCCTCTTTTGTCAAGTGTCTACCTTGTTCTTAAACTGACGCGGGCCGTCAGAATCGCCATTGGCCGACAAAGCCTAAGAGAACGGTCAGGACAACAGCTCCCCTATGCGTTCCATCGCCTGGCCGATCCGATCCTTAATAATCAGATCCGCCCGGGAATCGTAGGGCGTCGACTCGCCGTTAAGCAGCACCGTATGCTTGCCACGGAAAAATTGGATCAGACTCGCGGCAGGCTGAACAGTCAGCGAGGTTCCACCGATGAGAAGCAGATCGGCGTTTGCAATCGCCTGGACGGAGTCATTCAGCACCTGATCGTCCAGCTGTTCCTCATACAGCACAACATCCGGCTTGATAATGCCGCCGCAGGCCGGGCAGCGGGGCACGGTTTCGGCGCTGCTTGTAATGGCGTCCAGCCCGTAATAACGGGAGCAATTCATGCAGTGATTGCGGTGCACGGACCCGTGAAGCTCCAGCACGCGGCGGCTGCCCGCCTTCTGGTGAAGCCCGTCGATATTCTGCGTCACGACCGCGCTCAGGCGCCCTTCGCTTTCCAGGCGGGCCAGCAGACGGTGGGCGCCATTCGGCTCCGCACCCGGATGGAGCATCTTGGTGCGGTAAAAGTCAAAAAAGACATCCGGCTTGGAGATGAAAAAGCTGTGGCTAAGCATTTGCTCGGGCGGATACGGCGAATGCTTCTCCGTCAGGTACAGTCCCGCCGCGGAACGAAAATCGGGAATCCCGCTTTCCGTGGACGTTCCCGCCCCGCCGAAGAAGACGATGCTGCGGCTTTCCCGTATCCACGAAGCCAAAGTCTCCAAATCTTCCATAGCTAGCATCTTCCTTTCTTTCAAATTTTATAGAGCTATATAGAGACGGACAACCGGGTAAAATCGCGGACGACGATATCCGCATCCGTCAAATGCTCCGCCGTCTCCGCGCCTGGCCATATACCGATGGTCAGCCGGAGTCCGGCTCCCCTGCCCATCTGCATGTCGGCGTTGCTGTCACCGATGACAACCGTCTCTTCGGGCAGAACGCCAAGCTCCCGGCAGGCGGTTTCTGCCATTTCCGGAGCAGGCTTGCCCTTGCTTACTCTGTCCCTCGTTACAACCGAGCCGAAGTACCCGGCAATTCCGAGCCACTCCAGATGCTCGGCAGTCATCTTCGATTCATCCGATGTAACGACACCCATCCTCAGCGAAGCCGCTTCGCACTGCCTTAAAAAGGGAAGCAGCCCGGGCAGAGGACTTGCGGAGCGTCGCTCCCGGAGCACGCTCATCGCATCCTTGGCGATGCCCATCACCCGGGTTACCGCATCGTTCCAGGGAACACCTGCGGCATAGAGCTGCCAAGCCAGAATGCCGTAGGTCTGCTCCACCGTCGCCATCGGCAGCGGCCCGCCGGGATCGTAGCCGGTGATCCGGCCTTCGGCGTTCTGGACGGTGCCGAGCACCAGGTTTTTACCGCCGGTAAAGCCGGACCCGGCCAGGGCCAAATGGGTCTCCATCGCGAGAAGCACCGATTCTGCCCATGTCCCCCACATTTCCATCAGATCCAGCAGTGTGCCGTCTTTGTCGAACAGGATGGCTTTGCAGGGCACGGAAATGCCGTTTGCATGCAGTAGAGGCACTTTCGTATCTCCCTTCGTCCTTATGTACTGCGGCCTTCGCATCCCGGAGGGCCGCAGCCGGCGCCTGGCGGATACATCCGGGATCAGCGTAAATTGCTCATCCAATCAAGCAGCGCGCGAACGGTCTCCTTCTGCTGGGCATTCTCGGTTATCGTTGCCTCTCCGTCTCCTTTTTGGGGGCCGTAGCTGCCGAACTGGGCGTGGTTCCCGCCCTCCAGCGAATAGTACACGGTGCTGTCCGGCAGGTAGGCTCTGCCCTCGCGGTACTTTTTCGGATCGACCACCTTGTCTTCCGTACCCAGCACCGACAGGACAGCCAGCGTTGTCGACTTCAGGCTCCCTTTCTCATCCGGATAGGAAGCAAGGAAGAACACACCGGCCAGCTCGTCGGGATGACTTGCGGCATACCGCGCCGCTATCACACCTCCCAGCGAGTGCCCGCCCAGCACAAAGGACAGGCCCGGATGCACGCGAATGATCTCCTTCGCCGCATCGCTGCGGGTCATCGCGAGATTAAGCGGCATGCGGGCGATGTAGACCGGATGCCCGGCTGCAGCCAATCCTCTGGCTAGCGGCGCATACGCTTCGGCTTTTACGAGACCCCCCGGATAAAAAATAACGCCTGCACCGCTTGCCGCCAAAGGCTTGAGGGAAATCCAGTTGTCATTCATCTCGACGGTGATTCCCTTGCCGGATACCAGGGCTGTTTCGGCCTGGCCTGTCAAGGCGTAAGGCTTCAAATAAACCCAGAGAGCCAGCGCTACAGCCGCGATGAACGCCAGCACCAACAATGCGAAACCGCGCTTCGTACGAGTCTCAGTCAATTTGTCCACTCCCGGATTTACCGCATGCGTCGCTTGTACTTAAGGAAAATTATAGAGGAATCGCTACAAGCAAACAACCTTCTACAATTTCCCACAATCGGACAGCCCATCAGCTTTGCTATAATGAATGAAGTTGCAGCGGATTATTGCAACCCGAAGCTCTGCAGGCAAACGGTAAATATTTTAGCCGCCGTTTGTGATAAACTTAACATCGTCCGGTAGAAAAAAGCGGTCCTTTATGATAGACTCTACTAATAAATGAGCCTAGCCTGACCTTCAGGCGGTTTGCAGCCTTTATATTTTTATAGAAACGGCGTCGACCACCCTCTTGTATAGAGCTGGACCCTGTTCTTTCTATAAACCGCGGGCTCGCGGCTCTTCGGAGAGCAGCGCGTTAACGCGGCAAAATACGGAATCACAATTGATTAATAAGGGGGAAATTGTTTAATATGGCAGCCAAGAAAATGCGTTCAGACATGATCAAGAAGGGCTTTGACCGGGCTCCGCACCGCAGTCTGCTGCGGGCCGCAGGCGTTAAGGAAGAGGATTTCGGCAAACCGTTCATCGCGGTCTGCAATTCGTATATCGATATCGTCCCGGGCCATGTGCATCTCCAGGAATTCGGCAAAATTGTCAAGGAAGCGATCCGCGAAGCGGGCGGCGTTCCTTTTGAATTCAATACAATCGGCGTTGACGACGGCATCGCCATGGGACATATCGGCATGCGCTACTCTCTGCCCAGCCGCGAGATTATCGCTGATTCCCTGGAAACGGTCGTATCCGCGCACTGGTTCGACGGCATGGTCTGCATTCCGAACTGCGACAAGATTACGCCGGGCATGATGATGGGCGCGCTGCGCGTCAACATCCCGACCATCTTCGTCAGCGGCGGACCAATGAAGGCCGGCGTGGACAGCAAGGGCCGCAAACTGTCGCTGACCTCCGTCTTTGAAGGCGTCGGCGCGTATCAGGTCGGCAAGATCAACGACGCAGAGCTGACAGAGCTGGAACAATACGGTTGTCCGACCTGCGGTTCCTGTTCGGGCATGTTCACCGCCAACTCGATGAACTGTCTGGCGGAAGCTCTGGGCCTCGCCCTGCCGGGCAACGGTACGATTCTGGCCGTAGCGGAAGAGCGCAAGGAATTTGTACGGAAGTCCGCTAAACAGCTCATGGAGCTGATCAAGCTGGACCTGAAGCCCCGCGATATCGTGACCAAAGAGTCGATCGACAACGCCTTTGCCCTCGACATGGCGATGGGCGGCTCCACCAACACGGTGCTGCACACCCTTGCGCTCGCGCAGGAAGCCGACATCGAATACCCGCTTGAGCGGATCAACGAAGTCGCCAACCGCACGCCGTATCTGTCCAAGCTGGCTCCCGCTTCAGACATCTTCATCGAGGACGTGGACCGGGCGGGCGGCGTCAGCGCCGTGCTGAACGAGCTTCTGAAGAAGCCGGGCACGCTGTTCGGCGATTGCATGACCGTTACCGGAAAGACACTTGCAGAGAATGTTTCCGGACATGAAATTCAGGATACGAGCGTTATCCATACGCTGGACAACCCGTACTCTCCGGTCGGTGGATTGTCCGTGCTGTACGGCAACCTGGCGCCGGAAGGCTCCATCATCAAAGTCGGAGCGGTAGACCCATCCGTGGGCGGCTACCATAAAGGCCCGGCTATCTGCTTTGATTCCCAGGAAGAAGCGCTGCAAGGCATCGCGGGCGGCAAGGTTAAAGAAGGCCATGTCGTCGTAATCCGTTACGAAGGTCCGAAAGGCGGACCGGGTATGCCGGAAATGCTCGCCCCGACCTCGCAGATCGTCGGCATGGGCCTTGGCGCCAAAGTCGGCCTGATCACCGACGGCCGCTTCTCGGGCGCTTCCCGCGGCATCAGCATCGGCCATATCTCGCCGGAGGCGGCGGAAGGCGGACCGATTGCCTTCGTTCGCGACGGCGATATCATCGAGCTGGATCTGAACAACCGCAAGATCGAGCTGCATGTCAGCGAAGAGGAGCTGGCGGACCGCCGCAAAGACTGGGTGGAGTTCGAGCCCAAAGTGAAGACGGGCTACCTGGCCCGCTACTCCAAGCTTGTTACGAACGCCAGCAAAGGCGGCGTACTCAAAATTTAATTTTCCCGCAGCCAGCGGAACAGATTGTGATACTGGCTGCGGCCATTCAACAAACAAGCCCGGAAGGCATCGTCTAATCGACGAAAGCCTTCCGGGCTGTTTTTTTTGAGGCGAATCCTCATTTATGCAGTTTCCGCTCAGCGTTCCTGCCTTACACCTCGCCCGTTTCGATTACATCCTGATACCAGTAATAGCTGTCTTTCGGCGTACGGACAAGCGTATCGTAATCCACATGGATCAGTCCGAACCGCATGCTGTATCCGAAAGCCCACTCGAAATTGTCGAGCAGCGACCAGGCAAAATATCCTTTGACCGGAATACCGTTGCCGATGCTGCGGTGAAGCTGGAGCAGATGCTGGTACAGATAATCAATCCGCTTCTGATCCGCCACGATTCCCCTGTCCGGTCCGTCGTTGTAGCAGGCCCCATTCTCCGTAATGTAGATCGGAATATCGCCGTAACGGCCGCCTATATAGCTCAGCGCTTTGTAAAAGCCTTCCGGGTAAATCGGCCAGCCGTTATCCGTCCGGGTATACCCCATGTCCACCGGTTCGCATGCCATAAGACCCGCTTGTTCGCCGTATTTTGCCACGGAGCCGGAGTAGTAATTGATGCCAAGAAAATCGATCTTCTCACGGATAAGCTCCATATCGCCTTCCAGTACGGGAACCTCCGCTCCCTTCTCCCGGAACCATTTGACCAGAAAGGACGGATACTCGCCCTTGAATACCGGGTCCATAAACCATTCCATGTACCAGCCGTTCTCCCGTTTGCAGGCATCTGCATCCTTTTTCCGGCTGCTGTATGGCTCCATCCACGTTACATTGGGGGCAAAGCCGATTTCTCCGGGGATTCCCAATTCCCGAAAGGTTCGAACGGCCCTTCCGTGTGCCAGCAGCAAATGATGGGAAACGGTTACGGCGAGCTGCAAATCCTTGTTGCCAGGCGCATGCAAGCCAAGGTAATTGGACAGAAACGACACACACCAAGGCTCGTTAATCGTTATCCATGTCTTGATTCTGCCTCCCAGAGCGCGGAACAGCGTCTTCGCATATTCGACAAATGCATCGACAGTCGCCCGGTTCTCCCATCCTCCCGCATCCTGCAGCGTTTGGGGCAGGTCCCAGTGGTACAGCGTGCATACGGGCTCGATTCCGTTCTCTAGCAGTGCGTCAACCAAAGCATCGTAGTAAGCAAGCCCTTCCGGGTTAAGCTCCCCCGTGCCTTCCGGAAAAATCCGCGGCCAGGCAATGGAGAACCGGTAAGCTTTCAGGCCGAGCTCCTTCATGAAGGCGATATCCTCGCGGAACCGGTGATAGCTGTCGCAGGCGACGTCTCCGTTGTCCATGTTCTCAACTTTTCCGGGAATCCGGGCGAACGTGTCCCAGATGGACATCCCCCTGCCGTCTTCATCGTAAGCGCCTTCGATTTGGTACGAAGCGGTAGCCGCGCCCCAGATAAAATCCTGCGGAAACTGTACGGGTTTCATTGGCAAGAACCTCCTGTTATCGTTAGGGTGACAAAAAAATGATGACTTCCACACTTCTATATTACCTTTTTGAAGCGTCAATGAGAAAGGAGCTCATTTTGTTTTTTTGAAACGGGTACTTAAGTCCTTCGTACAAACAAGTAATACAAAGGGGCAGCCGTGCCAGCTGTTGCCATAATAAAAAGCCCTTTCCGTCGGACACCGCCAAATCCCGCCAAAGGGTTCTGACTGAGCGTCTTCAAGAAAGGGATTTTCCATACGCGGATAATTGCCAAATCAATGAGCGTGAGCGCCGGGAAGCTCAGCTTCGGCCATATCTTCTTCATGCTCCGGACCAGCGGCCTGCCGTCTGTGTAGCTTGGCTCCGGTGCATTTTTGCCCATAGGAATCAAGCAGCTGAGATACCGGCATCACGATGATCTTGGGAACCAGCGCCTCGCTTCGTTCCTTCAGTCGCGCCCCGCCTGCCGGATGAATGACACTCATCAGAATGCTGAGATAAAATTTCGTAAGGCTTGCAAAGAGCCCTTTCGGCATATCCTTGACGGTAAAGCCAAACTTCTCCGGCCCCCGGTTGATCATACTGATGCCGTACAGCGCCTTCGCTTCCGACAGGGCGTCGTCTCCGGCGATGATTTCCGCAAGATACGGCATATCCTTATCCATCCGGCGAATCATCCGGATCGCGAGCTGGGCCGCCGAACGAGACTGCATCCCGAGCTCGAACAGCTGGTGATTGTCGATATGAAGCTCAATGACCTGGTCGCCCTTGCTCAGCGTCGTTCCGTCATCAAGTGAAACCGAATGGCCTTGATAAGCACGCAGACGGTAATGGAGGAACGGAAGCGCCGGTGATACCGTCCGCAGACGGAACAGGAAGTGAAAGCACCGTTCCCAAAGAAGCCACAGACCGACAAGCAGACGCTTGCCGAAGGACATCCGGGCCAGCGAGGATTTCTCGGCCGCCTTGATCATCTCGTCAACCCGGATGCTGTTAAGCCCCCTGACCTTGGCTTCTTCCAGCGTGCGTTCCAGCGCAGCCAGCATTTGCTCCGGCGCCTCGGGATCGGCCCCGAGCGTCAAGCCGCAGTCATGCAGCAGCATCACTTCGCCGGGATTCAGACGGGCCAGCATTTTTTCCGTCAGCCGATCCACGCCGAGCTTCTTGCGCCAATCGCCGAACATGGCGGACCACAGTACGATTTTGACATGACGGCGCTTCGAGAAATCGAACAGGTTAACGATCCCCCAAGGCGGACGGTAGTACGTGCTGCGCTCGCCGGTAATTCCGTAAATAATATCATCAGTAAGCTGAATCTGCTTGCGGACCGTGCTGGGACGCATCAGCCAGTTGCTCTTGTGGATATAATTGTGAATACCGATCAGATGCCCCTCCGCATGCATGCGGCGGATGATCTCGGGGCAGCGCTCCGCGTGGGAGCCGACGACAAAAAAGGTAGCCTTGGCGTTATACTTGTTCAGCAAATCAAGCAGAATTGGCGTGTACTTCGGGTCAGGACCGTCGTCAAAGGTAAGGGCAAAATCCTTGACTCCGATTCCTCTTCGAAAGACGCGGTAACCGAAGATCCGGCTGATGATGCCGGGAATAAACGCATAAAATGTTGAGATGTAAAACAACCAGAGCAGCAAAGTCTCCATTTTTCTTCCCCGCTTTTCTCGAGAGTTGACTTGAGAGCCGCTCTTACGTCTGTTAGCTGACAGGCGGAAAACGGCCAAATAGAGGTGAATGCCGGCTTAAGCGGCGACAAGGCATGAAGAAGCGGCAGCGCCGAATTTGTAGAGCCTGCGCTTTCTATGCAGCGATGCGTGCAGAGTCTTGTGAATATCTGTTTCTGGGCTGAACGAGCCGCATCCTTTTAAAAACCGTTACTCCCCATTTTACCACAGCTGTCAAAGAAAAAGATGGTTTTTTGGTAAAATCGTGTACAATGGAAATCAGTTCTGTGAAAGAAATGCCATCCCAATCGCAAAGGAGTCGTTAAATTCATGCTGCCGCTTTACAAAAAATATTGGCGTACCTTTTTCGATATCGGACTGCTCGTGCTTACCGTTTATCTGGTCATGCTCGCCTTCAGCAAGCTGTACCAGTTGGCCGCTCCCGTGTTTTTATCCTTTTTCGTATTTATGCTGATTGAACCTCTGGCGCGCTTCCTGAATCGCAGGGGGCTGCCCAAGCCGTTCGCTTCCGCTATCTCCGTGCTGCTGTTCCTGATTCTGCTGCTCGGCACGCTGTTCGGCGCCGGACTGCTGATTGCATCGCAGGCGCTGCAGCTTCAGGAAAATCTCCCCCATTATACATATGTGGTGCAGCAGCAATTTATTGAGCTGACGACCTGGCTTCAGCAAAAAATAGCGAATCTCCCGCCCGATATCACCGACAAACTGAACAGCTATTTCAAAACGGCTACCGATCTGCTGTCAAGTTGGCTGATTGTGTTCTTTAAATATATGATCCGGCTTCTGGGCACGTTCTCCTCGTTTATGGCCAATTTCGGGGTCGCCATCATCCTCGCGTTCTTCCTGAGCATGGAGATCAAGGATTGGCGGCGGGTCGCGCATGATAAAATGCCGAAGACGTTCAAGACGGCTTATAGCTTCCTGCAGGGCAACGTCTTCAAAGCCATCGGCTCCTATTTAAAAGCGCAGCTGATCCTGATTTCCATTACATTCGTCATTGTACTTGTGGGCCTGTTCATCCTGCAGACCGGAAATGAAATCACGATGGCGCTCGTCTGTGCAGTGTTCGACATTCTGCCGCTTCTGGGGGTAACAACGATTCTGGTCCCCTGGATCATTTATCTGTTCATCATCGGCAGCACGCCGCTTGCGATCGGACTTCTCGTCCTGCTGGCCGTTGTGCTGCTTGTCCGCCAGCTGCTGGAGCCGAAGATCACCGGCAATTCCATTGGCGTCTCCTCGGCGTTCCTGATGCTGTCCTTTGTCATCCTGTCAACCTCCGCCTTCGGCGTCGCCGGGCTGATTCTCTCGCCGATTCTGCTGATTCTGATCAAGGAGCTGCTCCAGCAGGGCTATCTTAAGAAGTGGATTTCCCTGCCGCAGGAGGAATTCATCGTTTCTCCGTTCGCTTACGGTGACGGAAACGGAGATGAGCCGGGCGAATCAGCCGCCGGCAGCGATGCGGAGATCAGCCGCCGGAAGGCTCCGCAAGAAGGTCCATGATCTCGCCGAACAGCCGGGTGGCGGTGTGGGGGCTCTCCGGAGCCGCGTTCTTGACCAGCACCGCCAACGCATATTCTGGCTTCTCTGCCGGACCGAAGCCGATAAACCATTGATTGGTCCGGGGGGCTCTCCGGACCAGCGTCTCCGCCGTGCCGGACTTGCCGGCAAGCGACCAGCGCGCGCCGCTGAGGGACCGGCCCGTGCCATCCGTCACCACCCGGCGCATCCAGGACCGCAGCAGCTTCGCGGTACGCTCCGAGATGCGCCCTTCCGGGGCGGGCGCCAGATGCGGGGGCAGGTCCATCAGCTTCTGCCCATTGGCGAAATCGACCTCGCGCAGGATTCGCGGCGCGCGCACCTCGCCGCCGTGCAGCAGCGTGACGACCAGATTCGCCGCCTGCAGCGGCGTGACCATGGCGTCGCGCTGGCCGATGGCCGTCTGCACGCGGGCTCCCCCGTCGCCCGGGATCAGCGTCCGAAAGACGGTCCCCCGCTGTTCGCCGGAGAGCGGCTGGAGCAGCGGCAGGCCGAGAACCTTCTCCTGCCGCCAGCCGATGTCCCGGCCGAGGCCGAGCGCCAGCGCCGCGGACTGGAGCTGGCTCGCCGTCAGCCGCTCGGCGAGCGCGGCGAACACGCTGTTGCAGGACAGGGCGAAGCCCTGCTCCAGAGTCAGCGCGCCGTGTCCGGCTTTCTTATGGCAGGACAGCCCGTATTTGCCATAGGCGCCATGACAGTGAAACGTCTCACCCGGCGAAGTCACGCCGGCTTCCAGCGCGGCGGCGGCGGTAACGATTTTGAAGATCGAGCCGGGCGCCGCCGCCTGGAGCGCGCGGTTATTCCACTCGCCTCCCTCGGGCGAGACATTGCCGGGATCATAGAACGGCAGCGATACCATCACCGCCACATCGCCGGTCCCGGCCTCCAGCACGACGACCGCTCCTTCCTTGACGCCGCTTTCGGCAGCCAGCCTCTCAATCTTGTCCTGAAGCTTCAGATCGACAGTGGTCTGAAGCTTCAGCGGATAATAGGGATTGGACGGCGTCCGCACCGTCAATCCGCTGCCCGGCAGACGCTTCCCTTCGGCGTCGACTCTCGCAACGACCTCGGTATGCCCGACCCCGCGAAGCAGCGGCTCCAGCGTCTTCTCAAGTCCCGTCGTTCCTTCCATCGTCACGCGCAGACCGGAGCCGCCATTTCCGCCGTTTCCGACGGATGCCGCATTACCGCCCGCCGCGCGGCTCATCTGCTTCGGCCGGGCTTCGGACAAATGGCCGAGCCACTGGCGCCCGGTCAGACTGCCGCCCGGTCTGCAGGCGTACGGCAGCACACGGACGCCGTCAATCCGAAGGCGGCCGATTTCGGCGGCTTGCACCGGCGTAAGCGCAAGCGGGCCGCCGCCAGACTTGGCGGGCCAGAGGAAGGGCTGGACCAGCTTCTCTCTTTTTTCCTGAAGCTGTTTATAGGGCACGCCCAGTACCAGGGCCAAACGGCGAAGCGCTTGAAGCGAATCTGCAGTCCCGGCGCCACTCTCTCCGCGCTTTCCTGCCTCCTGCGGATAAAAAGCCGCCGCCCATATTGTCTCTCCGGCCAGCGGCAGTCCATGACGGTCATACAGCCGTCCCCGGCCGGTGTCGAGCACAACCTCCCGTTCGCTCTGAATCCGGGACATTTTGGCGAGAGGATACTGCCCCCCGGGAACACGGCGCCCGCTGATGACGAATTGAATCCAGGCGAGCCGCAGTACAAGCAGAGCGAAGACGGCAGCGAGCAGAATCAGGGTGACAGAAATTCGTTTGTTTTTGTAGCGGCGTTTGCTTGGCATCGGATCGCCTCCGAAAGCGTAATTTTTCCTATTATGTCCAGCGTCCGCGATAACAATGCCCGCTATCGTCCTTGTATGTCGCTTAAATATGCAAAAAAAACCTCCGCACCGTTTGATGCGAAGGTCCGCTATTAACCGTAGTCCTCTAGGGACAGCCGATTGCTTGCGCTGCGGTCAAATTTTGAAGAGCGACAGCTTTTCCTTCAAATGGCCCGAAACGCTTTCAAGGTTGGCCGACAGCATGACCAGTTGGTCGCTTACACTCTGCTGTTCGCTGCTGAGCGACGCCACCTCCTCCGAGGTCGCCGACGACTGCTCCGCCACAGCGCTTACATTGCTCATCGCCTCAGACAACACCGTCTGGGAAGCTTTCAGACTGTCGATCGCAGATGTTACCGATTGCAGGCTCGCAACGAAGCCATCCATCTGTTCCCGAACCGATAGAAAAATATCGCTCGTATTCTTGACCGAGCTCATCTGCTCCGCAAACAGCGGCGTCACCTCTGACAGCACATCCACCGTTTCGTTCATTTCCGTCATGATCTTGTCGGTGATGTTCGCAACGAGCGCGATCGATTCCTTCGATTGATCGGCCAGCGCCCGTATTTCGCCCGCCACCACCATAAAGCCCCGGCCGGCCGCGCCCGCGCGCGCCGCTTCGATCGTCGCGTTCAGAGACAAAATGTTAGTCTGCTGGGTAATATTTTTCATCACGTCAAGCACCTTCAGGACGGACAGAGCCGTCTGCTTCAGGTTGTCCACTTTATCGACGAGTGCTTTGGTCATCTCGCCCGTGCGCCCCGTCTGCTTCAGCAGCTCTTCAAGCTGCATCATCCCTTTGCCGCTGGATTCCCCGACAATACGCGCCCTGTCGTCCATTTCACGGTTGGAGTGAATGACCGCCTCCATTTGGGCCGACAAGGCCTCGGTCAGCTCGTTGCCTTTCTCGGCATCAAGCGCGAGACTGCCGGCTCCCTCGGCGATTTCTTCGGTTGCAGCCGCAATTTCCTTGGCGGATACCGCCGTCTTGCGTGAAGCTACTCCGAGCTCGCCTGCCGTCCCCAGCACATCGCGGGCTGATTCCGTCGTCTGGGAGACCAGCTCCGTAATGCGTTCCATCATCAGATTAAAGGAAGCCGACAGCTGGCCGATCTCATCTGAGGAAGTATACGGTGTACGTACCGTCAAATTCCCCTTGGCGCCTTCGCCCATCAGATCCTTGAGACGTGCAAGCGGACGGGCGATCATGCGCACCATCCATACGCCGAGCAGCAGCGCCAGCAGGGCCGCCGCTCCAGCCGCGATATAAGTAGTAAAAAGAATCGGCTTCGCGTCCTTCACGAGCGCATCGGTCGGAACGATGCCCGTAAGCTTCCAGTCGGCTTTTGTGAGCGGACTGAACACGGCCAGCAGGTCACGACCCTTCGCGTCCCGGGTTTCGATGCTGCTGTTATTGGCTTTGCTGTCCTTGATAAAAGCATAGGCCGACGCTTTACCGTCCTCCTCCTTGACAGAGGAAGCGATAACGGTGCCTTCGGGCGAAACCAGCTGGATATGTGATCCATTCCCCAGATTTACGCTTCGGAAGGCGCTTTCAAGCGTATCCTGCTTGATTTCGATCACCACGACGTACCCGGAAGTGTCCCCCATATTCTGGAGCTTTCGCACAATAGCGATGTTGGTGCTTTCCTTCACAACATCACTAACCGGAAACCAGAAGAACTTTGAGCTGAAGGAGTCACCCGCAAAAGTCGGCTTATAATTTTCCGTATTGGCAATCGCCTGCTTGTACCAGTCCTTGTCCCGCATATCCTCCGAAACCAGCTTGGAATTGCCGCTTGTCATGACTTGCTGTTTAGCGTTATCCGGGATCAGCGAAAAGCTGATGATATTGGAATCTGCGGTCGTCTGATTGGTCAGCTTCTCACCGATGTTATCCATCGCCACAAATTGATCATAAAACGATTTGGCGTTCTTCAGATTGTCAATCTGCGCCTGAACCTCCGGATCAAAGAACAGCTGCAAAGCGAGCGTCTCGTACTGGTTCAAAATAATATCGAGCTTCTCGGCATTTTGAATAATCGTCTGGCGGTTCGCTTCGGACACATTATCCTTGATGGTGTTCTTGGCCTTCGTATAAGACATTAATCCCAGAAACATAACTACAACGACAATGGACGATAAAAAAATCAGAAACAGCTTGACCCCGACCGACTTGGCGGGATTGACCGTTCTGAATTGCCCTGCGGATTGAGTCAGCAAGCGCTTCCAATCCTGGTGTGCCGATATGCCCGCAAACCAGCCGCCCGTCTTCTCCCTTGTCGTCAGGTTCTGTCCTGGCCGGCCTTCATCACGCTGACCCTTCACTAAGCTTTCTTTGCGTTGACCCTTTTTTCTCTCTCTTTCAGCCTCTCCCATTCCTGATCACCTGCCTGATGAATTTGCACTGCATGATGTAAGCGTTATCCACTATATCGGCAGACTGGGAGATTTTTCTTATACCTTTCTTCATTTTTTATGTCTGTAGACCTACTTTCTTTGTAAATTTGTAATTTTGTACAAAAAAACAGGCGGGTTCCGTCATCCGAAACCCGCCCGTTCCATACATTCCGCTTTGTTATTTCTTCTTCCGCATCATATCAAAATAAGCCACCGGCTGGTCGACCTTCATCCGGATGCGCTGCAAAGGATGGCGCGCGGCGTCCAGTACAGTGCCTTCCTCATCCCGCAGCTCGCCCACAATCTGCTTGAACGGGCTGCGGTCCGGTCCGAAGAATTCAACCTCCTGACCCGGTTTGAAATGGTTTCGCTGCTGAATCAGCGCCGTGCCCGTCTCCGCGTCATACTCCAGCACAAGGCCGGCAAAGTCAAATGGAGCGGCTTTTTCTTCCGGTTCGTAGATATGATCCTCATGATCCGGCGTGTCGTAGAAAAATCCTGTGTTCAGCGGACGGTTGGCCGCTTTGTTCAATTCATCCATCCATTCCCGCTTCATCTCGTAATGCTCGGGGTCGGCCATATAGGCGTCGATCGCCTTCCGGTAAGCATTGACCACGGTGGCGACGTAGTGGATGGACTTCATCCGGCCTTCGATCTTGAAGCTGTCGATGCCCGCCTCGATCAGATCGGGAATGCGCTCCAGCATGCACAGATCCTTGGCGCCCATCGAAAACGGATTATCCTCCGGCTCGTGCAGCGGAAGCTGCGTTACGCCGGGAACCAGGCGCTGCGGCAGCTGTCCGGCGCTTGGTTCCTCAGAGACCCGGACTCCGCCTTCACGCGTATCCTCGAACAAATCGTATTTCCACCGGCACGACTGGCAGCAGCCTCCGCGGTTGGAGTCGCGGTCCGTAAAGTGGTTGGACAGCACGCAGCGGCCGGAATACGAGGAGCACATCGCTCCATGGATAAAAGCCTCGATTTCGATATCGACATGCTGCTTGATCTCGGCGATTTCCTCAAGGCTCGTCTCGCGGCCCAGCACGACGCGCGGAAGTCCTTCTTCCTTCCAGAAGGACACGGCCTGCCAGTTCAGAGTAGACTGCTGGGTGCTGAGGTGTACCTCAAGGCCAGGTACGGTCCGCTGGGCAATGTCCACAATCGCGGGGTCCGCAACAATAATGGCGGCGATGCCGACCTCATACAGATTGCGCAGGTACTCCTCAATTCCGGCGATATCTTCGTTATGCGCGTAAATATTCGTCGCGACAAATACTTTAGCGCCGTATTTCTTGGCGAATTCCACACCCTCGCGCATTTCCTCGAAGCTGAAGTTGTCCGCATTCGAACGCAGGCCGTATTTCTGCCCGCCGATATAGACCGCATCCGCGCCATAATGCACGGCAAATTTCAATTTTTCCAGATTGCCCGCCGGAGCCAGGAGCTCCGGTTTATCCAAGCGGTAACGCTTGCCTTTGAATTGCGGCTTGGCCACAGTATTCATCCCTGTTCTCCTCTCCTTTATTCCAATTAATTAGATTTTTAATAAACCTGCTCCTTGTAAAAGAAGCCGAAGGTCAGCTCCCGCTCCGGGTCCTGAAGCTCCCGGACTTCGTCCAGCCACTCCTCCTGGAAGGCGTAGCCTGCCGGATCGGCCGCATAGGCGTCGATCGCCTTGCGGTAAGCCTTGACTGCCGCTACGTTGTAAGATGTCAGCTTCAGCAGCCCTTCAATTTTAAAGCTGTGTACCCCGGCTTCCATCAGCACATGCAAATCCTCCAAAATGCAAATATCGTCCGAGCTCATAATATGGGTGCCGTTACGATCCTCGTAAATCGGGAATTTCTCGTCAGGCCGTTCGGCCTCGATCAGGAACAGGCCGCGTTCCTTTCCAAGGCTTCCGCCGGTGACCGGCCGCCCCTGATGAGCCATATAGCTCTCCACAAGCTTCCGCTTGGAGTGATAAATATTGGTCATGCCGTGAACCTGAACCTGGGCCTCCACCTCAAGCTTCGGTACCATTTCCGTGATTTCGTCCATGTTCAGCTCCCGGGCCAGCACGGCGCGGGAAGCGCCTTTGCGCCCCCAGTAGTTGGATGTCGCGAAATTGGTCGACGTCATCTCCGCGTTCCAATGTAGCCTGAGGCCGGGCACCTCGTGCCTTACCACGGCCAGCACGGCCGGATCACCGAACTCCGCGCCATCCACCCCGATTTCGGCAATGGCCTTGATATAGGCCGGAAGCTCGTCCAGCAGCCGGTTCGGCATCAGCCCCCCGAGTCCGGCGTATACTTTGCGGCCGTGCGCATGGGCAAGCTCCACGGCTGCCGCCGTATCTTCCAGGCTGAAATGTCCCGCCAGCCGCATGCCGAACCGGTCGTCGCCGATCAGCAGCCCGTCGGCTCCGGCATCCAGCAGCGCGGCCGCTTCCGTAAGGGAAGCGGCCGTCGCCAGCAGCTCCGGTTTGCTCTTCATCGTGTATCCTCCTGTCATGCCGTCTTAGGCAGTCCGAGTCGGCCCCGGACGGCATTCTTATTGTTTCTTACGATTTTGATAAGTGCTATATATTGCCCTGGAAACGATGCGGTCCTTATGAGGACGTTTCCTTCGCTCCCTGCTGGCTTTTTTTCACATTGGACAAATGTTCCTTGTACGTCTTGGCGAACAGATGGGTGTGCGTTCCATCCTTTTTCGTGACATAGAAATAATAATCCGAAGCCTCTGGCGCAAGCGCCGCTTTGATCGAGGCTAATCCGGGGTTGCAAATTGGTCCCGGCGGCAGCCCGGTATTCCGGTACGTATTATACGGACTTTTGATTTCCAAATCTTTATACAACAATCTTTCCTTCTGGCGGCCCAGCAAATACTGGACAGTGGCGTCGATCTCCAGCTTTTGTCCCTTCTTCAGCCTGTTATAGATCACGCCGGCCACAAGCGGCCGCTCGCTGTCCACAACGACCTCACGCTCCACGAGCGAAGCGACGGTCAGCAGCTCGTGCAGAGTCATCCCGCGTTCTTTAAGCCGGGTCTGCCAATCCGGAATACTATCGAGCTTCTTTTGCAGCTCGTCCATCAGTTTCTCGACAATCTGCTGCGGGGTGCTGCCCTTGACCAGCTCATACGTCTCCGGAAACAGATAACCCTCCAGCCGGTGGCGCAAATCCTGATCCTGCGGAACGCCGAGAACCTCCGTCTCCTTAAGGCCCTCCCCCTTGTCCATCAGCGACAAAAAGACCGATGCTTCCTTGCCCCACGCCTGAGCAAGCCTGTCCGCAATCTGCTCCACCGTATAGCCTTCCGGGATGGTGAACACGACCGTTTCCTTTTTTACCACGTCTCCCGCGTTCAGCTGGGCAATCAGATTATCATACGTTGCGCCGGGCGCGGCGCTGTAGGTTCCCGCCTTGAACTGCGAGCCTTCATTGGTCCATTTCAAATAGCCTTTAAATAAAAGAGCGCTGCGGATAATGCCGTTCTTCTCCAAAAGGTCGGCAATTTCTGAGCTGCCCATTCCTTTTTGTACCGTAAAGGTTACTGCGGAGCCAGAAGGCTCAACCGGCTTCATGCCGTTCCATACGTACCAGATTCCTCCCCCCGCCGCAATGATCAACAGCAGCAGGACAATCAACAGATTGCGAATGGCGGATTTCAAACCTACTCCTCGCTTTCCGACTATAAATATAAAATTGTATTCATTTAAATTCAATAGATATTTTAAAAAAATAATCATGCAAAAGGAGCGCGGAATGCTCCGCCCTCCCCTGCATGCGCCTGCAGCAGCCGGCCCGAGGGCCGAAAGCGGCAAGCCGTATATGCTTACACTTCGTCGTCCGGAAAAGTCAGCTCGTCGTATAGCTCCGAGACATCTTCCCATTCGTCGTCGTCTTCAATACTTTCCAGCTCCGGAAGGCCATCCGGGGAAACGAGCAAGCGCAGAATTTCCGGCTCCCCGTCCTTGTCCGACTCTTTCAGCACCGCATATCCGCGGCCCTGCACTTCAAATTCGGCGATGATCTCGTATACGGAGGCTGTGCCGTTCTCGTCTTCCAGTTCCACGGTTTCTCCAAAAGCTTCTTTCAGCCTGGAGGTCCATATCACCTGGTCGGCAGAGTACTCAGTCATTCTCCGCTCCTCCGTCCAGCTCGTCAACCAGCGTGTTGAAGGTTTCTTCGACAATCGCCCACTCCTCGTCGTCCTCGATCATGAACAACTGCAGATCGTCTCCGTCCTCTTCATAACGGAATGCGTATACCTCATCGGCTTCATCGTCCTCGGAATCGAGCGGGACGACCATCATGTACTTGGAATCGGAGCCGTCAACCTCGAACTTCATAATAACCTCGAATTCCTCTTCGTTGCCTTCATCATCGGGAATATAAATAATTTCCGGTTCCTCTTCCATGCCGATCTGCTCGTTTGCCATGTGTGCGCACCCCTCACCTTTTACTGTTAGCATCCAAATAATTTTGCAAAATCAGAACTGCGGCCATTTTATCCACAATTCCTTTGCGCTTCTTACGGCTGACATCGCCTTCAATCAGCACCCGCTCCGCGGATACCGTTGTCAGGCGCTCATCCCAAAGGTGTACGGGCAAGTTCAGTTTCTCCCGCAGCGCGTTTGCGAATTCAATGCAGATCTCGCCGCGAGGGCCTACTGTGCCGTTCATATTCTTGGGCAGGCCGACCACAACCTCGGACACTTCATACTCCTCGATCAGGTGACGAATTCGCTCCAGCTCGCTCCCGTCCCGGCGGCGCTCGATGGTCTCCAGTCCCTGAGCGGTCCAGCCAAAAGCATCGCTTACGGCCGCGCCGATCCGGCGGTCACCGTAATCCAGACCGAGCTTCCTCATTTGACCTTATCCGCCGGCTGATTGGCAAGGTAGAACCGGACCAGCTCTTCAATCAGCTCGTCACGTTCTTTCCTCCGGACCAAACTTCTCGCATTGTTGTGGCGCGGAATATAAGCCGGATCACCGGAAAGAAGATACCCTACAATCTGGTTGATCGGATTATAATCCTTCTCCAACAGGGCGTTGTGGACGGTGAGCAGAATCTCCCGGGGAGATGCCTCTTTCTCGTCGCCCTTCACATTGAATTTGACCGTTTTGTCCATGGAGTCCATCTGTGACACCTTCCTCCTGCGCAGCCGATTTTAATAGCGGCACTCGCAAAGTTGCTGTATTACTGATTTATATCTGTCCCCATCATAACATATTCACGGCCAAACAAGAAAATCCTGCCGGAATATAGCGCTTTTTTGGGATTTTGCCTGCAAAACCCGCAATTTTAAGAATGGGCAGCGGACAGAAGAGATGAAAAAGCGCAAAACTTGTCCCGCAGGGGCCTAAAGCCTGCTTGGGGCGCTGACTGAAGGCCCGGCTCAAAGGAGCAAGCCTTTCGGCCGGCAATTCATTTAAAGCCCCTTTGCACCGGGACTCCACGCGCTTCCCGGCCCTTTCAGACAGGGCACGCTCAAAGTGCGTCCATTGTGCCGCTCCCCTCGCGGGGAGAGGGCAAATGGACAGGCAGCCGGCTCTCTAGCCCTGAGCCGCTACCAGCTCTTCGGCCTTCTTCAGCGCGGCTGCGAGCTTGGAAGCGTCCTTGCCGCCGGCCTGCGCCATGTCCGGACGGCCGCCTCCGCCTCCGCCGCATACGGCGGCGACTTCCTTCACCAGCTTGCCGGCATGGTAGCCCTGCTTCACCAGCGCCTGCGGCACCGCGATGACAAAGTTGACTTTGTCATCCATTGCGGCGCCCAGCGCTATGACGGCCTCCGGCAGCTTCGCTTTCAGCTCGTCAGCCATGGAGCGCAGCGCATCCATGCTGCCGGCCTGTACGGCGGCCGTCAGCACCTGAACGCCGCTGCCGACCGTCTTCACGCTGCCCGTCAGCTCGGCAGCCGCAGCCGCGCTGAGCTTCGATTGCAGCGACTCGTTCTCGCGTGCAAGCTCGCGCACCTGGCCGCTCAAAGCCTCGATCCGCTTCGGCACGTCCGGCAGCGACGATTTCAGCAGCGCGGCAGCCTGCTTCAGCAAGTCGAGCTGGCTCTCCGTGTACTGGTAAGCGTAACGGCCGGTCACAGCCTCGATCCGGCGCACGCCGGAGCCGATGCCGCTCTCACTGACGAGCTTGAAGATGCCGATCTGCGAGGTGTTTCTTACATGACAGCCGCCGCACAGCTCAAGGCTGTAATCACCGACCTGTACCACGCGGACGATATCGCCGTATTTTTCGCCGAAGAGCGCCATTGCGCCCATCGCTTTGGCTTCGTCGATCGGTTTGTTTTCGATGACGACATCAAGGGCTCTCCAGATTTGCTCATTGACTTTATGCTCGATTTCCGTTAGCTCTTCCGGCGTAATCGCGCCGAAATGCGAGAAGTCGAACCGCAGACGTTGCCCTTCCACGAGCGAGCCCGCCTGATTAACATGGCCGCCGAGCACTTCCTTCAGCGCTTTATGCAGCAGGTGAGTAGCCGTGTGGTTCTTCACCACATCTTCGCGTTCCGCCCGGTTCACTTCGGCTCGGACCGTATCTCCTACTTTCAGCTCACCGGATTCCACAGTCACCAGATGGACATGCTGGCCGCGGGGCGCCTTGAAGAGCCCGTTGACCTTCGCTGTAACCGCACCGCCCGTCAGTACGCCGTGGTCGCTTACTTGACCGCCGCTTTCGGCGTAGAACGGAGTGGACTCCAGAATAACCTGCGCTTCAGCGCCCTCTCCTGCAGTGTCCACCAGCTCATCCCCGACCAGGATGGCGGCGATTTTCGTTTCGGCTACGAGGTCATTATATCCAACAAATTTGCTTTTAACCGTCAATTCGGACAACGCGCCGCCCTGCACCTTCATGCTGCCGCTGTCATGACGGGCCGCTCTTGCCCGGTTGCGCTGCTCCTGCATCGCCGCGTCGAACCCTTCGCGGTCAACCTTCAGCCCCTGCTCGGCCGCGTAGTCTTCCGTCAGGTCGAACGGGAAGCCATACGTGTCATACAGCTTGAACGCGTCCGCTCCGCTGATCGTGTCCACGCCTTCTGCCTTTGCCCGGTCGCTGATTTCGCCCAGGATGGCCAGGCCGTCGGACAGCGTCTCATGGAAGCGTTCTTCTTCCGTGCGGATGATTTTGGCAATATATTCACGGTTCTCTACAACGGTTGGGTAGTAGACGCCCATAATATCGCCCACAACGCTCGTCAGCTCGTACATGAACGGACGGTCCAGGCCAAGCGTCTTGCCGTAACGAACCGCACGGCGCAGCAGACGGCGGATAATGTAGCCGCGTCCTTCATTGGAAGGCAGTACGCCGTCGCCTACCGCGAAAGTCACGGTACGAATGTGGTCGGCGATAACCTTCAGCGCGATATCCTGCTCCAGATTGTCCTTGTAGTTTACGCCGGCAAGCTTGGCCGTTGTTTGAATGATCGGCTGGAACAGGTCGGTGTCGAAGTTCGAATCCACATCCTGGAGGATGGAAGCGAAACGCTCCAGACCCGCGCCGGTATCGATGTTCTTGTTCGGAAGCGGCGTATAGCTGCCGTCTTTATTATGGTTGAACTGCGAGAACACCAGATTCCACACTTCGAGGTAGCGCTCATTCTCGCCGCCCGGGTACATTTCCGGGTCCGACATGTCGCTGCCGTAGGCTTCGCCGCGGTCGTAGAAAATTTCCGTGCAAGGTCCGCAAGGCCCTTCGCCGATATCCCAGAAGTTGTCCTCCAGCTTGATGATGCGCTCTGCGGGCAGCCCGATTTTTTCATTCCAGAACTTGAACGCTTCTTCATCCTCAGGGTATACAGTAACCGACAAGCGGTCCGGATCGAAGCCGATCCAATCCTTGCCCGTCAGGAACTCCCAAGCCCATGTAATCGCTTCTTCCTTAAAATAGTCCCCGATGGAGAAGTTCCCCAGCATCTCAAAAAACGTATGGTGCCGGCGTGTCTTGCCCACATTCTCGATGTCATTGGTGCGGATACACTTCTGCGAGTTCGCAAGACGCGGATTCTCCGGCTTCACCCGGCCGTCAAAATAAGCTTTAAGCGGCGCCATCCCTGCGTTAATCCACAAAAGCGAGGGGTCGTTATGCGGAACCAGAGACGCGCTGGGCTCGATTTTATGACCTTTTCCCGCAAAAAATTCCAGCCATTTGGAACGGATTTCACTAGCTTTCATCTAAATACAGCTCCCGTCGATTGAAGTTTAAGAAGAATCGTAAAAATCTGGCAACGGATAAGCGCTCGTCCGATCCTTGCCAGGATTTCGAAAAAATGAAAACAAAAACGCCCCTGAATAAATTCAGGGACGATTCATATCGCGGTACCACCCTGGTTATCACCCATTTGCGTCTTGAGCATCCAGTAAAGGTGCTTAAAGACACGCCGCAGCCGAGCGATCGCCTTGTTACAGCCGTTAACGGGGCCATCCGGCGGGCTTTACCCGCACTCCGAAATCAGCTTTCCGCCGGCCCGTCTCCCGGATTCTCGCAGCCGCTTGCGTTACCCGCAAGGGAATCCGTTCTCTGCTGAAGCCTTGTTTCCGGCGTACTTCATTTCATCACTGTATTCATAGCTATGAGGTTAACGCATTTTAACATTATAAGTATATCCATGTCCATCGTTTCTGTCAAACAGCCTTACTGGATCTGCTATGACAACCGGCTGCCCCAGATCGTGGCAATCCTATTTCTTAGCTGTGCGCCAGCCTTTAGACAGAGCCTGTCCGGTTTAACCGCTAACGGTTACAACACTGCCGAAGAGCCGCCGTCGATATTAACGGACGTTCCGGTTACATAGGAAGCCGCACCGGATACGAGGAACGCGATCACCTTGGCCGCTTCTTCCGCCTCGCCAATTCTTCCCAGCGGAATGCCGTGCCGCGGATCGGCCGAGAACTCCTCCCAGCTCTTCTCTGGAGCAGATTGCTTCCACTTCCGCTCGATCTGGTCGCTGCGGATAAGGCCGATGCATACCGCGTTGACACGGATGCCCTCTCCGGCTAAATCCTTGCTCATCGCTTTGGTCAGGGCGAGCCCCGCGGCCCGGCTGACCGACGTTGGCAGAGAAGATGCAGACGGAGCCTTGCCTTTCACCGCCGTGACATTGACGATCGCGCCGCCGCCCGCCCCGCGCATATACGGGATCGCCGCCCGCGCGCAGTGCACCGCGCCCAGCAGCTTCAGGTCAAGGTCGGCGTCCCAGCCTTCAGCGTCCACTTCTTCGAACGGCTTGGCGGCGGAGGTTCCGGCATTATTAATCAGAATATCGACGCTTCCAAAATGCGCTCCGGCCGTCTCGACTGCCCGCCGTGCGCCCTCCTCCGACGAGATGTCGGCCTGGATGACGAGCGGCTCCTTGCGCGTCACTTCATATATGTGGCGCGCGGCTGCGTTCAGCGGCTCAAGCGTGCGGGCGACGATAGCCACCTCCGCGCCTTCACTCGCCAGAAGAATGGCCGTGGCCAGACCGATTCCTTTGCTGCCGCCGGTCACTATTGCTTTTTTCCCCTTTAAACCCAGGTCCATGTTAACTCCCCCTTAGATGGCGGATGATACCGCCCTGTTAAAAATTCTCATATGGACATTATACATACTGGCGGTCTCTAAACCTACTTCAGCCAGATGTTCATATTTTCACCTCTTTTTTCCCAAAAACACTCCTTTACAAGAAACGCGAACAGGCGTATAATCTCTAATTGTTCGGACGAAACATCACTGATAATTTCCGTTAACGAGACGTGGCTCAGCTTGGTAGAGCGCTTGCTTCGGGAGCAAGAGGTCGCAGGTTCAAATCCTGTCGTCTCGACCATACTTACAAATGACAAACCCCTTGGTATCCAAGGGGTTTTTATTATTTTCACCAAGAAGATCATCAATCTGCCTGCCATATTCCCTTCATCCCCGCAGCCCCATCCGGTTACCGGAACTATACCGGGCGAGCCCCCGATGGAACGTCGTCAACGCGCCTATCCCAAGCACAGTTACCGCAGCCAGCAGTCCGACCATAAAGCCCCAGTTGAACTCCCGCAAAAAACCAACCGGCAGATAGCTGATGAACCCGGCAGGTAAAATGGTAAACAGCATGATCTTGCCCCAGCTTTTAAAAATATCCGTAGGGTAAGTGCTGAACGATATGAAGCCTATAAACATCTGATACCCGATTCCTTCCGCATTTCCGATATAGAAAGCAAGAGACTGGATCAGCAGGTTAAAAAAAGTGAAGATCATGGCGGCCAGAAGCACCGCAGCGGCGTATTTTAACAGCCCCAGCGGGGTATGCTGTCCGAACCAGGCATAGATTACCAGCCCGAACACAAAATCTCCTACCGCCGTTAGCGACATCCGGTTGACCAGCACATTTAGCAGCACCGGCTTGGGCTGAGCCAGATACAAATCCAAGTCGCCGTTCGCCACGATAAAAGCGATGCGCAGCGTATTGCCGAACAGCATATTGGATATGCCAAAGCCGGCCGTGCTGACTGCCCAGACCATCATCACATCGCTCAAGGTCCATCCGTTGATCAGGGGAAACCGCTGAAAGTACATGGCCCAGAAGAACAGGAACACCGTGTTGCTTAAAGCCATCATCCCCGCCGTCATGAAGAAGCTGAGGCGAAACTCCATGGCGCCGGCCAAATTCAGCTTCCACGCCGTAAAAACAAAGCCGTATTTTCGTTTAACCGCCGTTAACATTAAGCTTGTTCACCCCTCTCCTGAACACCAGGCTGAGCAGCAGACCGAATACCAGCCCCCAGACAACCTGGATTCCCAGCATCTGGAGCATTCTCCCGGCTTCAAATTGAACGGCCGTCTTGACCGGAAAATAGATCATGGTCTGAAAAGGCAGCCAGCGGCAGATGCTCCGGAACGGCTCTGCAAACAGTTCCAAGGGAAGCAGCATCCCTCCAATTGTAAACAGCAGCTTGTCATACACGAAGATTAAGCCTTGAATTTCCTCCACCCAGAAAGCGCACAGCGCCAGCATCATCCGGATCATAAAATTCAGCGTTACCGCCGCAGCAGCCACCGGCACAAAGCCGAGCCACCCCCATCCGAAGCCCGGGAGTCCGAAAAGCGTGAGGCCCAAGGCGCCTCCCACCAGCAGGTTAACGACAAGTCTTACGGCAAATTCCCCGGCAAACTCTGCATACCGGTAGAGGATGTAGCTCACAGGTCTGCACAGCAGGTACCCGATGCCACCCGTCTTCACCTCGTCCTCCACAGTAATATGAAGCTTCGGCATAGCCGTCACGAGAGATTCGGAAAAAATGAGATACCAGATCAGTTCCTCGAAGCGGTAGCCTCCGATAACCTTCTCCCCTGTACCGGCATAAGTGGCGGTCCACAGCTGAATGAAGATATAGAGAATGATGAGCAGAAACAGCGTTCTTACCAACAAATCCATAACATACATGAGTTGATTTTTGACGGTTATGCGGCTAACGGCCCGATATTTGCGCAGCTTGACCGATACATTCATAGGGAACCTCCTGAAGCCTTGCCGCGGTGCAAGACGCCCGCACTAGCAGCTCCTTTTTCCGCGTCTGCAGGATACTTGGCTATGGAGCTATGGGCGCCGCCGGTTCGCTCGTAAATCTTGGCGATGATCTCCTCCATTGGAGGATCTTCAATGGTTACATCTTCTACCCTGTAGTGAGCGACGATATAACCGAGAACCTCTTCGATGTTAATTACAGCGGTGTCTATGTTAAGTTTCAGCCCATTCCCTTGCTGCTTCAAGATTTGTACGCCGGGGAGTTCCATAGAGGCGGGCTTCTCCTTCAGCCGCAGGTTGATGGTTTTGTAGGTGAGGTAATCCCGCTTCATCCGGGATACTTCCTGATCGAGAATGATATCGCCATGGTTGATGACGATAGCTCTTTTGCATAACTGCTCGATATCGCCGGCGTCATGAGAGGTCAGGAACAGCGTAGTCCCTTCCTCCCTGTTCATCTCCACGATCAGGTCGCGAATCTTCTGCTTGACGACAATATCCAGTCCGATGGTGGGCTCGTCAAGGAATACCACTCTTGGGCTGTGGAGAAGCGCCGCCACAATCTCACAGCGCATTCTTTCGCCAAGAGACAGCCTGCGTACAGGAGTGTTCATATAAGGGCCTATCTCGAAGCGTTCGGCCAGATCGTCTCTGCGGCGCAGGAAATCCGTTTTCGGGAGTTCGTAGACGGCGCCGAGCAGCTCGAAGGAGTCCACAGGCGGAAGATGATACCAGAGCTGCGATTTCTGCCCGAAGACGGAGCCGACCACGAAGCCCAGCCTGCCGCGTTCCTTCCAGGGGCACAGACCCAGCACCTCTGCATGGCCTGATGTCGGATGGAGAATACCGGTCAGCATTTTGATCGTGGTTGATTTTCCCGCGCCGTTAGGTCCCATAAAGGCCAGGATTTCTCCCTCCTCTACCGAAAAATCAATCGGCTTCACCGCTGTCTTCTCCCTGTATACCGGCCGGAACAAAGACTGCATACTGCCGCGAAGACCTCGCCGCTTTTCCTTGACATTGAACACCTTGCTTAAGCCCTGTACACGTATGGCCGACATTAACATTCCCTCCCCGGATTTCCTTCCTCTATAGAAAAAAGACCCAGGCATGCAACTTGCCGGAAGTCGTTGATCTCTATGTCCTTCCAATTATTTCTATCGATACTACCATGGGGACAGAGAAGCTGGCAAGTATAATTTACATGGGGTGTAATCATTATCGAGCAAGAACTCGAGCACGTTCTCGTATAGGTAAAGGAATCAAAATACAGATGTCGAATCTCTTAGTAAAAGTAGCTGAGAGGACTGAGCATGTGGAGTCATTAATCGGTAAAAAGGTTGTTCTGATTGGCGGAGATAACCGCCAACTGGAAGTGATTCGGGTGCTTGCCGAGCAGGGAGCTGACGTTCAAGCCATTGGCTTTGATAATCTGTTGTCGTTGGACGGAGCTGTTAAGACTAGCCTAAGCGTGGAATCTTTATGCCAGGCGGACGCGGTAATTCTCCCCGTAACCGGAACAGATGAATATGGAAAAGCAGAATCTGCTTTCTCGTCAGAGGAGTTGATTCTAACTGAAGATCTGGTAGCTTTGATTCCCAAACATGCCAAAATATTTACTGGTATAGCCAATCGTTATCTTAGAGACTTATGTAAGAGCCATCGTTTAGAGCTTATAGAGCTGTTTGAACGAGATGACGTAGCCATATATAATTCCATTCCTACGGCCGAGGGTGCTGTGATGATGGCAATCCAGCATACGGCTATTACGATTCATGGCTCCACCTGCATGGTACTCGGCCTGGGCAGAGTCGGGATGACTCTCGCGAGAACCCTAAATGGGCTGGGAGCCAGCGTTAAAGCTGGAGTCAACAAGCCTGAAGTTTATGCAAGAGCCTGGGAGATGGGCTTTAACGCCTTCTATACATCGGACTTACAATGTCAGGTGAAAGACGTTCATATTATCTTTAATACCATTCCTTCATTGATTATTACTCAAGATATCTTAACCTGTATCTCCAAAGAAACGCTTATTATCGATCTGGCTTCCCGTCCGGGTGGAACCGACTTTCGCTTTGCTAAGGAGCAGGGCATTAAGGCATTATTGGCGCCGGGTCTGCCAGGAATTGTGGCCCCTAAAACAGCAGGACGAATCCTGGGCAAGACGATTTCGGAACTACTATTGCAAGACAAACAAGGGTTTGAATAAGAATCATCGAAGTTACCGGATGCTGAATGTTTCTTATGAATTAAAGCTTTTGCATCGGCACTCCAGCCACCCGCTCATAAACCTCGGAACACTCAACCCTTTTAACAGCGTCGACAAAGCTTTCCTCCGTAGAACAAACGGACAGTTTATAGGAAGGATCAACATCGTATTGCCGAAAAAAGAACGTATGCGCGGAATGCGTCTGGGCAACGGAAATGGCGCCTGCTTCCCTGTCCTTATGGATCTCAAATGAATTAAGAGGAAGCGTCAATCCTGCGCCGGTAGCTTTAAGATAGCTCTCTTTGAGTGTCCATAAATCATAGAAATACTCCAATTGACGGGACTTGCTTTCCCTAGTCAAATGACGGTACTCCGACGGCGCAAAAAATCGTTCGGCAATATCAAGCTCAATCGGCCGGATTTCTTCTATATCAACTCCTATCCATTGTCCTTGTTCGGCAACGGCCGCAACGATCCAATTTCCCGAGTGGGAGATATTGAATGCAAAGCTTGGATCTCTCTCAAAAACAGGCTTGCCGTGTGGATTGGTAACAAACGAAATCTCTCTGTTTTTCAGCTTGTATTTGTCCATAATCAGAGCGCGAACGAGCAATTCGGCCCAAAGAAGCCGCTGCGCGTCTTTTGGGCTTGCCATGCGCTTGATGCGTATGCTTTTCTCTGGCGACACATAATCGCACAATTCCATATATTGCGGAAAACCCTCTTCATACGGCACCAGCAGTGCATAGACCTCAACCATTGATGTCCTTCCACTCCTTAAAAATAGACAGTGAACAGAGGAATGTCTCCCCTACTCACTGCCCGAGTTTATCTGTACTTTTAACCTGCAAGCCATTCCTATTCCCGAATCAAATCCACAGCCTCCCGTCTCATGCTGAGCGGTGTCTCTTGGGTCGGTCTGCCCAAGCGGATCAGGAACTGTATCGTTTCGCCCGGCGACGCATACTCCCTGTGGATTCTGCCGTAAGCCTCTCGCATTTCCGGATATTCCTCCAAGACCTGGCTGAGCGGCTGCATCACGAGTCCTTCCTCATGCGCGGCAAGGATAAGCCTGCTGTACAGCATTCCCGCTTTAACCTGGCTGGTCCGGCTGTTATCCTTACTGAGGACCAAGGCATACGCCGGAGTATGGCTCGCTGCGGTTCGGGCCGTCTGGACGGCGAGCTTGGCCGCGGCTTCCTCATTGTTGAGGGTGGGAATGAGCGTGATTAATCCTTGCAGCAGATGCTTTTTCCAGCCCGTCGTTCCTTGCCCTTCAAATGAAAATCCAAAACGGTATTTATTCTTCTGATACTCATTGGAACGAAAAATCCGGGCCGACTCGTCGTTCATCCGCTGCAGACCGGTTTCGATATCCGTGCCCTCCACACCGTAGGCGCCAAACTTCTCGATATCCTTTTGACCGTTTAAAAAGGATAAGATCAGGTCCTGCTCCGTGTCGGTTGCGCTCAGCTTCCGGATTTGAGCTGGCGTTACTTCATCCGCCCGATAGGCCATTCTGTTCGTATCCGGCAAGAACATAAATTCATAAAGCGGATCTCGCCTGGGGTTCGCCTTGGACAACGTAATCCTCGCCACCGGCTTCCGTTCCATGCTCTCCCTTAAATGTTGTTCATCGTACTCCCCATCCGGAAACAGCGCGATCTCTGCGGGGTATCCCAGCTGCTCGCCGGCTATCCGCAAATACTCCAAAAAGGTACCTTGTGAAACCAGCGTTTGCCGGGCCAAGGGGTCCGATTCCGTCGCAAGCCGTTCGCTGTCGGTGTAAAGATAGAACAGCAGCGGGTTCTGCTGGTCCAAGCGGATTTTCCACGGCTGCAGATTATGGCTGTTCGCGGCCAATAATCCATGAGCCACGAGCTGCAGTCGCGGGTCCTCGAACTGCTTGGCATAATCCCGTTTCCAGGGATCGAGATATTCGGCCTTCTTCAACGCGCCGCTGGCAGTGAACAAGGTCAATGCCAGCAGGGCGAGCAGAACAATGACAGACAGGATTACAGTTCTTGTTATTTTGTAGCCCTTGCTCATGCCCCTCTCCCTTTATACCTCGATTTTTCGGAGTCCTGCCTTTATGACCGGCACTTCCTCTTGTTCATAAGAAACCTTATAGATCTCATTAGCGAACGGATAGGTCGGCAAAAGCACCTTTTTCTGATCGGGACTACCGAGTCCGGACGGATCGAAAGGAACGCCAAGAACATACAGCTTGCCCATGCCCTGCAAAAGATTCTCTACGGCGTCCAATTCCAGCGAGATGCTAAGGGTCTGGACTGTATCGCGCTGACCGGCCGGCAGGTTAACCGAGCGAAGATCGCTTCCGAAATAAATCAGCGCTTCGCCCGCGCCCATGGCATCCGTAAAATCCTGTTCCTCCAGTTTATTCCCGGCAGCGTTCTTAACGAAAGAACAGAGGTCTCTGTTATGGCCGCGATAGATTACGCCTAGCGGAGTTACCACCGGACATTTCACAAATTCGTGATCATCGATTGTCGTCTCGCCGGGCTGCTCGATTCCCTCCTGCATAAATAATACGGCTTGCCGCAGCGAAACCTGACCCGTGAGAACGAGCGCGGCGAGTATGCCTGTTCCCTCCGCAAAAATTCCGGCAGGACGAATCCCTAATTCGAGCAGAAGCTTTGCAGTCGCGTATTGAAGGGCAAAGGACTTAAGCTGCTCTCCGCCATTCTTAATTTCTTGCTTCGCTTTCTGATAGGCCGAGTCGAAGCCAGGGAACCGGGAGCAGAGCGCATCCACTTCGCTGCCGCTAACCGTCAGGTTGCCGTCCAGCATAAGATGTACCGCTGTCGTTCGGCTTGGATTGGAGCGTCCTTTGGTAATTTCAGCAAAAGACTCGCCATTTTCAACCGCGGATAGAACGCTCGTCAAATGCCCTCGGGACCTGATAACGGCCGCCGCTTTGGCGGACATTTCTTTCTGTGAAAGATTCATTGTGCAGCATACGGAAGCTGCGCTAACCTCCCCATGCTTCTCAAGATGCGCTCTGAGTTGTCCGGCGACGGCCCTCATGCTTTGTTCATTTCTGCCGGTAAGCATCAGAAGATGCGGCCCGTTATCCGCCGGAGAAAGAACATCCGAAGTCTGCGGTGCCTGTTCCAAAATAACATGGGCGTTGGTACCTCCGAATCCGAAGGCATTGACACTTGCTCTGAGCGGCGTGATTCCTTCCGCCTTCCAGGGTCTTGGATATTTATCGACCACATAGAACGGGGATTGCTCAAAATCGATATTCGGATTCGGCCGGTCATAATTCAGCGTATGCGGCAGCGTTTGATGCTTCAAGGCAAGAGCCACCTTGATCAGACTGGTCACCCCGGCGGCGGACAGCATATGGCCAACGGAGGATTTGACCGAACCGATTCCGCAAAATTGCTTCTTGTCCGTAAAGGTGCTGAACGCCTGGGTCATTCCCTCAATTTCAATGGGGTCGCCAAGCGGCGTGGCCGTGCCGTGCGTTTCGACATAAGAAACCGTTTCGGGATGAATTCCCGTCCGCAGGAACGCTGCCCTGATTACCTCTGCTTGCCCCTGCGGCCTTGGCGCAGTAATTCCCTGGGAGCGGCCGTCATTGTTGATGGCCGAGCCTTTAATGACCGCATAGATATAATCGCCATCTCTTTGTGCGGCTTCAAGCGGCTTCAGCAGTACAGCTCCGGCTCCTTCACCCAGCACCATTCCGTTTGCTCTTTGGTCAAACGGGTAGCAGACTCCGGTCGGAGACAGCGCGGTCACCCGGCTGAGAGAGACGAACGGTGTTGGGCTCAAATTCAGGTTCACGCCGCCCGCAATGGCCATTTCAGACTCCCCGGTGCGCAGACTTTCACAGGCCATGTGAATGGCTACCAGTGAAGAGGAGCAGGCGGAATTTACGATCAGGCTGGGTCCGGTCAAATTCAAGCAGTGGCTTACCCGCGCCGCAACCTCATTCAAGCCATTGCCGGCAACCGTATCGGGAACGAGGCGGGCCGGCTCCAGCACGCCGGAAATGCCGGCGAGAATTTCCTGCCGTTCTTCAGGGTTCATCCGCTTGAAGGCGGGGCTGTCCGCCAAACGGCTCTTGATCAGCTTATAGGAACGGTAATTGGCGAAATGCTCCATATAGGTGTTCTGCTCGCAGCCTGCGAACACGCCGATCTTGCGGGTGCGGTATTTCCCCCCATACCCCGCTTGCTGCAAGGCCTCCCAGGCGATCTGCAGAAAGATCCTCTGCTGGGGATCGGTGGCCTCCGCTTCTTTCGGCGACATTCCAAAGAACAACGGATCAAAGTCGTACGGAGCGTCGATAAAGCCCCCGCGGCTGATGTAAGTCGTATGAAGCGCCGTGGCATCGGTATTCACATGCTCATCATTAGACCATCTTCCGGGATCGACGGGGCGAATGGCGCTTCGTCCGTTATGCAGCAGCTCCCAATATTCCTCCGGATTGCTCGCTCCGGGTATGCGCAGACCGATCCCGATAATGGCGATATCTCGGAGTATTTCATTCTTTCCGCTCTCCCCGGTTTTCTTGTTCTCACCGTGAGCCGCTGCTTTGACGGGTTCGGCCGTGAGCAGCTCTTCAATGTGCGCGGATAATTCTTCGGGCGTCTGGTATTCAAAAATAAGCGTCGGGTACATCTCGGTATTAAAGATGCCGCCAAGCTTGGACACCGCCTGAACCGCCCCGAGCGAATCGAGTCCAAGTTCCATGAAGTTCTTGCCCGCCTCCAGATGGCTTACAGGGATTTGCAGCTGCCCGGCTATTGTCCGGAATACCGTTTCCCGGATTTCTTTTGCAGTGCGGTAAACCGGCGTGCGGACGCCGGTATCGGCGGCTGCTGCGGGCTGACGTTCTGCTTTAAGAGCGGCCGGTCGTTCCTTCTTCTCATCGCTTTTTACCAGGTCCAGGATATGAATGACATCCGGCCGGGCGGTTCCCAAGGCTCTCAAGAAAGCATCGGCGGCTTTCGAATGAACAAGCGGCTTCAGCCCTTGTGATCTAAGCGTCAGTTCAAGAAGATTTCCAAACTCCGTTCCCGCCCCCGTGTCCGACCAGAGCGAGAAGTTGACCGACAAGGAACGCCCCGGAGCCTGCTCCTTCGTTCGATAGGAGCTGTAGCCATTCAAGAAAGCGTTGGCCGCGGCATAATCGCCAAGACCGGAAGCCCATGCTTTGCGGGTGGCCGAAACCGAAGACAGGGCCGCGAAGAATCGCAGGGGCTCTTGACGGGTTACGAGGTCCGTAATCATGGTCCCCTTCCATTTGGGAGCCAGAATGCTGTCCATATCGCTTACACTTCGGCTTAAAATCTTATGAGGCGTGTATTCCAGCTGTCCCGCGGCATGAACAACTCCGTGCAGTGGGCCATAGGCGGCGTGAATGCTGCGCAGCAGCTCCTCCATTTGAGCCTGATCCGTAACATCTACGGCCGCGTACATCACCTGAGCGCCCAGCTCTTCCAGCTTCGGTAAGAGGCGATGATCGGGCGGAAGCTGTTTTCGGCCGGTAAGAACGACATTGATCCGTGCTTGCCGCGCAAGCGCCAAAGCAATTTGGCCGCCTACAAGCCCGGTGCCGCCGGTAATCAGGTACGTTTCCCCATCGTGAAGGTGAATAGGTTGTCCGACGGCCGGCGCGGGCATTTTCTCCAAGGTGCGCACATAACGGACCCCGCCGCGTATGGCTGAGATCGACTCCTCATCGGCCTGCTGCTGCATGGCTAAAGTCAATGCTTTGGCAAAATCCCGGCCTGCCGGGTATTCCTCCTTGTTCATATCGATCACCGATACCCGGATTCTGTCATTCTCGGAATCGATGACCTGGCCCAGTGTGGCCGCCGCCGCCTGATTCGGATTGCCCCCGCCTGCATCGTCTGGCAGTGCATAAGCTTTATCCGTAACAATGACCAACTGCACATCGCTCAGCCTGTGGCGGACCAGACCTTGCCCCAAATACAGCAGACTGTAAAAATGTTCATTTACGCCGCCATCCTTCAGCAGATTGTCGGCATGAAGCACTTCCTGCAGATAATGGGATAAATGAATAACTGCCGACAGCCTGCCTGGCACCTGCTCCAGCAAATCCGCATAATCCTCTGCATGGTCGGGCCGTATGGTAAAGCTGCGCTTGCCGTCGAAATGGAATTTATCGCCGGAGGCAACGTAGTAGACCGGGTTTCGGTCAGCGTCCATCAGGCGCTCCAGTTCCCCTCCGATCTCCTGGCTGCAGTTCCATACGAGCAGGGCTCCTTCATTAACCGGGGTGCCGCCGGTAAGGTCCGCAGGTTTCCACTGCCATTCGTGGAACAAGCCGCTGCCATTTGCCCCAGCCTCCGAGCCTGCTCCAAAGTCCGGCTTGAACGTCTTATGCTCGAAAGGATACGCAGGGAGCGCCACTTTCCGGTAGACATGCATTGGCTCTATCGCTGTCCAATTGATGCCCGCTCCCAGCGAAAATAACTGCCCAAGCATACCGAGCCAGGTCTCCCAGTTCTCTCTTTTGCGGCTAAGAGAATGAAGCACCTGCGGTTTGCTTGCGTGCTGCAAGCCTCCGGCCATACCGGCAAGGATAGCGTCCGGTCCGCACTCGACCAGAACCGAGACCTCCTGTTCTATCGCGTAAGTTATGCTTTGCTCAAACTTAACTGCATCCAGAATATGCTGCATCCAATACTGCGCCGTTGGCGGCTCCTGAATGACTTCAGCGGTCACATTGGAAATGACCGGAATTTGCGGAGCGTGGAACACCGTGGCTTCCAGCTCCTTCTTGAACGCTTCCAGCATCGGTTCCATCAGCGGCGTGTGGAAGGCCTGCGAAACGTTCAGTCTCTTGGCTCCGATTCCCTGCGTCTGCAGCGCGGACACGAATGCTTCCACCGCTTCCGCCGTTCCGGACACAACCTGATGCGTGACGTTGTATCCGGCGACCCACAAGGAACCTTCAAAGGACTTCAGCAAAGCATCAAGTTTGCTGGCTGAAGTAAATACGGCCGCCATGGCTCCCGCCGCCGGCAGCTCACTCATTAATTTGCCTCTTGCGGCTACCAATCTTGCCGCATCTGCAAGGCTGACGACGCCCGCGAGACAAGCGGCAGCCCATTCCCCGATGCTGTGCCCGAGAAGGTAAGCGGGCCGGATGCCCAAATCGAGCAGCAGTCTGCCAAAGGCATAGTCCATCGTGAAGACGGCCGGTTGAGTGATGTTCGTCTGCGCAAGAACTTGATTGTCGGCACCCGTGCCGTAGAGCAAGTCCGTCAGCTTCATCTGCAAATAGGGATAAAAGGCCTCGGAGCACTCGTCCACAATTTGACGAAAAACGGGAAGCTGATCGTATAAAGCTCTTCCCATCCCCGCATATTGCGAGCCTTGTCCGGTAAACATCAAAGCAATCTTCGGCGAAATGAGGGCCGGGACCGGCTCAGACGAAGGGAGCTTCAATTTGCCGATCAGGTCCTGAGCCGAATCGGCTACCGCATGGAAACGGTGCGGCAGCGCAGTACGTGTCACGTTCTCTGTATAGCAGACATCCCCGAGCGAATACTCCCCGGATTGTTCGAGAAAGGCCGCCAGCTCCGCCTTTTTTTGCTCCAGCGCGGAAGCGGTATGAGCGGACAGAACAATGACATGCTTCGGCCGCTCCGGATATGCTTCCCTGCTTATCGTATGTCCCTGCGGCGCCTCTTCAACGACCATATGGCTGTTGGTCCCGCCAAAGCCGAAGGAGTTAATGGCCGCTCGTCTGGCCGCTCCCTCCGCCACTTTCCATTCGCTCGCTTCAGGGAGCAGATGGAAAGGGGTCTGCTCAAATTTCAGCATCGGATTCGGCTGAACGACATTCACCTGCGGCGGCATCGTTTTGTTACGCAGGGCCATGACGATCTTGATAAAGCTGGCGATTCCCGCCGCGCCGAGCAGATGCCCGATATTGGATTTTACCGAACCAATGGCAATCGATTGCGCGGCAAGCCCCCAGCGCTTAAAGGCTTTATCCAGCGCTCTGACTTCGCTCGGGTCGCCGATTTTCGTGCCCGTTCCATGGGCTTCCACATACTGAATATCCGCCGGATTCAGCCCATTCCGCAGATAGAGAGACTCGATCAGCTCTCTCTGCCCGTCAGGGTTAGGGGCCATTACACCGATGGAGTGGCCGTCGTTGTTGATTTCACTAGCCCTAAGAACCGCCAGAACGGAATCTCCGTCTCTTTGCGCTTGCTCAAGGGGCTTGAGCATTACCAGCCCGCCCCCTTCTCCGGGTACGAAGCCGTCGGCGCCGGCATCAAAGACGCTGCTGCGCCCGCTGACAGATAAAGCGCCGGCATTGCTGAAATATTGATACGAGGTAGGCGTCAGCAGGAGTGAGATTCCTCCAGCTATAGCGGATTCGCATTCCCCTCTGCGAATGGAATCGGCGGCAAGATGAAGCGTAACCAGCGACGATGAGCACGCCGTATCCACGGCCATGCTCGGCCCTTTGAAATTGAATTCCTGCGAGGTTCGCGCCGGAATCATATTGACAATATTATCGACCAGCAGATTGGAATGGTCGCCCGTGATCCCCAGCTTCCGTCTCCACTCCTCCATAATCTGCTCCTGCTGCTCACCGCTGAGTACGGCGAAGCTGTCGAAGCTCTGCAGCTTCATCCGGTTCAAGGTATTCAGATGATATTCAAAATAGGAGTTTCCTCCCGCGCCGACAAATAGCCCAACCTTCTTCCCGCTCATTTGCTGCCGGGAATACCCCGCCCGTTCGATTAACTCATATGTCAGTTCCAGAACCATTCGCTGCTGCGGGTCCATCACAGCCGCTTCTTCATCGGAGATGCCAAACAAGCCGGCGTCAAAGCCGTAGGGATTGTCAAGAAAGCCTCCTGTGCGGCAGTAGGTCTTGCCGAATTCCGGATTCGGACTGTAATAGTCGTCAATATTCCAATGGCTGCCGGGCACTTCGCCGATAGACGTCACTCCCTGCACCAGATTGTTCCAGAACTCCTCCGGGCTGGACGCTCCCGGGAACCGGCAGGCCATGGCGATCACGGCAATATCTCCGCCGCCGGACTTGCCGCCACTTGAAGCGGACGGCTCCTTCCGCTCTTCGGACGGGCTGCCCTTGGAGTTAACCCAGACGGCAAGGTACTCGTCCATTTCACGCACGGTACGGCATTTGATTAACAAATCATGCGTCAGTTCCATGTGCAGCTCATCCTCAAGCGCCCCAAGAACTTGCATTGCTTTCAGCGAGGTGCCTCCCAAAGACAGGAAGGGCTCATCGTACGGTATGGTTTCCACCGGTTTATGAAGAACAGACGCCCATATCTTCCGAATGGTCTCTATAAATGCACCGGAAGCGGCTTCGCCGCCCGGTTTTTTCTCCGGTTCCATCGGCTTGGCTTCGGCTGCAAAATAAGAGCCAGGATACGTCTTATCCTGAAATTCGCCCTTCTTGAATGATCCGACAAGATTGAATCGCTGCACTTTGCCGCTGGTCGTCTTGGGAATAGAGCGGATGAATGAGACATAGTCGACAGGAATACCCATCGTCTCGTTGATATGGCGGAGGATTCTGGAATAGACCGGCTTTACGTCCTTCTCCTGCAGCCGCTGAGTAGAGAACAGCCCTACCTTTTCTTTTCCCTCTTCCTCGTCATGCCATCCGCAAACGGCCATTTTCCCGGGTTCGACCTCGTCCAGCTCTTCGATAACCGCTTCTATATCATGGGCGAAAAAGTTCTGGCCGTTGACGAAGACAATGTCCTTGATCCGTCCGCTGACCGTTAAACGCCCGCTCAAAATAAAGCCGGTATCGCCGGTCTTTAACCAGCCGTCCTGAAAGGACTTGGCCGTCGCCTCAGGGTTGTTGATGTAACCGGAAGTGACATTCCGGCCGCGAATCTGAATTTCACCCACGGTTCCCTCGGGAACGACAGCACCGGTTTCAGCCTCAACAATTCGAATTTCCATGCCCGTGACAGGATAGCCTTCATCAGCCATTAATGTGGCCCGCTTGTCGTCCTCGTCAATGGCCTCGGCGCGCGATTCACCCGCCAGCAATTCGCGGTCCAGCGAGTGAACCAGAGGCTCTTCGCCCAAGGTAGGAAAGCTTACGGCCAGACAGGCCTCGGCCATCCCGTAGACCGGAAACATGGCATTTTTTTTGAATCCGCTTTTTGCGAATTTATCCATGAATTTCCGCATTGTTTTGACTGAAATGGGTTCGGCGCCGTTAAAGAGCAATCTTAGCGAGCTCAGGTCCCAGGAGTTCAATTGCTCCTCCTTCACCCTGCTGTGAACGAGCCGAAGTCCGAAATTGGGGCAGCCGGAGAAGGTGATCCGGTGCTTGTCGATCATATCGAGCCACAGGGTCGGCCGCTTGACGAATTTCATCGGCGTCATATTGAATTGATTGATGCCGCAGACCAAGGTGGAGAGGTGAAAGCCGATCAGCCCCATATCGTGGTGATACGGCATCCAGCCGAGGGAACGGTCCTTATCCGACATCCGCATGCTGGATATAATGGCTTCTAAATTGGTTAACAGATTGTCATGGGTCAGGATCGTCCCTTTAGGTATATTCGTGCTGCCGGAGCTAAACTGGATCAGCGCGGGCGAATGGGCGTCAGCCAACATAAGAATTCCGTTCTGCTGCGCCTCATCCAGGCTTGAAGCTTCAAGAATCTGCAATCCGCTGATGCCGAGTGTCGTTTCCATTTCTTCACGGGACTCCAGCAGACTTCGGTCGGACAGAATCCGGGGACGCTCCAAAACCTCCCAAATGGCCAGCAGCTTGCTAAGCGAGGTATTGATTACCTTGGAGGATGCCGGGTAGGATGCCGGAACAGGGATAATGCCGCCAAGGATGCAGGCCCAGAAGGTAAGAATGAAATCCTTGCTGTCTTCCAGCAAAATCAGCGCATACTCGCCCGGCTTAAACCCTTGTTTCTGCAGACCTCCCAGGCGGCGGGTAGCTCCATCCAAGAGCGCCTGATACGAAAGGAAGAATTCCGAGTTATCATTTTGGATAAAAGTAATGCCTCTTTCCGGGTTGCCCGTCACTTGAACGAGGGCATTCGCCAGATTGCCGAGCTCGGCATATTTGCCGGTTATGCTTTTTCCCTTGAGAATAGAAAGATTCTCTTTACTCTTCCTCTTGAATCTGCTCACAACATTTCCTCCTTGGCTAATCGTACTTTTGAACCTTTTCTTGTCACAAACATGTGGGTCAGAAACAAGCCAAACAGCAGCAGACTTGCCGTAAAAATATGCCGGTGCCCCCAAACGTCCATCACGACTGAGGAGAAAAACGGCCCGGCCGCCGAACCAAAGCCGTAAAAGGTGGTGAACCATGCATTTCCCGAAGACCTCTCGCTTTGAGGCAAATCCTGAACCGCAAGAGCCATTGAGAGAGGATACAGCGGCCCGATCATAAACCCGGCGGCGAAGGAAAATAGCATTTTAAGAGACATATCCGATACGTACACGATGCCCATCACGGCCACAATCGAGAGAAGCACACATATAGCCAGGCACTTCCTCCGTCCCATCCGGTCGGCCAGATAGGTTAATGGAAGAAGACCGATAATGCTGCCGATTACAAAAATACTTAAAGCATACCCTGTCTGAGAAACCGCGACATGCTCCCTTATTAAATAGAGGGGATACAGCGAAACGACAATCGTTTCGCTGAACCCGTACACAAAAGCCCCGAAGAGTGCCAGCGTAATTTTGGATATGACCTTGTCCCTTGCGCGCCCGGGAATGACCAATACATCGGTCAGCTTAAAATGAATAATTCCCGCAGCGAGCACCAGGCACAGACCGCTGAAAGCGAAGGGCAGCCATGCGGCATAGCCGTACACCTGCGGCGCCAGCGCCGCGCTGACAATCAGCCCCAAGGCATAGCATAAGCTGTAAATTCCGTTGATCATCCCGAGACTTTTTGCACTCGAAAGATTGTGCAGCGCCGTCTGCATCCCCACCATATTGCAGCTGATGCCAATCCCCATCACGGACATGAGGCCCAGCCAAATACTATTAATGGTAAAAAACGGGAAAATCGATGCACAAACTGAGGTTAGCAGCAGCCCTGTCGTAATGACCCTTTTCACATTGCTTCCTCTCATTGTGCGGTCCACAAATACGGAACCCAGCGCCATAAAGAAAAAATAAGAGGAAGAAATGATGCCAATCCAGATTTCATCTCCATGGTTGGTGGTCATGTGGGTAGTAGAAAGCGGGTTGATGACGCCCATGGAGGTTCCTACCAGAAGGGCAATGCTGTAAATGATCCCTTTGCTTCCGCCAAAGAGCTCATGAAAGTTGCCCGATTGTTGCTCCATTTTCGCTTAAGCCCCTTTTACAATGTTGGTTGCTTGCGCATGACCGCCTGCAGCATTTGCATCTGCTGTGCTCCAAACCAGTTCATATCCTGCTTGCCATAGATTTGCAGAGCTTCGCCGGTAATATAATCTGAAGCGGACGAAGCCAGGAATACCGCCGCGTCGGCAACGCCTGATGGAGGGATGGCCCTTCCTCTGAACGCTGCGGGGGCCATATCGGTATCCACAAGCGCCGGGCACAGCGCGTTCACCTGAATATTGCGGTTCTTCAGCTCTTCCGATAAAGATCGGGTCAAACCAAGGACACCATGCTTGGATGCCGCATAGGCGCTCATCATCGGATAACCGATAAATGAGGAGTCGGAGCCGATATTGATGATCTTGCCCTGCTTCTGTTTCAGCAAATGCGGGATAACCGCATAGCAAAAGTGATATGTTCCCAGCAGATTCACCTGAATAATCTCGCTCCACGTCTCGGGGCTCATATCGGCCGCCGCCGCCATTCCGGTGATTCCGGCGCTGTTGACCAGAATATCGATATGGCCGAAGCGTTCCATGGCCTGATCTACGGCCTTATATACACTTGAAATATCGCTGACGTCCGCCGATATCGCCTGAACCTCCGCACCTAACTTGCGGATCTCTTTCGCTGTCTCTTGAAGCTTCTGATCCGATCTGGATATGAGGACAAGGTCGGCTCCCTCCCGGGCCAAGGATTCTGCGATGCTCCGTCCGATGCCTTTGCTGCCGCCCGTCACAATGGCCACTTTATTGGACAGCAGTCCTTCTCTTAAACTAAGCTGCGGTGCCGGCGATTCGATCGACGAGAGCAGGTTCAGCATATTTTCGGTGTAATGCTCCGCCAAGAGATTGATCGTTGATGCCGCATGAAGATTGGACGAATACTCAATCTCAACGGCCAGTTTGCCCTCCTCGATGGAGAAGAAAAATTCAATGACGGATATTCTTTTTTGCTCAGGCAGTGCAAACCGGCGGTCCAGCCCTTCCTTCGAGAATTCAAAGCCGGGCAGCTTCGGCATATCCCGGTTTCCGAGATAATTGGCCCTGATCGGCGTCAATTTGACGTCCGGGTACATGTACATCGGTAAATTCTCGGAGACGAGATCATAGCTCACCCCGCCAAGCGGAACCTCTTCCAGACTCTGGCGAATGCTGCGGACAAGTTCCTGCCAGCTGCTGTTCTGCTCCACATGAATACCCATGGGAAAATTGACGGCAAAATTACCGGGCGTCTGCATAAAGCTCTGCTCGCTCCCCAGCTCTCGCCCATGCACCCGGTGGCTGACAATGACCTTAGGGCGCTGATAGAGACTGCCCAGCAGCCGGTAAAGCGGAGCCAGCAGAATCGGATATACATTGCTGCCAAAGTGCTTTTTGGCCCGGCCCAGTACCTTCGAAGTCTGCTCTTTGTCAAATTCGAAGCGGACAAGCCTTGCGGACTGCTCATCGTTTGGCCCCTTGATATAATCGGCAGGGAGCTTGAACACGGACTCCGGCGGGAACTGGGATGACCAGTAATCCGCATAGTTTTTGCCGTTAATTTGTTTGTGTTCCTGTACGGCCTTAATGAAATCGGCATATGAATGAGGCTCCGGGAGCTGCACTTGCTGCTCTTCCGGCCCGAGACCGGCATAAATCTGCCAAATTTCCCGAACCAACAGCTGGTTGGTAATAATATCCGAAATCAGATGATGGCCAACCGCCGCAATATCGTACGACGACTCCGAAATCTGAACGACGACAATTCGCCATAAAGGCCACCGGTCAACCTGCAATCCCTTGATCGCTTCGGTCAGGGCTGCCCCAATCGCTTCATTTCTTTCAGCTTCCTCCATATGGGTGCCGTCGTAGAAATCCACATTGCTGTCCACTTCCTTCGAAAGGAAACGCTGCTCCCATCCGGAATCCTTCTGTACCAGAACGCTTCTCAGCACATCATGACGCCCGTTCAATACAACAACGGCTTTCTTGAACCGCTGCAAATCCAGCGGCCGGTTGTATACAAATCGGGTATAGCCCGCCCAGCAATACGGGGATTCAAAATAATTCATCAGCCAGCTCTGGGCTGGCGCCAGCGGGAGGGTGTCCTCCTCTTTCATCTCAGTGAGATGAGGACTCTCTAAAGACTCCGCCGGATAGCCCGATCCGCCGAACCGATCACGCAGCGCTTTGCGGTCCAGCTTGCCGTTCGGGTTCTTCGGCAGCCGCGGCAGCCACTCCAAACGATGCGGAATCATGTAGTAGGGAAGCTTCCGGCCTATGAAATCCTTGATTTCTTGTTCCTCGGTCGTCTTACCGGACAGGCAGGCCAGCAGGATTTGCTGTCCGGGAACCGGCTCAACTACAATGACGGCGGCCTCGTCGATATGGTCATGGGCGTCCAGAACGGCTTCAATCTCGCCCAATTCCACCCGAAAGCCCCGCAGCTTCACCTGATTATCGATGCGGCCATGGTATTCGAAGCTGCCATCCGCCCTTTTCACCGTCAAATCCCCTGTCCGGTAAATGAATTCCCCGGGAATTTCTGGGAACGGATTCGGGTGGAAGGCGGCGCGGGTCTTCTCCGGATCATGCAAATATCCTTTAGCCAGCTGAATGCCGCCGATCCACAGCTCGCCCATTTCGCCCTCCGGAACTTCACGCATCCGCTCATCCAGATTTTTAATAAACACATTGTTGATAGGCTTGCCAATAGGGATGCTGAGCTCGCCGTTCGATCCCGGTCTTTCGGAAACGATATGGTAAGTGACATCGATGGAAGCCTCGGTGGGACCATAGAGATTGGCCAGTCCGGTGGACTTCCCGTACCGGTCCATCCATTTCTGAACCGGAGAGAGAGGAAGACCTTCTCCGCTGAAAATAAGCCAGCGCAGCCCGGGAAACGAATATCCCTCGTCCTCAAGCGAATTGACAAATTCACCGAACAATGAAGGCACAAAATGCATGACATTGATGCGGGTATCGATCATCCACCGGGCCAGGCTCCACGGATTCTTGACGACCTCCGGCTTGGCCGGGCACACGGTCCCGCCATACATTAACGGCCACAGCAGCTCCCAGACCGAGATGTCAAAGCAGCAGGACGTCTTTTGCGCCACCCGTTCGCCGGGCTGCAGCCGGAACGTCTCCTGATGCCATTCCAGCCGGTTCATATAGCCCCGGTGATTCAGCACGACTCCCTTCGGATTTCCGGTTGATCCCGATGTATAGAGAACGACCATGACATCATGGGGCGAGCTTATAACCTCAGGATCGCGCTCGGAATAGTTCCTCCACTGCGCCGAATCAGGCTGGACTTGCCGTTCAGGCTTGCCCGCAGCCTCGTCCAGATAAATCAATTCCCGGACAGACGGGCTTTCCTGAACGATTTGGTCCGCCTGCTCTTTCAGCAGCTGTTCCGTCAACAGGAACTGAAGCTGGGCATGCCGGGTAATATACTTGATCCGTTCAGGCGGATACACCGGATCAAGAGGAACATAAGCGGCCCCGGCCTTCAGGATGCCTAAAATGCCGACCAGCATCAGGTGACCGGGAAGCGTCATAATTCCGACCAGCGTCTGCGATTTCACTCCCTGTGAGCGCAGATAGTTGGCCAAGCGGTTGGATAATTCATCCAGTTCGCGGTAAGTGACGCTTCGCGCTCCGTCCAGAACAGCGACGGCGTTCGGGGTAAGCTTGCATTGCTCGGAGATTTTTAGATAAGGGATCTCCGCTGCCGCCGTTTCGCTATCCAATGACGAACCAGCGCTGCCGCCGTCCAATTTGGAGATCATTTCATTCAGTGTCCGGCATTCGAATAGAACCGCCTTATCGATATTCCCGAATACGCCGCCCAGCCGCGTGATGAGCCGGATACGCTGCAGGGAATCCAGACCGAGCTCGGCTTCCAGATCACGGGACAGATCTTCGGCTCCAAGCTTCCTTGCGCTGATTTCTTGGGCGATGACCCGCAGCTTCTCTTCTGTCTCGCCTGTTCTCCGAGCAGCTTGCGGTCCTGGCGCCACAGAGACAGACTCTGCGGTCTTCCCTTCAAATGCGGCGAGCCGGTTAATATTTTCAATAAATCTGCTCATATGCTTGTCGATGTACCCGTCGTCAAAAAAGGCGCTGTCATAGTTCGATGTGAGCATCAGTCTGCCTTGAAAGATTTCAACCAGATTGTCTATCGTTCCGGGGTTGGTTCCCGTATAAGCTTCATAATCATAGACTTCGTACTGTCCGTATCTCTTGTCAATAGATGTATTTCCTACGAAGGAGAGGTAAAGGTTTGATTTGAGCGTTGAGCGGATCATGGAAGCCGCCGCTTCCGGCATGCTGCCATTGTGCAGGCGGATCGAGTCTTTGGAGTAGTGTGCGGCTCTGGAGGTCTGCGCCCGGTCCATTCCTGAGGATAGCTTGCTATTGATGACTTCTTTGGTTCTGCCGATCAGCGATTCCCAGCCTTCCCCGGCATCGTCGCAAGTAAAGGTGAGGGCCAGATTCTGCGCAAACGCGCCGAGCACGTCCGTTGCATCCTGATTGGGGTACAGCTTGCCGCTTGTCGGCAGATTGAGAATAATTCGGCTTTGCTCTTCTCCCTGCTGCTTGATCGTCTTTAAATACGCGCTGACCAGAAGAACAAACAAGGAGGTGCGCCACGCTTTGGTACGCTTGAACAGGAGAGCCGTAGTCTGCTCATCGATCCAAAATTTCCGGGTATGGATTACAGCCTCTTTGGTACGTTCAGGTGCGGGTGCGCCTAAGGATTTATACGGGTTGAAAAAATAGGTTCCCCTTCCCTGCTGCCGTACGTATACGTCCAGGGCTTGAATTTCCTCCGGAGCTTCCCAATGATTAAGCTTCATAACGATATCGTTGTACTCTTTGGCGCGAAGGGCAGGTCCCAGCCGGGCGTTTGTCTTGAGCGATCTTGCGCCGTAAATCTCCAGCAATTCCTTCACGATCTGCTGGTTGCCGAGACCGTCCGAGATGAGATGGTTAATGTCAAGAATGAGTTCGAATTCATCATCGGCGGTACGCATCACTGAGAAGGTGTGCAGCGGCCACCGGGTAATATCAAATTTTTGATTCAGCCTGTCTTCAAATTTTCGGGAGATCACTTGCTGCTGTGCCTGCTGGTCCAGATGCCGGATATCCTCCACGGAAATCTCCGGCGGAGCAACATCCTTGAGCAGTTTCAGGCGGTAGCCCTTCAGGCTGCTTGTCCCTTGATCAATAGTAAACACGCTGCGGAGAATAGGATGGCGGTCAATCAGCTCTCTCCAGGACTCTCTCAGACTTCCCAAATTCAGCTCGCCTCTGACCTTCACTCCAGTGCTGATGGAGAGATTAGCTACGGATAAATACGTGACCAAAAATAAATATTGAGTATGTAAAATTTCAAGAAATTCAGGATCATTTTCAGAAACTCCCGCCATAACAGGAGCGTCGGCGTTCAGAACCGGCTGGGGGACAATACCGGCATTCTTCCGCCAATCGGCAAACAACTCTATAATATCTCCGACGGTCTGCAGGGTCAGCAGCGAAGCGAAGGAATATTTGCATGTAAAGTCGTCCACTTGGTCTGCAGGAATGAGTCTCAGCATAGCGTTCATGAGCGAAATCATTTTGATCGAATCCAGCCCCAGATCACTTTCCAGATCCATATCCGCATGCAGATCGACCAGGTTATGGCCGGTGATTTCGGTGATCAATTCGCAGACCTCCACCTTGAGCTGCTCACGCATTTCTCCGGTTATGGGGACTGCGTCGGCAGTGGCCGCAATTTCAGGAGCATTCAGGGCCTTGCCCAGGGAGGCTTCCCATGTCTCAAAAATGCCCAGCAATTCGCGGACAGTGGATATAATCAGCAATGATCCCACCGGATGGGCGTCTTGAAAATCATCCAGCTGTTCCTCCGGAATCAGCTTCATCATTTCATTCATCAGCGAAATCATCTTGATCGAATCCAGCCCCAGATCGTCTTCCAGAAACATTTCGTCGTCAATGTCTTCAATCCTGTGACCCGTAACGCCGGATACCGTCTGAAGAATCCTTTGCCTGGATGTGCCGCTTTCTTTGGATGGATCAACATACATTTTGCTCATTAAGCTATCCCCCTTAACATTAGTCAGACTGCTTAAGCGAACACCAGATGCAATTTTAACTATCCATTCCTGAAAGATCAGACTTTAGAAAAAGCTACGGCGGGTATTATTGATCTTATATATTTATGTACCTTGCGCTGGGATTTCTTGTCAATGAGGTTTTACCTTATATTTCATTTTTTATAAAATTTAACGGTCTTTTAACATAGTTATGAAATAAATCCATAATAAACTGCCGTATTCCATGTAAAAAAGTAAAATAATGGGGTTCGTTTCGACTTAATTAACCAACTTTCGTGGATGTTGCAGGGTGTGAGGAAAAAGGGGGAAAAGATTCCTGCCCGACCACTACCGTTCTAACAAGCCTTTCAGCTTGTCGAGCAGCTGCGGGCTCAGATCGATTAAGCGGCTGTATGCATCTTTCGGGGATTCAAGGGGTACCGTCTGCACTCCGGAAGGACCTATGATGAGAAAAGCGACGGGAATAATGGACATGCCCGCTCCGATCCCTCCACCGAACGGCAGCTTTGCAGCAACCACGCTTGAGAATTCAGTGCCCCCGGTCACTAATCCAAAGTTCGTTCGGCAAATGGGGATGACGACCGTACCGTCCGGCGTCTGGATTGGCTTGCCAATGACGGTCTCTGCGTCGTTCATGCCTTTCAGATTTTGCAATGCGGTTTCGACCAATTGATGAATGTGTTCGGACATGTCGGCACCTCTTCTTTTACTTCAGTGCTAACCAGTCTGGACAATATTTTATTCCTTCAAACGGTCAAGAAGAAACGCCTGACGGCGTCCTTGAAGGACGCAAGTACGTTTCTCGTAGAAATATTTCAAAAAAAGAAGGCGGAGACGCATCTCCGCCCTTGCTTGTTACTGAACCGCCTCTTTTATCGGCTCTGCAACCTTGTTAACCAGCTGACTTCTGTTGATCATACTGCCAGCCTGTCCGCCTACAATCCGGCCCACCCTGTCGCCCAGAAAGCCGCCGAGCGTAGCTCCAACCACAGTGCCGACGCCGGGCAGAAGTGCACTTCCAAGTACGGCTCCGTACTCGACTCCAGCCATAACGCCGACAGCTCCGGTTACGTTCTCCACCGTACGTGCGGTGAACTCCTGTCTGCCAAGCTGCCCTTGCTGCAAGCTTTTCGTGTCCTGAAGCTGTGACATGCCTCCGGAAAGAAGGCCTGCCCACAGCGATCCGCCCTGGAACATAGGAAAGCCCTCCATTCATCTGAATAACCGCATCTTGCGGTCTCATCAGATTGCCCATTTTGCCTGCTAGTTATCGGCTGGATTACTGGAAATCTTCTCCTCGTTTCGTGTGGTTAGCGATTGTAGCCTGCTTTGTGCGGCCGAACCCGCATCCTTCGCCATGTCGGTCAGATCGAGCACGGTCTCCGTTCCCCTGATCGCCCATTTCCTTACGGTTTTTCTGGCCTCCGGCGAACATGCCAACAATAATGCCGCTGCGCCCAGTATTAAGCCCGCACGTGATTTTATCATAAGAACCCTCCAAAAAAAGGATTAAACATGTGAAAAGATTATCCCTCAAAATGCGGAGTTTTATGCGTGAAGATCCTTTGATTCGGCGAATAACCAGGTTTAAATTGCAAATACTACTTTGGCGAAAAAAAGCAGTAAAACCACCACCTTAAAGGAGCAATTTCATGACGATTACGGCTCATAGCAGGTTTATCCGCTTTTTGCCAGGGCGTATTCGCCTTGAATTTGCGGGTCTGCTGCATAGCAAGTCAACCGAATTGTCTTTACGTCAGGCTCTGGCGCTCCTTCCGGGTGTCACCAAAGCCGAAGCATCCGCGATCACCGGCCGGATTCTCGTATTCTATGACGAACGGCAAACGTCCGGGCGCCAGCTGCTGCAGCAATTGGAGCGGCTCGAGAGCAAGTATAAAGGCTCTGGAGAAGATAAACCGGTTATACAAGCTTCCCGGGAGGCGCCTGTTCATGAAACTGCAGATCAGGAGGCCTGCGCCGAAGCGGCCGTTTCTGCGGAATCGCCAGAGCTGCCGCTGAAGACTTCGGTACATGGAGGCTCCATGCCGTTTTCACATGCCACCCAGGGGGCGCCGGGAACTGATTCGGCCCCAGTCTATCCGAGGTCTACTTCGCCTCCAGGCGTCCCTCTTCCGCTCGCGATTGCAATGGGCGGACTGCTGGTGCTTGGAACGAAGCAACTGTTTTTCGGCAAGTCCGCATGGGCTGGCAGTCCGGTTCCCTTCTACATGTCCGGGGCGGTTGCCGCCGTTACCGGTTACCCTTTTCTGCGAAGGGGCTTTAACCGCCTTACCGAACAGGGGAAGCTGAACCCTGATCTGATTCTCGGGACCGCTGCGCTGGGACTTGCGCTCGTCCGGGAAAATCTCGTCGTGCTGGGCGCATTGAGTATTCTTCAATATGTAAATTGGAAACGCAGCCGGATCGGGCTGGACGATATGGATACCCCGCCGCTCTCTCCCGAAATCCGGGCTTACAGCGAGCGCGCAGGACGCTTGGGGCTTGCCGCCGCAGCGGGCACCTGGCTCTTTACCCGCAGCCCTATGCGGGCCATTGCCGTACTGCTTGCCGCCAATCCGCGGGCGGCGACCATTCCGGTAAAGACGGCTTGGCAGCAGGCGGAGCTTTACTCCAAAGAAGCGCAGGCCGGCCTCCCGAATGGAGAATCGGCAGCGCATCTGGCACAGACCGGCACGCTGCTGCTGGAAGACACCTCTCTGCTGATGCAGACGAAGATTCAGGAGACGGAATGTGTATCGCATGAGGAAGACCCGGACAAAATCATTTGTCTGACAGCGGGTCTGATGAAAAAAACAGCCCATCCGTGGAGAGAAGATGTGCTGCACAAGGCAAAGCTGACATGCCGTACCCTGCGAACGGCGTTTCACGTCGCCGAAGAAGAGGACGGATTTAGCGGCCTGATCAGCAATACATCTTATTGTGTGGGAAATCTTAGCTTTTGCAAGCGGCATGAAGTGGCCTTCGAGCAGTATTACCTGGAGGCTAAACGCATTGAAAGCAAAGGCTGCGAGGTGCTGTTCCTGGCGAAAAAAACCGGTGGGAACTGGATAGCCCAGGGACTGGTCTACCGTGGTCAGCAGATCGACTCCGGGCGGACGACCCTGCTCTCGCGGGCGCGGCAGCAGGGCATGCAGATATCCGTGCTGGAGGATACCCCCGGCATCGGCCGGGATGCGATCACCCGCCTCGGCCTGCATACGGATTGGCTGAGCACTCCGATCCATGAAGCGGCGGAGCGCATCGCCAAGCTTCATGAACAAGGGAACCGGGTGCTCCTCGTAAGCGAATCACCCGGCGAATACAGCCGCTATTTGATGGAAGCAGGCGTTCCCGGTGTGGCGTTCGATCAGCTTGATCAGGTGCTGGGCGCCAAACAATCCGCACAAAAGCTGGAAAATACGATAAATCAACACTACCAAATCACGAAGAAATGGAATGTACTCGGAGCTCTGCTGGCCGCCTTTGGCGTGCTGAGCGCCCCGCTTGCCAATTTAACCAATGACGCCCTGTCGCTGATCTTTCTTTCCCGCACGCAAAAGCTGGCGCAGCAAGCATTTCCCGCTGACACCGCCAGTGCCGCCGGGGCTCACAACGAGGTGGCAGCGGCGGCAGAAGCGGCCGTGTGGCACGGGATGCCATGGGAGTCAGTCACGGAGCAGCTTCGGGTTAACGTGCAGCGCGGCTTAACGGCTGCTCAAGTGAACGATTTGCGCAGCCGTCACGGAATCAACCGGCTTGCCGAAAAGGAACAGACCCCCTGGATCGTATCGTACGCCAGCCAGTTCAAAGAATTTACGACGCTGATTTTGCTGGGCACTTCAGTGCTTGCCCTGTTCACGGGCGGATTGTTCGACGGCCTTGCCATGGGCGCCGTGCTGCTCGCCAACGCGGCGATCGGCACGTTCCAGGAGCGGAAAGCCGAGCGGATTGTCGAAAGCTTGAACCAGTTTCAGCCTCCGGTCAGCAAGGTCATCCGTGACGGTGCGGAACAAAATATCGACGCCACCGACCTCGTGCCGGGCGACATCGTCTGTCTGGAGCCCGGCGACCGGGTGCCGGCCGATATTCGCCTGATTCGCGCCTGGAACCTGGAGGTTAACGAATCCGCGTTAACCGGGGAATCCGTGCCTGTCGCCAAGCAGGAGACCGAGGCCGAAGGAGACTGCCCGCTGTCCGAGCGGAGCTGCATGTTGTATATGGGCACCGATATCTCCCGGGGCAAAGCTTTGGGCGTCGTTGTCCAGACCGGCATGAATACGGAATTCGGCCACCTGATGTCGATGCTCAAAACGAATGAGAAGACAGCCACGCCGCTTCAGGAAAAGGTTACGTCCATCAGTAAAAAGTTCGTCAAATGGGCGTTTATCGCCGGAAGCGTCGTATTTGTGTCCGGACTTCTGCGCGGCGTTCCGATTCCCGAGCTGGTAAGCACCTCGATCACTCTCATCGCCTCGGCGATTCCCGAAGGGCTCCCGGTTACGATTACGATCGCGCTGAGCGCGGGCATCTTCCGCATGTCCAGAAAAAACGCGCTCGTCCGCAAGCTGTCGGCGCTTGAGACACTGGGCCATGCAACGATCATCTGTACGGACAAGACCGGCACGCTGACGAAAAATGAAATGACAGTCAAGCAAGTTGCCGCCGTCGGCCATGCCTGGGAGGTATCCGGCAGCGGATATGACCCCGCGGGCGGTTTCCGTGGAATAAACCGGACAGACGTCGGGTCAGGCCAGCCGGATTTAGCGGCCAATGAAAGCACCTCCGCTCAGCCGGAGCTGCAGCGAATCCTGCAGATTGCCTGCTTGTGCAATAACAGCAAGCTGATCAAGGAAGGCTCGGGCTGGTCGATACAGGGAGACCCGACCGAGGGCGCGCTGCTGGCAATGGCTCATAAAGGCGGGGTCAAGCCGGAGCAGCTAACCCACTGGCACCGCGGCGCGGAGGTGCCTTTTGATTCCGGGACGGGAAAAATGAGCGTGGTATGCAAGGACACTTCGTCCGGGCAAGCCTGTTATATTTTCTCCAAGGGATCTGTGGAATCGATCCTCCGCCGCTGCAGCAGGTACCAGCAGAACGGCGAAGTACACCCGCTCACCATGGAGCTGCGGGCGGACATCCTGAAGGAAAGCGAACGGCTCGCTTCCGGCGCGCTGCGGGTGCTCGGCTTCGCCTACCGTGCGCTGGAAGCGGAGGAGCATGAGCAGCAGGAAGACCTTGACGAGCGAGAGATGATCTATGTCGGCATGGCCGGCATGATCGACCCGCCGAAGGCCGATGTGCGGCAAAGCATTGAAGAAGCGCTCTCCCTCGGCGTGAAGCCGGTCATGATTACCGGGGATCACCCGATTACGGCGATTGCCATTGCCGAGCAAATCGGCATTACGGGCGGCAACCGGCCGGGTCAGGTCCTCACCGGTCACGAACTGGACCGCATGAGCGACGAGGAGCTGGAGCAGTCGGTCGATCAGGTATCCATCTTTGCCCGTATGACGCCGGAGCATAAGCTGCGCATCGTCAGCCTGCTGCGCAAGAAAGGGCATATCGTCGCCATGACCGGGGACGGCGTGAATGACAGCCCGGCGATCAAGCGGGCGGATGTCGGGATCGCAATGGGCCGGGCCGGTACGGAGGTCAGCAAAGCAACCGCCGATATCGTGCTGAAGGAAGACCACTTCGGCTCCATCGTAGAGGGGGTCAAGGAAGGCCGTACCATTATCGGCAATATCCGCAAGGCGCTGGGCTGTCTGCTCACCGGCAATCTCGCGGAAATTCTCGTTACAAGCACTGCGGTGATACTCGGTATGCCGATTCCGCTTGTGCCTATTCAAATTTTGCTGATGAACATGCTGACAGACGCGCTCCCGGCCATGGTTCTGGCCGTCAACCCGGGCAGCAAAGCCAAGCGGACGAAACGGGCGAATATCGTGGACAAACCGCTGTACCGCAAGGTTATTACGCGCGGAGTGCTGCTTGGCGCGGGATCGCTCGGTCTGTTCGGCCTGGCTCTGGCCTCCGGTCAGCCCGTGGCTGTGGCGCAAAGCGTCGCTTTCGCGACACTGGTGGCCGGCCAGCTGATCCAGACGTTCTCCTGGCGCCAGGAGGACACCGAGCAAAAGGTGGGCGATTGGAGCAAAGACCGCTTCCTCGTCGGCGCGTTGAGCATTTCCTGGCTCGCCCTGCTGGGTGCACTGTATGTGCCTCCGCTCAACCAGTTTTTCCATACCGCGCCCATTCCTCTGCATCTCTGGGGGCCGATTCTGCTTGTCGCCGGCTCGATTTCCTGGCTTTCGAGACCGATTCTGTCCCTGCTCGAAGGAAAGGAACAGACGACGGGAACGGCGGTCCCTGTCTATTCCGCAGCCTAGCTGCGGGATAGTCTTTTTATATCCACTTTAGGGAGGTTATCCGAACATGCTGGAACGAAACACAAACAGACTTATCGTGGGCACCGCGCTCGCTTTTGCCGCCTCCACGCTTTGGCCGATTGTGAAAAATACCTTGAAGCCGCTCACAGAAACCGGAGTGCAGGGCGCCACATTCCTGACGGATCGAATTCAATACGCCGTACAGATCGCCCGCGATGAAATGGAAGACATTGTCGCCGAAGCCCAGTTCGAACGGATGCGAAAGCGGCTGGATCAGGAGATTTCCGCGGAATCCTCTTCAGCCGGAGAGACAGGAGGCACACTGCATGCAGAACCTGACCATTGATCAGCATCTTCAGGAAGCGCTCGCGCATTTGGAGGAAGCCATCAATCAAAGCATGCATAGCGTGGCGGACAATCAAGCCTCCAGCAAGGAGATCGGCGGGAAGTGGGAGCATTTTTTAGGCCAGTTTTACGGCATGGTCAAGGATAAGGGGAAAAAGTCACGGGTCAACCTGCTCAGCTGGATCTCTTTTGCCAAAATTCGTTGATGTACCGTCCTGTTGTATTCCGCCATCCAGCGTTATTACATGTTTCGTTAAAACCCGCGGTATATAATCCTCTTTAAGCCGGCAAATCACTTTGCCGGCTTTTTTGCAGCCTTGGCAAAACTAACTCTGAAATAGTAAGCAGCCTAATCCGCTGATTTAGTGATCAAATCATAGACCCTTTTCAAGTTTATCTTAAAATATGTAGTAAAGTACCAGTCTTGAACCGTACCATAAGTAACAGCGAGGTCGAGTGGTACCGCTATTCACTAAAAGAAAATAGGTCACATCGTTGATGAATATGCATCTCAGGTAGAGGTGCTTTTTTAATTACAGCAAGATTTGGAAAGTGCATTTTATGCCATGATGTTATCTTATGTTCATCAAATTATTACTGAAACGGAATGGAGGCACATAAAGAAGATTATGATTACCATATGGCGATATTAATAATCTGAGTCAATCGTTAGTTTTTTGATAGGTGCGTAGATGTGGTAGGCCGAATCAAGATTATGGATGTCATCAAAAAATTGAATAAGTTCGATGTGAGAATCGTCAGCTTCCTACCTGGAAATCTTCAAAAATCTTGCATAATCAGTTATGAAAACATCACCTATATCAAGGAGATCACCAAAATATTTAAACTTGGCACAGAAGAGCTGCGGTACATCAACGGTAAAATAAAAAGGTTTCTCTATTTGAATATCATTTGGAATCCCGAACAAGACCTTGAAGCGGGTTGAGTTAGGTTGGCAATTCGAATAAATGACATAACATGAGCCAGTTACTGTTTCATCAATGTCATTTAACAGCTTGTTTTGTTTGAATGAGACCGAATCTTCGTTTTGTAATCATCAGTTGCCAAGTCAACTTCAAAGGCTATGCCGCTCAACCGGATTGATTTAAGCTCCGTTAGAGTAAAATCGGTGACAATATCACCATTGATGTTTTTAATGGGTCTTTTAACGACAGATGGCACTGGACTTTGAAGTATGTTCAAATTTTTTACTCTCAGAGAGCTTGGAGCAATACCGTATTGGCGTTTGAAAGCGCGGTTGAAAGAGGATTGTGTTCCAAAGTTTAGCATGTAGGCTATATCTGTTAGTGGTAAATGATCGGTTTGAATGAATGGTAGTGATGCGTTCAATCTTCTGGATAGTATGTAGTTGTTTAAAGAACAACCCATCATGGCAGAAAAAAGTCTGTGAAAGTAATATTTGGACATGTTAAAGGTATTAGCCACAGACTCTAGTGTTAAAGACTGGTCTAAATTGTTCTCAATATAGATTAAAGAACTCTCTATAACTTCATAATGGTCCATAATAACCCCCAATCATTTTTTTCAGAATATTCTATGATTATTATTACAATGGTGATCAGCCAAAGGAGGTTAGGTTAATGACGCAAGACAGAATAAATGGGATCATAATCGGCATTTTTTATATTGTAGCTGCGGTCACATCAGTCATCGCTGTTATCTTATATGAGCCGGTATTGTCAGAACAATGGTATATGTCCGTGGCAAATGGATTTAAAACAAAGGTTTTGCTCGGTGTCATTAACGATCTCTTGCTCGTTCTGACAGCAGTAGGTACAGCGGTTATGCTGTTTCCTTATCTCCGTCGTTGGAATGAACAACTAGCACTAGGACATCTATGCTTTCGATTTATGGAAGCTGTTCTTATTGCAATAGGTGTGGTGAGTATATTAGGTTTATTGCAGCTTAGTATACATTATGAAGCAAACAGCTTAGCAAGTGAAGAAAATCTTCACGAGATCGGTTACATGCTGCAAGCTTTCCATCGTTGGACATCGATGTTAGGTCCCAATTTTATGCTGGGTATCAATACGGCATTGTATAGCTATTTGCTTTTTAAAACAGGTTTGGTGCCAAGACCGTTAGCGCTGTTTGGTATGATTACAGCTGTACTCGTATTCATAGCCGGTCTATTAGAAATGTTCGGTATCGTAGAACCTCTCTCTGCAGCAAAAGGACTTATTGCTCTACCTGTGGGCGTTTATGAATTGAGTTTGGCAGTCTGGTTGATTGTGAAGGGATTTCACAAGCAAAACCTCGAAAAACTAAAAGCGTGTTAGATTGTTTGCCCTATTAAACAAATAGAGATAGATTAATAAAAGAGAAGTATATCCGAAGAAACCACTCCATTGTCAAAGGAGTGGCTTTGTCTTTATATACTGATGTAAATTTCATGTTCAAAATGTACTTTGTGCTTGGATACATTACGGTGAACCGTATCATTAATCAAGAGCTCTTGATTGCGCTATCCTGCCATTTCAACAAATATTAAAGGACGCTCCCGCTTCTTCGCTTGGGCTGCGTCCTTTATACACTAAGAAAATACTTTATTTTTCCAAGACACCTGCTGGAGGGCTATGTATTCAGGTCACCTTCTCAAAAGCCTGCTTAATATCCTCAATCAGCAGCTGCGGATCTTCCAATCCGATATATAACCGGACGACCGGGCCGGATGCCGATTCATAGCCTTCAGGAAGAGCTGGAACGGTCACAAGGCTTTCGTAGCCGCCCCAGCTTACGCCGATCCGGAAATATTCCAGATGGTCTGCCCAACGCTTGATCACATCGACCGGCAGGTCCGTCTCAAACGCGAACAGGCTGCTGTAACCGGACATCTGCTCCTTGCCCAGCTCATATTGCGGATGCGAAGGCAGGCCCGGATGATGGACCTTGAGGACATGCGGGAGCTGTTCCATTGCTTCGGCCACCCGCAGGCCATTCTTCTCGAACCGCTCCATGCGAAGCGGCAGCGTGCGCAGTCCGCGCATGGTCAAGGAAGCGGTATGCGGGGTCATCACTCCGCCGAGCAGCAAGTACTCGCTCTCGTTGATCCGCCCGATCAGCTCCTTCGAGCCGATGGCCACACCGCCGACGGAATCGCTGTGCCCGCCGATAAACTTGCTGGTCGAATGGAGGACCAGATCGACGCCCAGCGCGAACGGATTCTGAAAGCAAGGCGTCGCCCACGTATTGTCGATGTAGGTCAGCGCCCCGGCGCTCTTGGCCAGCTCCGTGCAAGCCTTCAGATCCTGAAGCTGAAACAGCAGGCTGGTCGGGCTTTCCAGGTAAAACAGTTTGGTGTTCGCGCGAACGGCGGACCGGACAGCGTCCAGGGAAGTACCGTCGGCAAAGGTGTGTTCCACACCGAATTTGGGCAGAAAATTCTCCAGCAGCTTGCGGGTCGGACCGTACACCTGGCTGACGCACACGATGTGATCTCCCGTGCGGACAGCAGCCAGGATGGCTGTCGAGATGGCGGCCATGCCTGAGGCGAAGCAGCGGGCTTTCTCTCCGCCTTGCAGCTCGGCGAGCCTCTGCTCCAGCTGTTGAACGGTCGGATTATTGCCCCTCGAATACATCGGCCGGTCCGGCTCCTCCGCCGCCGCATGGTCGAATTCCGCATGCGTGGCAAAGCTGAACAGGCTTGTCTGGTATTGCGGCACCGTTACGGAGCCTTGGTGACGCTCGTCATGCTTGTCATGAACGACAACGGTTTGCGGATCGGGTGTCCGGCCGGCCGCTATTTTTTCTGTTTCCGACATCACTCGTCATATCCTTTCTCATCTAAGTATCCACAGATCCCTAACCTTTCACAGCGCCGTCCGTCAGGCCTTGTACAATCAACCGCTGGCAAAGGGCAAACAGGATCATGGTAGGAATGACGGACAGAACCGTCGCAGCCGACATGGCCCCCCAGTCAATATCAAACTTGGTAATGAAGGAGTTCATAGCAACGGGGATCGTCTTTGCCTCCTCGCGGTCGATGAACATAATGGCCAGGAACAGCTCGTTCCAGTTCTGCACGAAGGCAAAAATAAACGTCGCCGAAATCCCCGGCTTCATCACCGGAAGGATAATGCGGATCAATCCGCCCAATCGGGAGCATCCGTCAATCATCGCCGCTTCCTCCAGGCTGGAAGGAATCCGCTGAAAGAATCCTTTTAGCATTAGCGTACAGAACGGGATGAGCAGCACGGAATACATCAGGACAAGGGACCCCTGCTTGTTAAGCAGGTTCAATTGAGACATGATGCTATAAAGTGGACCAAATCCGATGAACATCGGAATCATTTGCGTAAGGAAGAAACCGCTCATAATCTGCCGGCTGCCCCGGAACGTAAAGCGCGCCAGCACATAGCTGCTCAATATGGAAATAACAATGACGATAAACGCCGACAAGAGCGAAACGAGCAGGCTGTTGCCGATGTACACATGGAATTTTGAAATCGCGAAGATGTTGGCATAGTTCTCAAACGAAATCTTCTCCGGCAGATACTCCAGCGGAAACTGGAAGATATCATTCTTCGGCTTCAGCGAAGTAAGAATCATCCAATATAAAGGAAAGATCATGAATAACAGCCAGATCCCGAGTATGATCACTTTGGCGCTTAAATTAACCTTTCTTACAACCTTCCGTTTCATCTAAAAATCACCCGCCTTACTCGCTTTCGTAGCAAAAAGATAGAATAGGGTGTACAGCAGCAGCAGCACGATCGAAATGACCCCGACTGCGCCTGCCAGGCCGTAATCCCCGCCGAATACGATTTTATCCAGCATGAACGTGGACAGAATATGCGTCGAATTGGCCGGTCCGCCGTTCGTCATCGCATAGATAATATCCGGGAAATTGAAAATCCAGATGACCCGCAGCGCCGTGGTCGTAATGATCGTCGGCAGGATGTAGGGAATAATGACGTGCAGCATCTTCTGAAGTCCGTTCGCGCCGTCCATATCAGCAGCCTCGAACAATTCTTCGGGAATGGACTGCATCGCAGCCGTAAGCATGATGGCGAAAAAAGCAACCCCGTACCAAATATTCGCCACGATAACCGAGAACATCGCCCATTTCGGGTCGGACAGAAATCCGATGCGCTCCGAGATCAGCCCCGTTTTGAGCAGCAGATCATTAATGACGCCGATTTGGCCGTTGAACATCCAGCGCCAGATAATCCCGATCAGGAAGCCGGACATCGCCCAGGAATAGTAAATCAAGCCTTGATAAACGCCTCTACCCGGGAATTTCCGGTACAAGAGAAGTGATAGCAGGAATCCGATGGCGAACTGCAGGATCAGGGAGATGAACACCCAGAGCCCCGTATTTTTCAGAATGGTCGGCAGGTTCGGGTCCTGGAGCACCGTTCTGAAATTGTCAAAGCCGATAAACCGGATGTCGTTCAAATTAAAAAGCGAGTAGTTCTGAAACGCCATCACGATCCCTTTGAGTATCGGAAAATATGTAAGCACAAGCACCGGTATAAGCGCGGGCAGCAGACAGAACAGGATAAAAGCGGCGGTGCGGTTCAGGCGAGGTTTGCGGACGCCAGTGTTGTTCATTAGGACAGGAACCTCCTCTTAAAACAAACATATGGGCGGCAGCACCCGTACCCATATGTTTGAATGAATATTTACTTGCCTTGCTTCTTCTGGTCGAGCCAGTATGCGTCCCATTTCTTCAGGGCGTCGTCCACGGACAGCTTGCCGAAAATGATCGCTTGCGTATCCTGCTGGATGATCGAGCGCCATTCGCCGAAGCCTTTGTAGTCCGTTTCGGGCTTAACCGGAATATAGTGGGCGGCATCTGCGTTCATATCCATGTAAGGCTTGTAGTAGCCGGTCTTGTAGAACTCGTTCTCCGAGGCGGTGGTGTGCACGGGAATCAGACCGATTTTTTGGGTGAAGAACTCATTCTGTTCCGGGCTGGACAGGAACTCGATCAATTTCCAGGCTTCGTCCTTATGCTCGGAATGAGCGGCCATCCCCCATCCGGCTGCGCCGACTTTGTAGTGGGTTACGCCCGACGGGCCTGCCGGAATAGCGGCCGTGCTCCAGGTGCCTTCGCCCATTTTTTGCTTGACGACGTCGATGACATCCGGGTCTTGAATCAGCATGCCGGTAACGCCGGCCTCAAAGCCTTCAACCATTTCCGCGAATCCCCAGTTCACCGAATCTTTCGGAGAGCCGTCTTTGTAAATATTCAGGTGGTTCTCCAGCGCCTGCTTGGCTTCCGGAGTACTGAAAATGGTGCTGCCGTTCTTCAGGAACATCGCGTCATCAGGGTTAGTGTTCGTTCCATTGTAGTCGCGGATCATGTCGACGATGTAGCTGTCGGCGCCTTTGCCTCCGCGGAAGGAGTAGCCGTAGCGGTTCTTGGACGGATCGGTGATCGCCTTCGCCGCTGCATACAGGTCTTCCCACGTCTTGGGCGCTTCCAGACCTTTTTCCTTGAACCAGTCGGTGCGGTAGAACAAAATCTTCTCATACAGGCCATAAGGTATGTAGTACGGCTTGTTCTCGATATAATTGGCGGACATTTGTGCGCTGGCGTTCAGCGTGCCGTAACCGGACCACTTGGACGTGTAGGCCGACAAGTCGGTAATCCAGTTGTTCGTTACAAATTGCTTGACCGTTGAGTCTCTGACTTCCAGCACATCGATATCCGCTTTGGACGACAGCATTTGCGCAATCTTCGTATCGGCGCTGTCCAGCGGCGGGGAGATCAGTTCCACATCAATTCCCGGATTGGCCTCTTCAAATTTGCTCACCATTTGTTTGAGAACTTCCGTTCGGGCCGGGCTGGTCAAGCTTTCGATCATCCGGATCTTCACCGGTTCCGTAGAGCCGCTTCCCGCAGCTCCTTCGCTGCTTGTCCCGCTCCCGCATGCTGTTAACGAGCTGAGTGCTGTTACGAGCAATAAAGTTGATGCGAACCATTTTTTACCGATTCTCACAAAAATCCCCCTCATTCAGAAAAAATATTATTATAAAAGGTCCATAGTCCCTTCATAATTCTCATTCATGCCGCATCCAGGTCTCCATACTGTCATGCTGTCATACAGGTTGAGACGCAGGCTCCTGCTCACCCTCTCTTCAGGGGATCAGCTGGAGGAAATATCTGGCTGCCAGTAATGCTGTAAACCTATCTGACAGGTTGGAGCCTGAGAATTTCATTCTTTTTGCCAAAGACCTTCGGTTCATGTCATGTTACATGCCACTGATGTTGAATTTTGAATCATTGTTCCAAGGATTGAACAAAGTTTTAGTTAAATTCTTAATGAATCTTAACACCCCATTTCCCTTGTGTCAATCCTTATGTCAGAAAAGTTCACTCCACTTCGGTGATGGCTTTTACCATAACGTCCATCATTTTGTTGAATTCTACTCTCGCCTTCTCCGGGTTCTTCTCCTCGATCGCTTCAACGACAGATTTGTGAAAAGGATAGCTGTCATAGAAAAAGTCCTTGTTGCCAAACGGCGCCCGCCAAAACTCGACAAACGTATTCCAGATCGATCCGATGATTTCCTGCAGAATGACGTTGCCCGAAGCCCGGTAAATCGCCTGGTGAAACTTCATATCCGCAATTGAGCTTTCCGCTCCGGTCGTCTTGCCGATCAGCTCGTAATAGTACCACATCTCGTCCACATGCTCTTGACTGGCCCGTACCGCCGCCAGCTCCACAGCAATTCCCTCGAGGCCTCTGCGGACGTCGCACAGCTGAAGAAGCGCGGATTTCTCATCCTCCACTGTAAATTTCGTCGACAATTGATACAAGGACGGCTCCTTGACGAATATGCCTTTGCCGTTAAGGACTTCAATGATATCCAAAGCCTCCAGGTAACGGATCGCTTCACGGATCGAGGAACGGCCGACGCCAAGATTTTCCATGATTTGCTCTACGGAGGGCAGCTTGTCTCCTTTCTTCAAATTGTTCTGCTGAATATAATCCTTGATTTCCTTCGAGACCATTTCGTGCGTCTGAACTTTCTTGATCTTCTTCATTCGGCTTCCCCTTCGGACCTATATTTGCACTTATTCTACCTGAAAATGATAGCATGATGAATAATAAGTTACAAATATAGACTATTGCACAAATAACCGAGCTTTGCACGCAGCAAGACTCGGTTATTTGTCCGGACGGATTCCGCCGCTTAGACGAGCTTCACCCATTCTCCCTGGGCATCGGCCGAGCGGATTTCCGCTTCCACGACTTCCAGCGATTCCGCCGCGCTCTCAGGCGTACAGATGTCAACGGGCTTGTCATGGATGACCGCATCCAGAAAATAGTCCAGCTCCCGGTAATAGCCGGCTTCAGAGGAGATTTCCGGGGTAAAGCCCGGGGCGTCATTCGGATTCACCTTGACCGTGCTTCCGTCAAACACCACACTTCCCCCTTCAAAATTGGCCCGGTAGCCCATGTAAAAGCCGAAATCGCCCTCCAGCGTCCAGTCTACCTGGGAGTTGATGACTTTCCCGTCTTTATAATAATAATGCGTGGAGGCAATATCGTAGCCGCTTCCCGGAAGCACATTGCGTCCGAGCGTCGATACCTTCTCCGGTTTGCCGAACAGATAGTTGATCATATCGGTATCGTGAATATGCATGTCCATAATGCAGCCGCCGCTCAGCTTCTCATCGAGGAACCAGTCCTTCGGAGCCCCGGAGCCGCGATAGAAATAGCCCTCCGTCGCCTGGCCGAACTTGCCGCTGTCCACAACTTCCTTCAAATACTCATAGCCCGGCCAGAACCGGAGGCACTGCCCGATCATGAGCTTCTTCCCGCTGCGCTTAGCCGTCTCGACCATCTTCCGCGCGTCCGCCGAATGCCTTGCCATCGGCTTCTCGCAGAATACATGGATGCCGCGCTCCAGCAGCGAGCAGGCCATTTCGGCATGCAGATACGTGGGAGCCGCAATATCAATGACATCCAGCTGCTCGTTCGCCAGCATGTCCTCAAGATCGGTGTAGAGATGGTAAGCGGACAAATCGTACACTTCCCGGGCCGTGCTCATATTCCCGTCCGCTTTTCCGTTCTTTAATTCTTCAATCCGCGGATCGCAGATCGCCACGAGCGAGACAGGGCGGCCTTCCTCCATTAGCCGGACGTAATTGTCAAAGTGCATCCGGCCCATAAAGCCGAAACCGACCAATCCTATTTTCAACATGCCAATAATCGCCTCCCGCTAATGTGTTGTCGCTTTAGAACAGTGTTACCCATACCCCTTCATTCCGGGCGGATTCTATTTCAGCTTCAATGATTTCAATAGACAGAGCCGTACTTTCCGGCGCGCACACGCTGACCGGCTTATCCTGGAGAATCGCGTTCAGGAAATAGATCAGCTCAAGGTAGTAGCCCGTATGCGGAGAAAGATAGGCCGTGAAGCCGGGCTGGCTGTTCGGATTGACTTTGACTTTACTGCCGTCGAACACAAGATTTCCCCGCTCAAAATTGACCCGGTAGCCCATGTAAAAGCCGAAATCTCCTTCCAGCGTCCAGTCCGCCTGCGCGTTGATGACTTTTCCATCCTTATAGTGATAATGGGAGGACACGATATCGTAGCCGCTCCCCGGTACGACATTGCGTCCGAGCGAGGAAACCTTGCCCGGCTTCCCGAACAGATACTGAATCATATCGGTGTCATGGACATGCATATCCATCATGCAGCCGCCGCTCAGTTCGTCATTTACGAGCCAGCCCTTCGGCGCGCCGGAGCCCCGGTAGAAATAGCCTGCCGTAACCTGGCCGAATTCACCGCTGTCTATTTTCCCCTTCAAATATTCGTAAGCCGGCCAGAACCGGAGGCAATGTCCGATCATCAGCTTCTTCCCTGTCCGCGCCGCCGTTTCCGCCATCTTCACCGCCTCCGCCGAATGCCGGGCCATCGGCTTCTCGCAGAACACATGGTAGCCCCGTTCCAGCAGGGAACAAGCCATTTCGGCATGCAGATACGTTGGGACCGCCAGACTGACGACATCCAGCTGCTCGTTAGCCAGCATTTCCTCCAAATCCCGATATAGATGATAGGCGGACAAATCGTAGACCTCATGGGCCGTGTTCATATTTCCGCCTGCCTTCTGGCCCTTCAGTTCTTCGATCCGCGGGTCGCAGATTGCCGTCAGAGCGATCGGGTAGCCGTCTTCATTCAGCTTGACGTATTGGTCAAAGTTCATCCGGCCCATGAAACCGAATCCTACCAGTCCTACTTTAAGCATTTCTCTCACTCCCGCTTAGGCTTTGTAATCCGTCCGGCCCAAAATGGCGTCCATGGACGCTGAAGTGTTGAAAATAATCTGCTCCGTGTAATGCTTGTAAGCAGGGATCATCTCGCCTGTGACATAACCGTCGTAGCCGATCTCCTTAAGGGCGCTGACGACAGCGGGATAATCCACATCTCCGGCGAGCAGGTCCACAAAGCCGTGCAGGCCTCCCGCTTCCCGGCGGTAATCCTTGAAATGCACCTTCTTGATCCGGTCGCCCAGAATCCGCACCCACTGCTCCGGATAGCCGGAATGAACGATATTCCCCACATCGAGGTACGAGCCGACGAAGCGGGAGCCAACGGCGTCAATGAAACCGCGCATTTCAAGCGGGGACAGCAGGAATTTGTTCCATACATTCTCGATGCCGATGGATACACCCAGCCGCTCGGCCTCCGGCGCCAGCTTGCCAATCGACTCCAGCGCTCTGTCGTAGGCTTTGTCGTAGGAGACAACCTCGGAGCCCGGGATGAAATCGACGCCTACCGCGCCTGGAATGACCAGAATCGTATCCGCTCCAAGAACGGCTGCGAGCTCCAGCTGCTTTTTGCAGACATCCATCGCCTTGGTGCGGTTCGCCTCCGATTCGCTCGTCATCGCATAGGACCAATACAGTCCCGTTGCCAGTCCGGCGATTTCCAGACCCGCCTCGGCGATCGAATCGCGCAGCTCGCGGGCTTCCTTCTCGGTCGTTTGCAGACCCATTTCACCGGACTCGTTCAGTGACAATTCAATGCCGTCAAAGCCTGCCGCTTTGGCCAGCCGCACGCACTCCTTGATCGGCGTCCCTTCGCTAAACGACCAAATGTTAATCCCTTTTTTCATTACGATCACCCTCCGGTTTTGTTATTTTCCGTTTTATAGAAATGTGGCTGTGTTTTGCTGTTTTCCTTAGCTTTTTTATAGTATATTAGATTTGAATTTTAATTTATTTAGGGGAAAAAGATACTTTTTGCATTATTCCGGTATATATCTTTGGTTGCCCCGTTCGTTATGGGAGGCCTTGCCATGCAGGAAAATGAGATTGCCCATCCGGTTAAAAAAGAAACGCCCTTTCGCGAATGGTCGCCCGGAATCCACTACGCCCAGTTTCAAAGCCTTCAGCCCTGCAGCTTTCCCGAACGGAGGCTGTATGATTTCGAGCTGCTGTACGTACGCCAAGGGGAACTGACGACCAGGATGAACGGTGCGCTTCATTCGCTGACTCCCGGCCAGCTCATTTTTCTTGCGCCCGGCGTCTATCATCAAAATTCGATCCTGTCGTCTCCCGCGAAGCTGCTCGGCATCCATTTTGATTTCTTCGGCGAATCCCGGATCTTGCGTGAAGAAGACATGGTGGTCAATGAAGAGGAAGTGATTCCGGGTAAATTCGCCGTGGAAGCGGTGGCCGCGCCCTTTCTGCCCTTGTCCGAAGATCCGATTTATGCGCCGCCTCCAGAATGTGTCCATGCCATGGAGCAGCTCGTGCAGGAGTTTACAATGCGCCCGACCGGTTATGAGCTGGTCTGCCGGGGACTCATGCTCGGCATCCTCACTTCCCTGCTGCGCACGCAAAGCTCGCGCCGACTGGCTAAAGCTTCCGTGCATGGCGAACGGATTCGGGCGCTGATGGAGGAGATCGAACTCATGCCCGCGTCGGACTGGAACAACCGGTCGATGGCGGGCAGGATGAATCTGCATGAGGACCATTTCTCCAAGCTGTTCCGCCAGATTGCCGGGATGCCTCCGGGCGAATATCTCCGTTCCATCCGGCACCGGGAAGCGCGCAAGCTGCTTAGGGAGACCGACTGGCCCGTCGAGAAAGTAGGAGAGCAGGTTGGTTATCCGGATATCCACTATTTCAGCAGAACCTTTTCGGCCCAGGAGGGCATTTCCCCCCGCGCGTACCGCAAGCTTTCCCGGATTTTGTGAGGCTGGCGGTACGAGGACCGGATTCGAACGTTACTATATTTATTGCCGCAATTTTTTGCTGCCAAGGAGGACACAAATGATGAACCCAACCCGCTCATATTCAATTGCACACTATACAGGTCGAACCGATTGGGAGGATATTACTCCGCTTTCGGTGGACGAGTACCTCTGGCTGGACAGCGGCTATACGCCCAAAGTTGAGGTTAGGCTGTACTACACAGCTGGGCGGCTGCACATCCGTTTCAAGGTTTATGAAAAAGATCCGCTCGTTCGGTACAAGGAGCAGAATGATCCGGTCTACACGGACAGCTGCGCCGAATTTTTCATGCAGCCGCTTCCCGGCTCCGATCCCCGTTATCTTAACTTCGAATTTAACGCGGCCGCCACTATCCTGCTGCAGATCGGCGAAGGACGAGAGAACCGGACTACCCTATCGGATTCTCCGGCGATTTTTCAAATCGAAACAGCGGTTAATCGGGTCGATGAGCACAGCGGGGCGACATATTGGGAGCTGTCGTTCTCCATTCCTTTCGATTGGCTGCAGAGCCGGTTTCCCGGATTCAAGGCCGAGCCCGGCCAAGCCATCCGCGGCAACTTCTATAAATGCGGCGACGAAACGCCGGTCCCCCATTACGGGTGCTGGAACCGGGTTGATTCGGCTTCGCCGGATTACCATCAAAACGGGTTTTTTGGGGAATTAGTGTTTAAGTAATGAGAGGGGCGTGGGGAGATTGACTCCATGAAAAAGATAATAACATCAAATAATGAAATTAAAATATTAAGTGATATCACAAACCCTAATAGTGTAAAGCGATTAAAAAAATCAATATTTAGAAACTGTTTAACTAAAGGGTACCACTCACTAGTTCTGTTTAGACTGCCCGTTGTAGGGTGGCGGGTGTGCGGTAGCTAGCGATTTCCTGAAAATTTGAAGGCTTATTAGGTGAATTTTCTGTTCAATCTATGCCCGTTTTTACGGTGGCAGGGGTGTTCCTGCAAATCTGCAGGTTTATCAAGTGAATTTCGCGCAGGAAGAAGGAAAAGATGCAATTGTGCAGCTACTTGTGCTTGTGGGCCGATTAGAAGGGGATAGGAGGGGAAATGCCTGCACCTTAGCAGGAATTGAGTCTGGGTGGGAGGAGTTGGACGAAAAAAGATGTATACACGCAGGAATGTCCTTAACCACACTCACCAAACGCACCGGTCCGCAATCCACCTACCCACCGCCCCCACACACTAACCTACCAATTCACCAACCCAGCAACTCACCGGCCAATAAACCATCTACCCAACTCACCAACCAGAAATACCACATAAAGCAAGCAGTAGGGTCCAATTGTTTAGACCAGATGAAGCCATCTTTTAATAGGAAAACTCTATAAAACAACAAAAAAATCGAGGCATACAGGGCCGCGATTTTTTTGTTTAACGAGTACACTATAAGGATAGAAGTCATTAATAACAACTCAGCGTCCGAATTAAATCAAATCGTCACCACACCCAAGCAGCACTGCTTGTATTTCTTGCCACTGCCGCAGGCGCAAGGATCGTTGCGGCCAGGGAGCTTTCCTTTTAAGTAATATTTCACGTTCTGGTGGAATAGGTTGCTTCGGACACTCTCCCCAAGCTGCTTCATCCGCTCGTCGGCGTACGAATAAATCTCCTTGTAGCTGGCGCAGAAATAATCTCTACCCTTAGCCTCAAGCTCAGCTCCCCATTCCCGGTTGCGCGGGCAGCCGCCATGACAGAGACGCTTCCATTCACAGGTTCGGCAGCCTTCGGGAAGCGCAGGCTTCATCCCGAGAAAACGGGCATACAGCGGATGCGCCAGAAGCTCTTCGATCGAATGGGTCGCCACATTGCCGATTTTCCATTCCGGAGAAATGTAGAAGTCGCACGGATAAGCGTCCCCGTTCTGCTCCAGGATAATCGTGGTCGGGCACGCGGCCCGGTGAATGCACAGCTCCGCCTCACGACCGGTATAACCGGCCAGCATGTTGTCAAAAAACCGCACGGAAACCCGCGGGTTCCCTCCATTGTACCAGTAATCAAAGGCTTCGCGCAGAAACCGGCCATATTCCTGAGGCGTAATATCGTAGACGCCCGGCTTGTCCGGCTCCTGGGACCGAAAATCCATGCAAGGAATGAACTGGACGTAGCTGAAGCCTTCCTGTTCAAAGAAAGCCATAATCTCTGCCGCTTGTCCCACATTGCCTTTGTGAATCACGGACAAGATGTTGAAGTCCACGTTATGCCGCCGTAAATGCTCGATCCCCTTCATTACCCGGTGAAAGCTGCCCTGACCACGCGAGTCCACCCGCCGCGCATCATGAATAGCTTCAGGACCATCCAGGCTGACGCCGACCAGAAAATTGTATTTTTTAAAAAAAGCCGCCCAGCGGTCGTTAATCAGCGTTCCGTTCGTCTGAATGGAATTACCGATGCTCGTCCCCTTTGGCGCGTAGCGAGCCTGAAGCGACACGACCTCTTCGAAGAACTCCATACCCGCCAGCAGCGGCTCCCCTCCCTGCCAGGCAAAAGAAGCCGCTCCCCGCGACCGGGCCATATATTCTTTAATGAATTTTTCCAAAATAACGGAATCAATCCGGTTGATCTTCGGTCCCGGCTTGCCGCCGCATGTGCTGTAATAGCAGTAATCGCAGGCCAGGTTGCAGTCCTCCGAAACCGTCTTCCACATCACGCCCACATGTCTTTGTTCCATTGTTATGCCACCACAGCCCATATTTTCACCTTCCTTTTTACCTAAATCTCTCTTGTACTTACTTTATAATATCGCAGCGATATCGGCCAGTTAAAAAAATAAAACCGCTCTTAGGTTACGAAGGCAATGCGCCTCCACCACCGAAGAACGGTTTTATTTTATATGTGTTATCCGCCTCCTCAAGGCAGAGCCAGCTTTCCCAGCACCGTTGAACGGCCCGCGCCTGTGGCGGAAGGCAGATGGTTGCTGATGCCGTGCATGAAATCATTGCCCAGCAGCGCGAAAATGACCGCTTCCTTCGCATCGTCGCTGACGCCCAGCTCGCCCGAGGTCCGAACGGCCTGGCCCGGCAGAAGATGATGCAGCATCTTAAGCAGCGTGCGGTTGTGCGCGCCGCCGCCGCTGACGATTACCTCGTCGATGGCGCAGCGCGGAAAGACGAAGCGCTTGCAGCCCTCGGCGATCGTGCGCGCCGTGAAAGCGGTCGCCGTAGCGACGATGTCGCTTCCGGCAAGCCCCCGCGCCGCAGCCCGGGAGACGAATTCGGCGGCATACGCCTTGCCGAACAGCTCCCGGCCCGTCGATTTCGGCGGCGCCGCTGCGAAGTACGGATGCTCCAGCAGTTCGGCAACGAGCGCTTCGTCGGGGCTGCCCTTGGCGGCCCAGGAGCCTTCAGCGTCATAAGACAATTGACCATCCGACAGCAGATACACGGCTTGGTCAATCACCATATTGCCGGGTCCTGTGTCGAAGGCGAATACATCTTCCGGTCCGGCTGAGGGCGGCAGGGCGGTGCAGTTGCCGATGCCGCCGATATTTTGCAGCAGCCGTCCCTTGGACGGATGGCGGAACAGAATCAGGTCCCCGTACGGGGCGAGCGGCGCGCCCTGGCCGCCGACCGCCATATCGGCCGGGCGGAAATCGCCGACGACCGGCCGGCCGGTCCGCTTGGCCAGCACGGACAAGTCTCCCAATTGCAGCGTGGAGCGGACCTTATACGGATCAACGGCGTCTCCTTCGGGGATATGCCAGACCGTCTGGCCGTGCGAGCTGATCAGATCGATATCTTCCATGCTCATCCCGGCGATGCGTACGGCCTCAAGCGAAGCCTCGGCGAATTTCTCGGCAAGATAGGCGTTCATGCCGCATACGAGGTCCACCGAGGAGTGCTCGGTGGTGCACAGCTCCTTCAGCCGCTCGCGCAGCGCTTCGTCATAAGGGACGCTGTAGTAATGCAGCAGCTTCACTTTCGCCTCCAGCCCGGCGCCTTCGATCGACACAATGGCCGCGTCGATACCGTCCAGCGAGGTGCCGGACATCAGGCCGAGGACCGTCGCGCTCCGCTTGTTCCACAGCGGCCCGATCATAGCTCGATCCCCCAGCCGGCCGGATGCAGCCCGCCAAGCGATACGGGCAGGCGGCCCCGGAACGGAATGAGACCCAGCAGCGCCTTCGCCAGACTGTCCATTGCAAGCGGACGGGATTCGTAAGCTCCCGTGTACACCTGCACTTCGGGAAAGGCCAGCAGATCATAGGGATTGCGCAGGGCGGCTACCGCCAGCGGTTTCCCGAGCGCGATCAGGGATTTCACCAGCGAGATTTGAGCGGCATCGAACTGCGCGTTGTACGTGCCGACAACGAGATGCCCGTATCCCCCCGACTCCGCTTCACGGACCAGCGAATCTAGGCGGCCGGTGACTTCAGCCGGCGGAACGACAATCTCGCGGCAATCCAGGCCGTGCCGCTGAAGTGCAGAGCCCAGCCCCGGGCCTGCCGCCACCGATTCGTCGGCCTGGGTCACCGCCCCCGGCGCGATGGTGACGACGAGCGTCCGTTCCCCGCCGAGCGGAAGCATCGGAAGGCCGTGCCGCACGAGCGTCACGCTCCTTTCGCTGATTCGCCGCGCGATTTCCCGGTGCTCCGCATTGCCGAGGAGAGACAAATCCGGCGCACCGGGGCTGCCTGCCGCCGGATCTTCCATGCCGGGAAGGCCCGCGCCGGCCTCATTCTTAACCGGCGGCAAGGCGGCGGCGATGCCTTGTTCGTCCTGCGGCGCAAGTCCGCCCGGGAGGCTCTCGGGCGGCTTCCCAGCGCCCAGCACGCCGCGCCGCAGCTTCATAGCCAGCAGACGGCGAACGGATTGGTCGATGCGCTCCTCGCTTAATCTCCCATCTACCACCGCATGCTCGATTGCGCCTATGGCACCGAGCTGGCGGTCGAGGCGATGGCTGACCAGAACAAGGTCCGCACCGGCCTCAACCGCCATGACGGAAGCCTCAACCGTGCCGAAGTGCTCGGCGATCGCATTCATTTCCATGCAGTCGGTCGTAATGATGCCTTCGAACCCCAGCTCCTCGCGCAGCAGCCCGGTAAGCGCCGCCTTCGAGAGCGTTACGGGCAGCTTCCCGCTCTCGAGTGCGGGAAAATAAATATGCGCGGACATAATGGCGTCCACGCCCGCCCGCACCGCTTCCCTGAACGGCTTCAGCTCGACCTCTTCCATGCGCTTGCGGTCATGCGGCACGGTGGGCAGGTCGAGATGGGAATCCACATCGGTGTCGCCGTGCCCGGGAAAATGCTTGGCCGTCGCCGCGACACCGGCGTCCTGAAAGCCCCTGAGCGTCCGTTCACCGAACCGCGCGACCTTCTCCGGCGATTCGCCGAAGGAGCGCACGCCAATTACCGGATTGTCCGGGTTGTTGTTCACGTCCAGCACCGGCGCATAGTTCAGGTTAATCCCCATCGCGGCAAGTTCCCGGCCGCTGGCAAAGGCCGCCAAATAGGCGTCCTCCTCTGACCCGGCGGCGGCAATGGCCATTCCGCCCGGCATCAGGGCGACGCCTTCGGTAATCCGCGCGACCATTCCGCCTTCCTGGTCGATGGAAATCCAGAGCGGCGGAGTGCCGCTCTTTGCGGCGGTGTCCTGCAGCTCCGCGGTAAGCCGGGCAACCTGGGCCGGCGATTCCACATTGCGGGCGAAATAAATGACGCCGCCGATTTTGTAATCGGCGATCAGCCGCCGGAGATCTCCGTCCATGGAGGTCCCGTGGAAGCCGCAGATGACCATCTGGCCGATTTTGTCTCTGAGGCTCATTCCGGCAAGCCTGTCTTCCACTATGCCCGCTGTTTCGTCGTCCGGTACGCCCGTTCCGCCAGGCAGCGGTTTTCCCGAGCCTCCATTACCGAGCGCCCCCGAAGCGATGTCCTTGTCCACCGGAATGTTCGCCGTTATGTGTGCTTCCTCAATCTGCCGCTCCATGCTGTCACTTCTCCTTTCGTAGCTGAAACTTGCGTTAGACCGCCTTTTACGAATACAAAAGATAAGGCCGGCGCAACTCCTTCCACTCTTCGCTGTCTTGAAGCCAGTCCGCCACAATCCGTTTCAGGCCTTCCTCCATTCCGATAGAGCTTCGAACCTCGTCCCCGCCGGTCAATAAATCGATAAAATGCCGAGAACCCGCCTTCGGCGGCGCCAGCCATTCAAAATGCTCCGGATACAGCGATTGCGCTTCATGCAGCAGAACCAGTCCCGTCAGGGCGGATTGAAAGCGGTCCGGGTCCGTAACGAACATGCGCACGCCGCCGCACAGCTTCCCTTGATGCTTGGAAAAAGACGGCGTCATATACACCGGATGGGCATAAACGCCCGGCAGTTCATGGCGGTTCACCGCTTCAGCGAAGGCTTCGCCGTCCAGCCAAGGCGCCCCGATCCACTCGAACGGCCGCGTCGTTCCCCGCCCTTCGGACAGATTCGTCCCTTCGAAAAAGCAAGTCCCCCCGTATACCCTGACGGTATCGACGTCAGGCATATTCGGCGACGGAAGCATCCACGGCAGGCTGGTATCACTATATTCCATGCGGCGTTCCCAGCGTTCCATCGGGATGACACCAAGATCGCAGCCAAGCCCTTTCTTATCATTGGCCATAAGAGCCAGTTCGCCGATCGTCATGCCCGTGCGGATCGGCATCGTCCACGCGCCGACCATCGACTCATATCCCCGCTTCAGCAGTCCGCCTTCGCAGACGAGGCCGCCGAGCGGATTGGGCCGGTCCAGCACCAGCAGGCTTTTGCCGTTCGCCGCGCAGGCTTCCATCACATACAGTAGGGTGGACAGGTAGGTGTAGAACCGTATCCCCAAATCCTGAACGTCGAACACCACCGTATCGACCTCGTCCAGCATGTAGCTCTGCGGCCGGGTATGCCTGCCGTACAGACTGTACACCGGAATGCCGAACCGTTCGTCCCGTTCATCCTCAAACCTGACGCCCGCCTGATGCTGGCCGCGTATGCCATGCTCGCAGGCGAACAGCGTCGTCAGCCGGGAAGACGGCAGCTCCGCGCATACGCTCGCGGTAGAGCGGAAATCCGCCGTAATTCCCGTCGGATTGGTGACAAGGCCCAGGCGCCGCCCGTCCAGCAGCGGATGGCCAAGACCGGCGGCAAGCCGGTCGGCACCAGAGCGAACGCAGGGGCGGGGCTCATCCTTTCGGCCTCCGGCGGCTCTATTCATAAACGTTCCCTTCCCGCATAAACGGCGCCTCCAGCCTCTTGCCCTTCCTCCGTTTCCTCCGCTTCGTCCGGGTTAAGGACATTGTGGACGGCTTTATGGGAATAGACCGCCAGCATGCCGCCGAACAGAGCGAAGAAGCCCACAACGGTTACGGCCAGCATCACGCCGACGCAAACCGCCTGAAAGAACGCTCCGATCGTATATGCGGGATGCCGGAAGAACAGCTTCACGCTCTCACCCATCGCTCTAACGATGCCCATCTCCCGTTGAATCACCAATTGCAGCGTATAGAACTGGGAAATGAGCGCCATCGCGACGAAATACGTCTGAAAAATGGCAACCGCCCGGCCCGCCAGGCTGCCCCGCCCGCCGTAATACCACCAGGTAGACCACAAAATCACGCCCAGCAGGGCCATCAGCAGGCCAAGCGCAAAAGCGGGCGCGAAGCCTTTGGAGGCACCGGCCAGCATCCGGCGAACGGAAAGCTTCTGCCCTTCCGTTTTGCGGTGATAGGCGTAGAACGAACCGAATAAGAGCGGCATGTAGATGAGAGGCAGAAGCAGAAGCGTCAGCGTTGCCGGAAGAAACAGAATCGCCGGAACCAGTACGGCCGATCCGGTCAGACCCAGCAGCGTAAGCGGGATGATCTCTCTGTAAATCTCCGATCCGGTGCCGATCAGCACCTCGTTCAGTTTTTTCATTGCGTGCGCCTCCCTTTCAATCAGACAGAATTGACGCCTGCCCTCGATTATCCGGTTATCCGTTCCTGCGTACCCGGATCAAAATAATGGCCTTTTCTCAAATCAAGGATAAATTCTTTGCTCAGCCCGTTATATCCCTTGGTCTCGGGATGCACCTTCGCGGTCACCAACCGGTTGCCGACGTGAAAATACATAAGATTCTCCGAGCCAAGATGCTCGACGACCTGAATACGGGCCTGAAGCCGATGCTCCGTGGAAACACCGGGTGCAAAATCTTCCCCGTAAATATCCTCGGGGCGGATGCCAAGCACAATGTCCTTACCCGAATAAGCTGACAGTCGCGCCGCAACGTCCTCCGGCAGCCCGAACGATCCGCCGTCCACGATAAGGCGGTCCCGCTCGACGTGAGCGTCGATAAAATTCATGGCCGGAGAGCCGATAAAGCCGGCGACGAACATGTTCTTCGGATTCGCGTACAGATCCGCCGGTGAAGCGATCTGCTGAATGACCCCCTGATTCATAACGACGATGCGCTCGCCCAGGGTCATGGCTTCCACCTGGTCATGGGTGACGTACACAATGGTCGCCCCCAACCGCTTGTGCAGCTCGCTAAGCTCCACCCGCATCTGTACCCGGAGCTTCGCGTCCAGATTGGACAGCGGCTCGTCGAACAGAAACACCTGCGGATCGCGCACGATGGCGCGGCCCACGGCCACCCGCTGGCGCTGCCCGCCGGACAGCTCACGCGGCTTGCGCTCCAGCATATGATCCAGCCCGAGTATGGCGGACGCTTCGCTCACTTTTTGATCAATATACGCTTTCGGCTTCTTGAGATTGCGCAGCCCGAAGGACAGATTCTCGCGGATCGTCATGTGCGGATACAGCGCATAATCCTGAAACACCATCGCGATATCGCGGTCCTTCGGATGCAGATCGTTGACGATGCGGTCGCCGATGATAATGTCGCCGCTCGTCTGCTTCTCAAGACCCGCGATCATTCGCAGCGAAGTCGTCTTTCCGCAGCCCGAGGGACCGACGAAGACGACAAACTCCTGATCCTCTATTACAAAATCCGATCCCGCCACCGCGGTGAACGGCTTCTTGTTGCGGTCGATAAACTGCTTGCGCACCTGGCGAAATTCGACGCGTGCCATAGTTCTTCCCCCTTAAATAGCCTCATTTAGCATAGTCTGTGCCGTATAGATGCCAAGACGCCATCCCGGCGTTCATCAGCTCTCTCAGGCATACGGTTGTCTGCCGCCTGCTTGCATTTCTGCCCATCTCAGCCTTTCACAGCCCCGATCGTAATCCCCTGCAGGAAATACCGCTGCAGCGAGAAGAACAGGATCAGCATCGGCAGCGCGCCGACCGTCGCCCCGGCCATAATGGCCCCATAGTCGGTCGATTCCGCGAATACGAAGGAAGCAAGTCCCACCTGAATCGTCCGCATCTCGGTCGAGTTGGTAATCAGGAACGGCCAGAAAAATTCATTCCATGATGCGACAAAGGTAAAGATCGCCAGCACCGCAAGTCCCGGCTTCGCAAGAGGCAGAATGACCTTCCAGAAAATCCCGAATTCCGAGCAGGCGTCGATCCTTGCAGCGTGAATGAGCGAGGTCGGAAGCGACGACATATACTGCTTCATCAGAAAGATGTTGCCTGCGGTAACCGCGGTCGGCAGAATGATCGCCGTGTAGCTGTCGCCTAGGTTAAAGACATTAACCACCAGAACATACAGCGGAATCAGCGTCACCTGCGCCGGTATCATCATCGTGCTGAGCAAAAGCCAGAAGACCGCCTTGCTGCCCGGAAATTTCAATTTGGAGAACGCGTATCCCGCGAGTGAAGCGAAGAATACGTTCGTTATGGTCAAAACGGTGGAGATTAACAGCGAGTTCGCCAGCCACCGCCAGGCAGCCGTTTTGGCAAAAAAGCGCTCGTACGGCGCAATCGATAACGCCTTTGGAAGCATCTCCGGCCGAAAGCTGGCCGACGACGCGGAATCCTGCACCGAACCGACAAGCATCCAGTACAGCGGAATGATGGTGACAATTCCCCAGGCGACCAGACAGACGGCGGCCACGGTCAAAAACAGTTTGGATTTCGATTTCAATTCCCTTTCGCTCCTTTCATCCTAATACTCGACGTCACTCGAGAAGTATTTGAACTGAATGACAGAGACCAGGATAATCAGAAACGCCAGCACGAATGATTGCGCCGATGCCAGTCCGAATTCGTAGAATTTGAACGCCGTCTGGTAGATCAGATAAGCGATAGTCGTCGTCGCAAAGTTGGGGCCGCCCTGTGTCATCATGTAGACCGAAATGAAAACTTGAAAAGAAGTGATGACTCCCGTTACAAGCAGATACAGGGTGGTCGGCTTGAGCAGCGGCCAGGTGATCGCCCGGAACTGGGTCCAGCCGCTGGCATGATCGATGTCCGCCGCCTCGTAGAGCGACTTCGGAATCCCGCCCATTGAGGCCAGATAGAGAATAATGCCCGCGCCGTGCGAGCCAAGCCAGTTCATCAGGATCAGCGAGAACAGCGCGGTCTTCGATTGACCGAGCCAAATGACCGGGTCCAGACCGAACAAACTGAGGAACCGGTTCAGCAGCCCCACATCCGTCGGATCGAAAATGGCGAGCCACACAATGGAAATGGTCACGCCTGAGGCGACAGCCGGCAGATACATGGTGGCCTTGAAGAATGTCTGCCACTTCGTCTTCATCTGATAGATGAAATGAGCGAGCACGAACGTGATGACGATGTTGACCGGTACCGTGCAGACCGTAAACACCACCGTGTTCCATACCGACTTCCAGAACGTATCATCCTTGAACAGACGCTCGTAGTTATCCAGGCCCACCCACGTCGATTGCATAATGTTGTATTGCTGAAAGCTCATGACCAGAGCCGAAATGACCGGATATAGCGTAAAAATGAGAAAGAGCAGCACCGGCGCAAGGATGAACAGATAAGCCCATCCGTATTCCCGCCAGAACCTTCCGGCGGCGCTCCGCCGTTTGGGAGCGATTGTCGTCTGCATGAAGTGTCCTCCTAACGCTTAAGCTGAAAGCAAAGGGGACGTTTGTCGTCCCCTTTGGCCTGAATTTACTGCCCCAGCATTTGGCCCGCTTTGCTCTTGAAGTCCTCCGCGATCGTCTTGGGAGTCTTTTCTCCCGAGTACAGCGCCTGAATATTCGGCGTAACGACCTGCTCCTTGAACTGCTTCATTTTGGCTGCTACGGCGGTATCGAGACTCAGGGTAACGGGGATCTGGATGTTCTCCGCCATTTTTTTGGAAGCCGCAATCGTTTCAGGTGTTCCGAGCTCCTTGCCCGCATACATATCCGCCTGGGATTTGCGGACGAAAGGAAGCACCAATTCGTTGGAGGCATTGCCGGCCTTCGCGTTGCTGAGGTATTCCATCACCATAAATGTATTCTTGGCGTGCTGCTCGCCCTTGTCATTCTTTTGCTTGAAGGCGATGTAGCCTTCGGCGCCCATTGTCGTTTTGGCAGGCGCGCTGTCACCATGTGGTACCGGCAGCAGGACGAAATCGATTTTTTCACCGGTTACTTTGCCTGCGTCGATATCCTTGTTGCGGTTCTTGATCATCACGTCATAGTAAGGAATCGCCTTGGAGATAATGGCCGCCTGTCCGGCATAGAACATGTCCGAGCGCTTCGCAGGGGCAATCGCCGCGGTTTCCTTCGGCATATACCCCTTGTCGATCAGATTTTTGATAAAAGTCAGTGTCTGCGTGATCCGGTCGTCGCCCCACTGGAATTCGCCCTTCTCGTTCAGAACGTCCGGCATGCCGTTGTTTCGGGTCAGCATTTCGATGAAATCCAGGGAAGTCCCGTCGGTTACAAGTCCGTACTGTGTGGAGCCGTCAGGCAGCTTCTTAGTCAGCTTCGCCGCCGTCTCGGTAAACTCCGACCAGGTCCAGCCGTTCTGCTGAATGCTCTTCCAATCCACTCCCGCTTCTTCAAGAATACGCTTGTTGCCGCCCCAGCCCCACTGGAACTGGTACAGCGGAAGCCCATACTGTTTGCCGCCGATTTGGGCAAGCTCAAGCGTTCCCGGCAAATAATCGTTCTTGATTTCATCTGTCATGTAAGGATCAATATCGAGCGCCAGGCCGGTATTTACATAAGTTCCGTCAACGGCGTGAAAGTACAGATCCGGAGGGCTGCCCGCGTTCAGCGCCACGTCGAACTTCTGCGGGCCTTCGGCCCAGGACAGAATTTCGGTCTTGACCGTAATGTTCGGATGCTCGGTTTCAAAGGCCGACACCAGACCTTTCAGTTCGTCTTCATAGGTGCCATGAACCGGATATGTCCAGACCGTGATGGTATCCTTGGCATCCGGAGAATTGGCGGAAGCGGCTTTCTTGTCAGAATTTCCGCAGGCCGTCATGAGAACAAGGACCACAATCATACACAGCATGAGACTCTTTTTCATCAATCTCCATCTCCTTTTTATCAACCTATATAATAGAAACATTTTGTATAGACCAGCCATTTGGACATCTCTCTTGATTGCGGTTAGAGCTGCTTGATGGTCTGACGGCTCTTTTCCAAATAAGTAACCGACTGCTCGTAATTCCGGCTGGCGACCGCCAGATACAGAATATCGATCAGGTTAAGCTGAGTAATCCGGGAAGCCATCGCGCCGCTGCGGATTTCATTTTCCGTGGAAGAGGTGCACAGCGGGATGTCAGCTTGGCGGCTCAGCGTGGAATGGCCGTATTTCGTGATACTGATGACCGTCCCTCCCTGTTCCTTGAACAGCGACGCCGCCCGGATGACCTCCTTCGTCTCTCCCGAGTACGAAATGCATACCGCTGTGTCGCCGGAATCGGCTGTTATCGCGCTTGTCAGCTGGACGTGGGGATCGGCAAAGGAAAAGCTTGTCTTGTTAATCCGCAAAAACTTCTGCTGGGCGTCCATGGCAATCAGGTTCGACGCTCCCACGCCAAAAAAGTAAATCCGCCTCGCCCGGTCCAGCGCCTTAACCGCAAGCTCCACCATGTTCGGGTCCAAAATCGTGAGCGTATCCCGTATCGACTGAATATTGTTGTTCGATACGTTCTGCATAATAGCGGGCACCGTGTCATTGGGGCGAATCTCCTGATACCCTGCGGCGACAGGGTCCCGTGTATGAAGATCGCCGGCGACTTTGATCTTGAGCTCCTGATAGCCTTTGAAGCCGATGCTCTTGCACAGCCGGACGATGGCTGCCTGACTGGAGCCGCTCTTCTGCGCCAGCTCCGCAACCGATAGATGAATGATTTCATCGGGATGCTGAAGAATGTAAGAAGCAATCTTGCTCTCCGAAGGATTGAGCGTCTCCAGCATTTCCCGCAAGCGAATCAGACCCCCGTTCATCAACCCTAAACACCTCCCTTTCGAATGGAATGGCTTGTCATTTTCGATGATCCCTTCTCAGTTCATGTCATATTAAATGACGAATCGAGTTATTATTTCTCCGTGTTTCTGGATTGAGATTATTATATGTGCAGTAAAACAAAATTTCAATATATTTTTTATTCGTGAAATTTTATTTTACATCCGTTGCAAGTTCACCTATAATAATGACAAAAATCAAAGTGGTGATCTGGCAATGAAGGTATACCTCGGTCTTGATGGAGGAGGAACCAAAACCGATGCCGCCGCGGTCGATTCCCAAGGTTCCGTCCTTGCCCGCTTTACCGGCGGCCCTTCCAATCCGCATGCCGGAACCTTCAATGAAACGGCCGCGGAATTGGATAGGGTCGTTCGCGGACTGCTGTCTTCTCTGCCGGAAAAGGATATTCAGTCGGGTGGTATCTGCCTCGGAATGTCAGGTATTGATACATCAAAGGAGCGCTCCCTTATAAGCACGGCAATCAGGAGCACTTTGGCCGAATGGGCCGGCGAGCCGCCCGTCGCGGTCGCTTCCGAAGCCCAGATTTCGCTCATGGCCGCGCTGGGACAGGAATTCGGCGTTCAAATCATTTCCGGCACCGGCTCCATCTGCTACGCCTTCGCCCCGGACGGCTCACACTGGCGCACGGGCGGCTGGGGGCATTATTTGGGCGATGAAGGCAGCGGCTACAGCATCGGCCTGCGCGCGCTCAAATCCGTCATGCGCAGCTATGACGGCGTACAGCCGCCGACCGGAATAACCGGCATCATCCTTGAAGAATACGACTTGTCCCGCATCACGGAGCTGAAGAGCTACATTTATCAGCCGGAGCGGGGAAAAGCGGACATCGCCGCCTTCGCCAAGCCATGCCTAAAGGCCGCTTCCGGCGGGGACGAATGCGCCATTCGGATCGTTACGGAGGAAGCCGCGGCGCTGGCGGATACGGCCGCCGCGCTGCTGGAGCGGCTTCCAGCCGAGCTTCGAAGCCGGGCCGTGCTGACCGGCTCGATCTTCGCGCATTCTCCCTTGTTTGCGCGGACGCTCCGCGGCAAGCTGCTGGACCGGTATCCGTCCCTGGAATTCGTGGACGGAACCCTTGCGCCGCCGCCCTCGGTTGGCGCGGCTCTTCTCGCCCGCAAATGGTTCAGCGGTCCGGATGCATAAGACAACAATGACAGGAGGAAATAACCCTGATGGATTCCATTCTTGATGGCTTGATTACAGAGCAGCCCAACGACAAGACAAACGCCATCGATCAGTTGAATTCAGCTGAAATTATGGTATTGATTAATGAAGAAGACCGGCTCGTCCCCGGAGTGATCACCGGGCTGATCCCGCAAATTGCCGCTGCCGCAGACCGGATTGTCGAAGCCTTCCGCTCCGGCGGACGCTTGTTCTACGTCGGCGCGGGAACGAGCGGGCGTATCGGCATCCTCGACGCGTCCGAATGTCCGCCCACCTACGGGACGGACCCGTCGATGGTTCAAGGGCTGATTGCCGGCGGCTTCCAAGCCGTTAAAGACCCCGTTGAAGGCGCGGAGGACAGCGAGGAGCTAGGCGCGGCCGATCTGGAAGCCGCCGGCGTCAAAGCCGGAGACGTCGTCATCGGCATTGCCGCCAGCGGGCGCACGCCTTATGTGCTCGGCGCAATGAAGCGGGGTGGCGAGCTTGGCGCCGCCGTGTTCGGCATTTGCAACAACCATGGTACGCCGATGGCCCAAACGGGATTTCCGGTCATCGAGGCCGTTGTCGGCCCTGAGGTTGTAATGGGCTCTACCCGGATGAAATCCGGGACGGCGCAGAAGCTGATCCTTAACATGCTGACTACCACCGCCATGATCCGGATTGGAAAGGTGTACCGCAATCTGATGGTGGACTTGAATCCGTCCAACAAGAAGCTGGTCCACCGGGCCAAACGGATTATCGCCCTGGCCACGGAAGCGTCCGCCGCCGAAATCGAAGAAGCCTACCGGGAATCGGAAGGCCAGGTCAAAACCGCCATCGTCATGCTTCTGGCAGGTGTCAGCGCCGCCGAAGCGCGCAGCCGATTGTCCGCCTCGGGCGGCTTCGTACACAGTGCAACGTCCGCGGCGAAACCGCGATAAAGTCCGATTGTATCGGATTTAACCGTTCGAACTCCTTCCTATTTATAATAGTAGAAAGGCAAAACCTCCGGTTCCATTTCAAACATGGAGCCGGAGGTTTTGTCTATTCCATTTTTCTATTAAAGTGGGGTTGAAGCTGCCGATCCGGCGATAGAGTCGTACACTCTTTTTACATTTGGTTTAAAATAGGTAGTAAAATACCAGTCCCCATAAGCTTCCGGCACTGCAAGCTCATCGATGCTCTTCTTGTTCTGGACGGCTTCCGTCACCAATGCCACAATATCCTTGATATAACCTTTCACCTCATGAAGCTCTTTCACCCCGCACACTTCCCCATGCCCCGGAATGATTGTTTCTACACCAAGCCCTTCGACTCGTTCCAAAATATTCAGCCAAGCGTCAGGATTGGCATACATCATTACAGGATGATGCTTCGAGAGCACCAGATCTCCCGTGATTGCGATTTTTTCTTCAGGGAGGTACACGAAGGCATCGCTTTGTGTGTGACCGCCGCCATAGGTGATGAGCTGTACGGTCCGGTCACTGCCGTGAATCGTCATTTGCCCGTCAAAAGATATCGTCGGCAGAGTATATTCGAGCTTGGGGAGTATGTTCATGTACTCACGGTCGCTGGCATTCTCCCATTGCATTTCCTTTTTAAGCTTTTCATCCGTCTCTTGCTGTATTTTATCGTCGAGTTCATCCATAGCCTTATAAATCGGTTCCGGATTTGCCAATTGCCGGGCCAGCCGTTCTGTTCCAAACGTCGCCATAATTTCGCGGGTCACCGATGTGGATATGATTTGCGCCTCGGGGGCAAAAACTTGATTTCCGCTCGTATGATCACTGTGCCAATGGGTGTTGATTACAAAAGTAACCGGTTTTCCCGTAAGCTCTATCGCGGCTGCCTGCAAATCCTCTGCGGCTTCTATGGTTAAGAAGGTATCCACCACAAGCGTGGAATCGCCAAGATCAATAATTGCCGCGTTTCCTAAAGAGCCGGTACCGGGGACCGAGATTGCCGCAAATACCCCGTTAGCGACGTGATTAAGCCGAAAATGCTTGGAGCCTGAAAAAGTTTCCGTTTGATTTGTCATATGCCGCCTCTCTCTCCTGCTGAAATTACTGATTTATAGTATCACAGTTGTTTTCTGCTAACCAGCTTATTGCGCACTTCACCCCACTCATTCAACGAATCGAAAAGGTCGCTTCAATCCCTGCTCAGAAACCAACTCAGCCGATAAAAAAAGGTGCTCCGCAGCCATCCGGAGATGGCGTGCGAAACACCTTGGGGGAAGCTAAAAGATCATTAGGATGCTTTCTTCTCCAGCATACGGTAGATGATAACCGCCGCCTGAGCGCGGTTAGCGATACCCTTAGGCGCGAATTTCCCGGCATCCACACCGTTTACAATTCCAAGCTCGGTCAGCTGCGCGACAGCTTCCTGCGCATAAGGCGCAATCTTGGACTTGTCGGCAAACTTCTGCAGTGCCGCATTCTTGTCAATAGGCTGCAGTTGTCCTTTCAGGGCATTCACGATCATAATCGCCATTTCTTCACGGGTAATTTCACGTCCCGGTTCGAATTTGCCGTTTCCGGAACCTTTCACAATTCCCGCCTGAACGGCCGCAGCGATGGAACCCGAATACCAGACGCCCTGCTTCACATCATTGAATTTGCCGCTCGCGCCGGAAGCGTTCAGATTCAGAGCGCGCACCAGCATGGTGACGAATTCTGCGCGGGTAACATGTTTGGCCGGTGCAAAATTGCTGCCGTCCACGCCATTGATGATGCCTTTGGCAGCCAGATAAGCGATGGCTTCCTTCGCCCATGCGACTTTCTCCACATCCTTGAATACCGGTGCCGACGCGGTTGGTGCCGGTGTTGCGCTCGGAGCCGGCGTAGCCGATGGCGTCGGGCTTGGCGATGCGGACGGGCTCGGCGCCGGTGTAGATGGAGTTCCCGGATTTTGAGACTCCGACGGGCTCTTAATGTTGGTGATGCGTCCTTCAATTTTGGATGTGATCATGCCGCCCTTGAAGGTCTTCACAATGTAATCATAGAACACGTCGAGGTCGATTGGACCAGGGACAGAAGCGCTGGCTTGGGTCAGAACCTTGTAGTTGTCTCCGCCCGCTGCCATAAAGTTATTCACAACGGCCGTATACGTCTGATCCGGTATAATTGGCGTGCCGTCCGTCTTGGTAAGGCTGGCGATCCGATCGGCTATCGGCAGATACATATTGGCCGTGTATTTCAGGCCGGCAATTTGCAGCGTTTTGGTGTCTGCCGTTCCGTCTGCTTTCACACCCCATTGCTGCTGCAGCAGAGTCTTGATTTGCGCACCGGTAAGCGTCAGCTTCACGAGCGTGTTGCCGAACGGCTGGATTTTGGCCAGATCGCCGAACGAGACATTTCCTTTCGGCAGATCCGCCCGGATGCCGCCCGGATTCATGAAGGCAAAGTCGGCTTTCTTGCCGTCGCCGAAATCGGCATTCAGCATAGCGTCGGCAATCAGGTTGCCGAGAGCCGATTCGTTGTTGTACGCGTCGGTGCGGGTAATTGTGCCATCGGTCGTGCCTACCGGCTTGGTCAGCTCCGGATGCAGATCCAAGTATTTGTTGACAAGAGCAACGGTTGCCGGATCAGGGGTTACACCATCCTGGAAGGTGGTATTAACAACTGCCGACTTCGTCTTGACATCCCCTGTCGTATGATCGATCAGCAGCTTGATGTCCTCAAAGGCCGTGCCGTAAGAATAAGCCTGTACGATCAGCTTGCCGTTAACGAGGCCGTTCGCCAGCGCGTGATTGTCACCGGCAACGATAACGTCAACCGGCGAGTTTGCCGGGAGCGCATTAGCCAGATCCGCGGCTTCGCCTGTTGTCACATCGCTTCTCGTGGTAGCCGGGTCATGCGCCAGCACAACGATCGTTTGGACACCTTTGCTTTGAAGCTCGGCCGCGTACTTCTCGATCGCCTGAACTTCTTCTTCAGCACTCAGGAAACGCACGCCCGCCGTTCCGGCAGGAGAAACTTTGCTTGGCGTGGCTTTGGTTACAACACCGATAAAGCCGATTTTTACTCCGCCGATTTCTTTGATGACGTAAGGATTGATGATTGGCGTATTGTAGGTGCTGTCGATTACGTTGGCATTGACATAATCGAAATCTGCGCCGGCATGAACAACCTTGTCGTTCTTCGGATCAACGCCGCCATAGATTTGCTTCTTCAGTGCCTCCACGCCTTGGTCAAATTCATGGTTGCCCAGGGTGCCGACATCGAATTTCATCAGATTCATCCATTCAAGGGTCGGTTTGTCGCGTTCAAGCGAAGATACCGGAGCCGATGCACCGACGGAGTCCCCGTTATGAAAGAGCAGGGAATTCTTATATTGCGCCCGGGTTTGATTCAGGTAAGTCGCAAGAATCGCCGCCGTACCTACATTCTTGCCGCCGACCACGGATGTGGTGTCAAGCTGGCCGTGGAAGTCGTTGATGCCGATCAAGTGAACTTCAACGTCCTGGGTAGGAGCAGGAACTGCTTCTTTTAGGTTCAGGCTGTAGACCTCAAATCCTTTGGCATCAGATGCCCCTGTATCCTTGATGTTGCCAGGAAGAACATTTTTGGCGTCAGGCGAGGAAGTGAAGGTCACATTGACATTGCCCTTGATCGGCGCCAGGGACCAGTTGTTGTCAGCGGTCGGGTCAATCGTGCCCGCCTCTTTGATATAATCCATCAGGACCTGACGGTTCTCGGTTTGGGAATCGATGATCATTTCGGCGCCTTTGACGCCCGGGAAATTGCCCCCACCGCTCGCGCGGTAGTTATTCGTAACGACGATGAAATCCATATTCGGATCAAGCGGCGCATTGTTATACGTTACTTCAGTTACACGACTTGAAGACGCATCGTTGATTGTGCCGTCCGTATTGTATTTTGCGTTCTTGGTTACGTCGATTTTGTATTTGATGCCGTCAATTACGTCGAAGTTAAATACGGCAAATTTCGGATTCAGCAGGGGTTGAGGCGTGGAAATCGCCGGTTTGATGCGGTTAAACGCGCCTGCGCTCATTTCCAGCCATTCCTTGACGACCGAGCCTTTGACCTTGATCGCTTTCAGCGTGTTGTCGTACAGATACAGATCGCTCGCGCTGCGGATCGTCAGCGGACCGGCGTCAATACTTGTATATTCGCCAGGGCCGTTGCGTCCAGCCTTGAAAGGAGCGCCCACGCTGAGAATCGGCAAGCCTTTATATGGTGCCAGAGAAGGGTCGGTGGCAATTTCTCTTTCCACATACTGTTTTTGCGCATAGGTTACAATTTGAACAGTTGGATCGTCCTGTACCAGGGCAAAATAGCTGTTCATCGGGGCCGTTGTCGTGCCGAGCGGTGTGCCGGTGTAATCGATCGTAGCCTGATGATCTCCCCCTACGGTAGCCAAAATGGCGGGATCCTCTTGAACGTCCTTGGCAGACCGGGTCGAAGCTTTGGAAGCGGTCTTGTCTACCACCCATTTGCCGTTCTCTTGGGCGATCGAGAGATCGATAATGCCAAGGTAGCCGCCGCCGTAACCGGCCTGTACCGCCGGAATGCCGTGGATATGGCCGTTCACATTGTCAATATAGCTATAAGGCAGTTGGGTGGCCGGATCTTTGAAGGAAGTATCCAGCGCTTTATTATCGCCGCCCGTCGGGAATACTTTATGGGTATGAGAGAAGGTAATCGCGTCAATGCCCGGAACCTGACTCAGCTCGCTGATGGCATTTTCGGCGTTTGCTCCCGTTGCGGCAGCGTCGAAACCGGTATGCGCCATGGCTACAATAACGTCGGCCCCGGCGGCTTTGATTTCAGGAACAAACTTTTCTGCGGTTTCAACGATGCCTTTGGTCACGACCTTGCCTTCCAGATTGGCCTTGTCCCACTCCGTAATCTGAGGGGTGACCAGACCGAGAAGACCGACTTTAATCGTTTGGTCTTGCCCGTTGCTATCCTTTACCGTCTTGGTGATCAATTCATAAGGTTTATAATAGTTCGTTACGCCGTCCGGCTTATATATATTCGCATTGATATAAGGAAAATCAGCTTTGGTGTGTTCAGCGTCTGTGGAGCTGCCATTAACCACCCGATCCAGGAAATCCAGACCATAGTTGAACTCATGATTGCCGAAGGTCGCCGCATCGTACCCCAGGATATTCATGGCGGCAATCATCGGATGGGGCTTGGAATCGTAGACCGCCTGAGTCACAGGCTCAATCTTCGCCTCATATGTACCGAGCGGTGTACCCTGAATCAGGTCCCCGTTGTCGAGAAGCAGGTTGTTCTCTCCCTGGCCTTTCGCTTCCATCTCACCTCTCGCCGCCTTGATCAAGGTAGCCGTACGTGCGAGCCCGACCGTACCAGATGGGGCATTCTTGAAATAATCCCAGCCGTATACATTCGTATGCACATCTGTCGTGCTCATTAACCGCAGGTCAATTTTAGGCAGCAAAGAGCCCCCGGAAGCGGCAGCCTCTGCCTTATCGGCCCCCCACAGCGAGCCCGAGAAAATTCCACCCAGCACCTGTGCAGAGAGCACGGCAGTTGCCAGCACGGAAGCTAGAGGCCTGTTCCATCGTTTCTTCCCCATAATCTATTAGTCCTCCTATCAAATATTCTACTTCCGGCGATATTGTATCATACAAAATTAACCAATACCAGATGAGAAATATAAACCTCACGTTTATTTTATGTAAAATTTCTCACACAAAAGGGTAAAAACCCTCCGTTTTCGAGTAAATTTAATAAAAAATTCATAATTATTCATCCGTTTTGTAAACTCCAGCCTATAAATCTATCGGAATTCGGCGGCAGATTACCTATCATCTCCCGTCAACACAAAGAAGAGCCTTGCACAGCAATTTATCTAATTTCGAACGATGTAAACGGATTGAAAACCCGGACTTTTCTCCAAATTTTGAAAATACAAACAACTTGGGCTCGGTCCCCGCAGCCGGCTCAGCAGGCTATAGGTGACCTCCGGTCCGCAGAGCGAATAACATGGAATTTCTCCCGCTTATTTCTCAAAAAGCAACTGGTACGGGGTAATGAGATGGAATTTCTCCACCATATTTTTGAGTTATAGCCGAAAATCAACGTAAAGCGGCCAATAAGCGGGAGCTTTTCCCGTATATTGGCCGCGAGGGTCACTTTTTCCGAAAATAAAAGGGACCTTTTCCCGTTCATTCATATGTCCGCCTGAAATTGGTGCTCAACGTGAGGACTGGGAATCGCTTTCTGGGATCCCCCTATCCCCTGCATACATGAACAATCTCGCTTGAGTACTTCCGGAGAGTCGATCACCTTTAGCCGCCGCTGAGCACATTTCGGTGCTCGGATTGAATCGGCTTTTGCCACAGCATCTATGGAACTCACCCGCATTTGCCGCGGTGGTCCGCTCGGGTGAACGCCAATCCACTTTTTCGTCAGCTAGATATGGACTGAGCAACAATGGGGTTCACGCTCCCCCACTCTTTCGTTAGTTAGATATGGACTGAGTCAACAAAGGGGCTACACTCCCTCACTCTATCCGTCAAGTAGACGTGGAGCCTGGGCCATGGGCCGATAAACGGTCCGCTGGAGAATGTTCAGACCTATTCCACTCTTTCCAGCCACCAAAGATGGCTCTTGAAATCGCCCTTCAGCAGCTTCGCAGGGACGCGCAGCCCGATGTTCATCAGCTCGTCGCCGCCGATTACTCTTGCGGCTTCATTCCCGGCTGCCTCCTCGCCGCCGTACCGCGCAGTCCCGCCTTCTCCGCGGCCAGCAGCCCCGCCGCCATACCGTGCGGTCCCGCCTTCTCCGCGGCCAGCAGCCCCGCCGCCATACCGTTCGGTCCCGCCTTCTTCGCGGCCGGCAGCCCCGCCGCTATACCGCGCAGTCCCGCCTTCATCACCGCTGGTCCAGTCCGCCAGCGCTCCGGCTCCCGCCGGCTCCGCGCCGTACACCCGGTACCGGGCACGCGGGTCCAGTCCGCGAAGCCGCAGTGTCCGAAGGGCCGAATTTGGCCGGGCCAGAATTTTGTAGTAGAAGGCCGCCGCTTCTTTCCCGTCCTCAGAGACGAAGATCCATGCGGCCTCGTTTCCCTCGAACGGGCTGAGCAGGCGGTGGAAATCCCCGAACTGAACGGTCCGCCGAATCCGCTTGTACAGCGCGACCTGCTCTTTCATGAGCTCCTCCTCTTCCGGCGTCAGCGCCGTCAGGTCTAGCTCATAGCCAAAGACGCCCGACAGCGCGGCATGGCCTCTGATTTCAAGCGGCGTCACCCGTCCCGTCTGGTGGTTGGGCACGGAGGAGACATGCGCCCCCATGCTGCTTGCCGGATAGACGATGCTCGTGCCGTACTGGATCTTAAGCCGGCTGACGGCGTCGGTGTTGTCGCTGGTCCAGGTCTGCGGCATGTAATAGAGCATGCCGGGATCGAACCGGCCGCCGCCGCTGGCGCAGCTCTCGAACAGCACGTCCGGGAACGCCGCCGTCAGCTCCTCCAGCACCCGGTACAGACCGAGGATGTAGCGATGCGCCGTTTCCCGCTGGCGCTCCGGCGGCAGCGCGGCGGAGCCGATCTCGGTCATGTTGCGGTTCATATCCCATTTCACATACGAAATGGGGGCGCTTCGCAGCACGCCGGAGAGCATTTCCACAATCGCGGCGCAGACCTCCTCGCGCGAGAAATCCAGCACGAGCTGGTTGCGGCTCGTCGAGGAAGGGCGTCCCGGAACATGGATCGCCCAATCGGGATGCTCCCGGTACAGCTCGCTGTCGGGATTGACCATCTCCGGCTCGAACCAGAGGCCGAATTCCAGCCCTTTCGCCTTTACCCTTTCGGCCAGGTCTCCAAGCCCGTTCGGCAGCTTGGCTTCATGGACGAACCAGTCTCCCAGCGAGCTGGTATCATCGTCCCGGCGGCCGAACCAGCCGTCGTCCAGCACGAGCAGTTCAATGCCGAGTTCCGCCGCCTTGACGGCGATCTGCTCGATTTTGTCCGCGTCAAAATCAAAATACGTCGCTTCCCAGTTATTGATCAGCACCGGCCGTTCCTTGTCCCTGTATTTGCCTCTGGCCAGGCGCGAACGGTACAGCCGGTGGTAGATGCCGGACATTCCGTCAAGGCCGCCGCTAGAATAGACCAGGACCGCTTCCGGGGTCTGGAAGCTCTCTCCCGGCTCCAGCAGCCAGGAGAACTCGAACGGGTTGATCCCGATCACGACCCGGGTTGTGTCGTATTGATCCACCTCCGCACCGGCATAAAAATTGCCGCTGTACACCAGGCTGAACCCGTATACCTCGCCAAAAAGCTCTCCCGCTCCGTCCCGGAGGAGCGCGAGGAACGGATTATGCTGCGCGCTGCTGGCCCCCCGTTTACTTTCAACGGACTGCAGGCCTTTGCACAGCGGTCTTACCAGCGCGTTTCGCTCATTCGACCAGCCGCCCGACAGCTGAAGCATGCGGAAGTCCGCGTCGCCGAAATCTACGCTCGCGCTTATGGCCCGCAGCAGCTTCAGCCTGCCCCGGCCGTCATTAATGAATCGTACCGAGCGCGCGATGGCGTCATGCCGGGCGAAGACCGTATAGCGGAGCAGCGCCCGCAGGCCGGTGACATTATCCCGCAGCTCCAGCTCCAGCGTCTCGGCTTCATCATCGCTCTCGGCATAGGTCGCCGGCAGCCCTTCAAGCGCAGGCTTGCCCGGAAAGATCCGGTGCCCGCTATATCTCAGATCAACGACGGTCGAACCGTCCTCGCATTCGAATTGAAAGGCGGGCTCCCGGAAATCCGAGGTACCGTAGCCCGGATATTCCCGGGGCTGCGTATCCAAGGAGAACCCGCTCCCTTTGCCGTGGGGATACGGATTGGCCGACAGCGGACGGTCCATATAGACCGCCGGATTGCTGTCGCCAAACGCCTCCACCCTCGCCCCCCAGTACCGGTGCGACAGATGGCCGTCCTGAATAATTTGCAGCACATAGCTTGACCCGGGGGTCTGCAAATGAAAGACTCTCAACGTTTCGTCATAATAAATGGACACAGTACAGCCTCCCTCAATATTGCCGATTAATGTTTGGGGTCCCCGCAAAGTACCTGAGTACGCTTCTTGGCTAAGGCGTCACTTTAGTACGCTTCTTAGCTAAGGCGTCACTTTGTGGGGGGGTCGGGGTCCCCGAAAAGTACCTGAGTATGTTTTGTGACTAGCTACACTTTGTGAAGTTGGGTTTTGGGCCCCTCGCACAGCACCTAATTTAGCTTCGAGGACAGGGCTTCACTTTCCATTGTGTGAGATCAGGGCCCCGTACAGCCTCTGAGTTCGTTTCAAATCCTAGGTTCCACTTTTTAGAAGTTGGAGTCACTTTACGCATCATTTTCCGCCTGATCTCTCTATCCTTTCACCGCTCCAGAAGCGAGACCGGAGATGAACCCAGCGCTGCATGAACAGATACAGAAGCGTCGCGGGCAGTGCGGCCATCAGCGAGCCAGCGGCTACCCAACTGATACGGTTCGTGTTTGGGCCAAAGAACGAAGCCAGCGCGACGGTGATGGTGCGCATATCGACTTTTTGCAGGAAAAACACCGAGAACTGATAGTCGTTCCACACATGTATGCCCGTCATGATCAGCACAGTGGCCGTAATCGGCTTAAGCAGCGGCAGAATAATGGTGAAAAAGAGTCTGAACCGGCTGAGCCCGTCGATCATCGCCGCTTCATCAAGCTCTCTCGGGATGGTCCCGATAAAGCCGGAGTACAGAAAGACCGCCATCGGCAGACTGAACGTCACATGCAGCAGAATAACGCCCCAATACGTGTTCATGCCGTTAATATCGATATAGAACTGATACAGCGGCACCAAAATGGTCAGCGGAGGCACGATCAGCGTCGCGATAATGACCGTATAAACCGATTTGTTCAGCTTCGTCTGAAAGCGGGACAGCGGATAGGCCGCGCAGGAACCCAGCAGGATGACGATCAGCAGCGAGAAAGCGGTGATAACGAAGTTGTTGATAAAAGCCCTTCCCAGATCGGCTCCTTCCCATGCATTCGCGAAGTTGCTCCAGTCGATCTTCGTCGGCAGGCGCCATTTGGAGCTGAGGTCGGTAACCGGCTTTAACGAGGTGGTCAGCAGCAGATAGAATGGCAGAATGTGCAGCAGCGTAATGGCGATGGATACCGCATAGGTAATTCCTTTTTTGGTCTTCATGACTGGATCTCCTTTCGGCGAAGGAACAGCAGAGCCGCAACGCTGATGATGGCGATCATCAGGAACATCAGGTTGCCCAGCGCCGCCGCGTATCCCGCATCCTGCGCGCCAAAGTACGTTTTGTACATCAACGTAGACAGCGATTGGGACGCATAGCCCGGTCCGCCCTTGGTCAACGCGATAATGACGTCGAACAGCTTCAGCCCGCCGATCAGATTGAGTACGATGCTGATCGTGATGGATGGAGCGAGCAGCGGAAGCGTCACATTGAAGAACTTGCTAACGGGTCCCGCCCCGTCGATGGAGGAGGCTTCATAATAATCCTTGGAGATCGATTGAAGGCCAGCCAGAAAAATAATCATCGCCACGCCGACGAACTGGAACGTGTTGACCGCCATGATGATCCAGACATTGGCATCCGGGTTGGCCAGCAGGTTGATCGGCTTGTCGGCGAACAGCAGAACGATGTCGTTCAGGGCGCCGCCGCGGAACTGGAAGAAGAAGTACCAGATATAGCCCATGATCAGGGGGCTGACAATCGCGGGAAGATAAACGATCGTCCGGGTCAGTCCCCGGGTACGGATGCTCTGGTTCAGCAGAAGAGCGTACATCAGACCGATGGCATTCTGGAAAAAGGTACTGCCGGCGCCGTAGATCAGCGTATTGCGGATAACCGTTCCGATATTTTTGTCATGAAGCATCCGGACGTAATTGTCCAGCCCGATCCAGCTGTAGTTGGCGTTGAAGCCGTCCCAGTTCGTGAAGGATACGCGGATGCCCTGGATAAACGGATAGTAGATAAACAGAGAGAACAGCAGCAGGACGGGGACATACATGAGATTCAGCCATCCGGGAGAATTGCGGCTCATACGCATAAACCCCGCCCCCTTCCGGTAGAGATTGCGGGAAGCCTCGGCCTGTCCCTGCGCCGTCGCGGCCGGATTCGGCCCGTCCAGAGACTTGCGGCTCATACCCATCATTCATCACCCTTTCTCTATCGATTGAAGGGCGCCTCGCGGCGCCCCAATGTGCCGAAATTAATAAAAGGGATTAACGTTTACCGTGAACACTTATTTCTGCTGGCTCTTGAGACGCTCCACCTCCTGCTTGTAGAACTGGGAGGATTCTTCTGGCGTCATCGCCCCGCTGAGAATTTCGGCGGAAGTCGTTTGCATGACATCCCACATGCCGCTCGGCAGGTACACGCGGTCGAAATACGGGAATACCCGGATGTCTTTATATTTTTTATAGTATTCGGTGTAGATGCCAAGATCCGGGGTAATGTTGCTCATCGCCGACGGGGTGCCGGTCACTTCTGCAATTTTCTTCAGGTTCTCGGGCTTGCCGAAGAAATTGATGACATCCTTGGCGATATCCAGATTCTTGCCGTCCTTCCAGGCCGCCATCGTATACCGTTCTCCGCCAGAGAAGGTCGGCGTGTCGCCCGGCACGATCGATGGGAGCGGCATAATGCCCACCTTCAGGTCGGGATTGATCGCCAGCGCATCGGGAACAAAGGTAGGCGCGCTGAAGCTGAACGCGACTTTGCCTTCGGCGAACAGCTGCGGACGATCGCTCGTGCGGACGGTGAATACATCCTCGTTCATCAGGCCCTTGTCGTACATTTCCTTGAATTTGGCCGGAAGCAGCGTCCAGTTGTTCCAGTCAAAGGTGCCGTCCAGCAGTTCCTGCGCATGGTTCTTCTCCGCGCTGACCAGCAGCGGCGTTGCCATCATATCGAAGTATTGGGCGAGCGAGGCGGGGTCCGTGGAGGAGAAGAAGAATGGAGTGACTTCACCATTGCTCTCTTTTTTGATTTTTTCGCCGGCCGCAATCAGTTCATCCAGCGTCTGCGGCACCTCAATGCCGTATTGATCAAGAATTCCTTTGTTATACGTAATTCCGTCTTTCGCCGCGTTCAGCGGGAGCGCGTAGACTTTGCCTTGATCGTCTGTAACGATCGGCTTCATCGAATCGGACAGATTGGGAACCCATTCCTGATCCCTTAGGTCTGCCACAAAGTTGTTGTAACGCACCTTGGACCAGCCGTGGGTATCAAAAATATCCGGCATGTCGTTGCCCGCCATTTTCATTTTGAGAATATTCTCGTAATCGTTGGCGGGGAACTGCCACTCGAACTTCACGTTCGGATGCTCGGCGGTATAGGCGTCCGTAATGGACTTCATCGTATCCTGAGCCGCCGTGTCATTGGTTGTCGTGTAGATGGTCAGTGTCACGTCGCCGCCTGAAGAGCCTCCGGAATTCCCGGATGCATTCCCGCCGCCGCTGGACGAACAGCCGGATAAAATCATCAACATCAGCACCAAGGTTATTGAAACCGCTCTCATTTTTTTCATAATGAATGTAAGCCTCCTTGTTCTAATGAATGTTAGGGCTATGCGACAGATTTGACGGGCGATTCGCCGTCCGTTATACTTCGTTTGTGACTTTTTTCTTTTGGGCTCCTTAATCGGAGTCTTTTTTTGTTTTTTTCTTTTTCTCTTTAATGGTGCTTTACTCTCTTTCTCGTTCAGCTTGCCCCTTGCATTGACGCTTGCGATTCACTTTGGTTTGGCATCCCCCCTTTCAAGCCCGTACGGTTCAGGTCGCCCCCGCTTCAGGTCCACCGCAGCTCTGCCTTACGACAAAGCGCGCCGGGAGCACCGCCTTGACCGGTATTTTTCTTCCAGCCAGCCTTTCCATGAGCAGGTTAACCGCCGTCCGCCCCATCTGCTCGGTGTAGATTCTGACCGTTGTTAACGGAACAGCGACGTAAGAAGCCATTTCAATATCATCAAAACCGATCAGCGCCACCTCTCCGGGGATGGAGATTCCAGCTTCCAACAACGCTTTCATCGCGCCGATCGCAAGCGGATCGCTGGCGATGAAGAACGCCCGGGGCAAATTGCCCTTGGCAATGGCGCTCTGCATCATCCTGTAGCCCTCGGCCATCGTCCAATCGCCCAGGTAGACGTCACCTGGATTGTACATCCCATGCTCCCTGCATATCCGCTCGTAGTTCAGAAGCCGCAGCTCGGGCTTGTTGAATTTCTCATCGTTGAAGCCGTGAACAAAATCCTTGGCCCCTATAAAGCCGATCCGTTCATAGCCCTTTCGCAAAAGATGATGCATCGCCTTTTCCGTCGCCCGCTGATAATCGAACATGACCGAGTCGTACTCTTCTTCGTCCGGCGAATAGTTGATATAGACGGTCCGGTCCTTCCGGGGGTACATGCGCTCAATAACCTCCGGCAGTACGCTCCCGATGACAATCATACCGTCCAAATCGTCAAGCGGCTGCTTGGGTAACTGCCCGTTCAGGTGGAAGCTCCGGATCACTTTAATGCCGAGCTCCGCGAGCTGCTTTTCCGCCCCTTGCCTTATATACAGGAAATAAGGATCTTCGTTCTCGATCTCCGGCGGATACCATACGAGAATCCCGACTTTGGCCTGCTGCGGCTCCAGTGTGCTGGAAGCCGGTTTTTTTCTTCGTTTGGAAAAATCATAGTTCATCTGCCGGGCCGTACCTAAGACTCGCCGCCGCGTCTCTTCCGTAACGGACAGCGACAAATCGTCGTTCAGTATTCTGGATACCGTCGCTATGGATACATTGGCGCTGCGCGCAATATCGCGAATCGTCGTCATTGTTCATCCTCCCGAAGCGAACCGTTTGTTTAGTTAATGTTTACTAATATCAGCACTTCATCTTAACAAGATAACGCTTTCATTGCAACACTTTTTTCGAATGTTCCCATAAAAATATAGAAGATGCTCTAATACGCCTGCAATTAGAGAGATAATTATGGAATTTTGCTTATGATTTGTTTAGTAAACAAAACTGCGAAGCCATCGTCGCTTCCGTCGAGATACGTAACGTGTCCCCGCACCGCATTTCAGAGCACGTCAAAAAAGCCGGTCCCCTTTTATCGCAAGGCATGTTAAACCGTAATGTTATTGTGATACTATAGTTGTAATTCTCTCCCAAAAAGGTGATATCGTGAAATTTGTTTTGATATTTGGTCCGCAGGCAGTAGGAAAAATGACAGTGGGACATGAACTGGAAAAAATAACGGATTTAAAGTTGTTCCACAACCATATGACGATTGAATTACTGGCCCCATATTTTGGCTTCAGCCGTGAAATGTGGAGATTGGTGAATAAATTTCGTCAGGACATATTTAAAGCCGCCGCCGCGAGTGATATGTACGGAATGATATTTACTTATGCATGGGGATTCGATTTGCAGGACGATTGGGACTACATCGATACAATTTGTAAAATATTTGAGGACAAAGACGGAGAAGTCTTTTTTGTTGAGCTTGAAGCTGATTTTGAGGAGAGAATAGAGCGCAACAAGACTCCTCACAGGCTTCAACATAAACCAACAAAGAGGAATATCATTCGCTCTGAACAGGACCTAAAACGGACTATGGAGCAACATCGATTGAACTCGTTAGACGGAGAAATCAAAAAAGAAAATTACATCAGAATAAACAACACGAAAGTTACGGCTCGTGAAGTTGCCGAAATCATTAAGAACAGATTCAGCTTATAAAGGTTTTTGTTGCCCTAACGGGAAAAAGCAGTTCAATAAGAGGCTGACTCAAAAGTACAATTATAGACGTGTGATCAGCCTCTGCATTAACACTGATACAATGGGAATCAAATCATGTTCTCCGGCTTTACCATCCGGTCAAATTCCTCTTCCGTCAGCAGCTTCAGCTTCAGCGCGGCTTCCTTCAACGTGAGGCCTTCCTTGTGCGCCAGCTTGGCGATTTCAGCCGCCTTCTCGTAACCGATATGCGGATTCAGGGCCGTCACCAGCATCAGGGAATTATGCAGATTGCGGTGAATGACCGGCTCGTTCGCCGTGATGCCCCGGGCGCAGTGCTCCTCAAACGACCGCATGGCGTCCGCCAGCAGGCGGCAGGACTGCAAGAAGCTGTGAATAATGACCGGCTTGAAGACATTAAGCTGAAAATGGCCCTGACTCGCCGCCACACCAATCGTCACGTCGTTGCCCAGCACCTGACAGACAACCATCGTCATCGCCTCGCTCTGCGTCGGGTTCACCTTGCCCGGCATAATCGAGCTGCCCGGCTCATTTTCCGGGATGAGCAGCTCGCCGATGCCGCTGCGGGGGCCGCTGGCGAGGAGGCGGACATCATTCGCGATCTTCATGAGATCGGCGGCCAGCGCCTTCAGCGCTCCATGCACATGAACAATCTGGTCATGGCTCGTCAGGGCGTGGAACTTGTTGCCGGCCTGCGCAAAGGGAATGGAAAGCTCTTCGCCAATCTCCCCGGCAACCCTGGCCCCAAATTTCGGGTGGGCGTTAAGGCCGGTTCCGACGGCCGTTCCTCCGATCGCCAGCTCAAGCAGCGACCGGGCGCTGTCCGTAATAAAGCGTTCGCCTTTTTCCAGCATCGCGGCCCAGGCGCCGATCTCCTGCCCCAGCGTAAGCGGCGTAGCGTCCTGGAGGTGCGTGCGGCCGATTTTGATGAGCGACCGGTACTCGTCCGCTTTCTGTTCCAGCGTGCTCTTTAGCCGCTTCAGCGCCGGAAGCACTTGACGTTCCACCGCGAGGAAGGCGGCGATGTGCATGGCCGAAGGAAAGGTATCGTTGGAGCTTTGGCCTTTGTTCACATCGTCGTTTGGATGGATTACCGCTTCCGCCCCGGCAGACTTCAGCAGCTCGCCGCCTCGGCGGGCAATCACTTCGTTGACGTTCATATTCGTCTGGGTCCCGCTTCCCGTCTGCCAAACGACCAGCGGAAAATGCTCATCATGCATCCCCCGCATAATTTCATCGGCCGCGCGGACAATGGCGTCTGCTTTGACCTCCGGCAGCAGGCCGAGCTCTGCGTTCACCTTCGCCGCCGCCTTTTTGATTAGCGCCAGGGCGTAAATCACTTCGAGGGGCATTTGCTCGCCGCCGATTTTGAAGTTTTGCAGACTGCGCTGCGTCTGGGCACCCCAATACTTGTCCGCCGGCACCCGCAGCTCGCCGAACGTGTCTTTTTCTATGCGATATTCCATCCTTCATCCCGTCCTTTGCCGGATTAGTCTGAAGCCGTTTGCATAGGCTTAACCTTATTTTACAATGGGCCGCAGCGGCGGGACAAACCGCGCCCCCTCCCTTTCGGCTTCACTCCTCCCGGCCGCACAGACCGTAGAAGAACAAATGCGTCATCTCCTCGAGAAAAGTATCCATATTGTCCTGCTTACGTGCCACTTCCAGCAGATCTCCGACGCTCTTCATATACATATTCATGAATATCAGGACGGAATTGGACGAAATCTTGGGCGAAATTTCACTCCTAGCCTTCCCTTCCTCCACCAGTCTGACGATCAGCGGAAGCACCGTTTTCTCATAACGCTCCTGTATATAGCTGAACATTTCGGGATCGTCGACCATCAGTTCTTTGATCTGCGACGGGGATAAGACGGAATACTGCGCCTTCTCCTGGTCAATCGAATATTTCACAAAATCCTTGATCGTCGGGTTTCCCTGCATGAATTGTTCGAAACCTTCGATGGACTGGTCGATGTAGTCCTTAAAGGATTGTTCCAGCAATTTCTCCTTACTGCCAAAATAGTTATAAATCGTGACCTGCGAGACGCCCGCCGCTTTGGCGATATCCGCAATCCGCATCCGTTTGGGTTCCCACGTTTTCAGCATTTCTATCGTCGTTTTCATGATTTTCCGCCTGATTTTCGCCGCTCTTTTCTCAAAACCGTTAACTTTAGTCATTTGTCTTTCACCCTAACCTGGCAATATCGGATATAGAAATGTAATTTATGAAATATTTTTTATAAATAATTTCATTAATCTATTGACGTCAGCGTCAACCAGGACTATTATAACACATGAAATATATCACTAAAAATATTTCATTATTTTACGTCGGAGGTGGCAGTATGCTTACTGTCCAGGGTTTGACCAAAACATTTTCAAACGGAAAAGGGATACGCGACATTTCATTTACGGTAAACAAAGGAGAGGTATTCGGGTTCCTCGGACCGAACGGAGCGGGCAAATCGACGACCATCCGGCATCTGATGGGCTTTATGAAGCCTGACCGGGGACATGCGGCCATCTGCGGGCTGGATGTGTGGAAAGCGCAGGGCACGGTGCAAAAGCATGTCGGGTACCTGCCGGGGGAAATCGCCTTCGTCGACGGAATGACGGGAATCGCCTTCCTTGATTTTATGGTGGATATGCAGGGCCTGAAGGACAAAGGAAAGCGCGATGAGCTCATCCGGCGCCTGCAGTTTGACGCGCGCACGCCGATCCGCAAAATGTCCAAAGGGATGAAGCAGAAGGTCGGCCTCGTCGCCGCATTCATGCACAGCCCGGAGGTGATTATTCTGGATGAGCCCACATCCGGTCTGGACCCGCTGATGCAGAAGGTATTTATTGAACTCGTATTGGAGGAAAAAGAGCGGGGCACGACCTTCCTGATGTCGTCCCACAGCTTTCCGGAAATCGAGCGGACGTGTGACCGGGCCGCCATTATCAAGGACGGCAGCCTCGTCGCCGTGAAAAATATCCACGAGCTGCAGTCGATGCAGCGGAAGCTGTTCGACGTCGTCTTCGAGAACAAGGAGGACGCGCTCCGGTTCCGCGCTTCCGGTCTGCCCGTCGAGAACTATGACGATTTCCGCGTGCGGGTCGCCATCCGGGGCAATTATAACGCATTCATCGAGGAAGCGGCGAAATACCGCATCCGCAGCATGGATGTATTCACCCAGAACCTGGAGGATATTTTTATGGATTATTATGACCGGGAGGAACAACAGCCATGAATTTCCCATTGTTTAAACAAATGATTAAAGTGAACGCCAAGGGGATCATGAACTACGCCTTCGGCTCCGCTTTTTATATTCTGCTGATCATCTGGCTGTATCCGGGCATCGCAAAAAACACCGAGGCGCTTGGCGATATTGTCAAGTCCATGCCGGAGGGCGTGAACAACGCGTTCGGCCTGAACAGCGGCTTCGCCAGCGCGGAGGCATTCATCTCGGGTGAATATTACGGGCTTATTCTGGTGCTGATCCTGTCCATTGTGTGCGTGCAGATGTCAACCCGGCTGATGGCCGGCATGGTGGACCGGGGCTCGATGGCCTATCTGCTGTCCACGCCGACCACCCGGGCCAAAGTATCGGCGACGCAGGCGCTGGTGCTGATTATGTCCCTGATCGTCATTGTGGGCGTAACGACGCTGGCGGGCTTTCTGGGAAAGGTCTGGTTTCTGGGCGACGCCTACCCTTTCAACAGCGCACGGTTTCTGCATCTGAACCTTGTTGCTTTTATGCTGTTTTTTGCGATCGGCGGGCTGACCTTTCTGGTGTCCTGCCTGTCCAATGACGAGAAGAAAGCGCTCGGGATTTCCGGCCTTATCGCTTTCGGCTTCTTCACCATCGACCTGGTCGCCAAAATCAGCGACAAGCTGAGCTGGATGAAGTCGCTGACGCTCTTCACGCTGTACCGCCCCGCCGAGATCGTCACCGGGCAAGCGGAATGGGGCCGCATCTCCCTTGTGCTGCTGGCCGTCGGCCTGGTCTCCTTCGGCCTGGGCATCGCGCTGTTCAAGCGGCGGGATCTGCCGCTGTAGGGGCGGGGTTGCGGCGGCGCGGGAGCGCGTGGGCGCGGAGAAGTGCAGAGGCAAGGCGGTGAGGTGCGGCAGTGGTAAGCTGGCCGCGGGCGGCCTGCAAGCCCTGCTGCTCACGCTGCCAAGGCGGCCCCGCGCCCTCACCCAAGCCCCAGCGCTACGCTCGTTACCGCTAAAGCGGAATTTCTCCCCCTTATTTGGCTAATAAGGGCCCAAATCATAAATAAGCGGGAATTTCTCCCTCACATTAGATCGATTAAGATCATTTTCCCGGAAACAGGCCGAATAAGATGGAGGTTTTCCTGTTCATCCACCTAATTCAAGCCTTAAAGGGAAAATATGAGGGAGAAATTCCCGTTCATAGTTTCTATAGTGATTCCGCCTGACCATTTTGGTAGCCGGATGAATCGGCGTTATCGCCCCTGCCACTCGCCGGGGCACCAGCCGGGGCACTCTGCCGGATCGGTCAGCGCCTGCCTCCACCCAATCCGCTCCCGGATTAGCACCGATCACCCCGAGGCGTGCATCCCCCTACTCCGCCAGCCCTTTGGCGCGGAGAAACCGCCCGATCCGCTGGGCGGCCTCGGCCAGGCGCTCCGCATCCTGCACAAGCGCGATGCGGACGAAGCCCCGCCCTTCCGCGCCGAAGGCGTCGCCCGGGATGACGGCGACGCCCGTCTCCAGCAGCAGCTCGCGGGCGAAGCGCCGCGAGTCGATGCCGGCCGCCGCCGCCCCGCCAGGCAGCGGCGCCCAGACGAACATCGTCGCCGCCGGCTTCGGCACGTCCCAGCCTTGATCGCGTAGTGCGCCGATGAAGGCGTCACGGCGCCGCTTATACAGCGGCCCGACACCCTCGCCGGCGTCCGGGCCCATCGCCTGATCCAGCGCGGCGATGGCCGCTTCCTGCACGGGCTCGAAGACGCCGTAGTCGATGTTGCCCTTCAAGGTCCGAAGGGCACCTACGGCATCCCGATTGCCGGCCAAAAAGCCGATACGGCAGCCGGCCATGTTAAAGCTTTTGGAAAAAGAATGAAATTCAACCGCTGTTTCCCGCGCGCCGGGCAACTGCAGAATGCTGATCGGCCGATAACCGTCAAAGCCCATTTCAGAATAGGCCAGATCATGTACGACAAGCAGGTTCCACTTGCGGGCCAGTTCAATCAGTTCCCCGAAAAAAGCCTCGTCAGCCCGAACCGAAACCGGATTGCCGGGAAAGTTAAGCAGAATAAATGACGCGCGCTCCAGCACGTCCTCCGGAATGGCTTCCAGATCGGGCAAAAAGCCGTTCTCCGCCTTCAGCGGTAGCAACCACGGCGTTACTCCGGCGATAGCCAGCGCTCCGGAATAAATCGGATATCCCGGGTCCGGTACAATCGCCGTATCGCCGGGATTGCATATCGCCAGCGCCAGATGCGCCAGCCCGTCCTGGGAGCCCATCAGCGTCAGCAGCTCGGTCTCGGGGTCAACCTCTACTCCGAACCGGTGCCGCATCCAGTCCGAGGCTTTCCGGCGGAAGGCAAGCCCTCCTTCCGAAGACGGGTACGAGTAGCCGTCCTCCTTCATGACGGATTCGCTTAGCGCCCGCCGGATTTCAATGGCCGGTCCCCGGTCCGGGCTGCCGATCCCGAGGTCTATGATTTCCTTGCCGGCCGCGGCCGCTTCGTTTTTCCAGCCTGCGACCTCCTGAAAGATCGAGGAGCCGAGGCTCGACAGCTTGTCCGCGCGCCATGCGGATTTGGAAGCTTTTAGAGTCAATGAAACACACCTGCCTGTTTTATTCAAAATCGCAGATTCAAATCGCTGCTTCAGTTAGTATAACATCAATCTCCCTGTTCCTGCACCGCCCTAAAGCGATTCAGGCGCCATAATCGAACAGAGAGCATGGAGCCACAGAACAACGGCCTACGGAGCGCACAAAGATCACTGATCCAGTATTGCACACAGAGAATATGAAGCTAACAGAATGCACCCAGCGTACAACTCACAAAGAGCACATCGCATGGGCACGGAGCCCTCCGCACACGGAGCCCAAGGACTCGCTGTGCTTGGCCCTCTTAGCGACTGACCTTCGGAACCCCCAGCCCTCGCTGCGTTTACCCCTCCCACCGTTTGTTCCTCGCTGATTTTGGCCCTCGCGGCCCTTGCCCCTCCCACCACTCGGCCCTAGTAGCGCGGGCCCTCGCGGCAATTGCCCCTCCCACAGCTTGGCTCTCGATGCCCTTGCCCCTCACCGCTCGGCCCCCGCTGCGTCTGCCCTCGCCGTGCCTTCCCCCTCTACCGCTCGGCCCCCGCTGCGTCTGCCCTCGCTGCCCTTACCACTCCCACCACTCGCCTCTCGCTGCGTCTGGCCCTCCCACCGCTCGCCCCCTCCCACCGCTGCGCTTCCCCCCTACAGCCCTTGCCTCTCGTAGCCCTCGCCCCATCCACCGCCTGGATCTCAATGCACTTGGCCCTCGACCCTCGCTGCGCCTGCCCCCCCACATCGGCCCTCCAGGCCTTGCGGCACACAAAAAGAGCCGGTCCCGGGAATATCCCCGGCCGGCTCTTTTTCATCTACAGCAGCACTTCCCGCTTGATCGTCTCCAGTTCCTTGGAATTGCCGTAGACCGGATACGCGCGCTTGGTCGGCTCGGCCCACCGCACGCCATTGACGATAACCCTCTGAATTTCCGAATGGTAGTAGGTCGGATACGCTTCATGTCCCGGCTGGAAGTAGAAGATTTTGCCGTTCCCGCGCCGGTAAGTGCAGCCGCTTGGAAATACGTTTCCTCCTTCAAACCAGCCGACAAAGATCAATTCCTCGGGCGCGGGCACATCGAAGTGCGTCCCGTACATTTCCTCCTGGTCAAGCTCGATATATTCACCGACGCCCTCCGCAATCGGATGGCTCGGGTTCATCACCCACAGACGTTCCTTCTCCCCGACATCCCGCCATTTCAAATCGCAAGTGGTGCCCATCAGCTTCATGAAAATCTTCGACATATGCCCGGAATGCAGCACGACTAGCCCCATGCCCTGAAGAACGCGCCGATGGACGCGGTCCACGATCTCGTCGCTTACTTCTTTATGGGCGATGTGCCCCCACCAGACGAGAACATCGGTATTATTCAGCACTTCCTCCGTAAGCCCGTGCTCCGGCTCATCCAGCGTTGCCGTAGCAACGTCCATACCTGCTTCCTTCAAAAAGCCTGCGATCTGGTTGTGAATGCCTCCCGGATATACAGCTGCAATTTTGTCGTCGTTCCGCTCGTGCCGGTACTCATTCCATACGGTTACTTTGACCATGCCTTTTTTCTCTCCTGTCCCCAGGTACGCCGGGAGCTCTCAAATCATGGATAGACAGCGCTGAACCTGCCCGCCCGCAGGTACCGCCAATCCTGTATTCAGGGCTATCACGCGTACGAGTTTAATCGTTTGCACTACTTATGATACAACTTGGGGAAGGCGCTTTCTTCCTACATTCTAGCCGAATTATTCCCGTATATTGTCCTGCGGTATTTCAGCGGAGATATGCCTGTCGCTTCTTTGAAAAAATGATGGAACGTCTTCACGCTCCCGAACCCCGAAGCCTCGGCGACCTCCGTCATCGGCGCATCTCCGTTCAGCAACATCCATTTGGCCTTATTCAGCCGGTATTCATTCAGAAAGGACACAAAGGTCATGCCCGTATTCCGTTTAAACAGCTTGGTAAAATAGTAAGGGCTGAAGCCCATATATTGCGCAACTTCCTTTAAACTGATCGCTTCGCGGTAATGATTCTCGACATAGGTAAAAATCCGCTCCAGCTTCTCCAGCGTTTCCCTCGATTTGGTGGCCGATTCCTCCGATATTTTCGGTTGGCGGTGCGCGCCGCTCTTTGGAACCTCGCGGAAGATCAAGGTCAGCATCTCAAACATCCGGGCTTTGATCAGGTAAGCATACCCGTCGGCCCTCCGCGTGTTCTCCTCATGAATGCTTTCGATGAGCCGCCGCATTTTGTCCGCCACCCCCGCGGGCCACTTGCGCCCCGAGTGCTCCATGGAAGCGAAGATATCGCGGAGCGAATGCTCCCTCACGTCCATAACCGGAACCTCTTGAAAAAAGCCCAGATCAAACTGGATAACCACCCGCTCGCTGTCCGGGGATGCCAGAAAATAATGCACGTCCCCGCTATCCACGAACTGGATTTCCCCCTGACTCAGATGGATCGGAACATCGTTGATCCCTAGATCCACACTTCCTTTTGCCACATAAATGATCTCGATTTCCTTATGCCAATGCGGGTAGCACAGCCGGTCCCCCTTGGTCACAAAGCTGCGGAAAGGAAAATGCTTGTCGAGCTCCGGAATTTCCAGATATAGTTTCATGCCGTCTCCCGTGCCTTTACGTTTAATGTGCTTTTGATATCGATGATAAGGCAGCGGAGCCCCGCAGGGCAAAGGATTTTTTCGGGAAAACGGCGGGAAGTTCGGGGGCTCGATCGCTAAGGAAGGAAGAGGATTGGACTCGATTCACGCAGCATAGAAAACGGCAGTTAATTGCACATAAAAAAAGCCGCCGGGACTTTCCCGGGCAGCTCATAGATCCGGCATATTCTGTTATCATCTTAATGAAACGGAAGTCCGTGTTCCGGTGTACTCACATTGTACCGTAAAGATGCGCCGGATTATGCTCCGGAACAGGCTGGTAAATTTGCTGCATGGCATTGACTGCTTGGCTGGAAGCCATGACGACAGGATACTGTCCTTTGCGCGCCATATAATCCCAGACTTCAAAAGACTGATGCGAGCACATCCGAAATGCATCCTCCAGGAAGGAGCGAAGCTGCGGCGTGGAACATTCGAAAGCAGACCAGGCGTATTCACGGCCGGCTCGTTTCAATGTCAGCAGGTAGGAAGTTGCGATGGAGCGGTCGTCCAATTGTTGAAGCTGCACTTGAGGCTGCATCGGCGTATAGCCGGGGGCAGGCGCAGGCATTCCTGCATTCATCTGCAGGTTCGGAACATTCAAGGTATCCGGAGAATACGCGCTGTTGGCAAATTCTACCTTCATGTTGTAGTCCTGCACGTGGACTGCATAGTGCCGGGTAATCATGTTTTTTAATTCGGGGTCGCGGGCTTGATTAAGAAACAGCGCCATACACTGAATGGAGTTCGTACAGCTAAGAAGCAGCTCGTTCAGTTCATGAGCTTCGTGGGAGCCAAGCGGCATAATTGACATCTCCTTTTTTATGGTGGATATTTGTGCCTACCGTTTTAAAATGTACAGTTTCACCATCTTTATTCGTTGTCGTAAAGGCAATGGGCCTACTCCGTCAGCAGGAAGGTTTCCAATCAAATTGAAGCAGCCGCAGGGTTTTGCAACCTTTTTTCGTCTAATCCGTTAAATGCTATAGAGAACCGTTTAAGAAAGAACACAGCGGGTATATAGCCTTATACTGTGCTCCATAGAGACAAGGGGGATACTAAATCATGTTATTAAAAAAGACCGCTGTAGTGCCTTTTATCGTACTGCTGTTCTTTTCCCTCATTCACACGTCAAGCACAGCCGGAACCCGGGCGGCTGCCGAGAGCAGCGGACCGGCGCAGGAATTGACCGTCTATATTCACTCGCTCGAGCGGGACGGTGATCGGATAACCCTGACTGCGGATGAAATTAACTGGTACGAAGGAGCCGAAGCGGACCGTGTCTTCGCGGAGCGGGAATCGGAGGCCGCAGCGGAGCTGGGCGGAACCCCTGACGGTTATTATATTGTGAATGACAGCGATACGCTGACCAGCTACCCGCTGGCTGATAATGTCAGCATCAGGATGCAAATTTTTGACCACACGGGAAATCCGGGGGATCTGGACATCCATTGGAATGAAGCCGTCGGCCTCGATGCATTTTTGGAAAAATTCAGCAGCACGGATGTTGTTGACCTAAGCCAGTTCCCTTATCACATCACGGTGCAAGACGGAAAAGTGACCTCTATTGTTCAGCAATACATTCCATGATGAATAGAATTGGTCTGAATCGATTGAAATAACGGCCCGCGACGGGACTCTTAGCCATAAGAAGTCTCGCTTGCGGGCCGCTTTGCGTATAAATGATAATCGCCTCCGCAGTCTCCGCAAATATTTCATTTGGGGCCTGGCAGAGTCTTCGGTATAATAGGGGTTAAACCTGAATGGGGATGACAACTTGTGCATAAGGAGATTCTGGATGTTTAAACGGAAGTGGACGATCGCCCTGTTAATTTTACTGTGCGGATTCTTATATACGCTGGCCCAGTTCGTTCTCTCGACGAACCGGCTGCAGCGGCAGGTGGACACGCTGCTGCCCGGCCAGGCCCAGGCAGCTTCCTCCCGGCGGGTCGTCCTGATTTCCCAGGAGCAAGACAACCCTTTTTGGCGCTCGATCGAGCAGGGGGCGCGGCAGGCCGCCGGCAAATACGGCTTGACCCTTGAATACACCGGCCCTCTCCGGATTAATCCAGAGGAACAGCTGTCGCTGCTGGAGCGGGCTATCGCCACTCGGCCCGATGCTATTATTGTGCAGGGCAGCGGCGAAAGCGCTTCGCGGAGTCTGATCGACCGTGCGGAATCGTTCGGGATTCCCGTTGTAACCGTCGATGCCGATGAGCCGGGAAGCCACAGGCTGTTCTATGTCGGCACGGACAATCTGGCGGCCGGCAAGGAAATGGGCCGGCTGGTCGCCAAAGCGACAGGCGGCAAAGGAACGATCGGCGTGCTGGTCGGAACGCCCCGCGCGGACAGCCAGCGGCTCCGCTTGGAGGGACTGCGGAGCGTTGTCCAGCAATATCCGGAGCTAAAGATTGCGGACATCCGCTCCTCCGATATTTCACGGCTTCAAGCCGCGGAGCAGACCCGCAGCCTTCTGGCGGCTTATCCTGAGCTGAAGGCTGTTGTGGGCTTTAGCTCCCTTGACGGGCTCGGCGCCCTGGACGCTGCTCAGCAGCTCGGGAAAACAGGGCTGCTGCTGTTCGCCTTCGACGATCTCGCGGACACCAGGGAAGCCGTGCGCAAAGGGCTCATCGAATTGACCCTTGTCCAGGAGCCGATGGAAATGGGCGCTGAGGCCGTGACCCTGCTGAATGATTATTTCCACCAGAAAACGGTGCCGGACGTCAGCTTCACCTCGATTTCTCCGCTGGACGGCAGCGGCCCAATCGAGTCTGCGGGGGAGAGTGCGCCATGAGTATACGCAACAAGCTGCTGATCTTTATCCCCCTGCTCGTTCTGCTGATGAATCTCGTGACCTATTTCCTGTTTCAGAGCGGTACGATCGTTCAGGAAAGCTACGACCTTATTATGGGCCGGGTTCTCAAATACAAAGAGACCGCCGAGGCTGCCGAAGACAGCCTCAAGGCGGTGTACTCCTATCTGCTTCATCCTACGGAGGATATGAAGACGGTGGCGGCCGGGAAGCTTACCCAGATCTCGGCGCTGCATTCCTCCCTGGTGGAAACGGGCGCGGTTCCTCCCCTTGCCTCGTCATTGACCGGGTACGGGAATATGATTCAGACTCTGCTGTCGCTTGAACAGCAGTCGCTGGCCGCCGCCGAGAACGGCAAGGCGTCGGAAGCGTTCTCTCATTATCTTGAGGCCGAAAAGACCGTCTCCTTTATCCGGAGCGAAGGCCAGCGGCTCGTTGAAGGCGAGCTCGATTATTACCGGCCGGTCTATCGGAGCATCCAGGCGGACAATGCGCATCTGTACAAGCTGGGCGTCGCCGTCTTCGCGCTGATTACGACGCTCAGCATCGTGGTCGCGCTCTGGATTTCCCGAAGCATAACGGCTCCGGTCAGCGCGCTGGTCCGTTCGGCGGATTCGGTATCCAAGGGGAATCTGGACACCGTTCTTCCTGATGGCGGCAAGGATGAGCTGGCGGCCCTTTCAAGCGCCTTCAACAAGATGCTGGCGGGTCTCAAGGAGTCCATCGAAAAGGACAGGGAGATTGCCGAAAAGGAACAGCTGGTGAAGACCCTGGAGCTGCGTGCGCTGCAGAGCCAGATCAATCCCCATTTTTTATACAATACGCTTAATGCTCTTTCAAAGCTTGCCCTGCTGGAAGACGCGGAGAAGACGAGCGATCTGATTGTCTCGATGTCGAGCTTTCTGCGTTACAATCTGCAGAATCTGGACCGTCAGGTTCCGCTGCGGAGCGAGCTGGAGCATGTGAAGGAATACATCAGGCTGCAGCAGGCCCGGTTCCGCGACCGTGTGGAGTTCCGGCTCGATATCGAAGAGAAGGCGCTCGATGTCCGGGTGCCCTCCCTGACACTGCAGCCAATTATCGAGAATGCGTTCGTCCACGGCATTGCCCATATGGAGAGCGGAGCCGTCATCTCTCTTATCGTTCGTGAGGACACCTCGGACACGAAGATTATTATCTCCGACAACGGTCAGGGAATGACCGAGGAGATCCGGGAAGCTCTGCTGAGCCGATCCCAGTCAGTGCCGGCGCCTGGAGCTCCCGGGCCGCAGGCTTCGGGGCAGACGAAGACGGGCGGACGCTCCACCGGTCTCGGCACCCGCAACGTGTTCAGAAGGCTTGAGCTTGTCTATGGGCGGGAGGATTTGGTACAAATCTCCAGCCAGCCGGGGAAAGGGACCACCGTAATGCTAACAATTCCGGCGAGAAGGAGCGGGATAAACAGTGTATCGGCTGATGATAGCAGATGACGAGGCGCTTGAGCGCGAGGGGCTGGAGCTGATTATCCGGCGGGCAATGCCGGACACCTTCCGGATTATCCACGCCGAGAACGGCAGGACCGCCATCGGACTGGCCGAGGAGCAGCGGCCCCATATTATTTTTATGGATGTCAATATGCCCGGAATTCAGGGCCTGGAGGCCCTCAAAGAGATCAAGTCGCGGATGCCGGACGCCAAGCTCGTGCTGGTGACGGCGTATGATTATTTTGCCTATGCCAAGGAAGCCATATCGCTGGGGGTCAGGGAGTATATCGTAAAGCCGGCCAAACGGGAAGACCTGATAGCCCTGCTGCGAAAGCTTATGGAGGAACTGGACCAGGAAAAAGCCAAACGCGAGGAAGAGCTCGAAATCCGCGACCGGATGTCGCAGCTTATGCCGCTTGCCGAGAATGAGCTCGCTCTCCTTCTGATGATGAATAAAGCCGCGGATGAAGACAGCCTGCAGCTTTCCGAATGGCTGGACTTCCCGCTGGACCGGGGTCTCGGGCTCGTTATCGCCTTCAACGACGACGCGAATATCGGCAGGCAGAGAGCATACAGCGTTATCCACAGTCTTGTCCGAACGTTCGGCAGTTCCATTTCGAGCTCTCTCATCGACAGTCATATCGCCGTATTCCTGCGCGTACCGCCGGACATGCTGGAAGCGGATTTCAACGAACAGTCTGTTGAATACGGAGAGAAGCTGCGCTCCCATGCGGAGCAGCACCTCGGACTTTCCACGGCGGTCGGGATCGGCACGATCCGCGAAGGCGCGGAAGGCCTACATGAATCGTATTTTGAAGCCGTATTCGCCTCCACCATTGTCGAGCGCAGCGGCGGGGTGTGCCGCTTCGGCGAGCTGAAGAAAGAGGAACGGGATTTTAACGGCGGGACCCCGGCCGCTATTGACCGGGCAGGCCAGCGCTCCTATGTCGCCGCCGCACTCCAGCGGATAAGGGAGGAGCGGGAGCAGCAGACGATGGGCGTGCTGGACAAGGCGAAGGTATACATCGGCGCCAGGTTCACGGAAGAGCTCTCACTTGAGGAGGTTGCTGATCACGTTCATCTGAATTCTTTTTACTTCAGCAAAATCTTCAAGCAGCTCACGGGCGAAACCTTTATTGATTATTTAACCGGCCTCCGAATCGGAAAAGCCAAGGAACTGATTGCCGCCGGAGAATACAGCCTGAAAGAAATCTGCTTTCTCGCAGGCTACAAAGACCCGAACTACTTCAGCCGGGTATTCAAAAAGGTAACCGGAATCACACCAAGCGAATACCGCGATCAGATCCATTAAGTGGAGTCCATGCCGCCAGGCATGGACTTTTTTGCGCCTGAATGACAACATAATGCTAGCACAGGCATTCTCCTCCCCCTTTCCCGCCCGACCTTAAAGAAATGCGCAAAAGAGCACAAAATCGTGCAGGGGATTGCTCAGCCGCGCACTTTTGGGGAATGTTATAATTCAAATATGAACGGCGCCACCTTCATTTATCGGCATCCGTTGTTAAATGCAATAAGACGGAGGTTAGGCATTTAGTCTTATAACGTCTTGTCATTCAAGAATTACGAAATGGGCTTGGAGAGGGGTAAATATATGAGTACTCTAATTAACAATCCGGCAAAAGAACAGGAGAGCAGCATTAAATTTGTTATGCTTGTAGCGATGGTTGCAGCTCTTGGCGGTTTTTTATTCGGATTCGATACGGCAGTCATGTCGGGAGCAAACGGATTCCTCCGCACCCGGTTTGAGCTGGGCGACTTCATGCTCGGCTGGACGGTATCCTGCCTGATTATCGGCTGTATGGCCGGAGCGGCGGTATCCGGTGCGTTGGGCGAACGGTTCGGCCGTAAAAAGGTTCTGATTACGGCGGCAATTTTGTACACTGCCGGAATTTTCGTGTCCGCCATTTCGCCGAGCCTGCTGATCTTTATCGTGGCCCGCATGATCGAGGGCATTGGCATCGGTATCACCTCAACGCTCTGCCCGCTCTATAATGCGGAAATTGCGCCCGCGAAATACCGCGGACGGCTGGTCGCCATGAACCAGATGGCGGTGGTATCCGGCATTCTCATCGGTTCTTTCCTGGCATTTGGCGTATCCAGCCTCGGCAACGATGCATGGGACGTATCCACCGGCTGGCGCATCATGTTCGGAAGCGGCATCGTTCCGGGACTGCTGTTCCTGGTTCTGCTGTTCCTGGTTCCGGAAAGCCCAAGATGGCTGATCAAGAAAGGAAGGGCCGCTGAAGCCCTGCCGATTCTGCTGAAGATTCACGGAGAAGAGCTGGCGAAGAAAGAAGTGCTCGACATCAAGCAGACCTTCAAGCAGGACGAGGAAGCAAAAGCCGCCTCCGGACGGAGATTCACTCCGGCTCTGCGCATCGTTCTTATCGTTGGTATTATCACCGCTATGCTTCAGCAGGTTACGGGAATCAACGCGGTTATGTACTATGCGCCGGAAATTTTCCGCCAGACCGGAGCCGGAACGAGCGGCTCTCTTACCCAGACCATTATGGTCGGGCTGGTCAACCTGATCTTCACCGCGCTATCTCTGTGGCTTGTCGATAAACTTGGACGCAAGCTGCTGCTGCTCGTCGGTTCGATCTTCATGACAATCAGTCTTACAATCATCGGCTTCGCCTTCTATACGGGACAGACAAGCGGTCCGATCGTCCTGATCTGCATTCTCGTTTACGTCGCGGCCTTTGCTATTTCGCTTGGAGCGGTTGTCTGGGTAATTCTGTCCGAGATCTTCCCAAGCCGGATTCGCGGCCTGGCCACAGCGGTCGCAACAATGGCCCTGTGGGGAGCCGACTTCGCGGTGTCCCAGTCCTTCCCGCCGCTGCTCGCTTCCGCGGGACCAGCTGTAACGTTCTGGATTTTCGGTGCGACGTCCCTGTTCACCTTCCTCTTCACTTGGGGAGTCATTCCCGAGACGAAGGGCAAATCGCTCGAAGAAATCGAAGCGATGTGGGAGACCAAGCACAGCGGCAAACAGGAGAGCCTGCATCCTTCCCTGCAGGATTAATTGACGCTTAAGACGGTAGAAGCGATAATTTAAATAATAGCGAGCGAGGCTGTCCCTTCGTCACCTTGGTGATGACAATTGGGACAGCCTCGTTATATTATTTTGCCAAAATTCGTTTATAATTATGTAAACTACTGATTTTCACAAAGCCTACTGGGAGAAGGAAGCACATATGATCTACATTAAAGATTTAAAGAGCGGCCTGGATATCTTCAAGGCGCTGAGCTCCGAAATCCGGATTCAAATTCTGGAGATGCTGGGCTCCAACCAGGAACTGAACCTTAACGAAATCGCCAAACGGCTGAATCTGACCAACGGCGCGATTACCATGCATATTAAAAAACTGGAAGAAAGCGGTTTAATCAAAATCACTACTTCGGTGGGCAAGCACGGCATCCAGAAGGTGTGTTTTTTGAACAAAGACCGGCTGATGGTTGATCTCCGCAGCAAGGATGCCGACAATCTGTACGAAGTCGAGATTCAGGTGGGCCACTACAGCAACTATGCTGCCGCTCCAACCTGCGGTCTGGCGACCCGGGAACGGATTATCGGAGATCTGGACGAGCCCCGGTATTTTGCCGATCCGCAGCGGATTCATGCGGAGATTGTCTGGATGGCCGAAGGCTTTCTGGAATACCGGATTCCGAACTATTTGAAGTCCAACCAGCGCTTCCGCGAGATTCAGTTCTCGCTCGAGCTGGGATCGGAAGCTCCCGGATGCCTCGATCCTTATCCATCGGATATATATTTTTACCTGAATGGCGTAGAACTCGGCTACTGGACAAGCCCCGGCGATTTCGGAGATCCAAGGGGAACGTTCACCCCCGATTGGTGGCCTCCTCATTTGAATCAATACGGGATGCTGAAGCTGATCCGGATCAACCAGGAAGGATGCTTTATCGACGGCTGCCGCAGCTCGGACGTTACACTGAACGATATCAAGCTTGATTACAAAAGCGAGCTGACCTTCCGCATCGCCGTTACCGACAAATCGGTAAACAAACGCGGGCTGACGATCTACGGCAAGCATTTCGGCAACTACAGCCAGCATCTGCTCGCCCGGGTGCTGTACGATGTCCGCGAGACCAAAGAGCTTCAGCACGCTGCAGCCGAAGCTGTAACAGAAGCGCGCTCCTGAGAACCGGATTTTCTCCCTCCGGCGATGCTCTTGGAAGGGTTGAGTTTAAAGCCGGGGTCTAACGTATCGCAGATTCAAGGCTTTCCTATGTTCGCATAGTCTTGCTGCTCCGCGTGCACACTATTCTTCGTCACCCAAATCCAGCGAGAAGGAGTGTTTCAAATGCGTGAAGGTTTGATTCCCGCCGTTCTTGGTACCGTTGTATCCGCTTCTGGGGCCGCTTTGCTTGGAAGCAAGTATAAGATGATTGCTACAGGCGTACTTGGCTTTGGTCTCGCGCATGTTGTTCTTGGCGCCATCGACCTGATCGAGCATCGGTAGCAGGCTTTGGAAGACAGGATATTCCGCTGCGTTCCAGCGCTTCGCGGGATATCCTTTTTTGTGATTCGCTTAATTCTCCAGCCTGTCGAATTCTCCCTATATAAAGGTGAAGGCGCTCTCTCATGCAACGGCAAAAAAGCGGTTCTTCTCCAGAGCCGGAGAAAAACCGCCAATCATCACTTTATAAACTCGGGCATTACCGTTACTTTACTGCCACATAGAACAGCCGCTGGGCTTCGTTCCCAGCCGGAATCCATTTAAAGTCGGCATACACCTGCACCTGACGGAAGCCGGCTTTTCGCAGCTCTTCCGCCATCCACTCGGGATCATATGCCCGCTGAACATGGACTTCCTCAAACCGGCGATACCGATCGCTCCCCGGCGCTTCGCTCACGAAGATGGACAAATGATGCTCGATCTCCATTCTCGGCTCATCCAGATCACAAGTCCAGATGTACGAAACGGAAGGCTCATCCATAACAAAAGGCTGCTCTTCCGCATAGCGGATCAGCGTCGATGGATGGTGAACATCGAACAGAAAGCTGCCTCCCGGCTTAAGCCCCTCGTATGTGCGCTTGAAGACCGAAGCAATCCCGTTCTCGTCTAGGACATAATTCAGGCTGTCGCAAAAGGAAATCACGGAGTCCACCGGTTCCGGAAGCTCCCATTCCCTCATGTCCTGCCTGATCCACCGGACGCTTCCCTCTCGCAAAAAAGCGAGGCCTTGCGGAAGCTCCTCCAACTTCTGCTGAGCCACGGCGAGCATATCAGATGACAGGTCAATCCCCGTCATCTGATATCCCGCTTTGGCCAGCGGGATGGTGAGACTTCCGGTGCCGCAGCCGAGCTCGGCCACCGACTTCGGCTTGCCCAGCCGTTCCCAGGCGGTCTCGGCAAAGGCCAGCCACTGCGGGTACGGCATATCGGCCATCAGTTCATCGTAGACATATGCAAATTTTCCATAGGAGGTCACACAAGGCACCGCGCTTTCCATTGCTTTCTTATTCGGCAGAGCTTCCGCTGCCGCCGCCATTCTGCTTGCCGGAAGCCTCGCCGGCCTTCTCTCCCTGCACCAGATACGTCCAGCTTTCCTTCTGGGTGATGAGGCCTTCCTTCATCAGCTTGCCGAGCGCACGCTTGAACGCCGCCTTGCTGATTCCGAACCGCTGCTTGATGATATCCGGCGGCGTCGCATCCGAGTACGGCATCCCCCCGCCCGGGCGGTTCTTCAGGAACTCCAGAATCTTCTCGGAGTCGATATCCCGTCCCACTTCCTTGCGCTGGGCCATGGACAGATTGACTCGTCCGTCCTCCCGGATGTGGGCCACCCGGACCTCCAGCTCCTCACCCAGCCGAAGCAGCCGCGTCCGTTCCGAGGAATGGATCATGCCGATCGCGCCGAAGCCGAGAACGCCCCCGTCCACAATGACGAAGGTGCCCATTTGAAGCGGCTTGTACACCCGGGCCTTCAACCACTGGCCCTTCCAGCTTGCAGGTGCCTGGAATGTAAGCGGAGCGAGCTCCGGTTCACCCGCAAGCTTCGCCCGCAGCCGCCCCTGCTTGTCATGCTCCATGATGACGAATACCCGGTCTCCAACCTGAGGATGCAGCTCCTTCAGTTCAGGCAGCTCGCGGATGGGCAGCAGCAGTTGGCGGCCAAGCCCCATCTCCAGGAAGCATCCCAGCCGGGGATGAACGTCGGCCACTTCCAGCAGGGCCAGCTCGCCAAGGGTAAGATACGGTTTCTTCATCGTCGCCGCAAGGCGGTCTTCCGTATCGTAGAACAGGAACACTTCGATGCGGTCGCCCGGCTTGATTTTGTCCGTAAGCTCCGTGTAGTGAAGCAGCACATCCTGATCGCCCGCGTTTAAAAAATAACCGTAGGGCGAGACTTCCCGCGCCACTTCCAGCGTCATGACCGTTCCGGCGATCAGGCTCATACGTGCTCCACTACCTTCGCGTCGGACCACAGGCGCTCGATATTGTAATACTCGCGCTCGTCCCGGTGGAAGATGTGGACGACCACATCGCCCAAATCCATCAGTACCCAGCGCGCCGCGTCCATGCCTTCAATCCCGCGGATGATGGAACCGGCTTCCTGTGCTACCTTGCGAACCTCGGTGGCGATTGCCTGCACCTGGGTGTCGGAATTACCGTGGCAAATGATGAAAAAATCGCTGATCAGCGAAATGCCGCGCAAATCGAGGGCGACAACGTTCATCGCTTTTTTATCTTCAACCGCGTTCAGCGTGAGACGCAGCAGTTCTTCGGATGATTTGGTCATTCATTTTCCTCCAATACTCTTACTAAATCGTTTCTTGCCATTACCGTAAGCGGAAATACAATCTTCCGTTTCTCCAGCAGCAGGCTGATCGTGGAATCGAATCCAGCGATTAGCCCTTCTTCGAGACTCGATTTGGATAGCTTGCGGATGCGGTCAACGCCTGGAAAATCGCGGCCCGGCTCGATGTAATCGGCCAGACAGACGATTTTGTCAATCAGGGTCATGCCTTCCCGCCCCGAGGTGTGGTAGCGGATCGCGTCAAGCACTTCCCTGTCCTCGATGCCATACTCTGTCTGAGCCACAAAGGCCCCGACCTCCGCATGCCACAGCTGCTTGTCAAAGTTAAGCAGTTCCGGCGAAAGATGATTCTGCGCAATGATTTCCCGCTGCCGTTCGACCGGCCAATATTTCGCCACATCATGGAGAATGGCCGCTTTCTCGGCGCGCTCCGGATCTCCGCCGTATTTTCGGGACAGCTTAACCGCCGTTTCCATAACGCCCAGCGTATGCTTCCAGCGCTTCTCCGGCATCTGCGCGGATACCGATTTAATCAACGCTTCGCGGCTGAACTCCATACAAATTCCCCCTTTGCACGTAGTCGAATACCGCTTCCGGCACCATATACCGGATCGATTTCCCGTGGGCGGCCCGCTCCCGGATCATGGTGGAAGAGATATCAACCATCGGCATATCCGCCAGCAGCACCCGCTCGGCGATATGAACGGGAAGTTCATTCAGGTCAAGGGGTGTCCCCGGCCTGCCCACTCCTATGAAGAAGAGCCGGCGGACCAGTTCGTCGATCTCCCTCCATTTGGGCAAATACCGAACCATATCGGCTCCGATAATAAAGTAAAAATCCTCCGACGGATAACGTTCCTGCAGCTGCCGCACCGTCTCAATCGTATAGGAAACGCCTCCGCGCACAATTTCCCAATCGAGGATGCGAAAAGATTCATCGTCCTTGATCGCCTCGCGCACCAGCTCCAGCCTTTCTTCGCCAGAAGCGCCGGCAGCATGCTTATGCGGCGGGATATGCGATGGCATAAACCATACCTGTTCCAGTCCGAAGGCATCTCTGGCCGTCTCCGCGGCCAGCAAATGGCCGATATGAATGGGATCGAAGGTGCCGCCCATAATGCCGACCTTCACGCCCCCACCTCCCTTGCATAATAGCCCTCCTTGCGCCGGTCTCCTCTGCAGACCGCCAGCGCAAGAAGCACGGACGTATCACGCCCGCTTACAGACGCAGCGTTAGCGAGGCAGCTCAATGGTCTTGTTGTCACGGGATTCCTTGTACAGGATGATCGTCTTGCCAATCACCTGTACCAGCTCGGAGCCGGACTGCTCCGCAAGCTCAGCACCCACATCCTTCGGGTCCTCGTCGCAGTTATTTAGCACGCTGACCTTCAGCAGCTCGCGCTTTTCAATCGCCTCCTCGATGTGGCGGACCAGATGCTCGTTGACGCCGCCCTTTCCGACCTGAAACACAGGATCGAGATGGTGCGCAAGCGAGCGAAGATAGCGCTTTTGTTTGCCGGTTAACATCATGTATGCATACTCCTTATTTATCAACTATTATTACCCGAAAATCCCTTATTTTATTTCCATCAGCCAAGCTTCATCCGGCGCCGAGACTGCTCAGCAGCGCCCCCCGCATCGCATCGACCGGAGCGGGCTTTCCCGTCCAGTATTCCAGCGCGTAAGCTCCCTGGTAGATGAACATGCCCACGCCGCCATGAATGATGCAGCCCCTTCTGCTCCGGCTTTCCAGCAGCAGACGGGTATGAAGCGGATTATAGATCAGATCGCTGACGACGATTCCTTCCGGAATGATATCCGGATCGATCGGCATGCCTTCGGTATTCGGATGCATCCCTACCGAAGTCGTGTTGATCAGGACGTCCGTACCGGCGATGTATCGGCCGATCTCGTCAAGCCCAACGCCTTTGAGATCTCCACGGCTCTTCCAGTCTTCCGCTAGCCGCTTTGCCTTCTCCTCGTCGCGGTTCGCGATAATGACAGCCGACGGGTTCTCCTGAAGCAGCGCGTCGATAATCCCTCTTGACGCTCCTCCCGCCCCGATAATCAGTATTCTCCGTCCCGACAGATCGGAGACCGCCTCCGATTTCAGCGAACGGACATAGCCGATCCCGTCCGTATTGTAGCCGGTTAAAACTCCATTATCATTGACGATGGTGTTGACGGCGCCGATGGCTTCTGCCGCCCGGTCCACTTTGTCCAGATGTTCGATGACCGCCAATTTATGCGGAAGGGTCACGTTGATGCCCCGAAAATTCAGCGTACGGATGGCCTGGATCATCTCCCCAACTTTATCCGGGGTAACATGCAAAGGCACATAAGCTCCTGGAATGCCGAGCGCTTTCAGACCCGCGGTATGCATCACCGGCGATTTAGAGTGGGAAATAGGGCAGCCTATAACCCCTAATAGAATATTTCCGCTTGGCGAAGGCCAGGCGGCGGCAGTAACGGTCATGAGCGTCCTCCTTCAGATTAAATCAGCGAAGAGCGAACCAGCACCTTCACACCCCGCGGGGCATGGACAGCCACAACCGCGCCTTCGGTTCCGTTTATTTTGATCCAGCCCAGGCCGGATACGAATACATCGCTGCGGCTTCCTCTGGCAATTCTGAATTCATGCCGCTGCCAAGCAGGGAGCTTGTCGGCATCTTCTTTGGCCGGGGGGGACAGCATTTCGCCGAGGTGATTGCGGTACAGCTCGTCCGCCCGCTCCAGCTTGGTCCGGTGAATGTTCAGGCTCCCGCTGATATAGCAGGTGAACGATTGATGCTCACCCTGCACAAAATCGAACCGGCCGAGCCCGCCAAAAAAGAGCGTCTGACCCGCGTTCAGCTGATATGCCGCAGGTTTGAGCGGCTTCGCGGGCATCACCGCGTCCAGATCGCGCCGTTCAACCAGCTCGCTGTAGCGCCAAGGGTAGACGATCCCCGGTGTGTCAATGATGAAATGACCGTCGTCAAGAGGAATCTTGACGCTGTCAAGCGTCGTTCCCGGATAGCGGGACGTCGTCAATTCCTGCTCCAGATCGCTATAATCCGAGATAAGCCGGTTGATCAGCGTGGACTTGCCTACATTGGTCGCGCCCACGACAAATACGTCGCGGCGGCCGCGAAGCGAAGACACCGAATCCAGCAACCGGTCAAAGCCCTGTCCCCGCTTGGCGCTGCAGAGGACGACTTCCTCTGTCTTCAGTCCAAGCTCCTTGCTGCGCTGCTGGACCCAGTTGCGCAGCTTGTTCCAGTTGGTCACCTTGGGCAGAAGATCGCATTTGTTCACGGCCAGAATGACAGGATTGCTGCCGACGAACCGCTGCAGTCCCGAAATCAGGCTGCCCTCAAAGTCGAACAGATCGACAATGTGGACGACAAGCGCGTTCTTCTCGCCGATGCCGGAGAGCAGGCGAAGAAATTCATCCTGATCCACGGAAACCGAAGAAACCTCGTTATAATTCTTGATGCGGAAGCACCGCTGGCATACTACGGGCTCCCGGTTGTAAGCCGATTCCGGCAAATATCCCGGCCGGTCCCGGTCCTCCGTCTGCAGCTTGGCGCCGCAGCCGCTGCAGCTGACGGGACGCTGCCGTTCGAGCTGTTCGTTCATTCGTGTTGTTCCTCCTCGTGCCACAATCCTTGTTTGCGCAATCGGGTCAGCGCGATCCGTTCCAGACGGCGGTTAATACGTGTGCCGATTCCTTCGTCACTCAGAGCAATCGGCTGAACCAGCACGGTAAACAGCCCCAGGCGGTTGCCTCCGAATACATCCGTGAGCATCTGGTCGCCGACGACAATTGTATTCTCCGGTGCAAGGCCCATCAGCTTCATGGCCTTCCGGAAAGGGGCGTTGGTCGGCTTGCGCGCTCCATGGACGAATTCAATATTCAGCGGCGCCGCAAACCGCGAAACGCGGTCCATGTTGTTATTGGATACGATCACCAGCTTAAAGCCGAGCCGCTTCACCTTTTCGAACCACTTCAGCAGCTCCGGCGTGGCCAGCGGCGCCTTGGCGCCGACCAGCGTGTTGTCCAGATCGGTAATGATGCCCCGGTAGCCCTTGGAATACAGTTCCTCGAGATCAATATCGAATACCGTATTCACCCCCAGTTTGGGGACAAGCATCTCAAACATACGTTCACCTCAATTTCATACGACAAACTATATCATAATCTTTACGCTTCGGAAATAATTGGGCGGGAAATCTCCGCGTTCCGCTCTTACTTCACCCGCAACAGATTTTTGCGCAGCCGCAAAGCTTCAGTATACACGGACTGCCAGTCTTTGTCTTCAATGACTTCCGGGCTGTACTTCGCTTTCTCAAACCAGCCGAGCAGCGCGGCAAGCGCTGACGAAGCGCCTGGCCGCTCGCCGCTCCAGCGGAAGACCGATTCCCTAAGCGTCTCATGCTTCTCCCGGGCAAAGCCTTTTCGCCGCATGTACGCGGTCCAGCGCTCCGTCTCCGCCACGATCTTCTCTGCCGGCGTAAGCGGCCGTCCGCTGCGCATCCGCTGCAGCAGGAAGCGAAGATCGAACCGGCGATGCCATAACAGGTAAGCGGCCCAGCCTGCGATGATGACGGCTGCGGCGGCAACGGTCCACGCACCAACGGACAAGCTGCTTGCTTCAGCGTTCTGACCGGCAGCCTGCTGCGGGTCCTGCTCGCTCCCGCCGGGCGGCTCTGATGCCGCCGGCTCGGGATCGGACTCGCTCTGTGTCAACATCGGAGCATTGAAGCCCGGCGTCGCCTCCACCGGAATCCACCCGTAATCCCCGAAATAAACCTCGGCCCAGGAATGGGCGTCTGCATTGGTGATCGTGTAGTTATTGTTGACGACCTGCCCCTGCCGAAGCGCCAGACTGTCGGGAAGCTGGGCCTGCTCGCCGGGGGCATAGCCTTTGACCCAGCGGGCCGGGATATCCAGCGAGCGCGCCATCGTCACCAGAGCAGTGGAATAGTAATCACAGTAGCCCTCTCTGATTTCAAACAGAAAGCTTTCCACAAAATCTCTGCTTTTTTTACTGGACAGGTCCGGTTCATTCGTATAAGGAAACGTTTGTTGTAAATATTGTTGCAGAAGGAGCGTCTTTTCATACGGAGTCTGTGCCGCCGATGTAACTTCCTGAGCGAGGCTCCGTACCCGTTCCGGGAAATTGTCCGGGAGCTGCAGGAACTGGCCCGGAATATCTTTCCCGTTGTACAGGTCGGAGTACGACTTGGAGCTCAACTCCTCGACCGGAACGACGGGCAGCTCGGAAGTCAGCACGTACGTTTTGGGATACGCCGCGGAGCTGTTCCCGTTAATGACCAGTGCGCCATCCTGACTCCGCCAGGACAAGCCCTGCGCCTCTTCCTGGCCGTCAATGGAATCAATCCTTGATATGGAATAAGCGCCGAACAGCACCGGATACCGGTTGTTGCTCAGCATCCGTACGGTATATTTGATCTCCTGAGTTTCGGTAGCGGGGGCATAGTCATTCTCCAGCGTCTTACCCGCCTCCGCCGGTTCCAGGCCGGTCTGCCTGCTGCGGATGTTGTCGCTCCAGCCTCTGCCGGAGTAGACGTTTCTCGTCTCGCCCCGCATATATATCCGTGAATCCGAGGTGACCGACATCACCGGAGAGTAATCGAAGGCAAATCCGCCTCCGAGATTGTTATCATTGAGACTGTAGCCGGAAGCTGTCCTTGCCGATCCCGTGCCGCTTGTTCCTGTGGTTCCCTGTGCGGCGCTTCTGCTCTGCGGCGCACCGTCGCCGTTCCATTCCCTCCAGGCGGTATAAGGATCGGTCAGCGTCGGCTTGACCGTCGGTGCATTGACGCCGGTCAGAATAACCAGCGCAAAAATAACGGCGATATTGACCGCTATTTTCAGCGGATAATCAAGCAGATACTTCCAGCTCCGGGGATAGCGCAGCTGAAAGGTCTTTAAATGATTGCTGACCAGCCAGCCCAGCCCGGCGAACACCGTCCAGGCGACTTCCTGCCACATCACCGACGGCGTGAACGAATCCAGCGCGGCAAAAGCGGCAATATTCATGCCTATGAACAGCAGAATGCGCCTCTTGGTCGTCACCAGCAGAGAGGCCGACAGCATAAGGGCCCAGGACACCAGCGCAAACCAGAGATACGGCGTCAGCTGCGAAAATACTTCGGGCAGCCGTTCGCCAAGCCGCTCCGAAGGAAAGGCGGGTATATTAAGGCCGTAATATTGAATCGTCCGGTATACGGTATATAGAACTGCGGCCGCTTCCAGCAAGATCCGGTACAAGATGCGGAACGGGAGCAGAATCTCGATAGCCGCCGTTACCGCCAGCGAGATCAGCACCGCAGCGCTGGTCTGCTGCAGCCAGATCGGTTCGGTAAAAGAAAGCCATTGAAGGGCAATGATCAATATCCAAAGCAGACTTAAGGTATGGTGCCATGACGATTTTAGAAGGCTCCACCAGTTCTTCATCACAGGCCCCCTCCCAGCACACCGGGCAGCTCCTGAAGCTCGCTCACCTTGTATCCGATGACGCCGCGGGATTGCAATTCATCCTGCCATTCGCTGCGGCGCATACCTGAAGGATTCAGCACCTGGATATGGCAGGGGGTCATCCCCCGGCTCTCAGCCCAGCGCAGCGTTCTCAGCACGTTCTCGCCGGTCTGGGGACTGATCAATACGAAATACGCGCCTTTGGGAAACATCCGGCCGCTCTTTTCCAGCCTCGGGACAAGCGGACCTCTCCCCTCGCCGTTAATATCGATAAGATACTGAATCATCTTCTGCCGCTCCGCTCCGCTCTCGGCGGGAGCGAACACTTTGGTGTTCCGGTCGAGACAGCACATTCCGATGCCGATCCGCTCCCGGATGCCGTAGCCAAGAAGCGAAGCCGCCGTGGAGACGGCAAGCTCGAATTGCGCGGAAGACGAATAGGCGGATGAGGTGCCGTCGAGAATAAGTATCGTTTTGGGCAGGGATTCATGCTCGAACTCCTTGGATTTCCATGTTCCCGTCTTGGCTGTCGCATTCCAGTGAATCCGGCTCATGCGGTCGCCGTAGACGTAATCGCGGACGCCGTTAATTTGCGTCGTCTCCCGGCGGGACGGAGACAGCGAGGCCTGGGGGCCGGCCAGACGGGAGTTCCGCTCATACATCATCCATCTGGGAATATGGACGGTTCGCGGCAGCACCCGGAACTGTCCTTGCGCGAGAAAGGCTCCCCTGTACTCCACCAGTCCGAATATATCCTCGCTGGCCACCTCCGTCTCGGAAAACGTATAACGGCCCCGTTCCAAAGGAGGCGTCTGGAACCTCAGCTCCCCCCGCCCCCTGAAGTTCGGAACGACGCTTTCCTCGAACACCCACGACTCTCCGTTATGCCTCTTGAGCATTTCGCGGACAACGATAAAGGGCAGGGGCAAAAAGCCCGGGAGCGCGATTTCGAGCTTGACCCGCAGGTGTCCGCCCGCATGCAGCACATCGAGCTTGTCCCCTTCCCCGGTGAGAGTGCGGGCGCCCCGCGCTCTGCGCACTCCGGCAAAACCGCCGGCGAGCAGATATACCATGAGAACCGATACCATAGTGAACAGCATAAAAGACGTCTTGCCGCCTTGAAACAGCACATACAGCAGAGTAACACACCAAACCGCGAAGATGCCGGCCAGCTTCGCCGGAAGCCTGACGGCGGCTGCGGACAAATAGCGTCTCATGCTTATTGCCTCATGGTCACGGGCACCTGGATGCTCTGCAGAAGACCGCCCAGCAGAGTATCCGTGCTGACACTGTCCAGCCGGGATTCGGGACGCAGCAGAATGCGGTGGCCGAGCGTATAAGGCGTCAGCGACTTCACATCATCCGGGAGCACATAATCGCGCTGATGCAGAAAGGCATAGGCCTTGCACGCCATCATAAAAGACAGCGCGGCGCGGGGGCTCGCCCCGAGCAGGACCAGCGGATGCTCTCTGGTGCCGCGGACAATGTCCAGCAGATAGCCGAGAACCGGCTCGCTGATATAGACCTCGCGGATTTCCTTCTGGATGGATGCGATCTGCTCCATTCCCGCAACGGGCTGGAGCCTGTCCACAGGCTGGCCCTCCTGGTGGGATAGAAGCAGGCTTCTCTCCGTGGCCGCATCGGGATAGCCGAGGCTGATGCGGAGCATGAAGCGGTCGAGCTGGGCTTCAGGCAGCGTGTAGGTGCCTTCGAAATCAATCGGGTTCTGCGTGGCGCACAGCATGAACGGATGCGGGAGCTCATAGGTCTCTCCGTCCACCGTTACATTCCGCTCCTCCATCACCTCAAGCAGCGCCGACTGCGTCTTGGTGGTGGCGCGGTTAATTTCGTCGGCAAGCAAAATATTGGTCATTACCGGCCCCGGGCGGAAGTGGAACATCTCATCCCTCGGATGATATACCGAGACTCCGGTAATATCGCTAGGCAGAATGTCGGGATTGCACTGAATCCGGCGGTAGTCGCCCGAAATCGATCTTGCGAGCGCTCGGATCAGCTGGGTTTTGCCCGTTCCCGGCACGTCCTCAATCAGGACATGGCCGCCTGCAAGCAATGCGGTCAGCAGCAGCTCTATTTCAAATGTTTTTCCGAGTATACAGGATTCCAAATTGGCGCGGACAGCATTTACGGTGTGCATCGATTCTTGGCGTACGGGCATATATAGTAAACCTCCTATGTCAGGATAAACGGTATGCTTACTATTTTACATGATTAAGAGGGGCAAAGTACATTCGGCAGGGCTTTTGAAATGAATGAAGCGCATACATCCATGCGTATTTCAGATTTGAACCGAAACAAGCCGCTTCCGCCGCAAATAATGCGCTTAATGAAGCAGGATTCCCAAAAAGTTGAAAGAATCTATCCATTGACTATATTCCATTAAAGTTGGAGGTCTGGTATGAACGGGGAACTGCGCAAGACCTGGAACGAGGATCACAAACGGCTGACGGCCATGATTCTGATTCCTCGGGAGCATAAGGAAGCGTCCGCTCTGCTGCTAAAGCTGCATGGGCTGCTGCATGGGGCCTGCGGGGATACGGATGGATCTGCGGATTATGGGGAACGGATTCTTAAAGGGACCAAGGAAGAGGCGCTGCGGCGCTATCCGGTGGAATCCACCGATACGCGGAACTCCATCGTTTGGCATCTGTGGCACAGCGCCAGAGTGGAGGATATCACCATGAACATGCTGGTCGCCGGCACGGAGCAGGTTCTGGATACGGACGGGATGCTTCAGGGGCTGAATATCCGGTTCTCCCATTCCGGGAACGAAATGACCGAAGAGGAAATGGCCGAGCTTAGCGCGGAAATTGGAATCGAAGGACTGCTTGCTTATCGGAGGGCCGTTGGGCAGAGAACGCAGGAAATCATAGCTTCACTGGAGCCGGGACAATTCAGAAACAAGGTGACTGCGGAGCGGATCGAGAACGTTCGGGAGCAGGGAGCGGTTACGGAAAAATCTGACTGGCTGACGAAATACTGGAGCGGCAAAACGGTAGGCGGCTTGATGCTGATGCCGGCCACGCGGCATAACTTCGTTCATTTGAACAAAACGATGCGGATCATCAGCAAGCTGCAGCGCCGCCGGTAACCGATGAAGTGCAGCAAGAACGTCCTATCCCTGGAAAAAAACAACCCGCCGGAAGCTGCGTCCCGGCGGGTTGTTTGTTCCAAATCAGCCTTTTGGCCGCACAAGCAGCGCAGCCAGGAAAGAAAATACGATCGCCGAAGATATGCCCGCGCTCGTAATGTTGAAGATCCCCGTCACGATGCCGAGCCAGCCATCCTGCTCCAGCTCGATCAGCGCGCCGTGCACCAGCGAGTTGCCGAAGCTGGTGATCGGCACGGAGGCCCCTGCCCCGGCGAATTTCACGAGCGGGTCATAGATGCCGACCGCGTCCGCGATCGCTCCGGCGACCACGAGCGTGCTCATCGTATGCGCAGGGGTCAGCTTGGCCACATCAAACATCAGCTGGCCAACTACGCAGATCAGGCCTCCGACGATAAACGCCCAAAGATAAATCATGCTTGTTCACCTCCGCTCTCCAGCGCAACGGCATGCGCGATACAGGGGATACTCTCGCCCTGCTGGTAAGTCAGCGGAGAGAGCAGTGCTCCTGTGGCGACGACAAGGACCCGCTTCAGCTGTCCTTTTTTCATGCGCTTCAGGATATGTCCATAGGTGACGGTCGCCGAACAGCCGCAGCCGCTGCCTCCCGCGATGACATATTTCTGCGTCTCCCGGTCATAGATCAGCAGGCCGCAGTCGGTAAATTCCGTCTGCTCCATCGGAATGCCTTCCTTGGCGAGGAGTTCCTGGGCGATGGGCAGACCGACCGATGCAAGGTCGCCGGTCACAATCATGTCGTAATAGCCCGGAGACAGCCCCGTATCGCGAAAATGCGCCGTGATCGTATCCGCGGCCGCGGGCGCCATCGCGGAGCCCATATTAAAAGGGTCCTTGATGTCAAAATCCATGATTTTTCCGATAGTTGCGTAAGTGATGAACGGCCCGGTTTGCGTTCCGTCGTTCTTCCCGACAATCGCGCAGCCTGAGCCGGTAACGGTATACTGCGCGGTTGGCGGTTTCTGCGAACCGTATTCGGTAGGATACCGGAATTGCTTCTCCACCGTACAGTTATGGCTGGCCGTTCCGGCAAGCGCATATTTGGCTCCTCCGGAATCGACGATCATGGACGCGATCGTCAGGCTTTCCATGGAGGTGGAGCAGGCGCCGAACACGCCGAGGTACGGTGTGCCCAGCTTTTTGGCGGCGAAGGAAGCGCTGATAATCTGGTTCATCAGATCGCCGCCCACAAAAAATCCAAGCTGTTCCTGCTTGAGCCCCGAATTAATCAGCGCCAATCGAACCGCCTTTTCGAATAGCCGCCGTTCCGCCTTTTCCCAAGTGCTTTCGTCCATCTTCAGGCTGTCGTACACGAAGTCGAAATCCGAAGCGAGCGGGCCTTCGCCCTCTTCCGGTCCCACCACCGCTGAAGCCCCAATAATGGCGGGCCGGGATGTGAACTGCCACGTCTGCTTGCCCAACTGCTTCATATATGTCCTCCTCCATGGCCCAAGAAGATGTAGACGATGCCGATAATAAAGGCCGCCACGACCCCGAAGACAATGACTGAGCCCGCGATCTTGAACATGTTGGTCGCCATCCCCAGCACAATCCCTTCGGAGCGGTACTCGAGCGCAGCCGAGCACATGCTGTTGGCAAAGCCGGTAACGGGAACGGCCGTGCCCGCGCCGCACCACTGCGCCAGCTTGTCATACACGCCGAAGCACGTAAGAATGACTGAAATCAGAATCAGCACCGCGACAGTCGGGCTGGCCGCCTCCCGGGGATTCATATCGAAGTTGGCCATAAAAAATTGCTGAATGGCCTGTCCGATCAAGCAGATCAGCCCGCCGGACACGAAAGCGCGCAGACAGTTTTTCAGTACGGGCCGGGACGGCTCGTGCTTTTTGGCCATTTGTTTATAAGCCTGCGGAGTCAGGGAATCAAGCTGCAGCTTGACCCCCGAACGTTTGGTTTTTGCCGGCAATGAAGGCACCTCCTATAGAATTGCGAAGCTTCGCTTTCGCCTGTACACCGCAGTCAGACCACAAGCCGTCTTCGCATCGAAGATTTTCCTTTATTGTTTGCAGGCCGGCCTCTCCTTATGACACGCAAGGCTCAGGAAAAATACAGCAGCACCACGACCAGCAGCAGAAACAGTACCAAAATGAGCATGGCTTCGCGCCGGGTTCCGGATATCATCATTCCCTCTTTCGCTCCCTTTCGGAACTTTAGCCTTCTTTTGTCCCTGAAAGCATTATATTCTCCGCCTTTCCGCCGGGTGTCGTTTCCGTGTTTCCGAAATGCGTATTTCGCAGCGTCTTCTTGCAATGGACAATCCGGCACCCCAAGTTCATACTAGACGTACGATAGCAAAGGAGAGATTGCCCGATGAATCAGGAAACCCTCGATATGTTCAAAATACTCACCGAATTCCCTTCCGCCCCGGGCTTTGAACGCGAGCTGCGCAAGCTTGTAAAAGAAGCCATGGCGCCATATACGGACGAATTCGTTCACGACCGTCTGGGCAGCCTGTTCGGCGTGCTTCGCGGCGACGCGAACGGACCGAAAATTATGGTGGCCGGCCATTTTGACGAAGTCGGCTTTATGGTCACAGGCATAACCGATAACGGAATGATCCGGTTCCAGCCGCTCGGCGGTTGGATAGCTTCCGCAGTATCTTCGCAGCGTCTGCAGATCATTACGCCCAAAGGAACGATTACAGGAATCGTCGGCGGTACGCCCATTCATCTGCTCAGTCCGGAAGAGCGTACAAAGGCCGGTGATATTAAAAAGATGTTCATCGATATCGGGGCGGACAGCCGTGAGAAAGCGATGGAATTCGGCGTAGCTCCCGGCCAGCAAATCGTCCCGATTTGTCCCTTCACTCCGCTTGCCAATCCGAAAAAAATATTGGCCAAAGCCTGGGACAACCGGTACGGCGTAGGGCTCGCCATCGAACTGGTGAAGGCGCTCAGCGGCAAGAAGCTGCCGAACACGGTCTTTGCCGGTGCTACCGTCCAGGAAGAAGTCGGCCTCCGGGGAGCCCGAACGTCGGCGAACCTGATCCAGCCCGATATATTCTTCGGACTGGATGCAAGCGCCGCCGGGGATATGACCGGCGACCGGCAGGCCTTCGGGCGGCTTGGCGACGGCGCGCTGCTGCGCATCCTTGATCCGACGATGGTCACCCACCGCGGCCTGCTGGAGTACGTGCAGGATACAGCGGATACGCACCGGATCAAGTATCAGTATTTTGTCTCTCAGGGAGGGACGGATGCGGGAGAGGTCCATTTGAGCGGAATCGGCGTCCCCTCGGCCGTGATCGGCATTTGTTCCCGCTATATTCATACCCCGGCCTCCATCGTTCATACCGACGATATCGACGCGGCCAAAGAGCTGCTCATCAAGCTGGTGGAAGGACTTGACCGAACGACCCTGCAGACCATTATTGAGCGGAGCTGAAATGCCGGCAGCTTAAGTCAAAATGATAAGCGCCCGGCTTATAAATTCTTATATTTGAACGGAAAGCCCGCGCCGGACCTCTACGGTCTTGCGCGGGCTGCTTTATATGCTTGCACATCGTGAAATTTAGCGGACCAAAATTAGAGGAATAATCCACATGAAACTTTATTATGAATTTTTCATATAATGAAATTAGCACATATCAGGCTGTAAAATTGCCAAGTTTGCGCCCGATTGGGGTCCTTGCCGTCTATTTCGGGAGCTACGCCCGTTTCAATGCGTCACGCTTTAATGCAAGTACCGGACTTAAATCGTTGTAATGCTTCAGAACCGCTTTGTGAATCTCATGGCCCGCCGGGATGCCCGTATACAGGGTAACCGCCGCCTCCAGCCCGGCTTCGGCTATGGTTGCCTGAAGCTCCGCGGCTTCGGGATCTTCCTTCACATCGAACAGCAGCGCTCCCGCCATCGACCTTGCCAGCGCCGTGAAGCTTAGGTCCCGCTCATAAGCCTGCATGGCCGGAGATACGAGGCGATCGCCCGGAGACAGCTTGCGGATCGGCGATCGTCCGACCCTGGACACTTCATCCGTGAGCGCCGGATTGCGGAAGCGCTCGAGATTTTTGCCAATATACTTGCTGTGCTCTTTCGGGTCCAGACCATGCTTGTGTACCAACACGGTTCCCGTCTCCTCCAGCACTTCGCGAACCTTGGCGGTAAGCTCTTCGTCCTCCATCGCCTGCTGAATCGTTTCGTATCCCCGAAGATAACCAAGATAGGCGGCTGAGCAGTGCCCCGTGTTTACCGTGAACAGCTTGCGCTCGATGTAAGGCTCGAGATTATCGACGTACAATGCACCTTCCACCTTTTTGTACCCCGGAATCATTTGCGAAGCATCGACCACCCATTCATAGAACGGCTCCACAACAACCTTCAGAATATCCTCATGCTGCTGAAGCGGAACGATCCGGTCCACAGCGGCGTTTGGAAAAGCGATCAGGGTATCGGCCTTTTTCCGCGTCTCTTCGTCCAGCTTGGCGTAGACCAGCTCTTTAAGCTGCGCGCTGCCGCCGATCGCATTCTCGCAGGCAATGATATGGAGCGGCTCGGATGAACCGCCTGATAACCGCTGCGACACGCCTTCTGCAATGACGTCCGCTATATGCTTCAGAATAGAAACACCAACTGCCGTTGTTATAAGATGTGAATTGGCGACGGCAGCCGCCACCTCCTCTCTCTGGAGGGCGCTGCTGAGCGCAGTTACGCCTCTCACCGTCACCGTCTCCCGGCCTTCGCTGGCCAGGGTAACCGTATATTCGCCGCGCTCCTGCAGCTCGCTTACCACTCGTTCGTTGACATCCACAAAGGTCACTTCATAGCCCGATTGCGACAGCAGCAGCCCGATGAACCCTCTTCCGATATTCCCCGCTCCAAAATGAACAGCTTTCATTGCTGAGTGACACCTCCTTCGAAAATCCCGATGATGTCAGCCGCACTTTCGGCATTCATCACCCGCTCAATTGCGTCGTCTTCCGTGAAGATCATCGCCACATTGGTGAGAATCTCCATATGATCGTCGCCAGCGGCCGCAATGCCGATCACCACGAACGCAGGCTCGTCGCCCCCAAAATCGACGCCTTCCGGAAAGCGGGCAACGGACAACCCCGTGGATTTGATATACGGCTTCGCGTCCTTCGTGCCGTGGGGAATGGCGAGTCCGCCTCCCATGTAAGTGGATACGACCTGTTCCCGCTCCAACATCTTCGGTACATACTCCTCCGTTACATGGTGCCCTTCAACCAGAAGATGGCCGGCGATCGCAATCGCTTCATATTTGTCTTTGGCGGCGGCGTTCATCACAATTTTATCTTCTGACAGTATGCTCATCGATTTCTTCTCCCTCTTTCACATTTTATTTTCGAAAAAATGCAGCAGCCCGGCGGACAGGCACGTTCTGATCTTGGCCTCTGTCCCCTTCTCCAGCAAATGCACCAGCTCCGTATCGAGCAGCATGGCGCTGATCTCGCTAAGCACTTCCAGGCTTTCTTTCGGCAGGGTGCGCGGAGCCAGCATCAGCAGAATCGTTCCGACTTCGGTATTGCCATTAAGGATAAGCGGCTCTCTCAGCCGGTATGCGGTTAAAGAAGACTTCAACACATGGCTGCTGCGGGTATGGAACAGCGCCAGCCCTGTATCGGGAATGACCTGGCTGGCCATCTTCTCCCGCTCCAGCAGCTTCTCCACCAGGATTTCCGGAGCGTCTGTAACGCCGCTGCCGCGAAGCTTATCCAGCATTTGGCGGATTGTGTCCGGTAAATCCGACCCGTCATTATCAAGCGGGCAGCAGCGGAAACGTTCGAGCAATCCTTCAATCTCATTAAGCAGCCCTCTGTAGCTCCTGATTCGCTCTTCGGCGGCTTCGGCTGCCGTCAATTGGTCCTGATTGGGAAGAGTCCCGCTGTCTTCTTCCCGCTGCGTCATGTTATGGAAGAAGCGCATCAGCTTATCGATCTCTTCCGCCGTCAGCAGCGGGCTTATCTTGATATATTTATCCTTTTCCAGCGGAAGGTCGATCGTGGAAATAATCAGATCATAATCTTCCTTATGCATCCGGGCCGCCTCGTACCAGGAGGCATTGCCCCGTATTTCGAGCTGCGGCATTTCCTTCCTCAGGCGCTCCCCCAGCAGCCGGGAAGAACTGAGGCCGCTTGCGCAGACGAGAATCGCCCGTACCTTGCGGCTTAACTGGTTCAGCCGCTCCGCCGAGGCGCCGAAGTGCATGACCAGAAAGGCAATCTCCTCATCGGGAACGGGGAAATCGAGCCCCAGCTCTTCCACCGAATCGCGGATGATGCGGAATAAATAGTGATAGTCCTTGCGGATCGGACCCAGCAGCGGATTGCGGATTCGGGTTCCTTCACGGATTCTCCTCATGGCCAGCTCGATATGCTCCAGCAGACCTTCCCTCAGGATGCGGTCGCCCTGGAACGGAATCCCGGTCCTTTGGACGGCCTGCTCCGTCAGGCGGTACACCGTATCCATCAGCGCGATGTCCCCGTATACGAAATCCGCCGAAGAAATCGATTCCTGCGCCCGGTCCAGTAAGCAAGCGATGTATAAAACCTCCGTCTTCGGAAGCTTCAGCTCCAGCTTTTCCTCCAGCCGGTTAACGAACTGCTCCGAGCCTGAAATGTTCAGGTATCCGGACTTTCGCAGGGAGGATGTCTCCTCAAGGCTGTGGAGCACCATTCCGATTTCCCCTCGCCTTACACAGACGGACAGGCCGAGCAGCAGCTCCATGTAGACATTTTCCGTCAGTTCTGATGTCCAGCTCCACTCCATGTCCCACAGGAGACTTTCAACGGCAAGCAGCCGGCTTTGGCCAATAGCTGCGAGCAGCTTCCGAAAGACGATGTGACCTCCCGTACGAGGGACGCGGCTGACCAGATCGGACTGATCCAGATGCTCGGCCGCCAGCCTCCACAGTGCGCGCCTCATATCGGCTTCACTGCCTGCAATTTCAACTCCGTAGCCTCTTCTTCGAACGAGCTGAAGCCCGAATTTGCGAACCCATGGCTCCAGTTCATCCAGATCGTTGCTGACGGTCGCCTCCGTCACTTTCAAGGTATGAGCCAGAGCGAACAGCTTCAAAGGCTCCTTCGCCTCCAGCAGCGAGCACAGCTCGAATATTTGGCGTTCTTCGACGGAATATGCCTCCGGTTTCTCTTCCTGCAAAAAGATCCGAAGCCGCTCAAGCCCATTTTCTGCTCCGTTCACCTGAATGCCTTTTCCGGATTTTCGGCTCAGGGCCAGTCCGAAATCATGAAGGATCTGCTCGGTATCCTCCATTTCACGGTGGACGGTTCGTACGCTGACTCCGATATTTCCGGCAATTTCCGCAGCCGTTATTTCCTCGCTGCTGTCCAGCAGAAGCATTATCATCTGGCGCTGTCTGGCGGTCATCTTACTTTTCATGGAGACCCTCACTTATTTCAAACGTTCAACCAGCTCGTCATATTTCGGACTCTTGAGGAAATTGTCGATCGAAACATGCTCGGCGGAAGGATTGCTTGCAATGGCCCGGTCGGTCAATGTCTTCTGGGTAACGACAATGTCGGCGTCGGCCGGAATTTCACTGACCGGAGCGTTCACCACCGTGATGTTGATGCCCGCGTTTTGCAGTTTTTTTCTCAGGACGGAAGCTCCCATGGCGCTGGACCCCATCCCTGCGTCGCAAGCGAATACAATTTTCCGTACTTCGCCTTTGCTGCGAACGTTCACGGCCGCAGTGGAAGCGGCTGCCGTTTGAGCGGCTGTGCCCGCTGTCTTCATGTCTCGGATCTTGGCCGAGGCTTCTTCAAGGCCATTTTCTGCTTCGCTCTGCTTGACGGTTTTGAGCAGAATGGAAGCAATAACGAAGGATACGGCCGCCGCGGTGATAACCCCTGCGAACACCGGCAGATATCCGCCTTTAGGCGTCATTGCGATGTAAGCGAAGATGCTGCCCGGGGAAGGCGGAGCCGACAAGCCGGCGCCCAGCAGCTGGAAGGTGAAGGTACCCGTTGCGCCGCCGCCGATAACCGCCAGAATCAGACGCGGATTCATCAGAATGTACGGGAAGTAAATCTCGTGAATGCCGCCCAGGAAGTGAATGATAATCGCGCCAGGAGCCGATGATTTCGCCGAGCCTTTACCTGCCAGCCAGTATGCCAGCAGAATGCCGAGACCGGGACCCGGATTGGATTCGAGCATGAACAGGATGGATTTGCCTGCTTTGGCGGCCTGTTCAACGGCGATGGGACTCAGGATGCCGTGATTGATCGCATTGTTCAGGAACAGCACTTTGGCCGGCTCGATGATAATGTTGACCAGCGGGAGCAGTTGGTGGTTGACCAGAAATTGAACGCCGCTTGACAGGATGCTCGTCAGGCCTTGAATGACCGGTCCGATACCGGTGTACGCGCCGAGCGCAAGGGCGCCGCCGATGATGCCGAGCGAGAAGTTGTTGACGAGCATTTCGAAGCCTGCCTTGATCTTGCCGTCGACCGCACGGTCGAATACTTTCAGCACCCAGCCGGCCAGCGGACCTACAAGCATGGCGCCGAGGAACATCGGGATGTCCGAGCCGATGATGACACCCATAGTGACCACAGCGCCGATAACGCCGCCGCGCTTGCCGTTAACCATCGATCCGCCCGTGTAGCCGATCAGAAGCGGCAGCAGATAGGTGATGATCGGGCCAACCAGTTTGGCGAGATGCTCGTTAGGCGCCCAGCCTGTCGGAATGAATAAAGCGGTAATCAAGCCCCAAGCGATAAATGCGCCGATGTTCGGCATAACCATTCCGCTTAAGAGGCGGCCGAATTGCTGCACCCGTACCCGGACGCCGCCGGATGACGCTTGCTTCGTTGCCAATGTGGCCATGTATATTGCCCCCTTGAATTAATAGAATGTAAAGCCTTTCAACAAGCTTGAAGGAATGTTATTTCCTATGGATTCATCATAAATCGAAGCGCTTTCTTTGTCACCAAATTGAAAACATGGTTTCGTCATGAACGTTGTTGACAACATTTAAGAGCTGTCGCATGAAGGGGAATAACGGTTGACATCCCTATAAGGCCTACTTATACTATTAGCAACTTTAAAGTTGTTCGTATAACCCCGATAATCGGTTCGGGGGCTCTACTGGGATCCGTAAAATCCTAACTGCGAACGCAATATTCTTCTTATATTGCGCTCGCAGTTAGGATTTTTGCATTTTTCATTTTTAGGGGAGGTTTTAGCATGAGGACACTGCTGATTAAGAATGCCCGCAACATTATCACTATGGACGCGGAGCGACGCTGCTACCCGGGAGGGAGCCTGTTCATCGAAGGCCAGGAGATCAAAGCCATCGGAACGGACATTCCTTATGAAGACGCCGATACGGTCATTGACGCCACTGGAAAGATCGTCTATCCCGGGCTGATCAACACCCATCATCATTTATATCAGACCTTCACCCGGAACATCCCGCAGGCCCAGGACTGCGAGCTGTTCGACTGGCTGGTGACACTGTACGAGATTTGGCGCCACATGCGGCCCGAGGATGTATACTTAAGCGCGATGGTAGGCCTCGGCGAACTGCTCAAGACCGGCTGTACGACCGCTTCCGATCACTTTTACTGTTTCCCGAATGCCGTCAGCGGAGAGCTGATCGACGAAGAAATCCGCGCCGCCGGAGAGCTTGGCATCCGTTTTTACCCCACGCGGGGCTCCATGAACCTTGGCAGATCGCAAGGCGGGCTTCCGCCGGATGAGGTGACACAGCCTGCCGACGTCATTCTGAGAGACACCCGCCGGGTCATTGAAACCTACCATGACGCCTCCAAATTTGCGATGGTTCGCGTCGGCGTCGCGCCCTGCTCGCCTTTCTCGGTGTCCGAGGATCTCTTACGGGAATCCGCCCGCCTGGCGCGCAGCTACGGCGTCCGGATGCATACCCACCTGGCCGAAACGAAGGATGAGGAGGATTTCTGCCTGGCAAAGCTCGGGCTCCGGCCGCTCGAATACATGGAGAAGACGGGCTGGATCGGCCGCGATGTGTGGTACGCGCACGGCATCCATTTCAGCGGCGATGAAATCCGCCGGATGGGTGCCTGCGGCTGCGGCGTCGCCCATTGTCCGAGCAGCAACATGAAGCTGTCGTCGGGGGTATTTCCGGTCCGAAGCATGCTGCAGGCAGGCGTTCATGTCGGACTGGGCGTCGACGGTTCGGCGTCCAATGACGCCTCCAATCTGCTCGGGGAAGCGCGTCAGGCCTACCTGCTGCACAAGCTGACCGCTGGAAGCGCGGGCCCGACGGCCGAAGAAAGCTTATGGCTCGGCACGGTCGGATCGTCGAGAGTGCTCGGCTGGGAGGACGCGATCGGCTCGCTCGAGGTCGGCAAAGCGGGCGACCTGTTCATGATCGATTCTCGCAGGCTGGAATATGCCGGCGCTTTGTTCAACGACACGGCCCTTCCGGTCGTGACGGGCATCAGCCAGAACGTGGACATGACCGTCGTTGGCGGACGGATTGTCGTGAAAGACGGACGGCTCGTTCATGTCGAGGAAGAACGGCTCGCGGAGGCCGCGTGGGCCGCGGCTCTTCGGATGGTTCAGGCGGCATCGGGACGAACCGGCGTCAATTACCTTAAGCATCGCGGACGCGCCTGATACGCACCAAAAAGAAATGCCCCGAAGGCCACCATCAAATGGCTTGTTCGGGGCATTGTTCGAATCTGCTGACGTTTGACGTGTGCTGCGTTCCCGCTATGCCTGAATCAGGTTCGCCGGCGTCTCGCCTTTAAGCCCGGCCACCAGATTTCTTGCGGCCGTCCAGGCCATCTCCAGCCGGGTCTCCTGTGTAGCCGAGCCGATATGCGGCAGCAGGACCGCATTATCCAGCGCCGTCAGCGGATGATGTTCCGGAAGCGGCTCCAGCACGTACACATCCAGGCCTGCCGCCCGGATAGTCCCGCTCCGCAGCGCCTCGACCAACGCTTCTTCGTCGACGGTCGCTCCTCTTGATCCGTTGATGAAAATGGCGGTCTTCTTCATTAGCTTGAACTCGCGCTCGCCGATCATCCCCCGGGTCTCCGGCGTCAGCGGCGTCATGAGGCACACAAAATCCGCCTCCGCGAGCAGCTCGTCGAGGGTGCGGTAAACCGCGCCGTACTGCTCCTCCAGCTTCGGACTTTGGGAACGGTTATGGTAAATCACATCCATATCGAACCCGAACCGGGCGCGCTGAACGATTTTTTCGCCGATACCGCCAAGTCCGATAATGCCGAGCGTCTTATGATGCACATCGATCCCAAATATGTCTTGATCTCTCGATTCCTTCCACTGTCCGTTCCGGACATACCGGTCCAGCTCCGGCATACGGCGTGCCGTGGCCACGAGCAGACCGAAGATTGTATCGGCCACCGTGTCGTTCAGAACTCCGGGTGTATTGGTCGCCATGATGCCGCGGCTGCCCAAATCCGGAATATTCAAATTATCGTAGCCGACCGAAACATTGCTCACGATCCTTAGACTTGGGGCCCGGTCCAGGAATGCCGCATCCACCTTCAGTCCGGAGCCGAGCAGTCCCTCCGTTTCCTTCAGCGCTTCCATAAAAGGGGAACCATGCGTATTGTCCGGGGCATCGAAGCAGGAGACTTCGCAGTGCTCCTTGACGTAATCCACTACTTCTTCAGGCAGTTTGCTGTATACTAGCGCTTTAGGTTTCATCCATTCATTCCTCCGTATTAGATTATATCCAGCGGCATCTTCCGCTCCGGTTCGGGAAACGCCCGATCAAGCTGCCGCAATTCCTCCTCGCTCAGGTCGATTAATGCCGCCGCCGCGTTCTGGAGCACATGCTCCCGGGATGAAGCTTTCGGAATCGCAATTACCCCTCCTTCGCGGATGCACCAGGCAAGAATAACCTGCAAGGGAGTGGCGCCATGCGTCTCGGCAACCGCCTTCACTGCTTCATTCTGAACCAGTCCCTTCCGCAGCGCCCCTGCCTGGGCAAGCGGCGAATACGCCATAATCGGCATTTGCCGCTTACGCTGCCAGGGGAGCAGATCGAACTCAATTCCGCGCGATCCCAAATGGTACAGCACCTGGTTCGTTGCGCAGTGCGTTCCCCGGGCCAGACGCAGCAGCTCCTCCATATCGTCCGTATCGAAATTGGATACGCCCCATCTGGCGATTTTCCCCTGCTGCACCAGCCTCTCCATGCCCTCTACCGTTTCTTCCAGCGGAACGCGGCCGCGCCAGTGCAGCAGATACAGGTCCAGATGATCGGTCCCCAGGCGCTTCAGACTGTCCTCGCAGCTCCTCTCGATCCGCCCCAGTCCTGCGTTATGCGGGTATACCTTGGAGACGAGAAAAACCTTGTCACGCAGCCCCTTTACCGCTTCACCCACCACCGTTTCGGAGCGTCCTTCCCCATACATCTCCGCGGTGTCAATCAGGTTCATCCCGAGCTCTACGCCAAGCTTGAGCGCCTCCACCTCTTCCTTCCGGCGGGAAGCATCCTCTCCGATATTCCAGGTTCCCTGCCCGATTCGGGGCACGCCGGTTCCATCCCGCAGCGCAATCCGGCTCCGGGCATTGGCCTGCTCAATTTCGGATCTGCTCGCTTCATGGACGAATTTGTTCATCGGTAAGCTCCTTCCGGCTTAATGATAGTTTCCCGATAAATGCTGCTCCGTTTCGGACAATATTTTGGTCAGCAGAACGATCTGCCCGGTATGATAGCCGTAATGCGCCGATATCCTCAGCAGCAGAGTACGAATGCTCCTGACGTCCCTCGCGTCTTCTTCGGAAGGCTGACCGCCTTTCATCCGGCTCCAGTCCCCCGGATCGTAAGGGACCGCAACTTCACGGTTCAAATCCTCATCCGTTAATGAGAAGAGAACCGCTTCGGATTGACTTCTCACTTCTTTGAGCTTGGCTATGAGCTCGTCCCGTGAGAAGCCGCCCTCCGCGGCAAATTCCCTGGATCGCTCCCGAATAAGCGGTCTGCCGCCAATAGCGGTTACGAAATTCTGGTATTCGTTGCCCGCCAGATGCAGGCAGTAATTGCCGATGCTGTTCATACCCGGATTGATTTTTGTCCACGTTTGTTCATCCGACAAGAGCAGCAGGCTTTTTTCGATAATATTAAGCTGACCGTTCATATAATCCAGTGCGTCTTTGACCAGTTCGATCATTATCATCCCTCCGGCTTCGTATGGACTAAAACAAGCATACCATATTTTCCCGAAGGGCCGTCAAACGGGCGAAAGCTCCTTATTAATTAGAAGAAGGTTTGGGGCTTTCGGTCTCCCTTCATGACTGGTATAATTTAGTTATTTCAATCGGTTAGGAGAGAATGCCTTTCATGAGCATCGGCCTCATATTTGTTATCGTTCTGGCTTATGTGCTGGTAAGCGGCATCATCCGAAGAGACGGATATAGCAAGCCTGCCCGCAAAACCCGGAACGACACCGGCTACGATTCCTCCCTGTTCATGCTGTCGAACCCCGAGCTGACCGGGGGCTCTAATAGCGATTCCCAGTCTCATGGGAAGAATTATCAAAATGGAGGAGGTTCCGATTGCGAAGGCGGAAGCCGGCATTCAGGACACCACGGCGGCTCACATGATTTCGGCGGCTTTGGCGGCCATTCCGACGGCGGACACAGCTCCGGGGGAGACGCCGGAGGCGGAGGAGACTGCGGCGGCGGCGGAGACTAGGTTTGCCGTTACCGGGCAAGACAAGAAAGCGGCCTGTTTCACTAATGAAACAGAGCCGCTTTACATCGTTAACCGGATATAAATGATGGCGCTCTTCAAATAGAGCTTTCGCCTTTTATTTGCTGCAGGAAATAAACGGTTTTGTCATGCTCTCTTTGTAAATAAGCCTCCACTTCATCCAGGGACATATTCCTGTATCCGCCTTTTTCTGTAAAGCGGAAGAAGCTGTGAGGAAAAGCTAAATCGATATACATTAATTCCAGTTGGCCGTCATGCAGCGGATTTTCCCGGAGATAAGAATTCAGAAGATAGTTAAACCAGACTGGGTCCCAGCCCTTTCGCCGGTTCATTATACCTTGCAGAAAACGGCCGATATCTTTGGAGGGGTAGTCATATCTTATGAATTCAAAGTCGATCACATAGAGACTTGATCCCACGGTCAGAATATTGTCGCTATGAAAGTCGCCGTGGCACAAGAAATGCTTTTGAAGAGGAGCATCGATCCAGCTTTTGAAAAAGGCATGGCGCTCAAGCCGTTCAACCAACTCCCGACCTGCTTCCAGGAAAAAATCCATAAAGGACAGGATTAGCTTTTTTTTGGAGGCTCTTGAGTTGTGATACCAGCCTGCCCAATGCTTCAATGAGGAGAGTTCCCTTCGATAAGTACGCAGCCACAGGGTTTCCTCTGAAGTGTATGGCCCGTGTTTCGAAAGGAAGCCTAGCGAAGAGGAATGCATGCTGCCCAGAAGCGCTGCCCTGCGGGTCACGGCTTCGATAGTTGTTGGAGGAAACGGAGCCCCCCGCAATTTTTCTTGCAGGACATAACGGTCCCCTTCCCATAGAAAATAAGGCTTGCCTGTGAGAGCAGGAAAAACCTCGGGGATATGAATTCCCCGCCGCCGCAGGAAGTGTTCGGCTTCCAGAATAAACTGTAGGCGTTGTTCACTGGTAAAAATAACTTTCAGAACATAATCCCCCTGTGGCGACTTCACGGCGAGGACCAGCGTCCGGCCCGTTTTATGAAGAATTTCAAATTCGGAGAATGCAATGCCATATTGTTCTGAAGCGGCTTGCAGCAGCTGGTGAAACATAAAGAATCACCTCGTCAGGCCAAAAATGAAAGTCTGTATTCCAGAGGTTATTATAAGAAGAAACGGTCTCTTCCGGGATGGAAGAGACCGGCTAAGGATATTAGTAGTGACCGTCGCTAGAAGAAGAGCTGGAACTGGAACTGGAATCGGAGTCCGAATCACAAGGGCAGTGAGTATCGCATAATACATACTCGGCGTAGCGTACATGGGTTTGTTCATCCGTACCCAATACACCAGAGCTTGTGTAATAGGCTTGATACAAGGCAGTCATCTCTGCAGGAATTGCTGTTGCGAACGGACCACCGAAGCTGCCCGAAAAACCAACTACGCTGGAAATTTCCAGCAAGCCGCAGATGGGCTGGCAGCTGTCTTTACAGATTTCAAAATCGCCGGTAGCCGTTATCCGGATAACCGAATCAAACAATTCAAAGTTATCGAACGTTCTTTCAATACGCAGGCATGTCATCGGATCGACCTTGAAGGTACCGAGATGAATATCCGTTTCATTTACCTCGAATGTTTGTACCGAATTATTGACATAGCCACCTCCCGCACACGGTGAAGGCGAGCTGTCAGGAGAAGGACATAGGCCGAGTGTTACAGTCGCTTGAAGCTTTTTGTGTGTCGGATTTTTAAGAGTCACAATCAGTTTATCGTTGGGAACAAAAATGTTGATGGGCGGCACATAAATAGGACCTGTTGTAATTGTGACTTGTTTTTTGGAACGGTGATCCATACTCATTTTTTATTAGCGCTCCTTTATTAATATATTGGATGCCTTAATCATCCTGATACTATTAAATGTTCGAAACAAGAAAAGGTAAGGGCAGACATTCTAGTCAATTACCATATTTTCAAGTATTCTTCCAAAATTAATCCTCGTCTTCCTGTCTCCAGATCGGAAAGTAGTCCCTTAATTCCTCCAAAGCCTCCCGAACGAGGTGCCTCCTGCCCATTAAAAAATCAACTAACGCAGTTACATCTTCACTGGAAATACTCCACTGTTTAGGAAGCCCCTTCACCGCTTGAACAACCGCTTCCTCGCTGATCTTTTCAACTAACGAGATATAATGGCCGAACGGGTCCTGGCTGTCGATATAGGGAACAAACCTTTCATATAACGGCCCCCAGAACACATCTATTCTATCAGTGTCATCCATGAATTCTTCTTTATCCCAATACGGGCCGAAAAAAGCATCTGAGTGGTCTATCATTTGAATTTTGCGTTGGTCCGGTACATATAATAGATTCGATCCGGCAACATGCCGGTCCCAGTTATTGATCCAATGATCAAAAACGATCATCCCCGCCGCCTGATGCAGATTTTTGCATAATGCCAAATTGACTTCCCCCAGCAAGGTCGTCCCTTGTTCGAAATACAAACTGCCAAGGTGCAGGCCCGTTGGAACATCCATGCTTTTCAAAACAGGGAACATATCCACAAGATCCCTTGTTATCTGAATAATGCGGTAGGGTGCAATCGGCAAGCCAAGCCGTTTTCCCAGACGATAAGCAATCAGCTCGTTGGCCAATATACCAGAACCAGAACGATTATTAATGAATTTGACAACATAGGTTTGACCGTCCTCGCATTTGAACAGATGCGGGAGTGTCCATCCATCATCCATAGGTCTAATGTACCTGACAGCCAAGATGCTCATCGGTCCTCAACCTCTTATTCGTAAGGTCCAAACCACTCCCAGCTGTTGTGGTCGTCCCTGACGTAGTATTGATACTTGCCATCTTTACATGCAATGGCTGTCAATTGCTTCTCATTGTTCTCAACCAGGATTACATCGTCATAATGCCCCGTTCCGAACACTGCCGGACCAAACCAGGGGTGCATGGGATCATCGTTGTTTCTCCACCAATGACCAAGCCCTCCCTTCTTCATCGGGGCAACGACTTCGAAATTACCGTGGCCGCTTTCCAGAAAACCCGGGATTCCCTTTACGCCTTCCGCAAATTGTTCGGATTTGGACCATTCACCGCTATGTTCTTCTCTCCAATAATGTATGAGTGTATTACCGCTTCGGCATACCGCTTCAAGATTGCCGAATTTGCCCTCAAGCGCCGTTAATCCCTCAATCTTTTCGCTTCCGAATTTATAGGGTCCAAACAAGACATCTTTAGTCCTGCCTGATTGGTTTTCCCTCCAGTAAAGCAGCCCTTCATCTTCTGAGGCGGCCAGCCACTCTATTTTTGCGCCTTTGTATTTGCTTCTGCGAATGAGATAAGGCATTTCGCCGAGATACTCTTCCATAAATCGTTCCTGATAATCGGGACTGAGCTGGATTTTCCGTTTCATAGCCTCCCGGATAAAGCTTCTTGCTTCATCTTTAAGGTTCCGATAGACGGGATGAACGAGGGTGCTGTCAGGTTTACCATTCATCAGACTGACTATTTCATCGAGCGGAAAGTACGGCCGGTAACGAATGGATGAGGAAGCATCCTCCGGGTAAGCATGCAAGGAAAAGCCCAGCCGATCCGTCATGGTGACAAAGATAAGCTCATCGACTCCGAAGGACCTTGTGTCGCGGAGGTTGCTTTTTAACAGTTCATACTGGTCATCATGCAAAAAACGAAGAACCAATTTCCTGCTGTATGCCTGCCCTACGTTAAACGACTCCATATAAGGTTCATTTCCCAGCAGAGGGATCCACTGGTCAATTTCCAGCCTGAGCTGCACCAGGCAATAAAAGTCATCATCCGGTATTTTCGTACCGACGCCCATATAATCCTTGTCTTTCATTTCATTGAGAATAAACTGCTCAAAGCCTTCTCTGGCAAACAGAACATCAGAATCCAGATTAATCAGTAAATCGTAGGAATAATCAATGTCCTCGAGCCACTCCATGACTTCGAGCATATATATTGCGGTTACCCCGTACTCCAATTTTCTGCTGCTCGGGCATACCGGATATCCAAGACCTTTACATAAATCCGGATCATCTCCGCCGTTATACAAGACGACAGAACTGTCAGGACAGTAACAACGGATATTGTCTAATAAATCAAAGACAACTTCTCTGCGATTATGCACCAATATGGCAAAACAAATTTTGCTGCGGGGATGGTCTGTGTACTCTGAATATTCTGAATATGATGAAGATTTCGTATATTCTGTGTAGTCACTGCTTTCTGTCACATTAAATCACCTTCCTTATGTTGTGCCGCTGTTATTGTATTGTTAATCCCAAATTTTGACTGGGTAAGTACATATTTCACCATCCAATTTTGAGAAAATATACGCTTATCCCTTTCCATTGTTTTCTTCTGAACATATGGTGAAAGGACATGATTATTGAATGGAGGGGTTGGATGATGTCGCTTGCTCGAATTGATCAGCTTGTAAGCATCGTGATCCCGTGCTTTAACGCAGAACCCTACATTGAGGATTGCCTGGATCATTTATACGAGCAAACCTACCCGAACATAGAAATCATTATTGTGGATGATGCATCGACGGACCGATCTGCCGATCGTACCCAGCTTTGGCAGGCCCGCCGGCGATTCCCCCGCTTCACCCTGCTTCGGCTGCCTCGAAATGTAGGATTCTCCGGTTCTCTGACAGCAGGGCTGTTTACGGCGCGCGGAGAATATATCGCCAATCATGATGCGGATGACTACTCCCACCCGGAAAGGATAAGCAAGCAGGTCGAGTTTCTGATAAACCACCCGCAGATCAGTGTGGTCGGCACGAACTATATGGCTTTTGAAGATAGCGATATTCTCAAAAAAACCCCATCGAATTGGCTCAGTTATGGTGAGGATATCCCGAAGAGGTACGCACTCGGAGATCATTGCGTCTCTCATCCAACCATTTTGTTTCGAGGCAGTGTATTCGATCGCTTGGGAGGGCTGACCCGTAACATGAATGGAGCCGAAGACTATGAGTTTATCGCCAAGTGCGTTTCTCACGGCATCCAGGTCGACAATCTGCGGGAGACCCTGTATTATTACCGCTCTCATTCGGCCCAGCGTTCACGGGAATTTTATTAGAATAAGGAGTTGAATCCGATTGAAAAAAAAGGCAGAAGACCGCAGCAAGAAACGCCCGGTCAAGAAACGCGTGTACACCCAGAAACCGATTGTGCAATATGTCGTGAACGCTAATCCGCCCAAGCAGGTGGTCTGGCTTAATAAAGAAGAATCGAATTACAGCATGCAGCCGCGATACTCTGATAGCGATCTGCGTATTTTGATGGTTATAGACCAATTCAATATCGGCGGAACTGAAACACACGTCCTGACATGCGTACGGGAATTGCTTAGAAACGGTATTCATGTCGTTGTAGCGGGAAAACGCGGAGAAATGTGTGATGCATTCGCCGCATTAGGTTGTCCCGTATATGAGATTAACTTCGTCACGAACGAACATATCATCAATGAAGCCGATGAGCAGAAAATCATCTCCCAATTAAAACAAATCATGAATACGGAGGGAATAACAGCCGTTCATATTCATCAAATTCCTTCCGGTACTTTTGCAGCAAAAGCCGCAGATCAATTGTGTATTCCCCGTTTATGGACGCTCCACATGCTGCTACCGTTTACTATGGATGAATTCGAGCTTATAAAGAGCAGCGCGGCGGTCGTCTGCGTGAGTCCCTCCATTGTGAAACAACTTCCGGTCAAAGACATGCCTGTCCAATTGATTCCCAACGGAATTGATACCGTGCAGTTCAATTACCGCTCCCTTATTCACAGTGACTTGCGCGACGAATTAGGAATACCCAAGGGCGCGCCCGTAATTATGTACGCCGGCAGATTGTCTTGGGAAAAAGCCGACATTTGCAGAGACATCATCGAAGCCTGCAGACAGTTAAGGGCCGAAAGCTATCCTGATCTGAACCTCCTTGTGAGCGGTGAAGGGCGGCATAGCGAGGGGATTAAATCACTGGTTGATGTGATTCATAAAGAAACGAAGGGCAATTTCATACATTTGCTCGGAAATACGCTCAATATGTCTTCCTATTATTCCATCTGCGATGTCTTTGTCGGTACCGGAAGAGCCGCTCTTGAGGCTCTGGCCTGCTGCCGTCCTGTGGTCGCTGTCGGTGTGAAGGGTTTTGTCGGACTTGTTAATCCGGGAAATTACCGGTCTGCATGGGAGACATGGTTCGGTGACCATCATGCCGATGAAATCTGGTCCGTAGAGAAGCTAAAAACAGATATAAAGCGGGCGCTGGATATGCCGGTTCAAGAAAAGATGGAAACAGGCTGGGTAAACCGGAATCTGATAAAGGAACAATTCAACTTTACCCGTACTACAGATATGCTCATGAACGTATATGCCAACATTCTCAAAAACCGTTATGCCCCCTATGAGGTGGAATGATGTCATCCTTTTCGGCAGCAGATAAGCTTATGATAGTCGCGCATCCTGACGATGAAAGCATATTTGGAGGCGGAGCCTTAATCCAGGAGCCAGGCTGGAAAGTCATTTGCTTAACCAACGGAAGCAACAAGACCCGTTCCCGTGAATTCCAGAGTGCAATGACATCCGTTAACGCGGAGTTTGAAATATGGGATTTTCCCGATGAATACGATGGGGAGTTTGATGAAGAGGAAGTGAAAGACGCTTTAAGAGACCTGCTGGATAGCGGTCAATTCCATAAAGTTGTCACTCATAATCTGCACGGGGAATACGGCCATAGTCAGCACCGGTCGTTATCCCGTATTTTACACAGCATAAAATTGGATCATTTATATGTATTCGAAACCGAGGATGATCCGCTTCCCTTTCATATCTTGCAAAAGAAACTCGAATTATTGCAGCACTATAAAAGTCAAATGTTTGTAATCGAGCAGCTGATGCCCTATATCGTGAATGAGACTTTAATTTGGGTTGACCCGTGGGAATCTTGAGCTTCCATAGACGATTTATAAGCAGAGGTGATTTACGGTGATCATTGTTCAGATCGCTCCGAACATCATTCCTCTTCCCGGCAGCGGAGGTCTCGAAAGGGTCGTTTACAATTTATCGGATGCGCTTGTTGAAATGGGGCATGAGGTCTATCTGTATGCTCTCGCAGGGAGCCGAAGCCGTGCTGTTGTGATTCCGTATGGCCACCGTTATGAAACGGACAGCATTAAGGATTTCGTTCTGGATACGATTCCGGACAATGCGGATATCATACATGACCATACACATGATCTCCTGTTCGGGCAAGAGGACCTGAACATTCCGGTTGTCTCTACAATTCACACGGAATGGTCGCTTCATGTCCCGGCAAAGCATCCCGTATATGTGAGCCGCACGAAGCTTATACAGTCTCCTAACCGGCATAAAGGATTTTTTGTGCACAATGGAATCGACCTAAGCGAGTATGATTTTAGCAAGCACAAAGAAGATTATTTGCTGTTTCTGGGACGGATTGATTGGGAAAAAGGTGTGCATACGGCGATTGATGTGGCCGAAATGACAGGTATAAGAACGATAATAGCGGGTCCCGCCTGGGACGGAGATCTGTTCAATCAGATCCTCCCGCGAATTAATAATAATCCCAATATTGAATATGTAAATGAAGTTCACGGAAAAGAAAAACAGGATTTGCTGAAGCATGCCAAATGGCTCATGTTTCCGACGGCTTGCGAGGAGCAATTCGGACTCGTAATGATTGAAGCGATGGCCTGCGGAACGCCTGTGGCCGCATTCCCAAGAGGGGCTGTACCGGAAGTATTATCCGGATTCCCGCAATTTCTGTGCGAAAGCGCGGAGGATATGGCGAGGATGGTTATGAGCGATGCATCCGTTCATCCCAAGAAGCTTCGTCAATATGTCGCTAGACGGTTTACGAAAGAAAAGATGGCAGAACGTTACTTGAAAATCTACGAGAAGGTTATTGGGCAGAGTCATTAATTTGTAAAAAGTGCAACATGGGCATCATACGGTTCGCTAGTTCGCGATAATCGGCTATTATTAGATAGCGTACTGGTATTTTGCGCCGGAACAACAACGATACAGCCGCGTTAGACCAGCGAATCGACCCGCGCCCAGCACAAACAGGCGTCCTTGTGGGACGCCTGTTCGTGCGCTTGCCTATTCGCAGATTTACCGTATAACGACCAAGAAATCCGGCCCCGGGTACAGCTTCAGGAGCAGCCAACGTTGAAGCGGCCGCGTCCAGACTATCCAAGACCGGGAAGGGCATCAGTTGTTCAAATCATCATACATCGAGCCTTTTACCGTTACCCGGATTTCATCCAGCGGCTTCACACCGCCCAGCTTGCCGAGTTTACGGTAGGCGTTGGAGCTGGAAGACAGCTCCACATCGGCGATCCAGGCTTTGACATAATAATTGCCGTCCGCCATGCGGGCATCCGTGTACAACGGCGTGTTGTTCGGATTCACGGTGATGCTGACGGTCGTGGTCTCCGTAATTCTGTACATATGCTGACCGTCCTTGACAAACTCCCGGTACTTGAAGCTGTCGAAGCTGCCCTTGGTGCTGGACTGCGAGTACCCTTCTAGGATATTTTTCCAGAAAGCGTGTGTTTCGTCTATATTATCCCGGTTCTGTGAGTGATAGACTTCCTCCACTTCCTTCGTGTAGCGGGAGTTGTCCGTCGACCGGTCCTCCACAGCTATGAGCTGCAGGGCATTCACGCCCTTGGCGTTCTTCACGTTAAGGGCTGCCGGTTTGGGGACAACCGAATTCCCCGACCGTCCAAGCGGCTCGTTCAGGAGATTAACCGATTCCTTGTTGTTGTTAATATAGACCAGGTTGCTCTCGTACCGGAACGAATCGATCACCGCGTCCACCAGATCCTTGTGATCCTTCGTGTCATCGTCGGTAGGCTTGAACGTCACCGTCTCCAGCGTAAAGGTATAGATCCCGGCCGGATTGAAATAATAGCCCGATTTGATCGGATAGTCATACCCCTGAAGCTCGCGGTCCGTGGCGAACACGGCCTTGTCATAATCGGATTTGTTGTTGGTCATCCGTCTTGCGGCCTCTCTGCCCTGGCTGTAGGCATTCGCCATCGTCTGCTCGCTCTTCCAGACCAGTTTGCCCGAGGCCTGCTGTGTGAACTCGCGCTCGTACTGGCCGTTCACGTCGGTCCAGTCGAAAAGACTGCCGCTCTCGTCCTCATGCGCCATCCAGCGGATGGTCTTGATTTTGTACGGCTCGCTGGTCCACAGCAGCTTCTTGCCCAAATCATCCTTTGTATTGTTTTCGATCTTGTCCTCAAATTCCTTAGCGGGCACGTCTTTCCGTCCGTTGTAGACGAATGCATTGACCGTAATGTCGTCCTTGCCCGGAGAGAACGGAGCCGAGGTTGAGCCGTTCTCTTCATGGGTCTCGCATTCCCGGTCCCGGTTGCCGCTCGAGTCCGTTACCGTTTTGCATGTCCGGTAGGTCCGGATATAGTCCCTGCTGACATCACCGCTGTAGCTGACGGTCCCATTCTTGACCCGCGGCGTATAGGCGTTGCTCAGGTTCAGCCAGCTGCCGCCCAGCGGATTGTCGCCAAAATCGGTACGCAGCAGCTTGGCCTCGATTGTCGGCTTGCGCGTAATGGTCGAACCCGCTTCATTGACCGGCGGATTGTTCAGCACCGTAAAGCTTCGCAGCAGATTCGGGGAGTCGTTATCCACATCTAGCGCTCCGGTCGCATTGCCGTTCCAGTGTGAACTGCCCGGCAGAATCAGATTAGCCTGGATCGCCTCCCCGTTCGCCAACGGGAACCGGATCTTCTTGGACAAGACATCATAATCCAGATCGAATTTGCCCTTGGCGGCCGGCATTGGCTGAACCTCTTTCAGCGCCAGGCTCACGGTATTGTTCGTATAAATGTCCTCTTCGGGGAATTTCCCGCTGTTGACGGTAAATTTCACACTGACATTGCCCTCAGGCATAATAAAGGACGCATACAGCATCCGCTCGTTGTTGCCCGGGATCTTAAGGTTCCCGGACGCCGTCTCGGCATGGCCCTTATAGTTGGCGGGCACCGTTTTGCCGCTGCTGTCCTTGATCTGCCACACGAAATCAGTTGTCCGCTCCCCGTCGAAGGTGGAGTTCACCCGGACGCCGACCGTAACGGAATCTCCTGCGACCGCACCGGAAGGGAAGTTCTCGAAGGTCGCGGACAGATCGTCCACCTGCAGCATGAACGGCGCGATCGGAATGCCCAGGTATGTGATGTTGCCTCCCGGATTGCCGATATAAATCCGCCCGGAGCCCCAGGAGAGGAAGGTGGGCGGCTGGATGATCTGCACATAGTCCACCCAGCTTCCGCCTTTGGTCGGCGTAGCGTTGAAATCATAGACGACGCGGTCTTTATACTGGCTGTTCATGTTGTTATAGATGAACTCGCTGTAAGTTTTGCCTCCGTATTCCAAATTCAGGCCGGTAATGATCGCCTGTTCAAAAGTGCCTCCCGAGCTGGCGAGGTATTTGTTCGAGGGAGCGGAATAGGCATTGAACTTGCTTTTTTTGGGATTATAAGCTCGAATGACGCCGGGGTCGTCCCAAGGTTCCTTAACCATATCAAAGTCCTGGATTTTGGTGCCGCTCCATCCCGCATACCAGGGGACCCCTTCGGCCGATACAGAATCGCCGTTGAGATTATAGCCGGAATAAGGATACATATTGCCTTTGTGAACCAGCGGCTCTCCATGACTCGCCCCATACACCATTTCAAATGTATATTCCCTGCTGTCAATCCGCTTCTGCAGCAGATCCTCCCGCAGCTTGCCCTTGCTCGTTTCCGGCGGATAATAATTCGGTTTATTATAGAGCTCGCTCATGTCTCTGTTGATGTATTCCCGGGCTTCGGCCGGCGTTTGCGGAAAATCGTCCGGAGCGCTGCCGTCCTCCGCATTTACCGAAAGGAACAGACCCGACAGCAGCATCCCCGCCGCCACTGCCGGCAGTGCGAACCGCAGCGAACAGTTGATCAGCTTTCTTCTCACTATCGTTTTCATTCCCTTTGTCTGTGTCATTATTTTGGTATAACCATAATAGCTATATCGTCATATTCACTAGAGAGGACCATAAAATTATAATTTTTCGAAGTAAACTCCTTAAGAGGCAGAATATCGCTAATTTTCGTTTTCGTTCTTGCATATTTCATTATCGAATCAACTACGTTGTCTTCAATTTTCTGGCGTAAAATAGATTCCGCATCCTTTGCTCCCTGTACCGGATCTGAACCGGCTTCACTGAACACGATGGTAAGCTGGAAGAGAACCTTACCGGGCTCCGGATCATCATTCTCGTATACGGTCATCCCTGATGCGCTGACATAAGCCGGTTCAAGGTTCGGCCCCATCTCGACATAATTGACCTTGAATCCGTAAACGTCTGCCGTCTTTGTTCCCGTGGAAGGCGCAGTTGTAGTTCCGCCGCTTCCGCCAGTGGTGATATATACCGTCTTCACGGAATCGTCCCAGTTCACGTTCACGCCGAGACCTTCATACAAAAAGCGCAGCGGCACAAATGTTCTGGACTCCTTGAACAGAGCGGCGGTGTCCATCTGCTTCGTTTTGCCGTCCACCGTATAGCTGGTTTTGCCGATATAGACGACCATCGTCTTGCCGTTCAGGATAATCGTCGCCTTTTTCGCTGGGCCGTCCCACAGCACCTTCGCGCCTAGCGCTTCGGTGACGAACCGGACAGGCAGCTGAACGCGCTGTTGGGCATCGATGAACGGCTGGGCGTCGGGGAAATTCACCTTCTTGCCGTCGACTACGACCCGAAGTGGCAGGGTTGCCGCCGACGCCGTGAAAGGCGCGGAGAACAGGGTAATGATCAGGAATACGGCAAGCAGGGTGTTAAATCGCTTCATTAAATATTGCTCCTCTCGTCATGTGTATGCTTGTATTTGAATGCCTCGTTTTAGGCTCTCGCCAGGGCGGACAATCTCGCTTCGGTGCTGCGGTAGGTGATCACGGAATATTTGACCGCGTCCGACTGCTGCTTCAGCGTTTCGGAGACACGACGTTCCTTGACCTTGACCTCCTCGCTCGCTCTTTGAAGCTCTCTGACCTGCGAGCGGACGTAGGATTCCGGATATGAACCGCTGACGCTGGAGGACACCCCGGACGCCACGCTGAGAATTCGGCTGACCAGCTCCGAGATCTGCTCTTCCTTCTGCCTCAGCAGCTTGTGCAGCACTTCGATGCGGTTTAAGTTGGCCTGAATCTGGGCGGCCCGGACCGCGCCCGCGGCCGAAACCGCAATTTTGGCTACCGTCTTGATCTTCGACTTGATGTCACCGATCAGCCTGTCCGTAAACGAACGGACGCCGTTCACGACTTCATCCTTCTTGCGGGTGATGGCTGATTTCATGGAATCTAAGATGTTTCCGAGCTTCTTGACGGCCTGGTCCTTCATGCGGAGGAAGCGTTCCTTCTGCGCCTGGACGAACTGGATGGTGTCGGCGATAAAGCGCTTAAAGCCTTCCTTCAGATCCTGGAAGAACTTCGTCACTGCCCCCTTGACCTGCTGCGTGAACTCGGCCACCTTACTGCCGATCAGCTTGGCCGCATCGACCGCCTGGAACACGAGATTGGTGATGAATTCGACGCTTTCGTCAAAGAACGTTTCCACCATCTCGGCGATGTTGGCGATCCCTTCCTTGATCCACGGAATCACCTTGTCGATAATGAAGCCGATGACATACAGCGCCAGCACGACCTTTAACGCACCGACCAGCACGGTAACCGGGCCGGCGATGAATATCGCGGCAACAACCGCAGCCGCAAACAGAATATGCTGAATCCCAATGTCGCCGTCCCAGATTTTGAATACTTCGCGGACCAGCGCTTCCTTAAGGAAATTCGGTACGATCTCAAGCCCGACCGTCACATGGTGCACAATGTTCGGAATGACGGCGCGCATCTGGGAGTCCGACCGCCGGAAGGTCTCCCCATCTTCCTGCGCAAGGGAGAACAGGGAATGATGCGAGAACCCCGTCAGTTCCTCCGAGGTGGTGTCGATATAAATGCCGTCCGAAGGATTCATGAACAGGGCCGGCACGATGTCATGCTTATTGCGGAACTCTTTGAGCTGTCCGTTCTCATTCATCTCGTCAATCTGCGTCCGATATTTGTCCAGCACGCTTTTATTGAAGCCGGGCGCGTTGAAGGTGGACGCGGAGACGAGCCTGCTTCTCTGCTCGTCGGTAAGGACAAAAGAAGAGTAGAGCGCCAGATTTCCGCCCAGAGAGTGGCCGGTCAGGTACAGATCGTAGTCGCCTTGACCGAAACGCCTCATGTATTCCGTGACGTCTTGCTGCTGTACCGATTCAAGCTCGTAGGCGGTCGTCCCGTTGTTCTTCCAGTCATTCCGGTAGTACGGATCATCAATGGGCTCACTGCCGCGGAAAGCGGCTATTCTTGCCCCGTCCTTCGTATCCACTGTAAAAGCCACAAAACCGGATTCATTCTGTTTATTTTTCGATACTACATTACTGATTTCCCAATTCTGATACTGGGGAGTGTCCATCGATTCAAGCAGCTTGACCCACTGATCGGATTCTTTGGTTCCGTTCAACATGTTCGGGTACCGCTCTTCAAGCTCTTTTAACCCCTCACCTGACGTGTAATAATCGATTACCTGGCTGACGGTGATTTTATTGCCTTGACGAATGTATTTCTGCTGGATCTTAGTATTGACGCCTTGGCTATCGAGAATATCTAAGTACACCAACTGGGAGATCTTCTTCAGTTCCACTTCGGTGAGCTGGTTGAGGTCCATTATGACCCACCTCTTAGCTCTAGGCTTTTTAGCCTTTTTTCCTTCCAGGTGTCAAAATAGGATTCGATCTCGTCGCGAGATTCTTCAACCTGACCTTCCGCGTCCAAAGAGTATCCGATCATGGTTATGATATTAACCTTACCTGATTCCTCTTCCTCGTCGGTGAAATACTTATCGACGGAATCATCGGATGCTTTAGCTTCGTCCAACCGATCGTAAGCGTCCTTGGTAAGGAACGTCCATGTCACCATACTGCTGACATATTGATGTTCGGCCAGCACCTTGGCAAATTCCATGTATTTATCTACCTCGCCCTTTTGGTCCATATTTCCCCGTGCATCGATATAATCGTCGCCATTGAGATAAATGGAAACAAGCTGGGTGTTCATCGGATACCGCTTCTGAAATTCCGTGTAGGACATCGAGGTATCATTTTCCTCCGGGTAGGTCTGCCGGGTATCGTTGGCGATGACGACCTTCGCGTCCGGCCAATACGTTCTCACAAGCTCTTCAATCTTAGGCTCCTCATTGCGGGCAACCCGCTGATTGAGGTACTTGTCGTACATTTTGCTAAAGTCCTTCGTAATCTCTACCGGAACTTTCAGCGTCACGTCGTCTTTAGGCCGGACGATCGCCTTCAGCGTGTTGTTATTCATCGTCCCCCAGCTCCCGCCGATGCCGTCCAGTACGAACTCCTCGCCGTATTTTTGCTGCAGGGATTCCAGTATGCGTTTCGAAGCCTTTTCATCCCGTGATTCGCCGCAGCCGAACAGGCTAAGTAGCGTCAAGAAAGCCATTGGAATAAACACCACCCTTTTTATCGTTTTGTTCAAGCCCGCCCACTCTCCTTAAGGTCAGTCTGATTGGTCTTCTAGGGGCCCTCCTCTTTGAACGTGAACTGAAGGTCCGGCCATACGAACATTTTGCTCATGGATATGTCCATCAAGGCCTCAAGCTCATTCGGCATTTGCCTGGACAGCAGTTCGAGCCGGGCCGTCATCCCGCCCGCGACCGTCTCCAGCAGCTCGTCAAGCCGATTCGCAACCCGGCTGTGATCCGGACCGAACAGGATCAGGACAACCAGGAACGCTTCCGTCACGCGGTACATCTCTTCCAGCACCGCGGAGGCTTCCCGCATGGCGGCTTCGCTTCGGATCTCAAAAGCCACCGAAAGCGCGCCTGGCCCTAGCTTCTCCGCCCTTTCCGTCATGTCCTGCTTCCACTCTAGCCAAATCCGCTCCACATGATCGTCATATTTGGCGGCGATATCCAACAGCGCGTCCCGGATGCCCTTGGCGCCGGTCCGTTCGCTCAGCGGCAGCAGCGCATGAATCAGATCCTTCGCGCCGGTATCCTGCAGCCCGGCCGCCCGGATGAACGCGCCCGAAACATCGTCCACAACCGGTCCGTCCTCCAGCAGAACATTCAGCTTGGACAGCAGCCCGAACGTGTCGTCCGGTTCGCCGAGTATAATCCGGCCCGCCGCATCGGTCTCGTACATGTGAGGTCCCGCCTGCCCGAGCCGCGCCGCTTCCCCGTCCGGTTCGCCCAAAGGTTTGGCGAACTCCACGGTTTCGCCGTGGCTGCCTAGTGGGGAAATGACGCTGTGGTCAGCTGCGATGTTTCGGATACCCGGACTATTCGCCTGCTGCGCGTCCAGCAGATGAGCAATGCCGGGAGCGTCAAAGACGACGCCGCCGGCATCGCCGCAGTATGCCGCCGCATAAAGCGCCAGCGCTCCACCCAGCCCGAAGCCGGTTACGAAGCAAGCGCCGCTTCCCCGTCCGGCGCGAAGGAATTCCGCAGCCCGCCCCAGAAGGGAGCTCTCCCCGGAAAGCAGCGCCTTCAATTCCTTCAGCGAGGCTTCAGGTGTATATGAAAAGATAAACCATCTATCGTCATGTTCGTTATTAAAGGCATAACCCGTCGCGTCCTGCGCTATCCACCGGTCCGTCAGCACCAGATCATGCAGCCTGCGGTCCGCCTGGGTGCCGGCTTCCGCCTCCGCCGCGCTGTGGCCGAGCAGTTCGCGGACCGTCATTCCCATCTTTCCGTCGTCATCTACGGGCAGCGTAATAGAGGCCAGCGTCAAATATTCCCTATCGGTCAGCTTCACGTAAAGCTCCCTCCAGATTCTATGTATGGGATCCTCATAATATATATCATGGCATGGCAGCCAGGCCGAACCACCCGGCCTGCTTGCCATGCCTGGTAGCACACGAATTATCTTCCGCGCAGTTTGCTGGCCATTTCCTGCTCGGCCTGCTGCTTGATGTTCGCGATTTGCACGAGGTTCTTGCTGATATTCTCTACACAAGTAACCAGTTCTTTAAAACTGGGCATAAGTCCGTCAAACTGCTGAACGAAAGCCGTTTGGGATTCGCCCTGCCACCAGCCGCTTACCGCGTGAATTTCCTTTTGAAGCTGATTGATCAGAGTTTGGGCGTTGCTTGCCTTGCCGCTGATCGATTTGGCGACGCTCATCGCCTGATCGGGGCTAAATGTCAAATTGTTTCCCGCCATTGTTGTTCACCTCCTTTCGAGGACTTGCCGCCTTAACCGGTTTAATGGACCGGACATACGGACGAATTAACGGCCGTTGCGGGCCCGCTCCCTTCCCTGTTCCCGCTCTTTTTGTTCTCTCTCCCTTTTCTCGGCGGCGAGCTTCTCTTCCAGCCGTTTCTTCTCGGCGCGTTCCTGCTCGGCCCGCTGCACCTGCGATGCGACGCGCTCCACGCCGCTCTCCAGCTGCTCGAGGCTGCGAAGCAGCGCTCTCATCACCCCGTCCAGCGTCTGGTATTCGCTCTGCAGCGATTTGGACGCCGTGCCGGACCAGTATTCGCCGGCCTGACGGTACTGTGCCTGCAGCTCTCTGGAAATTTGACGAATATCGCCGGTCATTCCGTTGATTCGCGCCGCGTTTCTTCTGATTTCGGAAGGACTGATCGACACAGACTCACCTCCTCAAGGAATCTTCCACCGCCGACAGGCGACTTTACTTTCTCAGCACGCCGCACCGCCGACAGGCGACTTTACTTTCTCAGCACGCCGCACCGCAGTCCGGTGTACCGGTTCTTCACAATCAGGTACCCGTCTCCCTGCTCCATGTTTCGTTCCTGGGAACCGTAAGGGTAGGACAGCGAATACAAATTCTGCTCCTTGATCCGTCCCAGCAGGAGCCCGGTCTGTTCTTCCCGGATGATCTTGCCGAGAGTATCCCAGTTGGACGCCAGTTCCGCCGTGTTGTCGGCGGCGATGACCGAAACTTTCAGTCCCCGGTCCTGCCGAATAATCCGCTCCAGCAGCTCATGCAGCGCATACATGTCGTTCCCGGTCAGTTCGCTCAGCTTGTCGATGACAAACACGACCGGGTTCCAGCTTGCGGTCAGGGCCGCCACGTCCCCTCCAGACATCCGGCAGGAGATCAGCTCCGACCGGCGGGCGTCCAGCTTCTCCTTGAAGCCCAGTGCGAATTCGAACATGTCTTCCACGCCGGCCAGGTCGGTCACGCAGGGGCGGTTCATCAGCTCGAAGATGCCCATGCCGGAGGAATCCAGCGCGTACACCTCAAGCTCCCGCTCCCGCTCGGCCAGGAGACTGATCCAGGAGACCAACAGCGTGCTCTTGCCGGACATCGCGTCTCCCGCCACCATAAGGACGGGATGGGCCTGCAGGTCGATATGGACAGGCTGGAGATCGTTACTCGCCAGTCCGATCGCCAGCCGGCTTCCTTCCGCCGCAATCGCGCGCAGATCAATAGACACCGGCATAACCGGAATCGGCACCGCCCGGCTGTCGAACCGCTCTTCAATGCGTTCGATCAACGCATCCGTTCGAAGCTCCCTGAATTCGGGCAGCGCGGTCTGGAATTCCAGCGGAGGCTTGCCCCGAACGAGGCCGCGGCCGGCCGTCTTCGCCGGCTCCAGCCCTTCGGTGCGGCCTACAATGCCGTCGTACTCATTTTTCTCGGTCATCTGCAGGCTGACGGCCATTTTGAAATTGACCGAAAATTTGTAGCGGACCAGCGCGCTGTTCGTCGCCGTGGCGACGAGATAGATGCCGTATTTGAAGCCTTCCCGGGCGAGCACGACCATCTGGGCGTCGATGTCCTCATACGTTTCCGACAGCGCGAAATAGTTGTCGATCATCAGCACCACCGCCGGCAAATCCCGGCCGTCCGCACGGTAATCGGCAAAGCCTTCGCTGCCCGATTCCTCGAAGAGCGCCCGGCGCTCCTCCATGATCCGGAACACGAACCGCATGAACTGATCGATCTTCTCCTCCTGCTCCAGCGTCATGACGCCGCCGACATGGGGAAGCTGCTCCAGCGATTTCAGCGAGCCGCCACCGAAATCCATCATATAGAAATGGACCTCGTCCGGCGTATACAGCAGAGCGGCGGACAGCAGGAGCGTGCGCAGCAGCACCGTTTTGCCCGTTCCTGGAGCGCCGTAAACGAACAGATTGCCCTCTCCCGCAAAATCGAACGCAAGCGCCTCCTGCCTTTGCCCTCTCGGATCGTCCAGCAGTCCCGCGGGGATGCTGAACAGCGATTCCCGGCGAGGCCGTATACCGTCCGCGCATGCCGCGTCAACCAGATCGTCCAGGAAGACGGTGTCCGGCAGCGGCGGAAGCCAAGGCCCCTTGACCGGCTTGATGCCGAACTGCTCCGCCGTCCGGGTGATATGCTCCACCATCGCCTGGAGCTGGGACGGCACCTCGTGGCGGGCGATTTTCTCCTCTTCCAGCGGATAGATCCGTTCGCTTCGTCCGGTCACGGACACCTTGTAGATGCGTTTCGTTTTGTTCTCCAGCTTCTGCAGCTCGCCACGCGGATCGTAATCCGCGCCCGAATAGGCGGACTGGAACAGCTCGAAGATTTCGTCGTTGCCCACCTGGATGTAGGCGCGCCCGGGCTCCTTGATCATCGCGGCATCAGGCCGCTTGATCACGTCCCGGCTGTCCGCTTCGTCCTGGACCTTGAGACAGATTTTGAATTTCGAGTTGCTCCAGATCTGGTCGTCCACGACCCCGGCCGGTTTCTGCGTCGCCAGGATCAGGTGAACGCCGAGACTTCGGCCGACCCGCGCTGTGCTGACCAGCTCCTTCATGAAATCCGGTTGGTCCTGCTTCAGCTCGGCGAACTCGTCGGCGATCATGATCAGGTGCGGAATGGCCGGCATGCCCGCTCCTCCGGGGCGGCTGTAATACAGCTTCTGGTATTTGTCGATGCTGTTGACCCCGTACTCCGAGAACACGCGCTGCCGGCGCATCAGCTCGCTCTTGATGGAGAGCAGAGCCCGGTTCGTCTGGTTGCCGTCCAGGTTCGTGATCGTCCCGACAAGATGGGGCATGCCCTTAAAGGCGTCCGCCATGCCGCCGCCCTTATAGTCGATCAGGACGAACGCGATGTCATGCGGATGGTAGTGGATCGCCTGCGAGACGATAATGCTCTGTAGCAGTTCGCTCTTGCCCGAGCCCGTCGTTCCCGCCACCAGGCCGTGCGGCCCGTAGCCCGTCTCGTGCATGTCGAGATAGAGCGGCTCTCCTCCGGCGCGCGCTCCGATCGGCACGCTCATGCCCATGTAGGTCTTGTTCCGTGTCCAGTTCAGGATACAATCGGTATCGGTCACCTTCTCCGCCTCCAGCATGTCCATCAGCGAAATCGAGGACGGAAGGGTGAAGCCGGCGTTCGCGTGCTTGATCCGCAGCGGGGCCAGCTTTCTGGCCGCCAGATCGAGCTCCTTAAGATCGGCCTGATCCGGTGTGAACGCCGTCTTCTCTCCGGTGACGCGGCTGGCCATCTCCCCGTGCTTGCCCTGCAGGCCGATGACCACCTTGCAGTTCATCGGCAGATAAGCGGCGTTTGGCGCGACGAAGATCGTCGACACACCAAGCTTCGAGCTGCCGTTATACAGATACTTGCTGATCGGCTCGTTCTCCAGAAGCGACGCATCCTCCACGATGAACAGGTAGTGCGGCAGCGCGCCGCCGCCCGCCGTCCGGAGCTCGCGATCCTTCAGCAGCGCGTACATTTCGGACAGTACTTGGTGCGCGAGCGCCTTACCGCACAGCAGGAAGCGGACGTTCATCCCGTCGTCCCACAGATGCGGCAGGAACTTCAGCCAGCTCCAGCGCTCCATCCCGTCGCCTTCGGTCAGCAGCACGATACGGACGTCGTCGTAGCCCTGATGGGTGACGACCTGGAGCAGCATCGATTTCAGCAGCTCCTCCGTCTTCGCGGCTTCTCCGGCCAGGCCGCAGATTTCCGTCTCCAGCAGATTGACCGTGATCGGAACGCCCGGCACCTTGGCGTAATCCATCGCCAGCCGCTGCGGCTCCATTAACAGAGGGTCGCTTTCCATGACGATCGCCTGCTTCGTATAGCGGATCTCCATTTCCAGCGGTGCGCTGCCGACGCCGACGCGCACGGCCAGAAAATCGTTATGCACCGGCGTCTTTTCCCACAAACGGCTGTCCGTTTCCATAATCCGTCGCACGCATTCTGCCGGCTCCGGAAACATTTCGTTCATCGCGGCGCTCTGCTGCTCTCTAGCTACCGACAGCTCGCTGCGCGTATCGGTGATGAACTGCAGGTATTTCTGCTCCCGCTCCTTCTTCTTGCGGGTATACCTCCGGATCTGCGTAACCGCGCCTCCAAGCGATCCGAACAGCGTCATCACGGTCGTGGCGACCGAGATCAGCAGGAAGAGGGACTGCGACGTCATGGCGATCAGCACGGTAATGACCAGCATCACGATCGGAGGAAGCAGAATGCCGTACCAGGAAATCTCCGGCTTCTCCTGCAGCATCGGCGGGTCCGGCACCTCCACCTCGCCGCGCGGGATGTCGGGCAGGAATCTGGGCTGCCGGCTGAATTCAGTCTGCATGGCCGCCGCCTCCCGGGGCCGGAAGCTTCTCCGCTTCGCCGCCAGCCAGCGGCAGCCGGTACCATTCCCGGCCGCGGCTGAAATAGATGTCGCCGTCCAGCACGTGCAGATAATCGGCGCTTTCGCCGCTCATCCGGATGCCTGTTCCCGTCCTGGGATCGACCCGGTACAGGCTGCCTCCGTTGCGCCGGTTGGTGCAGTACAGGTAGCGCCCGTCCGTATTGATCGACGCCGCGAAGATGCCGTCCACCGCCGTCGTTTCTCCGCTGCCGAGGTCCAGCAGCGTCAGGGCAAGATCGCGGCCGCGATCGGCAAAGGCGAGCACATTGCCGGCCTGAACCATCCGGCCCGCGACCGCCGGGCTGACCGTCTCGGCCCGGCGCCCGGCGGCGCCGGCCAGCTTAATGCCCTGGGCCGTGGCGCAGACGACGGATTCGTCGTCCAGCAGGAGAAAGCCGCTCACCTTCTCCTCGGTCAGCCTGCGGTCATGGCGGCCGTCTTCCGCGCAGCAGTACAGGCCGCCATCCCGCTCATCCATGTAATAGATCAAACCGCCGCAGAGAATCGGCTGCGCACACGGCTTGTCCAGCACGAGCTCATCTTCGCGCGCGGCCGGAGCGAAACGGAACAGCCGGTTCCCTCTGCGCTGGTCGCTGTACAGAATTCCGGATTCGCCGCCGTTCATGAACCACATCAGGTTGTCCGTGAAAATGTCGAAGCTGGTCTCGTTATGTATCAGATAAGTGCCGGAGTACCGCTTGATGTCGGTGACGAGCAGCGACTCCCCATCCCTGTGAACCAGTCCTCCATTGTACAAGTTGCCGTTCATGGTATCGCTCCTTCTTTAGATGACTGTCAGCAGCGCGGCGTGGCATACGCTTTGCTCCTCCAGCGTGCGGCCGACCTGCAGAATCCGGCCGAGCGGCTCGGCCTGCAGCCGGGTCTCAGGCCCTTTCTCCAGTTGAAGCGTCTCGGCGAGCATATCCAGCAGGTCGCCGACCGGCACGAACGCCGGCACCTTCAGATCAGTCTGCCGGCCGTCCCCGGTCTGCAGGGTAACCATGATATAATCCACAGAACCCCTCCCTTCTGTCTAGTTCCTTACGGAGAGCAGGTATTTCTGCTCGCTGACCAGCTTGTATTCGCCGGAATTGCCGGCTGACTCGGCCAGCTTCAGGTACTTCGTTTTGAACTTGTATTGGGACTCCGCCTTGACGATGACCTCGGTCACGATACGGCCCTTCAGGTCCGTATATTCGTCAAAGACGAAGCTGACGGTGAAAGGATTGAATTTTCCGTCATCGGAGGTGAACGTTACCTCGTCGCCGGCGTCGTTCGATTCGCTGACATGAAGCGCATCCCCGAACGAGTCGGCAAAATATTCCTTGAACCGCTCCTCGTCCACCCTGGCGTCCAGTTCGCGCAGCAGCTCGTCTTCGAGACTGCGGTCTCTGGCCGCCCGAAGGGCGCCCGAGACGGCCGAGCCGACTGTAACCTTTTCCCTGAATACATTGGCGAGCTCCACAAGCGGCTCGATGACGATTGAGGCCATAATGACGACGAGAATGGCGACGGCTATATTTCTCACTGGCTCTCCTTCCCATCAGTCCGTGTAGTAGTTCAGATCCTTGTAATGCTTCAGGCCCGTGGTCGACAATTTGAACGAGACGGGGAGCTCCCGCTCCAGCTTTTCGCCCCATAAGGTGACGGTAAAGGGATAAACCGCCTTGATCTCCACCTCTAGCGGCTCCCCCCTTTGCAGGTAGGGCTTGTCACTCTCGGGTCTGTCGTAATAAATCGTCTCGTCGTCGTCGCCGATCGCGCTGCGGCCGTCCGCGTTGGTGACCGAAATCTCAATCTTGTCTTCCTTGTCCCGGAAAATCGGGCGCTCCCGCAGCCGGTTCATCGCATCCTCGTAATAAAGTTCCTTCATATAGTTATCCCCGGCGACGACCTGGGCGACGTTGTACGTCTCAGAGATCAGCGTCATATACCAGGGAAAAAAGAAGGCGAGATTCAGCAGCAGCAGTATGGCGACCGAGGATAAAATGACGCCGAGCACCGCCTTCGCAACACCGCGCATATCAAAAGCCTCCGGATTAGGTTGTCATTTTTTCGATTTGAGTCATAAAAAATTCCCACACTTCACTAATCCATGTATTTAAAAAGGAGTCCGTAATCAGCGAAACCACCGCGCCGATAATGACGATTACCGCCACCGTAACGGCGATTTCCTTGACGCCTACCGCACCGCGCTCGTCGGCCAGGAAGGCCTTCACTTTCGACGCGACACCATGCTGTGTCTTACCTTCCATCTCCGCTTGTCCTGCCCGGGTATTCATATCCATCGGTTTCTTCATCCTTATCTCCTCCTAATACTATTGAATAAACCATTGAACCTTTGTGAATGCTCTATTGAAACATTTTGATCGAATCCAGAATCGTAAACAGGTAATAAATCAGGATGTAGGCCGCCAGCACAAGAATCAGCAGCATTTGAATCCGCGCCCCGCTGCGCTCCCTCCGCTCCAGCTCTTCTTCAAGCGCTTTGACCCGGAAGCCGTCCAGCTCGTTCTTGAGATAGGCCATCTGGGAGACGTTGTCATACCCCTTCAGCCGGGTCTCCATGATGTCGCAGAACTTGATGACGTAATGCAGCGGAACCCGTTTCTTTAGCTGCTTCAGCGCGAATTCCTCGCCGTACTCCGTATTGTCCAGCATGACCCCCAGCTCCTCGCCGATATCGGGGTTGGCGTTCGGGATGTAGTCCCTCAGCACATCGGCCAGATGGATATTGACCGACTTGATGTACTGGTAATACACCATGCTGTAGAAGGCCGGAAAGTCCAGCGCGATGTTCCTGTTCTTGCGCTCGATCGCCTTCTCCAGTTCAGATACCGGGTACAGCCACCCGAGGATGATAAAGATCGCCGATAAGTAACCGAGAATCGTATTGACCTTCAGCATCAGCAGCGTCAGCAGCAGCCCGCCGACCAGATACAGAATTTGCTCCGTCCGGATCTCCTCCGGACTTTTGCCGAGATCGATCCGGTCGATCATCTTCTTGAATCTCAGTCTTTCGGTGGCGCTGAGCAGCCCGCCGGCGTACTTTCGCGCGAATCTCAGCTTGTAGCGCCTCATCTTCTGCCTGAACTTCTCATTCTTGCGCTGCTTTATGTACTGGCGGGCCCGCTTTTTCTGGCTCCGGCTGACCGTCCGAATCATCGGATAAAAGAGCGTTTTGACCAGGTACAGAATTGACGCCATGGCGGCAAGCTTGGCTAACAGGATCATTTCTTGTCGCCTCCGCTGCCCATGCTGCCCTGGAGCACCTGGCTTCTGGCAAAGCTCAGGCAGACGACGCTAATCATGACCGTATTGATCATTTTGCCGACGTCGGTGTAGAGCATGAACTCCCGGAAGTCCCGGACCGTCAGCGCGTACAGGAAGAACAGGGCGATGACCGCCGTCTTCATCAGGAAGCTCCGGTTCATTTTTCGGAAAATCGTTTCCTTCTTCATGTTGATCTCCCGAAGCACGGCGTTCTCGTCGACGATGTCGAGAAAAATGTCCGCCATCCCTTTCCGCTCGTTATATTCAAAGACAATCGCCTTCTTGGCGAAGTTGTCAAATTTGGGCCCAAGCTGCCGGTTCAGCAGCTGAATCGCCTGCTTGAAGGAATATCCGTTGTTCTCGCAGTTGTCGATAAACTGCTGAAAATAAGGCCGGAGCGCGGGACTAATATATTCGTCGTTCTCCATTACCTTTTTGATCGCCACCAGCACGCCTTCGCGGGCCAGGGGACAGATGACGTCCTCCGCGTCCATAATCTGTTCGAGCCGCTCGGCCTGGATCGCCCTCGACTGCATTACGAAGAAGGTGAGCAATCCGATAAAAATCGAGATGGTGATCAGCACCGACAGCGTTACGCTTTTCATAAACAGGACGATTAACAGCATCACGATGGCAAAACAGATGCAGAGTATCGAGGTGAAGCTCTCCAGCGTGAACGGCATGTTGAAATCGAGAATGAGCCCTTCGACCAGCCGGTTGTACTTGGCGTAAATGTTTTCCTTGCGCTTGACGATCCGTTCTCGCTTGACCCGGTCGACATAACGTTTCGTGTTGTAGCGGCCCAGATATTCGGCGAGTGTATCCACCTGCTCCAGAATATAGCCGCCCAGTCCCTGAAAGAATTTCACGCCGAAGACGGCGTTGAACAGGATAAATCCGGCGAGGCCGAGCATTAGGCTAGTGACTAAAGGCGTATTCACTTAAGGAGTACACCTCCGTTTCATCCCCGGCCGGATCGGTCGTAAACAGCTCGAACCGGCTGCGCTTAATCCCGGCCTTGATCATCAGCTGCTGAACCTTCTCCGACAGTTTGCCGACCCGGCGGTGCCGTCCGGAAATGCGGATGATTTTCTTGTCCCCGGCCCATTCCTCGATGACGTCGTCGTACTCGAACCGGTAGATCTGGTTAATGATTGGGTTCAGCCCGTCGGCCCCCAGCACCTCGGAAATCGAAGTGACCTTACGGGTGCCGTCCGCCAGCTTCTCCTGAAAAATAACGAATTTGACGGCGCTGCAGATGTTGCGGAGCGCCAGCTCCGCCGGTTCGTTGGAGGCCATCAGGTATGCGGTCAGGAAGCGGTAAATCGCCTCCTTGTCACCCTCCGCGTGAAGCGTCGAGAAGAAGTAATGCCCTGTCTGGGCGGCCCGCAGCGCCGTGGCGAATTCTCCCGGCGTCCGCAGCTCTCCCGGACCAATCCAGTGCGGCGACTGCCGCATCGCGTTGATGAGCAGGTTCTCCATCGTCGCCGGGCTTGCGTCGTCGTCCTCCGGCACCGATTCGTACTGAAGCACATCGTTCAGCACCCGCCCGTGCTCGCTGCCGCCTTCCCGCTGGATGAGGCGCATCTCCGACGGATTTTCGATCGTGATGATGCGCTGCATAGGGTTGATTTCCTTGACCAGAATTTCGTTTAGCGTCGTTTTTCCGCTGCCTGTCGGTCCCACTGTGATCCATGACAAATCCGATTTGGGAATGAGCGACAGCAGCTTGTACATGTTGGCGGAGAACGATTCGTTCTCAACGAGCATATTCGGATTGATGCTTTTCTTGCTGAATTTCCGGATTACAAAGGCCGGCTGCCCGTAAGGCGAAATCTCGGCATGGGTCGCATTGACGCGATAGCCCTCGATCGTTCTGGCGTTGACCATCGGAATCTTCGGGATCAGCCGCATCTTCGACACGCCGATCAGCTTGGCGATAATCCGCTCCATGTGCTCCCGATCGGTAAAATGCTGGTCCCACGGGATCGATTTGCCCCCGCTCTCCACGAAGATCTGGTCTGGGCCGTTGGCACGGATCTCATCAATCGACGGGTCCTCCATCGCTTCGGTGATCGGGCCGTAATGTGTAATCTCGTTGATCAGCGCGCTCTTGAGCTGCGGCAGCTCGTGAAAGCCTTCGACCGAAGGCATCTGCGAGTCCACGAATTCGTTGATATAAACCTTCGTCATCTCCCGCTTGCGGGCCGGGTCGGTTTCGCGCCGGTAGGCGTGGGTCGTAATTTTCGTAATGTATTTCTGGCACAGCTCGAGCGCTTCCTCAAAGCTGATGGTCGTATACTTGCTGGCCAGTTCCTCCAGGTTCTCCTTCGGTTGGACCTGGTGCAGCACCTTTTGCTGCATATCGCTGATTTTCCCGCGTGTCAGCAAGGCTCTCTCTCCCTTTATTGGTCCGCCAGCCGGTCGGCCAGTTTCTGAATATCCTTCTTGAAGAATTTGTTGACGATCGCACTGTCCTTGATGTACAGCCTGCCTTCATGGGCGCAGACGTTGGCATCCTTCACCAGCGGAAGAGCGGCGGCGATATGAAAGCCCATCTCCTTCATCACCTTGTAATCGAACTCAAGGTTCTGCAGATTCATCATGATGACGCTCATGAATTTGGCGGTGCTGATGCCGACCGATTGAGCGAAATCCAGCAACTTGACCATGTTGACTGTGGCTTCCATCCGCTCGGCGGCCGTAAAATACCCGATATGGCAGTACTTCATCGCGCCCAAGCAGAACTCCAGCGGCGGGTTGTTCGGGATATCGATCAGCACGATGTCGAACATACCTTTCAGCGTGTCGATGACGCGCTCCAGGTGGCCGAACTCAAAGTCGAAATATTCTTCCATTAAATCCTGCGGGCTGGGAGACAGCAGATACAGCTTTTCATATTTGGTCGTGATCAGCTCGTCCCGGAAATCGACCTTGTCGCTCTTGAGCACCTTGATCAGTCCGTTCCCTTTTTTAGGAGGGGCGCTATCGAGATGCTGATATAGATTCGGATAGAATACCTTCAGGTCGACCACGCACGTATTCAGACCTTTCTGCGAAACCAGATACGCCAGATTGCTGATCAGCAGCGCGTTATCGGTGAAATCGGTCGCGGGCATAAAGCCCACCACGCTGTAAATCAGACTGCTCTCCTGGAGCTCCGCGCCGACAAGGTCTTTGGACGATATTTTCTGAAAAATGCTGTCCAGCCCTATTCGTCGCTTCCGATCCATGACTCCACCTCTTTCTCCAAGGTGGGCAGCTGATCGACGATGACGTCGCTGTCCTTCCGGCTTAGTATCGTAATCAGGAAGGAGTTGCCGTCCAGTCCCTTATATTTGGCGAACTTGTTGATCTGCTCGGTCGTTCCTTCCAGCAGCAGCGCCCGCGGCTGGATGTTCTTCAGGAATTCCTTGCTTTTCATGACTTCCTGCTTCTTGTTCTCGTCCAGCTTCTGGACTTCCTTATACACCTCGTAAATCGAGTGGCTGTTCGCGTTCAGCATGTCCTTAACGACGATACTGTCGAACAGGACCTCCGTCTTCTTCACCTTGTTCGGCGACTGGGAATAAACGGCATTCGGATTGCCGCCGCTTCCGCCGGCCGAATCGACGTCATAGGTCACCCGGATCCGCACCCGGTCGCCCGGCATCAGGATGTCGCCTCCGACTTCCAGAAAGTTGTACGGCAGGGTCAGCACCTCGTTGTCGTCATGCACCTGGTACAGCCACTCGTTCTTTTGCGGCTTCTCGTCGATCAGCTGGTCCTTGTAGAGCACCGTGTTTTTCCGGAGAAAATTGGCCGTAAGCTTGTCCTTGACCTCGTCCAGATCCTCCGCCAGCACCATATCGTCGGTGTATTCCTTTCGGATAATGTTGTATTTCTCGATCAGGTTGTCGTTCAGCTGGGCAAAGGCGGGAATGCCCTCGCTCGGCTTGACCCGGAGCACCGCGACGACATCGTTGGCGTCCTTGCTGGCCTTAGTGATGGCAAGATAGGAAACCACGATGATGATCAGGCTGAAAAGCAGAGCCGCCCCCCGCTTGAACAGCTGTCTGTTCGGAGCCGCATTCTTGAGACCGCTCAAATCCATTTATCCCGTTCCCTCCAGTAATCTAAGCAGAATGTTTCCGTAGGCCCGCTCGTAATGGGCACTGGTGTACACAAGCGGCACATCGGACTCGATCTGCGAGTCGAAGTCGCTGCTGTAAGGGACGTGACCCGCCACTTTCATTTCATAGGTAAAGCTGTCCATCAGCCCCGAGGTGAGTACCCGGCACACCGACTCGGGCATAAAAATCTCCCCCTTAAAACGGGACCTGTCGTTATACTTGGTGACCACGAGCTTCGATTTCGCATTGAGATAGGCCGCCTGTTCCTTATGCAGCCCGTTCTCCACATTTCGCAGCGTGCTCAGCACGGAATACAAATCATTGGGCACGCATAACCCAAAGCTGTCGATATGTATCATGATTTCGCTGTACTGTCCCAGCAGGTCGAGCGGCAGATCGAGCACGATCAGGTTGAACCGGTTCCGCAGCAGGGATAAAAGGCCGGTCAACCGGGCTTCGGTCACAAACTGGCTGATCAGTCTCGAATCGTCGAACCCGTATCCCAGTCCGGTCAACCAAACGTTTGCATTAATCGGAAAAGCCGTCGCCGCATAATCCTGCGGCCGGGCCAGCGTCCGGATCAGGGAAGCGTTGATGTCCTCGTCCCGCTTCGTCGTTTCATGGAAGCTTCCGAAGTACATGTTCGTGCTCCGGTAGTCGATATCCAGATCGACGATCAGCGCGTTTAATCCCCGCCTGCCGGCTTCGCTGGCCAAGTTGATGGCGGTGCTCGTCACCCCGCTGCCGCGATGCCCGGTTACAGCAACGACCCGGCTGATGCCCCGGCTGATCCGGTTAAGTTCCCGCGTCAACGCGTCCATCGGCTCCGGCGTATTCCGTTCTTTCGGCTTTGGCCGGAAGCGGTCGAGAAAAGATTTCCGGGAAGGGGCGTCTTCCGGCTCCTTTCCTTTTACTGCGTTCCGTCCGGTAGTGGTCTCGCGCTCTGCCATGCGCGCGGCTCCCGCCGCTGGGATTGGACCGGAACCGGCCAGGCTTATACCCTGACCGACCAGCTCCGGCGTTATCCGTATATAGTCGCTGACAATGACCCTAACCTGGGGAAACTTGGCGCAGAGACCTTCCCATTCCTTAGGCTTCCAGCTGTCGGCGGTCACAAGAACCACAGGCACGGGTGACGGCCGATAGGCGGCGAGTCCGGATATAAGGGCCTCCAGGTCCCGCCTGTCCTTCTCGGCGTTCATCGTCAGTGCTTCGTCGGTGACCAGGACGCCGTCCGGCTCCGGGGCGGATTCCGCGATATACCGGGCCGCGCTACCGAGTATAAGCTCCTCGTCGTTAATCACTTCGGTCATGCTTGTTATGTACTGGCGTACGACGGCTCCGTAACCGCCTGCGATTAATAACAGTCTCACGGGGTCCTCCTTATGTAATAGGCGAAGAAGCTGTGGCTAGCCCGCTTGTAGGAGCCGCCGGTGCGGCCCAAGGCGGAGGTTGAACAGGTTCCGACTGAGAAATAATGGAAGTTTCTTAATCATCTTATATTTAACCGCTTTGATTATATGGAAACAAATTACTTTAGCATTATTTTCATTGAGACTATAGTTATAAAAACCCCATACCAACAGGACGTTTAACATGGCAAAAAACGATTCCACAGACGATTCAAAAGTCTTCATTGCGCATTTCCGTCATTCAACTGGAAACGCCGGTTCTTCATGTGAGAGGCAAAAGACCTAAACTGCATTCCGGCAATGCAGACTTCGCAGGCCGTTTACTGTTTTAAGGGAAGGGGCAAATTGGGGTAAACGGGTTCGCTAATCCTTGATATATGACCATTACACAGGAGAATCTCACAATGGGTTTCATTCATCTTAGCATTACCGAACGCAGTCAACTAGAACTCCCAGTCCGGCTAGGATGGTCAAGCCGAGCCATTGCCAAAGTATAAAGCCCCCATAGAATAGACTGTGAAGGGCGAAAAACCCATGAAACCGAGAACCGGTAATGTTTTTCGTGAATATATGTCTATGACTCTAAAGGAACCTCTCTGCGACTAGCTTTATAACTCTCTGATCCAGCCAGATACGTTTGAATTGCCTTTATTTTGAACTCCTCTGTGTACGTTTGAAATACCTGTCCCTTTTTTGCCATACAAAAATCCCCTCCAAGTTCACTCGTTTCCTCATGTTAACACATAAGGTTTTTTAAGAGTGTCTACTTGAAGGGGATAATACCACCAGCCGCTATCCGCTTTTTGGCAAACTGCTGAGCTTGTAACCTCGTACCGGATCAGGTTTTCAGGGTAAACCAGCTGGTTGCGGGACAAATGGACCTAGTTGGCTAAATTGCGCAAAAAAGAGCTCGCTTGTTATTTGTTTTATATTCATAGTTTGTCCCACCTGTACACAATCCTGACCTCTTATTTGGTAAGCTCGGAATATAATTCGGGTCTTCGATCCCGAAAGACCGGCTCTTGCTTTCTCTCTTTTAAAATAAGGGAAGTATCAATCTGTCCGATTAGAACTTCCTCCTGATCGCCCGCTTCTACCACAACTTCGCCTCGCGGGTTCACAATTTTACTTTTCCCGCAATAAACAATTCTGTTTTCCATCCCCACCCTATTTACCGCCACTGTAAATATTTGATTGTCCTGGGCCCGGGCGCTGGTGCGAAGATCCAGCAAATATTCATAGTTTTTCGGTATGACCGAAGGAATGAATATAATTTCGGCTCCTTTAAGCGCCAGAATCCGGAAAGCTTCTTCGAAAGCGTGGTCATAACAAATAACTACGCCCACTTTCGTACCGAACAGCTCAAACACAGGAAAGTCAACGCCGTTTCGAAAATATTGATGTTCCGATGGATAAAGATGAACTTTTCGATATTTCCCAATATATTCGCCCTTCTCGTTGATGACAAAAGCGGTATCATACAAAACACCGCTCTGCAGTTCATCCCGTTCTACGATATTCCCGATGATTGCCGTACCGTAATGCTTGGCTTTGGCAGCTAGCCGTTCTACTGTCGGACCAGGGATCGTCTCCGCCAAGGAATAGAATTCGTCTTGAATCAGGTCGAAATTATATCCTGTCGTAAACAGCTCCGGAAAACAAATAATATCTGTTTCTTGACCGATTCGATCTATATAACGCTCCGATTTTAGAATATTGCTTTCAATATCCTTAATTACGGAATCCATTTGTACAAGCCCAACGTTTAATAGTCTCATCTATTTCCCTCCGTGGATACAACAGATCTAACTGCGAGTTTACTTAAGCTTGATTCCCAAAGTCATAATTTGCGCAGGACCCACATCGAGTGAATCCGTGCCTGTATGGGCTAGGGGCCCAATGGTTCCTTCGAGCACATTGCTTACATACAACTCTTTGATGGACGTGTTGAGTTCAACAGCAAGCGTTGATTCCTCAAGCCTCATATTGTACCATCGCAGGATTACATCATCTGTCTGGTTGTTGATCTTCATAGTTGAAAAAGCGAGGCCTTCCCCGTTCCATTCTACAAATCCAAACTCAGTCGGCAGCTTGCCTGTATGAATTCCGGTTTGCCGCTCTGTCCACGGAATTTGGAACTGATAGGCTTCCGCAAAGGCCCCGGATCGTACACCAGGATACGGATGAGGGATCATTTCAAATTCAACCGTCTGCTCGCCCAAACATTGCGCCTCCGGTGTTGGGAATACGCCCCAATCCCCGAGTTCACCCACGGAGCGTAATAAGGTTACAGCAATCGTATTGCGCCCATCTCTTAAAATCTCATATTCATTTAAACCCAGGTTGGCTATGGTCAGGCCTGCCCGTTCGTCACTCACATCGACAAATGCCTGCTGATGCTGGCAGTTGCTTGGATTTTCCCATTCCGGGGCTGGCTCGATAGTCCTTTGAACCACCTCAAAGATTGAATCCACCGAGCATACGGTTGTGTTCAAATCAACAGGAAACAATACACGCAAGCGATGATCCGTTGCTTTATTGTCAAAAGTCGTTTTTACCTTTACTCCTTTTCCTCCCTTTTCCAGGCTGACACGGGTAATGATCCTCATTGGCACAGTTTCCAGGACTCGCTGTGCCTTCCGGTCTTTAAACAGGACCATTTGGTTCATCTCGGATTGCAGCAGTACATTAGCGCCTTGTGGAATTTCCAGCTCATGGATGATTTCAAAAGAAGCGCGGTAGGGCGTATCCTCAACAAGCGTAATCTCAGCCTTAAGGCCTTCCGTTGTGATGGCAATCTCCCCATCGGGCTGTTTAAAAACATACTCGTTACCGATATCCCCTACATCCTCGTAAATTAGAAGATCCATAAACGTATGCCCGCTTTGTTTTTCCATGACCGATAACCGGCCATCCGCGGATATGGCAACCTTTAAACAATCGTTTTCCATTTCCCGTTCGCCAATGACCAGTGAAGGATCCTCATTAGATTCCGAAACAACCTCTGCAGGGCCAGGATTCTTGATCCACGCATACGTCTTAAATCCAAGAGCAGGTACATCCTGCGCCTCAAAGGTAAGCTTATGTTTACGGGCCATATAAGGCTGTCGGAAACGATCTTCCGGAAGGTCATAGCCAAATTGCGGACCCAGATCCTCCATAGTAAAGGAGACTTTGGCGCCTTGACTATCCACCAATATCCAGTCCTGATAGCTCTTCTTCTGCAGTTCCTGCGCTGCAAGCGCAGGGTCTTGCCCGTCAATGGATATCCGCCCCACTTCCAAAACAACAGATTGGACTCCCGTACGTTTCCAACCGCTCGTATTGAACACCGTGAAAGGCACCGCTTCTGTGGAAAATTCGGCAAACACAGCGGTATTGATATGCTGAGTGATCACTTCCAGGCTTTCGTCCACGATTTCTTCTGCGACTTGAAGACTTTTATCAAACCGGGTGATCATTTCCCGGTGAACCTCATCTATACTGCATCCGCAAATACTGTCGTGAGGATGATTCTGCATTAATGTCTTCCACGCATAAGTGAACAAGTGATGGGGATAGGCCTGACCGAGAATATGGGCGAATGCAGCCAGCGGCTCAGCCACCTTTTCTAGCATGGCTTGACCGATCTGGTTCTTTTGTTTGATATACACCCTGGCCGAAGCTGTATTGACTAACGTAAACCATCCATCCGTATGCTGGCTGCGCAGTTCACCCTTTACTACAGATAAATCATCGGGCAAAGCCGGTTTGACCTGCTCTATATAATGCTCAAAGCTGGAATGGACAAATTGAACGTCGGGCATCTCCCTTCTTACCACCGCCAGCGCAGCCGATAAGTCGGTTTGGACAGGCTGGTGGTCGCAGCCGTTCATAAACAGTAAATGAGGGGTTGAAGCATACCGGGCTGCATCCTCAATCTTCTTCTCCCAATACAGCTTTGATTGTTCCTCATCTGCCGGTATTTCCATTCCATTGTGGTACCAGTTCGCGAACAGTATGCCAAGCACGGAGGACCCGTCCGGAGACTGCCAAATCATTTCCGAATAAGGAGATTCAAAATCGTTGGTTTTCTCCGTTACAGCATTATTAAACCCTGTCGGTTTTACCCCCCTGCCAAACACAGCGGTATCGATTCCGGCCTGCCGCAGGATTTGTGCGGCTTGTCCCATATTTCCGAAGGAGTCCGGAAAATATCCAAGCTTGGATACAGCGCCTTCATACTGCCGCGCATCTTGAAATCCAATGAGCAGATTTCGGATGTTGGCTTCACTGCTCGTTAAAAATTCATCCTGTAATATATACCATGGACCAATAACCAGTCTGCCTTCCTTAATGTATTGCACCAGCTTGTCCCGCATCTCCGGACGAACCTGTAAATAATCCTCAAGAATAATCGTTTGCCCGTCTAAATGAAAACTATGGAAATCAGCATCATGATCCAACAGCTCCAATAATGTATCCATTAACCGGACGAGGCGTACATGATGTTTTTCATAGGGCAAATACCATTCGCGATCCCAATGGGTATGAGAAATAATATGGCAAACTAATGGATTGTTCACGATCTCACCACTCCCAGTAAGTAAGAATCCGGCGCCGATTCATTCATCGCCTCCACGCCGGATTCGCTGAATGCTCCGCTATTTGGCAAAAGGATTTGATTTGTCCTGCTGAAGCTTGTTGCGCTCATCCTGAACCTGCTGGCCGCCGCTCTTGTAATAATTGGCTACATAATTGTCAAAGGTTTGTCCCGGATCGGCTTTGCCGTCCACAATGGCATTCGTCAAGCCTTCCTGCACAAGCGCAGCCAGCTTGGCGCCATATTGTTCATTCGCAGGGCTTGCGATAGGTCTTCTATAATCGGCGGCATACTTGTTCATTTTGGATTTTTCCAGGTACAGATTATATACGGTTTTCAAATGTTCAAACTGATCCTTGTGATCCGCAAATTTTGACTCAAGTTTTTCCAGGGAATCCACTTCCTCCTGCGGAATCACTTCGCGCAGAACTTCAAGGGAAGCATAATCGTCAGGCAGCTTGTCCGTTGAAATCAGCGTTTTCACACCGTCTTTTTCGGTATAGGTCTTGTCCAATACACCGTACTTCATCAGCTCCAGGCCGTCTGTCAGCTGCCACTCCAAATATTTGAAGATGGCATCGACATTCTTCGCTTTGCTGCTGATCGAGAATCCGCGGTCATGCGGAGGAATTAATCTGGCTCCCCCTTCGTAGCCGTTAGGCCCTTTAAGCGGCGGAAGCACGGCGACTCCCTTTACATTAGGGCTGTCCACCAAGCGGATATACTCATTCTTCGTGCCGGAGGTTACGCCTACATTGCCTGCGATGAATTTATCGATGCCCGGCTTCTTGTCGACCAGCCAATCGGGATCAAGCAGCCCTTGAGCTCTTAAATCATGCAGATAGGCAAGACCCGTTTTTAGATTCGGATGAATAAAGGCATCGACCAGCGTGTTCGGATCTTCCTCCGAGGGAACAAACCCGTACATATTCGCCCCGAAGTTGGTCATAAAGGAATTCAGGAACCAAATGTTCTGGTCTCCGGGAGAAAAGGCGATGGTGTCCTTCTTGCCGTTTCCGTCAGGATCCTTGTCGCGGAAGGCTTCCAGCATTTTTGTGAATTCATCAACGGTTGCCGGTTCTTTAATGGCCAGCTTGTCCGCCCAATCCTTGCGGTAATATGTGATTTGTGGCTCTTGTCCAATGTACCACGGCAGATGATAAATCTTGCCGTCCTTCGGACTCTTGAGCAGATTCCAGACATCGTCCGAGACCATTTCTTTCACTTTAGGGTATTTGGCAAGATAATCGTCCAGTGCCAGGAATGCGCCCTGCTCGACATAGCTGTTATACTGCGGCCAATCAGGTCCGAAGTTATGGATAATATCCGGCAAATCCCCGCCGGCCATCAGCACGTTCAGCTTGTTGTCATATTCCTGGGCGGGAATGAATTGATATTCAACTTTAACATTGGCCTTTTCTTCGATTAATTTTTCAATCGCCGTATCCGGGGCATAGCGCTGCCCGCCGTTCAAATGCTTCAAGATCGTAATGGTTACCGGCTCCGAGCTGCCGGCAGCATCTGCTGCCGTGTCTGCACCGCTGTTTGCGCCATTATTGCCCGAAGAACATCCGCCGAGAACAATTACAAGTGCCGTCAATAACAAAGACCCTTTTTTCCAAAAGCTGCTTTTCATCCTTATCCCTCCTGATTATCTGCTTTGTATCTCGCTTGAAGTGTTATCCTTTCACAGCTCCCAATACCATTCCCTTAACGAAATAGCGTTGTAAAAAAGGATAAACAACCAAAACGGGCAAGGCGGCAAAAATAATTGAAGCTGCTTGAATATTTGCGGGTTCAACCGCTTGGCCGGCAGTGGATAAGGTATTCAAAGCGGCTACGTTGCTCATGTTGTTATCAAATACGATCGTTCGCAGCAGCACCTGCAGCGGCCATTTCGATGAATCCGAAAGATAGAGAACCCCCAGAAAAAACTCATTCCAGTGGTATACACCATAAAACAGACCTATAGTTGCAATCGCCGGTTTGGAGATGGGAATAAGGATCCGGAATAATACCGTCCATTCGCTGCAGCCGTCTATTTTGGCCGCTTCCTCCAAACTGCCGGGCAAACCCATAATGAAGTTACGCATCAAAATCAGGTTGAACGCTGAAACCGCGCCGGTGAGGATTAAAGCCCAGACCGAGTTCAGCAAACCCAAATTTTTGATTAATAAATAGCTCGGAATCATCCCCGCGTTGAACATCATCGGAATGACAATGTAGACCATAAACCCTCTGTACCCCGGAAGCTCCGGTTTGGACAGCGCGTAAGCTCCGGCAATCGTTAGGATTAGATTCAATAAGGTTCCAATAATCGTAATGAATGCCGTGATATAAAAGCTTTTGACCAAAGCATTCGTAGAAAACAAATATTTGTAGGCTTGAAACGTAATCTCCTTGGGCCACAGCAGAAGATTGCTCTTATGCACCTCGCTGGCCGAGGTCAACGAAAGATTAAAGACGTGAAGGATAGGCAGTATGGTGACCACACAGGCAAACGCTAAGACAGAATAAATGATGAAATCTGCAAAACGGTTCTTTTGTTCAACCATGGTCTTTCCCCCTTACCATAAAGTTGGTTCTCCGCTGCGCTTAATGATGCGGTTAGCCGAAACAATCAGGATAAAGCCGACAACCCCTTTGAACAAACCTATGGCCGTAGCTTCACTAAAGTTGGCCTGCTCGATTCCGATCCGGTACACATAGGTATCAAATATATCCGATACGCCATACACCGTCGGGTTACTCATCACAAAGATCTGTTCAAAGCCGGCGTCCAGAATATAACCGATCTGTATAATAAGCATGAGAAATACCGTTGGAAGCAGTGCGGGCAAAGTTACATGAATCATCTTTTTCCATCTGCCTGATCCATCGACCGTCGCCGCCTCGTATAATTGCGGATCGATAGAGCTTAATGCCGCCAAGTAAATAATCGCTCCCCAGCCAAAATCCTTTAGAATACCGGTAATGACCAGAATGGAACGGAAATAATCGGGGCCTGTAACAAAATCTATCGCCGGAATGCCGAAGCCTTTTAAAATTTCATTAATAATGCCTGCAGGACTAATAAAGGAAAGGATTAATCCTCCGTATACGATCCAGGAAAGAAAATGCGGGAAATAAGTGATGGTTTGAACGGTTTTTTTAACGGATTGTTTTCTTACCTCATTGAGCAGTAAAGCGAAGATAATAGGAACGGGGAATCCAAAGATAAGGCGGTAACCGCTGATCAGGAGGGTATTTACTAGCAATTGATAAAAATCTTCGGAATGATAGATCATGCTGAAATGCTTCAGCCCCACCCAAGGACTGTCCGCAATCCCTACAAAAGGTTGAAAATCCTTAAACGCGATACTGATGCCGGCAAAGGGGATGTAGTGGAAGATAAAAAAATAAATCAACGTGGGGAGGAGCATCCAGTATAAATTCCGGTACTTCTTTATTTGCCTCCACTTGTTTGATAAACCGGTCGAATTACCGGTCAACTTACCAGTCGATTTACCAGATGTTTTCATCAGGGAAGTATGTTCCACAGCCATAAATACTTACGCCTCCTTCTAAATTTATGGGTTTTTTAAAATACATACCAATTCCGATGTGGTTTGACAAAACTTACCTAAAACGTTTTAGGAAAAGTGTATGAGAATTCTACTTCCTTTTTTTATTTTTAAACGGACCGGTTTCCGCAGCTCTCCCGGATTACAAGATGAGCCGGAACCGTCACCCGCTGGATAGAACCATCGTTATTATTCTCAATAATATTTATCAGAATTTTCGCTGCGGATTGTCCTATTTTGAGCCTTTGCTGGCGGACTGTGGTCAACGCGGGGCTGTAGCCTGCAGCGGAATCAATATCATCAAAGCCTATTACAGCGATGTCACCGGGCACACTGTAACCTAGCTCCTTTAAAGCTTCGATCGCTCCATAAGCCATGGTATCGCTGGAAGCAAATATTGCTGTAACATCGGTTTTTTTCGAAAAAAATGATTTGGTGAGCTTGTAGCTCTGTTCCTGGGAAAACTCGCAATACTTAATCAGTTGTTCATCTACAGGGATATTATGTTTAGTTAGAGCATTCTTATAGCCTGCTACCCGATCATGTGCGGCCTTGGCTATCTGATCTCCGGCTATTTTTAAAATTCTGGTATGATTCATTTGAATTAAATAATCCGTTGCTTCAAAAGCTGCCGATTCGTTATCGGACTCTACCATATTCACATTAAAATACTGATGCGGAACACTATCTATGTAGACAGTAGGAAGTGTTTCATGCAAAGCCCGTATGTTCTGATCCGCACGTTGATCACCGGTTAGTATAAGGATGACACCATCTACACCATTTTCAATACAAATCGACTTGTAACTCTTGGATTCTCTTTTCCGATTGGAAAATATAAGAATATCATACCCTTCTGCGCCGCATACATCCTTGATGGAACGCAGGAACTCGCTAAAGAATGGATGATCAAATCCCGAGTTGGTCTGATCGCCAAAGAAAATGCCAATCATATTCGATTTTTTAGTGATTAACCCTCTTGCCATCACATTAGGAGTGTAATCCATTTCTTGAGCGGTTTTTAAAACAAGCTGTTTAGTCTTGAGGTTGATATCAGAATAACCGTTCAATGCCTTGGAAACTGTAGATACGGAAAATCCGGTCGCTTTAGCGATGTCTCTTATATTCGCCACTTCAGGTCACCTCATAGTAGACTTGGTTAATAATGTATAATAAGCACTGTTTCCTAAAACGTTTTCTGTAACTAATTAATGTGATTATATGAGAGATATAATAACATGTCAATGATTTTAGTTAAAATTTTTATAATCCACGTAAGCTATTGTGACATTCATTCCAAGATAACAAGTATATACATTCCTCCGTCTACAAATTCACTGCCCGTTGGAGCATCTTTCCCATCTCTTAAAGTATTCAGAATTGAAAATAATCGAGTGTCCAACCCCTAAATCGAAGTGGTCTACCAATTGGCAGACCACTTTGATTTAATCACCGCTTCGCCTTATAAAACTCATGATACAGCTTCATCAGCGCCCGCTTCTCAATCCGCGATACATAGCTGCGGCTGATGCCCAGTTCCTTGGCGATCTCCCGCTGCGTACGCTCCTCCCCGCCCGTGTCCAGACCGATGCGGCCGATCACAACTTCCGTAAGTACATTAATATTTTGTTCTCGATACAGCGGACCGCGAAGGTAGCAAGCTTCGTCCCTTTGTTGGGGCGGTAGCTCTCATTCGCTTTAATCAGCCCGATCGTGCCGATGAGATGAGATCCTCCATGTCTTCGCCGGTGTTGTCGAATTTTTGAGGTTGTGGACACGAAACGATGTCATTTATGTAATTATGAAATTCAGCACCTAAAAAAGAAAGGCCCATGAAAGATTCGTGTAAAATGGAGTCATCACAACTAACCATTACACAGTGAATCTCACAATAGCCCATTAACAAAAAAAGACCAGACATCAGCAGCGATAACTATTTCTCTCTTCCGCGGTAATAAGAGTGCCATCCAGGTGATAGTCATAGCTCCAGGGGATCTGGGAAAACACCTCTTTCCCCATAACCCACAGTTCTTCCTGAAAGAGCCGGATCAGCTCATACAGCGTATACGAATGATCGGGAAACCATATCTCCAAATGGTACTGCAGAGCCCTGTTTAATCCGGAATAGTGAAAGCAGACGAATGGAAGGCCGCCTTCAAGCCAATACTGCCCTTCCCCGGCCGAAATGATCTTCCGGCTGGACTCGTGCAGATTCCAGTAGGCGACATTGTACCCCGGGTGATCCCATACTGTAACGTTAAAGAAAGCCGGCGCGAGATCGATCCATTTCTGATCACAATAAAAGGGTGCTTCGTAAAACCCGTAGTGGTACAGCCGCTGTCCCCACCATTCCAGAAAACGCATGGTTTCCTCCGACCGCCGAAGCGCCATCATGCCGGCGTTAAAGACGCCCACCCATAAATAGCTCCACGGATCTCCGCACGGCTCGAGCAGGTGAGGCAACAGCAGGATGTTATGATATTCCAGGGCAAACAGCAGATCGTCGAATGGAGCATAAGGGATGACATCCGTATCCATGAATACGATGTTGAGTTCATCCGGATAACGGTCAAACAGAAAATGGAGAAAAGCCGGTTTAATGGAGGTTACCGCTTCATAAAGTCTATATTTTAGAATATTGGTTTCAAATTCGGGGATTCCCATATCCTTGGCCAGAATGACTTCGTCGAACCATGGAACGCTAAGCGCTGCCGGATGCATCGACCTCTCCAACAGACATATGACAACCCGGGCATATGGCATTTGAATTTTTGCCATTCTTGCCATCACCATAGCCTCATGCAGATTGTCTGCACAGGTCACCGAGCAGATGATCATAACGGATCCTCCTCTTCATTCGGTAATCAAAAATTACTTTCATTGGAAAGTGTGAAGGGATTAACTTCCATTGAATGGTATTTTTTAGCCTCCCGGTAGCGTAACCGGGTCTCATCCGATATTTTCTCTCCGCTGTAGAAGAAGTCATAACTCCAGGAGAAAGGTGAATGCCAGGGAAGCAACGCTTCCAGATCCTGCTTGTAGTTCTTCCACATTTGTGCATAAACCCAGTTGTCCGGAATGAAGGCGTTCATACAGCTGTCCAGCAGCCCGGCCGTATTGTTGAAGTTCACGCAGTGAAGCAGAGTCCAGTCGGTCAAATAATACTGATCCTCTACCCAGTAGAGTTCTCTGCAGCGTTCATGCAGGTTCCAGAATGCCAGGTTGTAGCCGGGATGACGAAGAATTCCTGTATGATAAAAAGTGGGAACGAAGTTCAGATAAGGCTGGTCGATATACAGCCCTTTCGGCTGTCCGTAAAAATCACCTGAAGTCATCTTCACCCACCAGTCCGCAAAATGACGTCCCCCGTCGCTGTTTCTAACGCCTATCAGCGCACTGTTAAAGGTCCCGTCCTGCAGCGTCCCGATTTCGCGGAAACAATCCCAGGGGACCGATGGCTCAAGATGGTGGGGAGTCAGCACAACATCATAATAGGTAAGCATGGCCCATATTTCACTGAACGGCTTGAATGCAACCATCTCCGGATCGAGATACACAATCTGCTCCTCCTCCGGAAAGGCTTTGAGCAGATAGCTTAACAGTTGTCCTTTCATCGCCGTGGCGCATTGGAGGGAGTTAAACTTAAACATATACCCTTCAAAATCGTGGAACCCGATATAAGCCGAAATATCCTTGGCCGTAAAAATCCAGTCAATATCTGGCAGCGGTTCTACCGGGTATCGTTCCACTAGGCAGACTACTATGGTTGTCTCAGGCATAATCCGCTTTACAGAAGCCGCCATCAGCCTCGCTTGGGGTAATCCTGAAGCATTGACTACCGTTCCTATAATCATATTGGACGAGCCTCCTTGTTCTGGGATCCTATTGATATAGCAGTGTTGGCACATTCGAAGCATAATCCAGAATCTCTACCATTGGTCTTTCACTCCATCATTGAGAGATACTATATTCTATGAACAACTGAGCTAATGGCTTGTGCAGATGTACAGCTTCATCCGCTGATATATCCTATAGACACCCATGTCGCCGTGCGGATCTTGAGTTAAACGAGAGATATGATTGCGTTTTACTTACAGATAGGCTAAAGAAATTGGTGGATGACGCCATTGAGAGAGCCGCCAAATGGCCGAGGATGTATGGGATATAATGTGGAAGTGGGGGGATTACCCAAACGAGTTCGAGGTAGCAGAGAATTGGTGGGAGGCACTTAAGGCAGGGATATCTTTTTTGAGCACGGATGAAATCCACCGCACTAATAGAGGATTTGGGTCTGTGTGGTCTGTCAAGATTTAACTTCCCTTCTGTGGCCGTGGTCACACACTTGGTCACAGTAGTTTTTAGATAATATTTTATTCTTTGTTGATTAGTTTTGAGCCAGTTAATTCTCTCCTTTGCCAGTCAGCAGTCATCTTTACTCCCACTTTGAATGGCACATTAGTTTTATACCCAGTGTCTGTATATAAATTTTTATTATAAAGATCTTTCTTAGTCATATAAACTCCATTATAAATATGTTTTCCAAAACCTAGAGTGAGATTGGGATTTACGACATCTTTTAATTCCTCTAAATACTCTTTCAAAGGTATAACCCTCTCACTTCCAATTATATAATCATTATAACTAATTCCTCTCTCTGCAATAATCCTATAGGCTCTTACAGCGTCAGTGATGTAGATAAAATTATATAAATGCTCTCCTTTTGTTAAGGTCGGTTCCTCGCCATTGATTAGTTTTTGTATGGCACTGTTTATTAATCGAGTTGAGGTTTCACCAACACCATAAGTATTGGTAAGAAGCGGCCAAAAAAAGTCTATCTTAGCTTTATTTGCTTTTAACTTACAATAAAAATGGCTTGCCAATTTTGCTGTTTTATATGCGTTTCCCTGATTAGTAACCTCTTGGCTTTTTTGCATTTCAACTAAACATTCTTTTTCCTGGATACTTCCAGCTCCTATGAAACGTGTGCAGTTTGTTTTATTTGCTAATTCCATAGCATCGAGAGCGTACTCAATATTTCTTATTTGCACAATATAATTAGATTGATTTTCACCGTAGACTCCTTCCCAACCCAGATGAAAAAAATAATCATAGTTTTCATTAATGTTTTTTCCAGCATTTTTCAGATCAGATAAGTCACATTCTAAAATCTTTACATCACTTAAATTTTCTAATCTGTATCTATTATTTGAATTAGGTCTAATAATCGCCAATACTCTATATCCGTTATTTATTAATTCTTTTACAAGATAACTCCCTATAAAACCAGTTGCACCCGTAACAATAGCTTTCTTCACAAAAGATCGCCTCCCACACTTTGATCGTACCTATTGCAATGAATCTCTTACATCCCATAAGCTTTGATTGCTTGGCACACTCCAAGGAATTGGATACATTTTCTATTTGAAGCTTATAGTCTGCCCTTCCTGATCCAGACGCACCAGTCCAGGCAAGATGATAAAACACATCAATATCTCAATCCGCTATCAAATATTCTAACTGCTCCGCATGATTAAAATCGCAGTAGATGATATTAATATTTTCATGGTTCAGTATTGTATCAGCATTTGAGTATTTGTTTCTTACAACAGCAAATATGGTTAGTCCCTTTTTCCCAAGATAATTCGTTAATGAACTACCAATAAATCCATTTGCTCCTGTGATTATTACTTAATGCACTCCATTCACCCCTTCATTGTGAGATACTATAATCTATGAACAGGTGAACTAACAGCTTGTGCAGATGGACAGCTTCATCCGCTGATATATTTATATAAAAGAACGGCCCTCCCGAAACGGCCGACCTCCACCTCTTTTTCCCGGTCGTCCAGGATGTCGAGATTGCGGTAGATCTTGCTCTTCTCAATCTTGAGATCGACTTTCTTGATCACATCGTCCGTCTCCGAGCACAGGAAGAACCAGCAGCCTTGTTTGGCTGCTGGTTCTTCATTTCTGAGCTATCGGTCTCGGAGTAGGTTTAAGCTTTTGTAACGGTCAACATCTTACATGCTTGCGTTTAAAACCAACCTGACCTTTGTCGACTGCCTTTTGAATATTTTCGTAAGCGTGAAGAAATTTGCTTTTTGCCTTATCCTTATTGACTTCTACTGGGCCTACAGTCCTTGCGGTCTCACACGCTTTATCATGAAGAGGCACATAGGATACGGCCACTGTGTATAAAAAGTTGTTCATTGCGTATTTAGTGCGTTCTGGAGAATCATGAATCGTATTTTTCACGATCTCAAGCATACCGGCAATTTTGCTTTCGGAAAATTCATCGTCCGGTCGATTGCCGAGCAACCAGCAGTAACAGCTCCAGCCCGCTGACATTCTCAGCTCTTCACCGCTCGCGATCCATTTATCGGCAACCTCTTGTGCAATATCCGCTTCTGCCAAGGTTACTGCAACTACATAATCGGACAGCATATAAAAATAAGCCGCATCCATCCATCGGTCAAAATCGGCTTCCGTCATTGCTTTGGGGTCGGCTATAATGCCGGCAAAATACATAGCGTCGTAGTTCCCCGTCGCGTAAAGCTGCTCAGCTAGAAGCTGATTTATTTTGGTTTTCTTGAAGATAGGCTTCATTGCGCCGGTAGCCACGCCAAAAAGCGGTTCGTGCGCGCCATTCGAGCTGTATATTTTCTTGGTTCGTTCCTTGCCGAGCGCTTCAAGCTCCCGCATGACCATTTCTACATTCATTGTTTAACACTTCCTTTTTTCGAAGTACTCTCATCAAAGTTATCATAAGTAGTACTGAATAAAGAAAGTGTACTGCACGGATTTCCCTGTCGCAAGCTCAGTATCCCTTCAGACTACCTGATCTTACTGGTTCTTATCCAAAAAAAGAGGCATCCCTGGCCGTAGAACGGCAGCAAGACGCCCCATGTCATATACTTTCTATTAACCTTGTTATGCGCAGATTTTCATCAATCAAAGATATTAGAAATCTATTAACTGAATATCAAACTCGCTATACTACCAACGATCCTATCTCTTTGAGTAAAGAAACCTTCAATTAAAAAAGTAAAGCAACTTATCCGCAGACAAGTTACTTTAATGTTCTGGATATTTTGTGACAGCATGTTTAGATTTTACCGCTTCGCCTCAGCCCGAAACGGCCGACCACCACCTCTTTTTCCCGGTCGTCCAGAATGTCGAGATTGCGGTAGATCTTGCTCTTCTCAATCTTGAGATCCACCTCTTTAATGACATCGTCCGTATCCGAGCCGAGGATATCGATAAGGGTGATTTCATTCCCCTCTTTGTCCGTTCCAATGGGGTCGTGCAGCGAAACGTCCTTGCGCGTTTTTTTGAGCGAGCGCAGATGCATCAGAATTTCATTTTCTATGCAGCGAGCTGCAAACGTAGCCAATTTGGTCCCTTTGTTGGGGCGGTAGCTTTCAATGGCTTTGATGCCCGATCGTCCCGATGGAGATGAGATCCTTCATGTCTTCGCCGGTGTTGTCGAATTTTTTGAGATTGTGGACACGATGCGATGTCATTTCGATTCGTGAGCGACTATTAACGGTTACTGCCAGTGGCTGTGCGATTGGTACGAGTCACCTTACCCTAAGCAAGATGGTCTAGTACTCCGGGCTGGGATGACCGTGGATGGGGTGAAACGGGTGATTTAACCGGCGCCAGCAAAGATGATATCCGTGATAAGCTCGCTGCCGCCCCATTCCATTACTCTGGTCAGAGTTTGAACACAAACCTAGGTACCGTATATTGCTTCGCCAATACAATCAGTGAAGGTGACATCGGACTAATTGTAGAGAGATAAGGTTCACGGCGGGATTCTCGGACCTTATCTTTATAAAGATGGTTATCACACAAGATCCATCGATTGGAGATTTGTCGTTTACAAAGATGACTTGAACCAGCATGTACGGTCTTTCGTTGAAAATCGGACCTCATGTACGAAATTCAAATATCCGTTTGAAGTAGCAGAACTGGAGTAGTATTTAGATAAATCTCCAATCCCACTCCCTAATAAGACGTTAGCCATAACAGTTAACGTTGATGGGCTCGTATAAAAATCACTAGAGATTTTGTCGGTTGAACTTCACTCCGGAGATCGTGTACGGCAGGTAACCGCAGCGATTGAAATTCTTCGTTTTCTTAAAAAATAAATAACCAAGGGAGGAATTACCTCGGAACCGCAAAAAAGATTTCAGTCACTGGGGGGAGACTTGTCTACCAAGACTATGGCAAAATCAAAGATGAGCTCGGCAATCGTATAAACGGAGATAATGTTCATACCTCAAGCTGGATGCCGGGAACGAATTGGGGAAGTACCATTTGAGCCGCTATACCATGCCTGGAACATATGCGGCATTCTTCTTCGAACTTATTCTTTTTCAAATCATGATTGAGCATGAGGAATGCTGGGGCTTTGGATGTTTCGAATTCAATGAAAGATCGATACAAGATTTAACCTATTTTAAAATTAATTGCCCCTGAATGGCAAAGGACTATACTGCAGTTCCTTTCAGGACAGCG